>JAJDAP010000068.1 GCA_029261795.1 Deltaproteobacteria bacterium
CCGCCAGGTCCGGAAGGAAGCAACGGTAAGTCCGAGGATATGTGCCGCAGCCAACCTGGTAAGCCCGTGTCGTCGAAGCGCCTGGGCCGGCCGCCACAACGGGGGGTGCACGACCTTCCTTCACTCTTTCAACCCGCCCGATCCGAGCAGCCGACGGTTGACGCCACGTCAGGATCAACCGTAGCATCGCGCCAGCCGCCATCCCCGGCGGAATCCCATCCCCTCATCCGGTAAAGCAGCGACGTGTCGTACCTGGTTTTCGCCCGCAAGTTCCGACCGGCCAGCTTCGATGAAGTGACCGGACAGGATGCTGTCGTCACCACCCTGCGCAATGCCCTGACCGGCGGCCGCATCGCCCACGCGTTCTGCTTCGCCGGCCCGCGCGGGGTCGGCAAGACCACGACCGCAAGGCTGCTCGCCAAGGCGCTCAACTGCGCCGAGGGGCCCACCGCCGAGCCGTGCGGCAAGTGCTCGTCCTGCACCGAGGTCGCGAAGAGCTCCTCGATGGACGTCCTCGAGATCGATGGCGCGTCCAATCGCGGCATCGATGACGTCAAGCAGTTGCGCGAATCGGTGCAGTACAACCCGGCGCGTGATCGCTACAAAGTGGTCATCATCGACGAGGTCCACATGCTGAGCAACGCGGCCTTCAACGCCCTGCTCAAGACCCTCGAGGAGCCACCGCCGCAGAGCCTGTTCGTATTCTGCACGACCAACCCCGAGAAGATTCCGTTCACCGTGGTCTCGCGCTGCCAGCGCTATGACCTGCGGCGGATTCCTAGTGCCGAAGTCGCCGCGCATCTGGCCGAGATCGCCAAGGCGGAGGGGATCGAGATTTCACGACCCTCGCTACTCGCGATCGCGCGCGCCGGCGATGGTTCGATGCGCGACGCGCAGACGCTGCTCGACCAGCTGATCGCCTTCGGCGGCACGGAGATCGCCGACGACCGCGTTGCCGAAGTGCTCGATCTGATCGACCGCCAGGTCCTGGTACGAATCCTGCGCGCTTGCATCGAAGCCGACACGAGCGCGGCGCTCGAAGCCTGCGGTCAAGCCTGGGATTCCGGCGTCGACGCCAAGCGCCTCGGGACCGAGTTGTTGCGGACCCTTCGGGATCTCGTAGTGCTGCGGGTCGCACCGGACCGCGGGCTCGTCGAGGGCGCCGACGCCGACGTCAAGGAGTTGACCGAACTCGCCGGCGTGAGCGAAGAACCGCGCCTGCGGCGGATGTTCCGCGCCCTGCTGCGCGAACAGGAAGATCTCGCCTGGGCGCCGGATCCCTTCGCCGTCCTCGAGATGGCCGTGGTCCGCCTCGCCACGATGCCCTCCGGCGATCAGGTCGAGGGCCTGCTCGCGCGCATCGATGCGCTCGAACAGCGGCTGCGGGGCGACGCTGCTGGCGGCAGGCCGGGCGGCGGCAGCGGGGGTGGTGCTCGGCCAGCAGCCAGCGGCGCGGCGACGCCGCGCAAACCGGCCGCGGCCCCTCGCGGTGCATCGGCGGCAGCGAAGACCAGCGCGCCGGTAGCCGAGGAGGTCTCGACTCCGCTCGCCGCGGCGCCCGTCGCGCCCGAACCGACGCCCGAACCGGAAGCCCCCGCAGCACCGGCGGCGACATCGGGGAACGCCGCGGCCGGCGCGCCGCTCGCGACCGCCTTCGATCGGCTCTGCGCGTTCGGCCAGGACATCAATCGCGGCCTCTTCGCCGCCCTCGAGAGTGGCGAACTCCTGGAGCAGACTGCCGAACTCGTGCGTATCGGGTTGCGCTCCAGCACGGCCGCCCGTCGCCTCGAGAACCGGACCCAGGAACTCGAAGAGGTCTGCGCGCAGTTCTTCGGCCATCCGATCCGCGTGACGATCGAAGAACTCGGACGCAACGCCGAGGCGCCGAAGCAAGGCAGCCAGACCGGGCCCTCGCCCGAGGTTGCCGCCAACGCCCGCAGGCAGCGACAGGAAGCGCTCCAGCACCCGGCGGTGAACGACGCCCTCGATGTGCTGCGGGCCGAGATCCTCGAGATCCGCCCTTCGGCCGAGCGCGTCCCCGAACGTGGGCCGGGCTCGGCCTCGTGAGCCAGCCCCCGGATCTGAAGGACCTGCTCGGGAAGGCCCAGGCGCTGCAAGGCAAACTCGGCCAACTCCAACAGGAACTGGCCGCTCGCAGTGTCGAGGCTTCCGCCGGCGGCGGGATGGTCACGGCGGTCGTGACCGGCGGCCTGCGCGTGGTCGAGATTCGCATCGAACCGAGTGTTTTCGAGGGCGGCGACCGCACCATGACCCAGGACCTGGTGGCGGCCGCCGTCAACGCGGCGCTCGCCAAGGCGCAGGCCATGGTGCAGAACGAAATGCAAAAGGCCTCGGGGCTCGCGGGTCTCGGCGCGAACTTGTTCGGCGGGAACCCGGACGGCGAATGAAGACCGCGCCCCCGATCGAACGACTCGTCGCCAACTTGAAGCGACTGCCCGGTATCGGCGAGAAATCCGCCACCCGTCTGGCCTTCTTCCTGCTCTCGTCCCCCGAGCGGCTCGTCACCGAACTCGCCGACGCCATGGTCCGCGTGAAGTCCGAGATCGTGCTCTGCGAGCATTGCTTCGATCTCACGGACGTCTCACCGTGCCCGATCTGTCGCGACGATCGTCGCGACGCAAAGCTCCTTTGCGTGGTCGAAGAACCGGCCGACCGCGCCGCCATCGAACGTTCCGGAGACTGGCCCGGCCGCTACCACGTGCTCGGCGGCGCGCTCTCGCCGATCGATGGCGTGGGCCCGGAGGATCTGCGCATCACAGAGCTCGAGGGTCGCGTGCGGACGGACGGCGTGAAGGAGGTCCTGCTCGCGACCAATCCGAACGCCGAGGGCGATGCGACGGCTCACTATCTCGGCGACCGCCTGCGAGCCACCGGCGTGCGGCTGACGCGCATCGGCTACGGCATGCCGATGGGCGGAGATCTCGAGTACGCGGACCACGTGACCGTCGGACGTTCGCTACAGAACCGGCGCGAACTCGACTAACCAGGGACCGACCCATTCGGGTCAGCCCCCGCCCGCGCCCGGGCTAACCTCGCAGACCGAACCGTCACTCGAGAAGGGGAGACGCGATGGCGAACCACATCGTGCTGATCCACGGCCGCAGCTTCAAACCCGAGAAGGCCGAGCTGAAACGCAACTGGCTCTCGGCCCTTCGTTTCGGGATCGCCCGTGACGACCCGGGCGGCGACACCCTCGCGGCGTTCGATCAGGCGAAGAAGACGTTCGTCTACTACGGCGATCTGTCGAACGACTTCCTCCGCAGTCGTGGCAAGCGTTACGACGTGGCGCGCGACGTGGCGGATCGAAGCAAGGCGTTGGCGGCCCTCGAGGAGATCCCCCAACGCGGCTTCTCCGAGAAGCGGTACAACGAGATTCGAGGTGCCAACGGGCTGATGGAAGGGCTCGCCGATCTCGCGAGTGGACCGCTCTCGTTCCTGGGGCTCGGCGACAACCTGGTGGGCTCGGTGGCGCCGGACATGGCCCACTACTGGAACACCGGCCGACCCTGGGGCAGCAGCGTCCGCTGGCGGCTCACCTTCGAGCTCGAGAAGAAGCTCAAGAAGCCCGAGAACCACGTGGCCCTGATCTCGCACAGTCTCGGAACGATGATCGCCTATGACACCCTCTGGAAGTTCTCCCACTATGCCGAGTACGCCCATCTGCGGGAACGGGGCACCCCGCTCAGCTTGCTGATGACGCTGGGGAGCCCGCTCGGCGACAGCAGCGTGCGCAAGAACCTGAAGGGAGCCTCGGTTTCGGGAATCCGCCGCTACCCGACCAACATCCGCAAATGGGTCAACGTCGCCGCCGAGGACGACTACATCTCGCACGATTCCGGCCTCGCCAACGACTATCACGAGATGGTCGATTTCGGTCTGGTTCGCTCGCTCCAGGACGAAGCGATCTACAACCTCGCGGTCCGTGACGGGAAGGCAAACCCGCACCACGGAACCGGCTATCTGATCCATCCGGTCGTTTCCCGACATCTCCGTAGCTGGCTGAGATCGACTTCCTGAGGCCGCCGGGAACTCCGCCCTAAAGCCGCCGCGCCCACCCGCCGATCATCTCGGGGCCGGGGCTGCTTGCCCGGTGCCCAGGCGGCCGTTAGTGTGGCTCGCAAGAGTCATGTCTTCCCGGGCAGTTACGACGGCTCTTGCCGAAACGGCACGAATCGGACCGAAGCGGAGCGAACTATGCTCGATACACAGCTGGTGATGTACGAAGAGGATCACAAGCAGATTCTTGCCGTCATCGGCCGCCTGGTTCGCGATGCGAACGCCAAGTGCATCTTCATCGTGGACAAGAACGGTCAGCTCATCGCCGAAGCCGGCGAGGTCCGTGGCATCGACACGACCAGCCTCGCATCGCTCACGGCCGGTTCGATCGCGGCGACGGGCGGTCTGGCCAAGATCATCGGGGAGGAGGACTTCCCGGTGCATTTCCATCAGGGCGCGCGGGACAACCTGCACGTCACGCTGGTGGCGAAGCGGATGATCCTCGTGGTCATCTTCGACGATCGCAGCTCCCTCGGACTGGTTCGCCTGCGGGTGAAGAAGGCCGGCGCCGAGATGGGCAAGATCTTCGAGATGATCCAGAAGAAGGCCGAGGCCGAGCAGGCCACGGGTGGTGGCCAGAGCCCCTTCAACGAGATCACCGACGACGACATCGACAACCTCTTCGCAGACTGACGCAGGCGGGCACCCGGGACTCCAATGTCGTTCATCAATTATTCGTCGCGCGAGATCAACTGCAAGATCGTCTACTACGGGCCCGGCCTGTGTGGCAAGACGACCAACCTGCAGTTCATCTACAACAAGACCAACCCCGACCTGAAGGGGAAGATGATCTCGCTCGCGACCGAGACCGAGCGCACGCTCTTCTTCGACTTCCTGCCGCTGGCCCTCGGCCAGATCCGCGGTTTCAAGACGCGCTTCCACCTCTACACCGTTCCAGGTCAGGTCTTCTACGACGCCAGCCGCAAGCTCATCCTGAAGGGTGTCGACGGCGTGGTGTTCGTGGCCGACAGCCAGATCGAGCGCATGGAGGCGAACCTGGAGAGCATGGACAACCTCCGGATCAACCTGCGCGAACAGGGCTACGAACTGGAGAAGATCCCGTTCGTGATCCAGTACAACAAGCGCGACCTGCCGAATGCGGCGCCGCTCGACGAGATGCGCCGCCAGCTCAATACCATGGGTGCGGTGGAGTTCGAGGCTTGTGCACAGGGCGGCGAAGGGGTGTTCGAGACACTCAAAGCCGTGGCCAAGGGTGTGCTCTCCGACCTCAAGCGGCTCTCTCGGTAGCGCGGCTCCGCTCTTCCGGGGGGCCGACTGGCTCCGCGGAATGGCTCGCTGCACCCTTCGAACGCGCGCCGTCTGCGGTTGCTTATCGCGACGTTCGAGGGCGCGTACTCGAAGGGCTTGCTCCGCTTTATTTCCGCTGCGCCAGTCGGCCCCCCGGAAGAGCTCCTCGGCGTGCGTGGGAGCGGCGGGGCGAAGAGGTCAGTCGTCGCCTTCGAGCGTGGGCTCGGGGTTTTAGTGGTTGGGATCGGGCGGGGTTGGGGCGTAAGATTGTTGGATGCCTACGACGATCGTTGAGGGGCGGAAGGTTTATTTCGAGTCGCATGGGGAGCATGGCGGTGTGCCGCTCGTGCTCGTGATGGGGCTTGGGGGTTCTTGCACCGGGTGGTCAGCGCTCCAGGTGCCCGAGTTCTCGCAGCATCACCGCACCGTGATCTACGAGAACCGGGGAATCGGCTCGAGCGAGGACCCGGGCGGGGCGTTCACGACCGCGGACCTGGCGGATGATCTGGCCGGGTTGCTCGACGCGCTCGAGATCGATCGCGCCCATGTGTTGGGCGCGTTCCTCGGTGGCATGACGGCGCAGGAATTGGCCCTGCGACATCCGGGCCGAGTGGAACGATTGATCCTGGTGGGCACCTACACCCGACCCGACGCGAAGCGACGCATGTTGCTCGAGAAGTGGCGCGCCATGGCCGAGATCGAAACGCCGGGCCCGATCTTCTCACAGGAACGGCTGCTCTGGACACTCAGCGACGAGACGCTCGAGCAGACCGACCTGATCGAGGCGATGTCGGCCAGCTTCCCCGGCGCTGCACCCGCGATCGCACCGGACCTGCTCGCTCGCCAATGCGACGCGTGTTTGAACCACGACAGCGCGGATCGCGTGCGCAAGATCCACCACCCGACGCTGGTCCTCTGCGGCCGGTACGATCAACTAACACCGACCAAGATGGCGCGCGAGCTGGCGGACGAGATTCCGCAGGCGCGGCTCGTGACGTTCTCCCAGGGCGCGCATCTCGTGGTCGCCGAGGCCGCGGAACGCTTCAACGAAACCGTGCTCGGCTTCCTGGCCGAGTAGCGGCCTCAGCGCGACGCGAAGGCGCCGCGATCGCGCGCCGGCGATGGCCCGTCGCCTGAAGCGAACTCTCCCCTATTCTAGGGACCCCAGGAAAAGGGAGCTCATGCAGCTCTTCCCCGAACCCGACGACGAGTATCCGGTCATCCATCTCGAAGACACGGACCGCGACCTGCCCTCACACGTCATCAACAGCGGCTTGCGGTACACGCGGTTCAAGACGATCGCCACCGGCGGCAAGTGCGTCATCCAATCCTGCCACGACTACTATTTGAGCCGAATCGTGGCCTCCAAGACGCTGCGCAAGGAACTGGCCGACGATCCGGTCGAGCAACAACGCTTCCTGCGTGAAGCGCGGGTCTCGGCAATGCTGCAGCACCCGAATACGATTCCGACCTACGACCTGAGCCGGGACAGTCGCGGCCACTATTTCTTCACGATGAAACTGATGCATGGCTCGACCCTGCGCGAGGTCATCGACCGCTGCCAGAGCTCCGAGTTCTATTTCATCGAGGGCTACGGCGTCGATCGCCTGGTGAGCATCCTGATCCAGATCGGCAACGCCCTCGACTACGCCCATAGCCACGGCGTGCTCCATCGCGACGTCAAGCCGGCCAACATCCTGATGGGGCCTTTTGGTGAAGTCGTGCTGATCGACTGGGGGCTCGCCAAGGTCTGGAATGAAGACGAGGACCCCGAGGCCCCCGCGCGCGGGTCGCTCTTCGACGACCCTTCCCTCACGGGCCGAGGCAGCGTCGAGGGAACGCCCTTCTACATGTCGCCGGAGCAGATCGAGCGCAGCAACGTCGACCCGCGCTCGGACGTATATAGCCTTGGCGCCGTGTTGTACGAGAGCTTGACGCTCGAGCCCATGATCCAGGGCGACAATGCCCAGGAAGTATTGCGACGCGCGAGAGAAGAGCGACCGCCGCCGCCCTCGGAACGGGCGCCCGGCCGTCCGATCCCACCAGATCTCGAGGCGATCTGCATGAGATGCGTCGAGAAGGATCCCGGCGAGCGCTACCAGGCCGTCGGCCTGTTGGTCGCCGAGCTGAGGGCGTGGCGTTCTCGGCAGTTGCGACCCCACCGCTAGGCGCCTGCGACGCTCGGGATTCCCGATCCTGCCAAGAATCCTCGCTTGCCCTAACGTCGATGACGGGTCTCGAACGACAGGATCGGGAGCGTCGGCGAGAGGATCGGGTTCTGGCGGACTGCAGCGCGCAGGCGACGTGCCTCGAGAGAACGCGGGCCCGCAACGAAGACGCGATTTTCATAGCCCTCGATCCCGATTCGTACGACAGAGGGCATGTGTCGAGAGAGCGACGACGCGACCGCGGGTGCTTCGTCGAGGGCATTGCTGACGATCACGCCACCGGGCCGGAGCCGCGCGGCGACGCGGGAGAACGCGGGCTCTGGGATGCCTTCGGGCTTGCGCAGTTCGTGTTCGGCTCCGATGAAGCAGTCCTCGAGGACCGCGTCGTAGCGCGCTCGGGTGCGTGCGATGAAGCCTCGGGCATCGGCCACCACCGTCTTCACGCCGAGGGCATCGAGATCGAACCAGCGCCGTGCGAGCTTGACCACGTCCGGGTCGATCTCGACACCCGTGATCCGAGCCTGCGGTGCGATCGCGCGTACGATGCGCGCCGCGCTTCCGCCGCCCAACCCGAGTAGCAGCACCCGACGCCGGCGGGCAGGAGGGAGCGCCAGAATGCCGCAGGCGATTGCATCCCAGACGGAGCCAGTGGCCTCGGATCCCGGTGCCCAGGACGAGGCATGGGTTCCATCAACCCGGAGTTCGCGGCGCCCGCCGCGCAGCCTCACCTCGGCACGCGGGGCGTTGCGGCGACCCCGCGGCGCGGACCGGTACACTCGTTCCATGGCGGGGTGGTTCTCCTCGGAGGCGGATGACGAAAACGGCGTCCGGACGGACGAAAACGGCGTCCGGACGGACGTGGAAGTCGTCCGGAGCGTGGTCCGGGTAGCACTCCCGCTGCCCGTCGACACGTTGTTCGACTATGCCGTGCCCAGGCAAATGGAAGATCGCGCCCGGCCAGGCCACCGCGTGCGTGTCACGGCCGGCCGCCAACGGCACACGGGCATCATCGTGGAAACGGTCCCGGATGCGGAGCGACGGCCGGACAGGCTGCGATCGCTAGAGGCCGTACTCGACTCGGAGCCGGCCCTCGCGGTGGCTCTCCTGGCCGTTCTCCGGGCAGAGGCCGAGGCCGTGCTGTGCCCGATCGGGGTCGCCCTGGCGGCTGCCCTGCCCCCGGGGTCCGCGCCGCGCGCGGTGCGTGGCCTCGAGCTGACGGCCCGCGGGCGCACGGCGCTCGAGCGTCGCGCGGTCTCCGCCGACCTCAGCGGGATTCTAGAGGCGCTCGCCGATGCGCCGCTGACCGAGGCCGAGCTGCGGCGCGCCGCCGCTCCAACCTTGGAAGCAGTGGCGATCTTGCGTGGAGACAAGCTGATCGCCGAGACCTTGCTCGAGCGCGGGCCACGCGTCCGGGCCGCCACGGTTCGGGTCGCTGGCCTCGCCGCGGGCGTCGATCTCGCGCAAGCGGAAACGCTGCTCGCGCGCGCACCACGTCAGGCAGCGTTCCTGCGAGAGCTGGCCAGCCGAGGTCCGACACCGGTCTCCGTCCTCAATCAGGAAGACCCGAGGGCGGGTGCGCTGGTCCGCACCCTGGAGAAGCGCGCCCTCGTCGAGATCACGCACGAGACTGCGAAGCTGAAATCGGCGCTGCCCTCCGTCGAGAAGGCGCTCGAACTGACTGCGGAACAAGGGGCCGCTTGCGGGGCCATTGGTGAAGCGGTCGGCGCGCGGCGGGCGGAGACGTTCCTGCTCCATGGCGTCACCGGTTCGGGCAAGACCGAGGTGTATCTGCGCGCCGTCGCCGATGCGCTGGCCATCGGTCGCCAGGCGATCGTGCTGGTGCCCGAGATCACGCTCACCCACCAGATCATCGGCCGCCTGCGGGCGCGCTTCGGCGACCAACTCGCGATCCTCCATTCGGGCTTGAAACCCGGCGAGCGGCTCGCCGAGTGGGAGCGCTTGCGACGCGGCGACACCCCGATCGCGGTGGGCGCCCGCTCGGCCCTGTTTGCGCCGGTACGCAACCTCGGCGTGATCGTCGTGGACGAGGAACACGACGGCGCCTACAAGAGCGAGGACGGCTTCCGCTTCCACGCCCGACAGCTCGCGCTGCGTCGCGCCGAGGCGGATCGCTGTCCGCTGATCCTCGGCTCCGCCACGCCCTCGCTCGAGACCCGCTTCGCCGCCGACCGCGGCCGCGCCAAGCACCTGCGGCTGGCCCATCGAATCGGGGGTCGGCCGCTGCCGGCGGTTCGCGTTGTCGACCTGGTGAAGGAGCGCGCGGCCCTGCCCCGCGGTCGCAAGCTGATCCTCTCGACCACGCTCGTGCGGGCGTTGCGAGATACGTTAGGCGACGGTGCCCAGTCGATCCTGTTCCTGAACCGGCGCGGCTTCTCGACCCAGATCGCCTGCTTCGCCTGCCAGCATGTCGAGCGTTGCAAGAACTGCGACATCGCCCTCACCTACCATGCCGGCGAACAGCGGCTCCGTTGTCACTACTGCGACTACGAGACCAAGCCGCCGGATCATTGCTCGGAATGTGGTGCCGAAGATTCAGCCCTGCTCGGCATCGGGACCGAGCGGCTCGAAGAAGAGGTCCGCTCCCGCTTCCCGGACGCGCGGATCGCGCGCCTCGATCGGGATACCGCGAACCGGCGCGGCGCCACCGAAGCCGTCCTGCAGGGCCTCGGTGACGGCAGCATCGACGTGCTCGTCGGCACCCAGATGGTCGCCAAGGGCCACGACTTCCCGGGCGTGCGGCTGGTGGGCATCGTGAACGCTGACCTCGGCCTCCACTTCCCGGACTTCCGCGCGGCCGAGCGCACCTTCCAATTGCTCACCCAGGTGGCCGGCCGTGCCGGGCGCGCAGGCACACCGGGCCAGGTGGTGCTCCAGACCTACTCGCCGGATCACTACGCGATCCGCCCGGTGGCCCGCCACGACTATGAGCGCTTCTACGCCGAGGAGATCGGCCACCGAAGCGCCCTGGCCTACCCACCCTTTGGCCGCCTCGGCCTGGTACGGCTCTCCGGCGAGGAGGAGGCCCGCACCCGGATCGAGGCCGCGGCGCTGGCCGACATCGCCCGCTCGGCGGCAACCGCACTCGGCGGGGAAGTGCTCGGCCCGGCTCCGGCTCCGATCGCACGGCTGCGCGGCCGCTACCGCTTCCAGATGCTGGTGCGCCACGGCGAGTGGCGCCGGGTGCGCGAGATCCTGCGCCAGGTCCAGCAGGTCGCCACGGGACTGCCCGCGGGCATCCGCTGCAGCGTCGACGCCAACCCCTACGACATGCTCTAGCCGGGGCCAGCGCCTGCCGAGGAGCGGTTGCTAGATTCCGCCGCCATGGCGCTCCGCGAAGTCCTGCAATTCCCCGATCCCCGATTGAAGCGGAAATCCGTCCCGGTTGGCAGGGTCGACGACGAACTTCGTGCGCTCGCCGCCGACATGATCGATGTCATGTACGACGAGCCGGGCATCGGCCTGGCAGCCCCCCAGGTTGGCCAGGCGATCCGCCTGGTCGTGATGGATACCGAGTGGAACGACGAAGAGAACGGGCCGGGCAAGAACCCGATGGTGATGATCAACCCGGAGATCCTCGAGCGCGACGGCGAGCTGACCTGGACCGAAGGTTGCCTCTCCGTGCCGGATTTCCAGGCCGAGGTCGAGCGCGCGGCCCGGGTCACCGTCCGCTACACCGACCTCGAGGGCAACGAACACACGGAGGCAGCCGAAGAGCTTCGCGCCGTCTGTTTCCAGCACGAGATCGACCACCTCGATGGTGTGCTGTTCATCGATCGCATCAGTCGGCTGAAGCGGAACCTCTACGCCAACAAACGCAAGAAGGCGCTGAAGCTCGAACAGGAAGAAGGCCCCGCGCGCAACACGGCCGTCGCGGAATCGGCCCAGGATTCATCCTGAGCGCGCGAAGCCTGCGCCTGGCGTTCTTCGGCACGCCCGAGTTCGCGGTTCCGACCTTGCGTCGCCTGCTCGATGGGCCCCACCCCGTGGTAGCCGCGATCAGTCAGCCGGACCGCAGGCGGGGCCGCGGCCGCAAGACTTCGCCCTCGCCGATTTCGGAACTCGCGCTGGCGTCGGAGCTTCCGCTGCTGCGGCCGGAGAAGGTCGGCGACAAGGCCGTGGTCGACGAACTGGCCCGCTTCGACATCGACCTCGGCATCGTGGTGGCTTTCGGCCAGTTCATCGCAAAGCGGGTCCGCGAGCTTCCCTCGCTCGGCTACTGCATCAACGGCCACGCGAGCTTGCTGCCGCGACATCGTGGCGCGGCCCCGATCGCCCACGCGATCCTGGCCGGCGACCAGCGCACGGGGATCACCGTGATGCGCGTGGAGCGCGAGATGGATGCCGGAGCGATGGCCCTGGTGCGCGAGACGCCCATCTCGGAAACCGACACAATGGGAAGCCTCGGCGAGCGCCTGGCTGAGATGACGGCCGATGCGATCGCGGCCGCAGTGGATTCGATCGCGGCGGGTACGCTGACCTGGACCGAGCAGGACCACGCCGCCGCCACCCTGGCGCCGAAGATCGAACGCGAGGACGCCCGGCTCTCGTTCCAGCAACCCGCGGAGCAGCTCGCGCTCAGGATCCGGGCCATGGCCCCGAAGCCGGGCGCCTTCACGATGCTCGAGGGCGAGCCCCTGCGCATCCTCGAAGCGCAGGTCGAAAAGGGAGCCACCGACACGGCGGCGGGAACCGTGCGACGCGGCGAAACGGGACTGCGCATCGCCTGTGGCGAAGACTGGTTGATCCCGCTTCGTCTCCAGCGCGCCGGGGGGAAGCCGCTACCGAGTACCGAGTTCCTGCGCGGCCGCGACATCGCCGACGGAACGATCCTCGGCGAGCCGCTCTGATGGGCGGCCCGGGGCGGCCCCGTCCCTCAGCGCGTGGACCCGCAGGCCCGCGACGCCATGCTTCGCCGACCCAGGCGCGCGCGCTCGCGCTCAGGATCCTCGAACGGGTGGAACACGCCGGCGCCTACGCCGACCTGGCCCTGGGCGCCGCCCTCGGCAGTTCGGACCTGGCCCCGCGAGACCGCGCCTTCGTCACCGACCTCGTCTACGGCACCCTGCGCTGGCGCGGACGCCTCGACTTCATGCTCTCGGCGGTTTCCGATCGCCCACTCGCGAAACTCGAACCGGGTGTCCGCACGCTGCTCCGGATGGGCGCCTATCAAATCCTGATGGCCGATGGCGTGCCGGTTTCGGCGGCCGTCGATCAGACCGTGCGCTGCGCCCGGAGCCATGGCGCTTCGCATGCGGCCGGCTTCGTGAACGCGGTGCTGCGCCAGCTTGCACGCCGCGCCGAAACGATCCGGTTCCCGGCTCTCGAGGAGGACCCCGAGGCGCACCTCAGCCACGCCCTGTCGATTCCGGCTTGGATCGGCGCCGAGTGGATTCGCCAGCTCGGCCCCGAGGACGCCGCGAAGTTGGCGCGGGCATCGAACCAGGTGCCTCCCCTGACGGCCCGGACCAACATCGCGGTCTGCGACCGCGAGCAACTGCTCTCGGAGCTGTGCACGCGACTCCCGGATGTCTCGGCGAGCGAGCATGCGCCGCTCGGCGTCGAACTCGGGCACCGCGGCAACCCGGCCACCGATCCGGCCTTCATCGAAGGCCGCATGACGATCCAGGATGCGGCCTCGCAACTCGTGGTCGAATGGCTCGACCCGCAGCCCGGCGAACGAGTTCTCGACCTGTGCGCGGCACCGGGGACCAAGACCACGGCCATCGCCGAACGCGTGGGGCCCAAGGGTCGCGTCGTGGCCGTCGACCGCAGCCAGCGAAGGCTCCGTCTGGTCGGGCGGGCCTGCCGCCGCCTGAAGCTCGAGAACGTCACGACCCTCGAATTGGACGCGACCAGCGACCTCGGCGGAATCCCCGGCGGCCCCTTCGACCGCATCCTGGTCGACGCGCCCTGCTCCGGCCTCGGCACCCTGCGCCGCAACCCGGACGCGCGCTGGCGGATAGAACCGACGGACCCGGCCGCGCTGGCCGAGATCCAGACCGCCCTGCTGCGGCGAGCAACCGAGATCTTGGGACCCGGCGGCAGCGTCGTCTACAGTACCTGCACGGTCTGGCCGGAAGAGAACGAGAACGTCATCAGGGCGATTCTTGCTGGGGATGAAGGGCTCGCCCACAGCGAAGCGGTACCGGACGCCGTCCGCCCGTTCGTCGAGGCCGACGGCTTCCTCCGCAGCTGGCCACACCGTCACGGAATCGATGGATTCTTCGCCGCGTGTCTTTCGCGCACCAGGAGCCCCGCTTGAGCCAGATCAAGATCGCCCCTTCCATTCTCGCCAGCGACTTCGGTCGATTGGCCGAAGAAGTGCGCACGGTGACCGAAGCCGGCGCCGACTGGATCCACGTCGACGTGATGGACGGCCACTTCGTCCCGAACCTGACCATCGGCCCGCCGGTGCTGCCGGCGATCAAGGCGGCCACGAAGCTGCCGATCGACGTGCACCTGATGATCGAGCAGCCGGAGAACTCGATCGCCGACTACGCCGAGAAGGGCGCCGACCGGATCGGCGTCCACGTCGAAACCTGCCCGCACCTGCACAGCACGATCCAACAGATCCACGCCCTCGGAAAACTCGCCTGCGTGGTGCTGAACCCGGGGACGCCCGCCGAAGCCATCGAACCCGTGATGGGCGATCTCGATCAGGTGCTCGTGATGAGCGTGAACCCGGGCTTCGGCGGCCAGGCCTTCATCGAGAGCGTGCTCCCCAAGTGCGAGCGCATCCGCTCCTGGATCGATGCCTCGCGCCGCGACATCGATCTCGAGATCGACGGCGGCATCACCACCGACACCATCGCCCGCGCCCACAGCGCCGGCTGCAACGTCTTCGTGGCCGGCACCGCCATCTTCGGCAAGCGCAAGGAAGGCGAGCCCCCGCCCGGCCTGGCCGAATATCGGACCGCGATCGAGAACCTGCGCAAGGCGGCCGGACGCTAGCCGCGAGACACCGGCCCTGGTCGCCCGCGGAGCCCGGCTTGTGGGCCCTCACCGAAGCTGTAGATTCCCCGTCCGCATCCGTGGAAACGTGTCGGGGCGTGGCGCAGCTTGGTAGCGCGCCTCGTTCGGGGCGAGGAGGTCGCTGGTTCGAATCCAGTCGCCCCGACCATTTCCGGCGCGGTTCCAGGTGGTTCGCAGCGCGTCCCGCCGCCGCTTCGGTCGTCCACCGCGATTCCCTCGCGAGCGGCCAGCGCCGCGGAAGGTCCGGATGGGGCTATGGCACACTCGCCAGCGGTTGCGTCGTGACGCGCCGGAGGAGGCCGACCCATGCGGAGAATCCTGAAGTGGAGCGGGCTCCTCGCTGCCCTCGTCGTGGGCACGATCGTGGTGAACCTGCTCTGGTTCAAGCCGTTCTCGATCCGACTGTTCTATGAGCGGGTGTTCGTGCAGCTGTTGCTGGACGATCCGGAGCTGTTGTCGATGATCGGCATCCTCGATGGGACCCTGCTCGATTTCCATAGCCACGCGCTGACCGACGTCTCCCTCGCCCAGCGCGACGCACAGCTCGCGCGCGCAAGACAGGACCTGGCGACGCTGCGTCGCTACGACCGGGACGCGCTGGGTGCTTCGGATCAGCTGTCCTACGACGTCCTCGAGTGGTCGCTGCGCGACAGGGTAGAGGGCGAACGCTTCGCGCTCCACGACTACGCGATCATGCAGAACCGGGGCGCCTACCTCGACCTCGTCGATTTCCTCGGTCGGGTGCATCGCATCGCGGAGCCAGCGGATGCCGAGAACTACCTGGCGCGGCTCGCCGCCGTCGCGACCAAGCTCGACCAGGAGCTCGCCGTTGCCAGAAAGCAGGCGGGTGCCGGCATCGTCCCGCCGCGCTTCATCATTGCCAAGACGCTCGGGAACCTGCATAACATCCGGGATGTCGCCGCGACGGACGCTCTCTTCGTCACGTCGTTTCGCGATCGGATGGCCGAGGTAGCCGAGATCCCGGCCGAGGAACGGAAAGCCTTGGAGCGACGGGCGGTCGAACTCGTCGAGACGTCCGTCTACCCGGCCTACGATCGCACCATCGCCTTCTTCGACGCGTTGGCGCCGCGCGCGACAGACGATGCCGGGGTCTGGAAACTGCCCGATGGCGACGCCTACTATCAGTACCGGATCCGCTCGATGACCACGACGGAACTGACGGCAGAAGAGATCCATCAGATCGGCCTCTCCGAAGTGGAGCGCATCGAAACCGAGATGCGCGAGATCCTGGCAGCAGAGGGCTACGCCGATGCACCCCTTCCCGAACTGCTCCGCGGCCTCGCGCGAGAGGAGCGCTTCCTTCGTCCTGACACAGACGAGGCGAAGCAGGAGATCGTCGCCGAGTTCCAGGCGATCCTGGACGAGATCGGCGGGGGGATCCGCGCCGCTTTCAATATCGTGCCCTCGGCGCCGCTCGAGGTGCGGCGCATCCCCGCCTACCGCGAGCAGACCGCGGCCAGTCACTACAACCCGGCCAGCCTGGATGGATCGCGGCCCGCAATCTTCTTCGCCAGGCTCAGCGAGATCCCGCCCCGCTTCGAGATGCGCACGCTCGCCTATCACGAGGGCATTCCCGGCCATCACTTCCAGATCGGCATCCAGACCGAACTCGACGGCATCCCGAACTTCCGCAAGATCCCGGCTTTCACGGCTTTCATCGAGGGCTGGGCGCTCTACGCGGAACGGCTCGCCTGGGAGATGGGCTACCAGACCGATCCGTTCGATGACCTGGGTCGCTTGAAGGCGGAGCAGTTCCGCGCCGTGCGGCTCGTGGTGGACACGGGCCTACATCACAAGCGCTGGACACGACAACGCGCGCTCGACTACATGCGCGCACACACGGGAGACGAGAACGTCTCGGAAATCGAGCGCTATTGCGTCTGGCCTGGGCAGGCACTTGCCTACAAGATCGGAATGCTCGAGATCCTCGAGCTGCGGGAACGCGCGAAGGCGGCACTCGGGGACGCGTTCGATCTCGCCGCGTTCCACGATGTGGTGATCGGAAACGGTTCGCTCCCGCTGGCGATCCTCGAACAGCAGGTCGACGCGTACATCGCGCGCAGGGTAGGCGCTAGCGGTCGCCAGGATGGCGCATCACAGGCGCCGTGATGCCGACGCCGCCCTCCCCGAGGGCCGTCGTGGACGAGCCGCCCCGCCCTCGGGCATCATGGCGTCATGATCCGGCTCCATGGCGATCCGAATTCGCGGGCGTTCCGTTGCGTCTGGATGCTCGAGGAGCTCGGGCTGCCCTACCAATTGGTGCCGACCTCGTTCTCGAACGGGGAGACCCGCGAAGCCGCGTTCCTCCGCATCAATCCGAACGGGAAGGTGCCGGTGTTGATCGACGACGGCGACATCACCGTCTGGGAGTCGCTGGCGATCAACTGCCATCTCGCGGATCGCTATGACGGCGGGCTCGCACCGATGACGCCGCGCGAACGTGGCGAGGCCTGGCGCTGGAGCTTCTGGGCGATGGGCGAGTTCGAGGGACCCATCGACGCGGTCGCCCGGCGCGGAGCGACCCTCGAACCGGGCTGGGCAGCCGCGCCGCTCGGGGTCCTCGACACTTCGCTCGGAGGAACACCATGGTTGTTAGGCGATCGTTTCAGCGTGGCCGACATCAACGTCTCGGTGATGTTCGTGAGGCCCCTATTGGCGAAGGAAGACCTGGCGCCCTTCGCCAATGTCGAGGGCTGGTGGAAGAGACTGCAAGCGCGCCCCGCTTTCGAATGTATGCGCGCGAGGTCGGGACGATGAGAGATCTGTTCTTGCTGGCCGGCCTCGCTTCGTGCCTCGCCTGTGGAGCAGTGGCGACGTCTCCTGAGGGCAGCGTTGGCGTCGAAGTCGCCGCGCTCGAACGCGACGCGGCGACGAACACACCGGTCCTGGTGTTGCGCGAGTCTGCCGGCGGGCGCGAACTCTCGATCTGGATCGGCGAGGCCGAGGCCCGCTCGATCGCCATGGAGATCCATGGCGTCCGCTCGCCGCGCCCGAACAGTCACGATCTCGCGCGTTCGCTCGTCATCGCCGGCGGCGGACGTGTCGACTACGTCGTCGTGCACGACCTCCGCGACGGCATCTTCCTGGCCCAGGTCGTCGTCGCTACCGAAGCTGGGCAGCGCCGCGTCGACGCGCGCCCCAGCGATGCCATCGCGCTGGCGCTACGAAGCCGCGCGCCGATTCGCATCGTGCCTTCCGTCTTCGTGGCGGCCGGTGACGAGCCGGTCTTCGAGGTAGCGCCCAAGGACCGGCAAGTTCCCGCTCGGAGTCTTTGAAAGGCAAGCGCTATTCGGCTGGCGGTGTCGCACCACGACCTCGCCTCTCCGACACCAAAAGGTGTCGCTCGGAACCAGCAGCGCGCGCGCAAGTGGTGGAGAAATCAAGGCTTTTGGCCAAACGGCACGACTGCATTTCGTTGACAATGCTATGGGCCGGTGCGAGGATCGGCGCACCCCATGAGGCCGCTCAGCCGGCCGGAGCCCCCCAAGCGATGACGCATACCGAGATAGCGTGGGAGTTCGCCGAAGTCTTCAGCGAACTGCCCACCGACCAGATCAACGAAGTCCTCGCCAAGAATGTTCCGATGGAAACGCTCGAGTTCTTCACCGAGTATGCGGAGTCGTTCGGCAAGTCCGAAGGTCTGACGGGGCCGACGGCCGCGCGGCTCCCGAACCTGATGTTGCTCGGCTACCTGCTGCACGTGCTCGAAGAGCGGCTACTCAACGGCGACGATTCCGGCGTCATCTAGGCGTGGCGAGCCTCACCCGGCACGAGGTTCGCACCAGCGCAGCACCCGAACCCGTCGGCCCCTACGCCCAGGCCATCGTCCACGGCGGCCTCGTGTATACGTCGGGCCAGATCCCGCTCGACCCGAAGACGGGCGAACTCGTCGGCGGCGAGATCGAGGACCAGGCGCGGCAGGTCTTCGCCAATCTGGCGGCGGTACTCGGGGAGGCCGGAACCTCGCTGTCGGAAGTGATTCGCGCATCGATCTACCTGACCGACCTCTCGCTCTTCCCTCGCGTGAACGCGGTGTACGCAAGCTTCATGACTGGCGATCCGCTGCCGGCGCGCAGCACCATCGGCGTGGCTTCGCTTCCGCTGGGCGCCGACATCGAAATCGACGTCGTCGCGGCCATCCCAGGAGCCACGAACGGGTGAGCGACGGGCTTGGTGATGCGGAGACCCTCGCACGCATTGCCCTCGCCCGAACCAGCGAAGCCACGGCGCCGAGCCTCGAGAGCCTGCCCTTCCAGGACTTCGCAAGTCTGTTGCGCGCCCGCCTTGCAAGCGGCGAGCGCGACTTCCTGATCTATCGGGACGGAAGCGAGCGGATCGCGCTCAGCTATTCCGCGTTCTGCGCGCGGGTCGGTGCGCGGGTGGCGGCCCTGCGCAGGCTCGGCGTAGAACGTGGCGACCGGGTGGCCACGCTCTTCCACAACGACCCTGAGGTTCCGATCACCGCGTTCGCGGTCTGGGCGCTTGGCGCAACCCTGGTCCCCGTGAATCTCGGCGAAGACGACGAACGCATCCGCTTCGTGCTCGAGAATTCCCTGGCGCGGATCGCGCTCTGCCTGCCGTCGCTCAGCGACCGGACAGCGAGCTTGAGCGGCGGACGAATCCCGAGCTACGAGGTGGCGCCGGAACGCGAGCCGACCACGCCACTGCTGGTGGCCCTGGACGGCGCGGCACCGCCAGAACCCGGCGACGCCGCGCTCATCGTCTACACCTCCGGCACCACTGGCGCGCCGAAGGGCGTCGTTCTCGAACAGCGAAACCTGCTGGTGGACGCGCAAGCACTGGCCGATTGGCACGCGATCGACGCCGACGCCCGCACCCTGTGCGTGTTGCCGACGCATCACGTCAACGGGCTCGTCGTCACCCTCATCACCCCGTTTCTCGCCGGCGCCAGCACGGTCTTGTGCCGCGCCTTCAAGACCGGAGAATTCTGGGCCGCGATCGAGGAAGAGGCCGTTCACATCGCTTCCGTGGTGCCGACGCTGCTCGCCTTCCTGCTGGAAGCGCCCGAAGCGATCGAGGGGCGTTCGCTTCCGCACTTCCGGCATCTGATCTGTGGCGCCGGCCCCCTGACCGTCGAACTGGCCGAGCGCTTCGAGGCCAGATTCGGCTTTCGGATCATCCA
The DNA here is from genome assembly GCA_029261795.1 of Deltaproteobacteria bacterium. GTDB lineage: Bacteria > Myxococcota_A > UBA9160 > UBA9160 > UBA6930 > JAJDAP01. Next base: position 19,651 of record JAJDAP010000068.1, read on the forward strand.
TGGCTACGGCTTGAGCGAGACGACTTGTTATTCATGCATGCTGCCGACCACGCTCGCCGGGGACGAGCACGCCGACTGGATGCGCCGCCACGGATTTCCGTCGATCGGAGTTCCGCTGCCGCCGAACGAGATGGCCATCCACGATGACCGCGGGGCGTCTGTCGCCGACGGAGAGCGTGGCGAGATCGTGATCCGCGGTGTCAACGTCATGCGCGGCTACTACGGGCGCCCCGAGGCGAACGCCGAAGCCTTCAGCCACGGCTGGTTCCGCTCCGGGGACGAAGGCTTCGTGCTACGCGATGCCGCGGGCCGGCGCTTCTTCTTCATCACCGGCCGGATCAAGGAGCTGATCATCCGGGGCGGCGTCAACCTCTCCCCGCTCGAGATCGACGAGATCCTGAACCGGATTCCCGGGGTGGCTCGGGGCCTCGCCGTCGGCTTCGAGAACGAGTGGTACGGCGAAGAGGTCGGCGCCTACGTGATGCGCGAGAGCGATTCCGACCTCGATGAGGCCACGATCCTGGCCGCCTGCCGCGAGGAACTGCCTTTTTCCAAGAGCCCCAAGGTCGTCGTGTTCGGAAGCGACGTTCCGGTGACTTCAACGGGCAAGTATCAACGAGGCCGGCTCCGCCCCCACTTCGAAGACTGGCGCAAGACCCAGTTTCGCAAGTAGCAGGCGCTAGACCGGACGCGACGAGCGCGGTTGCTAGGCTCGCGGTGTGCCTCGTTCCCGATCGATTGCATTCAGCGCCGTGGCCCTCGCTGTCGGCATGCTCCTGACCAACGCGAGCCAGGCGCGAGACGAACCGGACTGGCGCGCCGTCGCCGGCGACGGTTGCAACGCCAGCTGCGCCGAGAGTGCCCGCTCCGAAGGCGAGGCCGCCTTCTGCAACCCCTTCTGCGCCTGCCTGGTGCGCGAGATCGACGATCGCAAGACGAACCACTCCGCGGAACGATTCCTGGAATCGCTCCGCGAGGGCGATGCCAGCGCGCTCGAAGAGAACCAGAAGATCACGGCCGCCTGTCTGGCCGAACTCGAGAAGGCGGGCCGGCCATAGCGCCAGCGGCGAGGCCCCGGCTCAGGAGCGCCCGGCTCTCGCTCGATTCTCACGCGCGAGCCAGTTCAGGTTCACGCCGTTCAACACCGCGTGCGCCACGACCGGCGCCAGGGCATCCCCGGTCCATTCGAAGAGCCCTCCCAGAACCAGGCCAGCAGCCAGGGCATAGAGGCTCCAGATCCAGAGGCCGGGGCCCGGCAGATAATGGACGGCGGCGAAGAGGAGACTCGCGAGCACGATCCCGAGGGCCGGTTGAGCGGCACCACGGAACAGGAGTTCTTCGCCGACACCGCTCGCCAGGGCGAGCCCCCAGGCGGCCGACGCGCTCATCGGCCCAAGCATGCGTCCGAGCTCCTCCGAGAGCCGCGAGGCGCGCTCACTCTGGCCGATCCACCAACGAGAAGCCCCGACGGCAGCCAGACCGACGACAACGCCGGCCACGATCCGAACCGCCAGCGGCAGCGGGCTCGCGCCAGGGACCGACCAGGGAAGCTGGCCATCCCAAAAGCCCCGCCAGAGCAGCGCGATCGCGGCCATTGCAGCGTAGAAGCCCCAGGCCAGCCCCACCGGAAAGCGCCGCTCGGTCAGCAGGTTGGCCGGGCGTCGGCCGCTGGGAGCCGCCGCCGAGTCGCTATCCCCGTGGGGATATTTCGTGTTGCCCTCGGCCATCTCCGATCGTTAGCCTTCCCAGGTCGCTGGCGCCCTCCTTCCGAGGGCGTCTTCGCTTTGAGGCCTGAGCCCGATGTCCGACGAACGCGTCCCGATGACCCCGAAGAGCTACGCGGCTCTCCAGACGGAGCTCCAGAAGCTCAGGTCCGTGGACCGGCCGCAGATCGTCAAGGAAATCGAGATTGCCCGCGCCCATGGCGACCTGTCCGAGAACGCCGAGTACCATTCCGCCAAGGAAGCCCAGGGCATGAACGAGGCCAAGGTCGCGGAACTCGAGGACAAGCTCTCGCGTGCCGATGTGATCGATACCAAAACGCTTTCGGGTACGACCGTAAAGTTCGGCGCGACCGTCAAACTCGTCGACGAGGATACCGAGGAAGAAGTCACCTACAAGATCGTCGGCGACTTTGAGGCCAACCTCAACGAAGGCAAGATCTCCATATCGAGCCCGATCGCACGCGCCCTCATCGGCAAGGAAGCCGGCGACGTCGTCGAAGTCACGACGCCCAAAGGCTCGCGCTCGTTCGAAATCTTGAAAATTCAGTGGAAGTAATATCTGCCCGTTAACCTGTCCGGCGTGGAAGGACTGCGAAATGCTCGAGCTTCGTCCCAATTGCGAATGCTGCGACAAGGATCTCCCGCCGGATGCGCCGGACGCGCTAATCTGTTCGTTCGAATGCACGTTCTGTACGGACTGCCGCGACAACCGGCTCCCAGGCGGCAAATGCCCAAACTGCGGCGGCGAGT
>JAJDAP010000069.1 GCA_029261795.1 Deltaproteobacteria bacterium
ACCGGTAGTTCCATCTGCGCCAAGGCTGCTCAGCCGGCATCTCGAGCCCCCGAATGTCTCGAAGGCGACGTTTCGCCCCCACGGATCCACCAGCAATTCCCTACTCGGCCGGTGCCACTTGGGGAAGTACGTGGGGATCTCATCTGGAACATCCAAGGGCTCCAGTAGAGCCTCAAGTCTCCTCGGTACGCTGCCATGGGCTGAGTAGTAGTCGCGCAGCAGGAATTCGAGTTCGGTCAACTGTCCTCGGGCAGTGTGCCATTCTTCTCCGTACCACCAAATGCTAATCGATGACCAGGGCGCGAGGTACCAAATAGCCACCAAGACCGCAGCGCTCGCACCGATAGCAGCCGTTGTCCGGACCGCGATTCTCAACAGCCGGCGAAGCATCTGTTGCGCCCTCCCTATCTCTTCCGTCGAAGAATCGCTTCACCAAGCCTCGCCTGGAACCGCAAGCGACGCGCCTGGGCGCCCAACTGCGCCGCCTTTTGCTGGATAGCGTTGGCGAGTTCATCAGCCGTTGATCCAGCGCCCCTGATTAGCTTGGCTGCTTGGTTGAGGATCCTGGACTGTTGCTCAAGCTCAGCGGCCTCGTCTTCGAACTCCTCGATCTTTCGCCGAAGTGTCGCCTCGCTAAGCATGTCAAGGAACTCTGCGAGCGATTCAGCCTCTTCGACTGAAATCCCACGTGGTGGCGTCCGAGGTCCGCTCGGATCCTCAAACGGCGGTTCGCCCGCTTCCTCAACTGCCTCCTTGGGATCATCCAGATTGGCGCCCGAGGAGCAACAGAGTCCCCGTGCCCCCGGAATAATTGAATCCAACACCTGCGAGAGAATCTGCGGGATCGACGGCGCCGGCGGGCAGCTGCTGACGAAGGGGTTCACACCGGTCAGGCCGAAGAACCCGCAATTTCCAACCAGAACCCCTCCGGTAGAAAAAAACGCTGCCGATGCTGAATCCGATCTGAATCGTCCCAATGATGTCCTCGAAAGTGTTTCCGGTCGGGTCGACCAGGTTGACCAGGTCATTCCGCACGTACCCATACGGGTTGTGGCCTTGCGGTTCGAACACCGAGGCGAATGCGTCGGGTTGCAGGAACCCTCCCAACGCGGGGTCGTACCAACGCGCGCCGTAGTCGTAGAGGTCGATTGCCTCCTCCAGTCGCTGCCCCGTGAAACCGAGCCGCGGAGCGTTCTGCGTGCCGGCAACGGGCTCGACTTCTGCCCCGAACGGCCGATACACCACCCGGGTTGGCGCGGCCCCGTTCTCATCACTCACGTAGACAGAGCTTCCGAGCCGATCGGCGTGGAGGTAGGTGACGTCGGTGGCGGTGATGGCCTCCGCCTTCGAGGGGATCAGTAGAATCACAGGTACTGTGTAGGCGAACCAGAAGAAACCTGCGGTCCCAACGGCGACGGCAACCCGTGCAGGCCGTCTTCGACGACGCGCAAGCTCCAGGCCGCGCATGATCGCGAACCCCAGGAGCGCGTAGGCCAGGAGGGCCGCGAGCTCCGCACCCGGCGGAAGTCGATCAAGCGGTATGCCAGGGAGGACGCTCCCGCAGACGCCACCCGGAGGTGCGAAGTTCTCCTCGTCCAGCGCGATGACCTGCCCGCCGAGCGTGATGTAGAGCGTCGCGATCTGACTGACCGTGTCCCACTCGTAACCCTCTCCGTAGCGGTGGACCTTGGATCCGCTCGACTCGACACTGAAGGCCAAGCCATCCGCACGGTACGTGATCGCCTTGACCTCGACTCCGCTCTCGGAGGCCGTGAGGACCCGGCCCATTTCGTCGTAGGTGAAGGCCCAGCTGCCATGGGCCGAGTGGCTCTTGAGGTTCCCATCCGCGAAGTAGTCGATCGTGCTCGAGCCACTCGAAGCCGTCACTTGACTCGCCGCGTGGGGCTTTGCGCCCGTGTACTCGAACAAGCTCCCCTCAGGGCAGGTGGTTGCCGTGGGCGCCGACGTGCCGTCAAGGCAGGTCAGGTTGCCGATGTCGTCATAGCCATAGTAGAGGTCGTCGCTGACGTAGCCCGTGTTGTAGGGACCCGTGGCCTGCGAGAGGCGCCCCAGGTTGTCGTACTGGAAGACGAACTCGGTCGCGTTGATCGACGCGAGTCGATCGTCCGGATTGTGGACGTACACCATCGCGAGGTCTGGGAATCCTGCCCCCGTGACCTTGGCTTCGAGCGGGAGGAGGGTCGTCGAATCGACGGAGTTGCTGGTCGTGATCCCACCCGCCGAGGTCCAGGTCGCGAGCTCCCCCCGTTCGTTCCAGGTGACCGAGGTGACGTAGTCGAAGGTCCCGGCACCGGCGTCGATCGAAGTGACGAAGCCTGGAGCGTCCCTGTTCCACCTCACGGTCCGACCATCGGGGTAGCTCCTCTCCGTGATGTCGCCCGCGTCGTTGTACTGGATGACGAATCCGAGGAGATCGGGGCCGTCCTCCCAAGACTCCCCAACGAGGTCTCCGAGGTTGCCGTACCCGAGCGATTTGACGTACTTCTCCGTCCGTTCCGTGCTGAGTCGTCCCTTCGAGGGGCCGCTCCCTTCCTCGTCGTAGGTCCACGTCACGTCAGCGGAGCCGCCGAACGCATCTTGGATGAGGGGCCGATCCAGCGCGTCGTAGATCCAGGTCACGGGCTGGCTCGCGGGGCCGTCTTGCGAGATCAGGTTCCCACCCGCATCGAAAAGGAAGTCCCAGGTTCCGGTGTTGGGATCGATCAGCTTCGCGCGCCTGCCAAGATCGTCGTACTGGAACTCGGTTGGGTTCATCTCATCGTCGCGGATGAACCGAAGCCGTCCGGCGGCATCGTACTCGTACGCCGTTTTGATCGGGGTACCGGTACCGCCGGGGCCTGGGTACTCGAGAATCTCCACGATGTCGCCGAAACCGTCGGCTAGCTGATCCTTGACCCTCGAGCTCGGATCCGTCGCCTTGAGAACGGAGCGTCTCGTGGCATCGATTGAGTAAGCGGTGTTCCAGATCCGCCCGGTTCCCGGTAGCGTTCGTTGCTTCTCGCGTCCGAGCGCGTCATAGGCAATAGAGATGTCGGCGCCCGGCGATCCGAAGCCGGGGAGCGATTGCCTCGCGGTCCGTCCTAGAGAGTCGTAAACGATCGACGTGTGGACGCGCAGCCCTTGGGGCCCCGACGCATCGGTCGTGATGACGCGGCCAAAGCCGTCGAAGAACCGCACCTCCTCATGGAACGAGTTTCCTACGATGTCCGTGAATCGTTGGATGGTGACCTTCCGCAGGGTGTCGTCGTAGTCGACCGTGGTTCGCGATCCCTCGGTCCCCAGGCCGGTCCCCACGCCGTCATACAGTGAGTTTCGCGTGATCCTGCCGTGCTCGTCGTAGCACCGAAGATCTACGATTCCGTTGACGTCCTCCGAGGTCGCTACGCGTCCGGCCTCAGGAGGTGCGGACACCGCACAGACGCCGTTCGCGGAGTACGTGCGCGTCGAGGTAGGACGGAACGTCAGCGCCGGATCGGCTTTGAGGATCTTCGGTCCTTCGCTCACAGACGGAAGGTCGAGAGGCTCGCCATTCATGCCGTACTGGAGATCGGTAGCGCCCTCGTCATCGGAGGTGAATTCCGTGGCGTTTCGGCGCGCGTTGATGGTGCGAGTCAGCTGACTGGTTGTGTCGTTGTAGACGAAAGTCGTCGTTGGGCTCGCATTGACCCCCACGCGCACGATCTTCGTGAGCTTCCCTTCCGAGACCGTGCCGAGGCTCAAAGGTGCGCCGACCGTCCCGTCGTAGTAGAAGTCGGTCTCTCGGAGCTTGACCCCAGTTTGACCGCCGATCTCGTTGGCCCAGAGCTCTCTCCGAGAGATCCGATCAACAACGCGAGCAGACCCGGCCGCATACTCAAGCTTGCTGATCCGTGTCTCGTCTGCGGCGTCGTCAACGCAAAGCGCACCCGTCCCTCCTGTGTTGTCGACGATCAGGCCAAGCTCGTGAATCTCAGTGGTATTTCCGTTGGCGTCGTACACGAGCTTGCGACCGATGGTCCGGGTGCCACCGGCGATCTCAGTCTCCTTGTTCGCCACACAGATCGGCAATCGCTGGTCTGCGGTACCTGCGCCGTACTCGAGGTGCGTCTCCCGAAGCGCCGTGGCGACGGCAGGATCGAAGACCTTCTGGTGGTCGAGCAGGCCCATGAGCGCTGCGGACTGATGGAAGACGGATTCCGTCGATACCAGCTCCTCGACGAAGGCACCGGCCCCATCTCCCTCTCCCATCGTTTGCCAGACGGTCCGGAACCCACGTGACTCGCGAGAGACAGGATCGAACAGGGATCGGGCGTACTCGAGCTTCGTGAGACTGAAGACCCCGTTGAGATCGTTCGTCTCGACCGAAACGGCTAGGATGCCGCCGCTCGGGTCCTGACCGACGTCGTTGTTGTTCCCATCCACGATCGTGTTCGGGAAGGCGGTGACACTGGGATCAGGCACCGTCGCCGTGACCGTCGGCTCGTAGCGAATGGTCGACGTACCACCGAGCGGATGCGTGACTGTCTCCAGGAGGTCCGCGCGCGAGGCGAGGTTGTCGAAGACGGTTGCGGACGACGGCTCGAACTTCACGATCTCGGGCAGACCGTCGCCGTTGTAGTCGAAGAATACGTAACCCGTTGGCCCATTAGCGTCGACGAAATCGACGGGAACCTGCCAGTCGGCACCGGTTACCAGGTTCCAGGCGGCGGACGCGCCCCCCTCATCGGTGTCGCCATCGCCCAGCCAGCGCTGCCGTGTCGTGCCCGCCTTTGCCCGCACGACGTCGAGTCTGCCGTCGCCATCGATATCGGCGAACCGGACACCGTCATCGGCCCAGGTCGCAGTGGCGAGCGCAGCCGGGACGTCCCATCCCATATCCGTCGCGAACTCCCGATCGCCCTTGTTCAAGAATGCCTGTCCCGTGTCGCTGACGACGAAGTCGGAAAGACCGTCGCCGTTGAGGTCGGTGAACGCGTGGCGATGCGGCTCGTTCTTGATCACTCCAGCGGGAGAGTGCTCGAGGACTCCGGAGACGTGAGCGGCGATCGCCTGGAACTCGTCAGCGATCACGACTTCTTCGGCGTCGCAACCAGGAGGATTGGTGACACTGGCCGCGGATCGCGTCCACTGGCCGTCGCCGCGGTTCCAATAGTAGAAGTCGGAGGTGTGGCGCTCCAGGCAGGTGCCGCCTGAAGAGCTGAAGAACGCGACATCGTTGCGGAGCGCGATCTCGGGCGCACCGTCGCCATTTAGATCGGGATACAGGGCAGAAACGCCTCCGCCAGGATGGGCGCCGGAATAGACGCCTGTGAAGAAGTGTCCATCCACCAATGGAGACAGTGTGTTGTCCCAGCTGCCGGGGCCACTGCGGGGAGAGTCACTTTGGGTGCGCCACGTGAACTGCTGACCGAGCCGGAGTTCTCTCTGGAGGGCGTCGACGCGACCGTCTCGATTGACGTCGATCAGCACCGGAGATTCGACAAAGGCGTTGTTGTCTAGGAAATGAACTCGGTCCCCGGCTCCGAACGCAGGTTCCGGGTAGTTGTGTGCGCTTCCGGTGAGTTCGAAGCCCGAGCCCGTATTGAGGAACAGATTCCCAGTATTCGAGTCGCCCGTATCCCAGCCCTGATAGAAATCGACCAGGCCGTCACCATTGACGTCCCCGAACCCGCCAATCATGAAGAGGCCGGGACGAGACGCGGCGGACGTTGTCCAGCCCTTGGCGCCGGCGGCGGTATAGGTGAACGATGTCTTTCGGGGGCTCAGCGCGGGCTGGCGACCGACTCCGTATTCATTGACCTCCTTGAGCATGGAGCGGCCGGAGTCCGGAGAAGACTGGTAGATGAGCTCGTAGCTTCTGACGATCTCGGGGAGGGTTGTGCCGCTTCCGACGCGGACCTCGATTTCATTGAGACGCTCGGTGAGCTTCTGCTCGAACCCGGCGATGTACGAGACGCTCTGATCCGGTCGCGGGCTTGAATCCCGGATGAAGCGGACGATCCGCTGGGGCGCCTGGCCGTACCAGATCTCGGTGGGGTAGGCGATGCCCGAGACGACCTCATAGAAGTACAGGATCGTGTTGCCAGCTCCTCCCTGATCGAGGAGGGCCGTGTCGTTCTCTGCCGCAAGCATCCACTCGAACGTCTTGTTGTGGAATCTGGACAGAGAGTCCCCCGCCTGCGGGTGGTCGACCCTGCTGAACTCGTTCGTTCCGTATGTCATCGTGCGACCATTGGGCGTGGTCACCTCCCAGATGTCGAAGGAGGCGCCGAGCTGCCGGCTGATGCGCAGGGGGGATTGGCGCTTGGTCTCGTAGATCTCCTCCGCAGAGGTCGAGGAGACGAGAACCAAGGGCTCTCCATCGAGCTCAAACACATCGGGGAGGAGGCACACGTCGTCCGAAGCGGCACACGGGGAGGGGCTACCCATTCCGCCCGGATCACCACAGACGTGGCTGATGTCGCCGAGACAGCGCCGCTCGGGTTCCCGGTCGATGTAGTTGGGGATTCCGTTCCGGAGCGACCGGCGGACCGATGAGGTCTGGATGCCCCAGCCGTATCCGACCCAGGAGGTCTGGCGATTGCTGCTCGCGTAAGTCAGGGCAACGTTCGGCTTGAGGCCGTTCGTACCCGGAGGGACCTCGATCGGGATCGTGTAGAGCGCTGACCCACTCTGGGGCGAGATGGTCACGGCGCCCGCCACGGGAGACGCAGGCGTCCGGCTCGACCGAGCGGCGGTGCCAACCTCGGCCATCGCAGATGCGGGCGAGGCGCCAAGAATCGGCTGGAAGACCAGAAGTGCGCTCAGCGCGGTAGCTACCGAGCGATCGAGTCGGACGGCGAGCAAACGCATGGTAGGTCTCCCTGAACTCGGCCCCCCGATCGCTGCACCTTCCGACGGAAGATCGCAAGTTGTCAAGTCTTAGTTTGCGGAATTTTCTTGACCTCGTTAGTTGCGTAGGAATAGCCTGACCTTGCGGGGACGGAGGGAAGCGATGTACATAACTAAACTTGGATCAGTGATCGTCGTTCTTCTCGTGAGCGCAAGCGCGCTTGCGGTGCCGGCCAAACTAGAACTCGACTCGCTCTCCTTCTTCTATTTCGAAGGCGCCAATGTTGGCAACGGTCTGCCTGCAGCATCAATTCCCATCGATGTGCAGCAGGACAGTGCCAGCTCGTGGACCATTCGAGTCCCCGCGGGCTCGCTCTCGTTGCCGGATGTCACCTACCCAAGTGGGCGGCGCGTCGAATGGAAGCTGACATCGGATGCGACGGGCACCATCTCCAGATCAGGGTCGTCCTTGGTGTGCCAGCTGACCGCGCCCGCCGCCGCATATGTAGACGGTTCGGCGGCCGGCATCCCCTGGGACTTCGAGTTCACGACGGAGTCGTCGGCCTCGTCCGCGAAGGGGATCACTGCAACGCGTCAGGGAGCGCGGATGGATCCGACGAGTGGCTATCTCCAACTCGTCGCTACCGGAGTACATGCGAAGAGAGCGGCCACGGCCCCGGGAAAGCCCTACTACGTCGTACTGAGCGGACGAATTGTGGGCTTCGACTTCACGAAGTAGCGAGAAGCTACTCCCGGGCGCGATCGCCCTGCTGGCCCTGGCGGTTCCGCTGCAGCTAGCTGCCGATGCGCTCGAGGCCGGGGCCGTAGTCACCCACCGGGATCTCCGATGGACCTGGTCGGAAGGGGGGCTCTGGTCCCTGGCCCCGATCCCGGACGGCAAGGCGAGTTACCAGGTCGTCACCGGATCGAACTTCTCTGCTCGCGCGATCACCGTGGGCACCTCCAGCACGACTGTCATCTGGCTCCCGCACCTGGAGGGCAGCTCGGATGCATCGGAGCTAGCTGTTCGGATGCTCGCCGATCGCGGATACCGGGTTGTGGGACTTCTGCCTCCGGGCCACGCGTTCGCGGACGGCGCGACTGTAATCTCCTGGGTTGCGCTCCTCGAGGAGCGGATCCGTGCGGGAAGGGCGACCGTCCGCGAGTTCGGTCCACCGGAGGGGTGCCTGGTCCTGGTCGGGCTGAGCCTCGGCGGGCTGGCAGCAATCCCGGTATCGGTGCTGGAGGATCGGGTCGATGGCTTGGTGCTGCTACTGGCAGGAGCTGACCTCGGCGAGCTAGCGAGCCGCCTCACGGAGCTTGCACCGGAGTTCGAACTCGATTCACACGCACCCCTCAGCAGGCAGGAATCGGTTCGGATGTCTCATCTCGAGCCCCTGCGCTGGGCAGCGCGCATCGACCGTGATCGAACGCTGTTCATTCACGCGAGCTTCGACCGTGTGGTGCCGCGATCGTCCAGCGAGAAGCTCTGGGAGGCGTTAGGCCGTCCCAAGAGGATTGGCTACCCGAGCGGTCACCTCTCGTTCCGGTACTTCCTGCCACTGGCAATCCGCGCCATCGGAGAGCATGTCGAGGAGGTCTGCGCGAGGAAGGATTCGTTGGTAGCCGATCCGACTGCCTCATCTGGGTCGGAGCCGCATGGCTGATGTCGAGTCTCTTCGCCACCTGACGACGACTCCGATCACATAGCGGAGAACGCTGTACCCAGTGCCGGAGCCCCGACTTCCTTGGCTCTTGGGACTGGTCTACGGTGTGGGCAAGCGGTGGCTGGGTCAACTGGCAGCGAGAAATCTCGGAGTCATCATTCGATCGTTAGCGGGAGTGGGAACTCCGAAAGCGCACCAAGCCGAAGGGGCAGCCGCAGCGCTGCTCGAGAGTGCGGTTGACGTGCTGATCCGAGTTCAATCCCGAACCCGAGCACGCTTCGCCCTTCGATTCAAATTCGCAGCGGGCTATCGCCACACGCGCCAGGAAATCTTCTCGATGCCGCTGGCTCACAAAATCAGCTGTTCTTCAACGGCCTGCTAGGCCGAAAGCGCCAGCATGCGCTCGATCGGCGCCAGGGCCTTGACGCGGACCTCCTCGGGCACGGTGACCTCGGGCCCCAGGTCGCGGAGACAGAGGTAGAGCTTCTCGAGCGTGTTGAGCCGCATGAAGGGGCAGCGGTTGCAGGCACAGCTCTCGTCCATCCCGGGCGCCTGGAGGATCTCCTTGCGCTTCCCCGCCTCGGCGAGCTTCTTCTCGATCTGATGGAAGACGCCGTCCTCGGTGGCGATGATGAGCGTGTCCGCCGGGCTCTCGACCGAACGCGCGATGATCTTCGCCGTGGATCCCACGAAGTCGGCCTGATCGAGCACAGAGGCGTCGCACTCGGGATGCGCCAACACCTCGGCCTCCGGACGCCGCACCTTCAGCTTGGCCAGTTCCTTGGCGCTGAACTGCTCGTGCACGATGCAGCTGCCCGGCCAGACGATGAGATCGTCCCGGCCCAACTCCTGGCCGATCCAACGCGCGAGGTGCCGGTCCGGCGCGAGGATCAAGGGCTCGTCCTTGAACTCCTGGGCCATCCTCACCGCATTCGAGGAGGTGCAGATGAGATCGCTCATCGCCTTCACCTCCGCTGAGCAATTGATGTAGGTCAGCACCTTGGCGCCGGGATGCGCGTCCTTGAACTGCTGGAACTGGTCCGGCGGGCAACCATCCGCGAGAGAGCAACCGGCTTCGAGATCGGGAATCACGACCTTGCGCGAGGGGTTCAGGATCTTGGCGGTCTCGGCCATGAAGTGGACGCCGCAGAAGACGATGACGTCCTTGTCGACGCTCTTGGCCACCTGGGCCAGGGCCAGCGAATCGCCGACGAAGTCGGCCAGGTCCTGGACCTCGTCCTCCTGGTAGTAGTGGGCAAGCAGGACCGCATTCTGCTCGTCCTTCAAGCGCAGGATCGCGTCCTCCAGGTCGGCCGGGAAGGTCTCGATCGCGTTGGGCTGGGCCATCAGGGGCTCTCCTCACGGGGCTGAAGGGGCGCGTGCTGGGCGGAGAACCGTAAAGGCTAGCTGGCGCAATCGATCGCGACAGGGCGTTGCAGCGGGGCCGATGCGAGGCCGCTGAGTGCTCGCTAACCCCGCGGCTCCAGCGCTTGGATCACCAGCGTGGGTACACCGCGGCTCTGGTCCTTGACGCTGAAGACGCGCGTTCCCGGCTTCCGTCCGTCCCGGATGCCGCTGACGGATATTCCGGCCTCATCCATTCGGCGACGTGCGGCCTCGATATCGGGAACGCGCCAGGCAGCGCCCCACAGCTGATCGTCTGCTTCAGGATCCGGCTCCTCGTCGAGACGGCCGACGCATTCGACGGTCACACCGCCGATCCGGAAGAAGAGCATGCGGCTGCCCCATTGTTCGGCCTCGCGATCCAGGGCCAGGCGGATGCCAAGTGCGTCGCCGTAGAACGCCTTGGTGGCTTCCGGGTCCTTCGTCTGCACGACGACGTGATCCAGGGCGTAGACTGCCGCGCTCTCGTCGAAGATCGCGGTGGCCGGCGGCAGCACCTCGGCCGGTGTGCGGTGCTCGATCGCGAACACCAGGATGCCGCGGCTGTCCGAGGGCGGCAGATGAACGTTGGTCCACTCGCGGAAGGCGCCACTGTCCGTATCTCGCCCCAATCCTGGAGCAGGATCCTGGGGGTGCAGGCCGCGCTCGCGGAAGAAGGCCGCGCACTTCTCCGCGTCCTCGGTCCCGAAGGCCAGGCCTAACAGGCCCTCGCCCTGGGATTCGATTCGTTGGCGCAGCCAGTCGCCGCCCTCCTCGGCGGGCGCCAACAACTCGACGTAGCTGTTGTCGAGTTTGAACAATGCGTTCACCGTCTCGAGTGCCGGGTGCTCGCCGCGCCAGGAGGGGCGCCGACCCAGCAACCGCGCGTAGCTTCCGATCGCGGGTTCGAGATCAGACACGGCCAGGATCACGTGGTCGAACGAATTCAGCATTGCGGGAGCATCGCCGGAGCGGCGTCGCGCGGCTAGCCAGCGCCGGGGAATATTCCCGAGCTGGTTTCTCCCTGGGTGTTTCGTTAGGGTTTCCGCGCACTTGTGAGACCGGAGGTGCCCCCACATGGCCGCCGCCGAGGCCGACCAGAACGTCAAGGATCGCCCCTGGGTCTTCCGCACCTACTCGGGCCACTCCTCGGCCGAAGCGTCGAACACGCTCTACCGCCAGAACCTCGCCAAGGGCCAGACCGGGCTCTCGGTCGCGTTCGATCTGCCCACCCAGACCGGCTACGACGCTGACCACGCGCTGGCCCGCGGCGAAGTCGGCAAGGTGGGCGTCCCGATCGGCCATCTCGCCGACATGGAAGCCTTGTTCCGCGAGATCCCGCTCGACCAGATGAACACCTCGATGACGATCAACGCCACGGCCCCCTGGTTGCTGGCGTTGTACGTCGCCGCGGCCGAGCGCCAGGGCGTCGCCGCCCAGAAGCTCCAGGGCACCACCCAGAACGACATCGTGAAGGAATATCTCTCGCGCGGAACCTACGTGTTCCCGCCCGAGCCTTCGCTGCGCCTGATCAGCGACATGATCGCCTACACCGTCGACGAGATTCCGAAGTGGAATCCGATCAACATCTGCTCGTACCACCTGCAAGAGGCCGGCGGGACGCCGGTGCAGGAGATCGCCTACTCCTTCGCCAACGCGATCGCGGTGCTCGACGCCGTGCGGGCCCGCGACGATGTCTCCGAGGAAGCGCTGCCGCGCGTCTTCGGTCGCATCTCGTTCTTCTTGAACGCGGGGATCCGCTTCGTCGAAGAGATCTGCAAGGGCCGCGCGATGACCGAGCTCTGGGAGGAGGTCGGCCGCGAACGTTATGGCGTGACGGACGACAAGCTGGTGCGCTTCCGATACGGCGTCCAGGTGAACTCGTTGGGCCTGACCGAAGCGCAGCCCGAGAACAACGTGATTCGCATCGTGCTGGAAGCGCTCGGCGTCACGTTCTCGAAGCGCGCCCGCTGCCGCGCGCTCCAGCTGCCGGCCTGGAACGAAGCCCTCGGGCTTCCGCGCCCCTGGGACCAGCAGTGGTCGCTGCGAATCCAGCAGATCCTGGCCTACGAGACCGATCTGCTCGAGTACCCGGACCTGCTCGATGGTTCTCACGTCATCGAGGCGCGGGTCGCTTCGCTGAAGGCAGAGGCCAAAGCGGAGCTGCAGCGCGTGATCGACATGGGCGGCGCCATCGCTGCCGTCGAAAACGGCTACATGAAGCAGCGCCTGGTCGAGAGCCAGTCGAACCGCATCCGTGCCATCGAAACGAACGAGCAGACCGTGGTGGGCATGAACGCCTACCGCGAGACCGAGCCCTCCCCGCTCACCGAGGGCGGAGCCAGCGCCATCCTCACCGTCGACGCCTCCGCCGAGCGCGAACAGATCGCCAGGCTCGAAGCCTTTCGCCGCGCGCGCAACAGCGCGGATTCCGAAGCCGCCCTGCAGGGCTTGCGAGATTCGCTCGCGAACGGCGACAACGTCATGCCGGCCTCGATCCGCTGCGCCCATGCCGGCGTGACGACCGGGGAGTGGTCCGACGCGCTACGCGCCGTCTTCGGCGAGTATCGGGCCCCGACCGGCGTCGTCGCCAGGGAGGCCGAGTTGGCGAACGATGCAACCGAGAGCGTGCGCAAGCGGGTCCGCGCCGCAGCCGAAACGTTGGGTCGCCCCCTGAAGATCCTGGTCGGCAAGCCCGGACTCGACGGCCACTCGAACGGCGCGGAGCAGATTGCCGTGCGCGCCCGCGACGTCGGCATGGAGGTCGTCTACGAGGGGATTCGGCTGACCCCGGACGAGATCGTCCAGAGCGCGGCGGACGAAGGCGTCCACGTGATCGGACTCTCGATCCTGTCGGGCTCCCACACGATTCTGGTGGTCGACGTGCTCGAAAAGCTTCGCGCCGCGAACGTCGACGTCCCCGTCGTGGTCGGCGGCATCATTCCCGACGACGATGCGCGCAAGCTGATCGAGGCTGGCGTGAAACGTGTCTACACGCCGAAGGATTTCGACCTCACCCGCATCATGGACGAGATCGTGGACGTGGTGGAGGCGTCGGCCGCTGGCTGAAACCTCGGGGAGTGCGCTGGCGAAACGCCTGATCGCCCGCGATCGCGAGGCCGTTGCCGCGGCGCTCAATCTCGTGGACGACCGACGCGAGCCCGCGCGCCGCGAAGCCACGAAGCTGCTCGAAGCCCTCGAGGCCCCGGGCGTCCAGGATGGTGCCGTGCGGACCGGCCTGACCGGTGCTCCAGGCGCCGGAAAGTCGACCCTGCTGGATGCGCTGGTACGGCGCGCCCGCGGCCGCTCCGAAACCGTGGGTCTGGTAGCCGTCGACCCCTCGAGCCGCCGTACCGGAGGCGCCTTGTTAGGCGACCGGATCCGCGTTCGATCCGGCGCCAACGACCCGGGCGTCTTCTTTCGCTCGATGGCCGCGAGAGACCGACTCGGCGGCCTCGCCGAGGGGGCCCGCGCGGCGGTCCTGATCCTGGGCGCCGCATTCGACCGCGTGCTGGTCGAAACCGTCGGCGTCGGCCAGAGCGAGGGCGAGGTCGCCGAGCTCGTCGACACGCTGGTCTTCGTGGCGCAACCCGGCGCCGGTGACTTGATGCAGACCATGAAGGCCGGCGTGTTGGAGCTTCCGGACATCGTCGCCGTCAACAAGGCCGACCTCGGGCCCATGGCTGAGCGCACGGCCAGCGAACTCGAGGCCGGGATCGGTCTCGGAGAGGAAACCAACGCCGGCTGGCAGCGGCCCGTGCTGCGCATCTCGGCCCAGGAGGGGACCGGCCTCGACGCCCTCGAGGACGCGATCGCCGCGCACCGAGCCTGGCTCCATGAGTCCGGCGAGCTCTCGGTTCGCCGCGTGCGGGGCCGAAATCGTGCCATCGAAGAGGCCCTGGGGCTCCGCTACGGGTCCTTCGGGCTCGCCGCCATTGGCGGTCCGGAAGCCATGAGCGAGCGCCTCGCCGCCGACCCCGACGCGCCCGCCGCTCAGCTCCTGGCCCTGCTGTCCGATGAGATCGAGAAGGCCTTGGCTTCGGGAGGAACGCGATGAAACGATTCGGACGCTGGATCATCTGGCTGGTGATCCTGGAGTTCCTGTTCTTCTTCGCGGTAGGCACGCGCGTGCGACGCCAGATGGAGCGGCCGCGTGTCCACTACGTGCATGCGGTCGTTCCGGAGAGCCACGCGCTTCCCGCCTAACTCCGCCCGGTCCACTCGACGTCGGCGACCTCGGCCCGGTGGTTCTCCACCCGGGCCAGCACGAAGAGCAGGTCCGACAACCGGTTCAGGTAGCGCAACGCGAGCGGCGCTAGCGGCTCGCTTCCATGCAACGTCACGCAGCGACGCTCGGCGCGTCGGCACACCGTGCGCGCGAAATGGAACGATGCTGCGGCCTTCGTGCCGCCGGGCAGGATGAAGTTCCGAAGCGGCTCGAGCCCCTGCTCGTGGGCGTCGATCGCGCTCTCGAGCGCGTCGACATCCTCCTGGCGAGCCTCGGGCACGCGGCTCTTCTCACGGCGCGCGGCATCCGGCGTTGCGAGATAGGCACCGAGGTCGAATAACGTGCCCTGGATGGTGCGGCAAAGCTCCTGGAGATCTCGCTCTGCCGACGCCGACGCGGCCATTCCCAGCGTCGCGTTCAGCTCGTCGACGGCACCATAGGCTTCGACGCGAACCGCGTCCTTCGAGACGCGGCCCCCGGCAAAGAGGTCCGTCTCGCCACCGTCCCCACGCCGCGTGTAGATCTTCACGCGCGCCAGTATAACGGTCGCCCTGCCCGCCCCTACGCGGCGGGACCGAGGCTGGCGCGAAACGCCAGCATGCCGGCGATTTCCCGGCCGACGGCCGGACGGGCGGCCGTCTTCGCGTGCCAGCCCGCGAGGTTCGGCAGGTCGCCCGGCGGCGGAGCGCCCAGCGTGGCCGCAGCGCTCACCATCACGAAGACACCGATATCGGCGAAGCTGAATTCGCCGCAGAGCGGAGCGCCGCCGGAAACTTCGCTGTCGAGTTCCCGCTCGAGAGCGTGGATGCGTGCCACGGCCGACGCCTTCGCTTCCGCTTCGGCGCCAGCGCCAGTCGCGTAGACCGACGTTTCGATCAGATCCCAGAGTGGCGCAAAGAAGACCTCGTCACCCCAGGCTTCGAAGTGGCGGCAGCGCGCGCGCTGGGCGGGATCCTTGGGCCGGAGTGCCGGCTCGGGGTAGGCGTCTTCGAGGTATTCGAGGATCACGGTGGAATCCGTCACCACCGTCTCGCCGTCCACCAGGACCGGAACCTGGCGCTTCGGATTCAGTGCGATCACATCCGGGTGATGAGGCTCGTAACGCCGTTCCGGCGTCCAGCCGACCTCGACGCGTTCATGCTCGATGCCCTTCTCGTCGAGGGCGATGCGAACCTTGGCGGTGAACAGACTGAGCGGACCGGAATATAGCTTCACGAGTTTCTCCGTAGGCGCCGAGCGAGCATCGGGCCGCAGCCGGGGAACGCACAGGGCCAATCGGGAAAAGGAATCAGGGACCAAGCCCGGAGGCTATTCGCCGATTTCCTCGTCGATCTCGCGCTCGAGGTCGGCATCGCCCGGCGGCGTGTCCGAGGTTGGCGGCTTGCTCGCCGGGAGCGCCTCGGCCGGGCTCGATTGTCCTCGACGACGGATCACGCGGGCCACGAGCAGGCCGCCGACCAGCAAACCAGCGCCCGGGATCGCATAGGCGATGAGCCCCACTCCCTCCGGCCGCGGGGCTTGCAACAGCCCATCCCCGAACTGCTCGAATAGCCTCTTCTCGACGGAATCCTGGCTCGCGCCAGCCCGCTCCTGTTCGATGATCCACTCGCGGAGCGACGCAGCGTTCGGGCTGGGACAATCCGCCAGACTGAGGCCCGGGCAGTAGGGGCTCATCACGTCGTGGGCGAGCTGGTAGGACCAACCGGCTTCATCCTGGGCGGCGCTAGGCAGCCCGCCGGCGGCCAGCAGACCTGCGATCAGTGCTATGACGGCCATCCACTTCATATCGGCTCAGAGCTCCCACTCGAGCTGGGTCTGGTGATCGTCGGGCGTGGCCGCGCGCACTTCCTGGCGCGGCGCCTCGGGCACCACCCGCGATCCCGGCGGAACGGTCTCGGTGACATAGGCGTTGCCGTTCACGACGCTTCCCCGACCGACCACCGTTTCCCCGCCCAGGATCGTGGCCCCGGGATAGATCGTCACGTCGTCTTCGATGGTCGGGTGTCGCTTCGTGCCGCGAATCGTCTGGCCGCGGCGAGGCGAGAACGCGCCCAACGTCACGCCGTGATAGAAGCGGACGTTGTCGCCGATCTCGCTGGTCTCGCCGATCACGACCCCGGTCCCGTGATCGATGAAGAATCGTCGGCCGATGGTCGCGCCGGGATGGATGTCGATGCCCGTGCGGTGGTGGGCGTGCTCGGTCATGATGCGCGGAATCTGCGGCACGCAAAGCGCGACCAGTTCGTGCGCCAGTCGATAGGTCGCGATCGCGTGAATCGACGGATAGGCCAACAAGATCTCGCCAAAGCTCTTGGCCGCAGGATCGCCCTCGAAGGCCGCTTCGACGTCATCGGACAACAGCACGCGCACGGCTGGAAGACGGCTGATGAAGCGCGTCGTGACGTCCTCAGCGCGGACACCCTCGGGCAGGGTCAGCATTCCGAGCATCCGCTCCAGGCGACTCGCCAGGGTGGGGATTTCCGAACGCAGTGCGCTGCGATCGCGCTGATGGAGAACCACGGCCTTGACGCGCTCGGTCCATTCCGCGACTTCCTGCCAATCCGGGCTGCCTTCGGAATCGGCCTTGGAAAGGGCATCATCCGAGGCGCTCGAGAGCGCTCGGATCGTCTCGTCGTAGACTTCTTCGGATCGTTGGTTTGCCATGGGTTCCGGGCGGGACGCGAAGTGAAACGGAATTCTAGCAATGTCGCGGAGGGCGCGACGCACAACAGGGAGTTGCGCATTGGATGCCGGTGACGCTGGAAAGGAACCGCTTGAAACCGAGCAGAGCGCGGGCGGCGTGGTCGTAAGGCGCAGCGCCGAGGGCTTCGAGATCGCGCTCGCGGAGCAGGACGACCGGATCACACGAGAACGCACGGTGAGGTTGCCCAAGGGCCACCTGGACCCGGGCGAGAGCGCCCAACAGGCGGCCCTCCGCGAGGTCGACGAGGAGGTGGGGCTGACGGCGCGGATCGTGGCGTCCCTGGGCGAGGTTTCCTACGTGTATTTCGAGAAGCGCCGCGGGGTCTCGATCGACAAACGCGTCCACTTCTTCCTGATGTCCTGGCAGAGTGGCCGCGGGCATGCCGCCGATGGCGAGATGGCGAGCGTGTTCTGGGCCCCGATCGCGAGCGCGGCCGCGCGCCTCAGCTTCGAGAGCGAACGTGACGTGGTGAGCCGCGCGCGCGCATTGCTAGAGTCCGGCCACCCCCCGGTCCTCTGATCCTGCCTGCGGACTCGAGGCCACGACCATCGTGCAAAAAACCTTCAGCCCCTCCAGCCTCGGCTGCTTCGAGAAGTGTCCGAAGCAGTACTGGTTCCGCTACATCGCCAAGGTGCCGGTCGCTAGTGAGGGCATCGAAGCCTTCGTCGGCAAACGCGTGCACGAGGTGCTCGAACGGCTCTACCTGTTCGTCGAGGACGGTCTGGTTCCATCGATCGAGAAGGTGGTCTACCGCTACCACCAGCTCTTCGATGAGACGTACGACGAGCGTCGCATCCGCATCGTCCGGGATGACACCGATGCCGGTTTCTACCGTCAGAACGGCGTGCGCTCGCTCGAGAACTACTATCGGCGTTTCTACCCCTTCGACGGGGATACGACGTTGGGCCTCGAGAAGAAGATCAACTTCGATCTCGATGAGGAAGGGCAGTACGCGGTTCGCGGGATCATCGACCGGGTGGTCCGCGCGCCGGACGGCGTGCTGGAGATCCACGACTTCAAGACCGGCCGCCGGGTCCCGAGGCAGGAAGAACTCGACAACGACCGACAGCTCGGCCTCTACGAACTCGGCATCCGCAAGCTCTGGAACGAGAGCGGGCCGATCCGGTTGGTCTGGCAGTACGTGCTCTCGAACCAGGTGCGCACTTCCGAGCGCACCGCGGACCAGCGCGAGGCGCTGCGTCACAAGACCACGCTGGTGATCGATCGCATTCGCAACGAGACCGAGTGGAAGACCCGGAAATCCGCGCTCTGCGGCTGGTGCGAATACCGGGACCATTGCCCCCTGTTCGGCGGCGCCGAGAAGCAGGCACGGCTCGAGGCCGGCCACGGCCCGGAGAAACCGACGGCGCCCTCGCCCGCTGCGGTGCCCGACGACACCCGGACCACGCCGCCGGTGCGTGAGGGATCCGACGGACAGCTGCGGCTCCTCTGACGAGCCTGCTAGCCTGCCGGCCATGGGTCTAAGAATCGAACGCATCCCCACCTGGCAGGACAACTACAGCTACCTCCTCGTCTGCGAGGCCACCGGCGAGGCCGGCGTGGTCGACGCACCCGAGCTCGATCCGGTCGTGAAGCGGATCGAGGAACTCGACGTGAAGGTCACCCACGTGCTGTCGACCCATCACCATCCAGACCACTCGATGGCAAACCCCGCCCTCGCCGAGAAGTACGCTGCACCGGTCTACGGCCATATCACGGACGCCGATCGGCTCCCCGGGTTCAGCAACGGGCTCGAAGAAGGCGATACGATCCAGATCGGCAACGAGGCCGCGCATATCTTGTTCATCCCGGCGCACACCAAGGGCCACATCGCCTACGTCTTCGACGATGCCGGTGCCGTCTTCTCCGGCGACACCTTGTTCGCCGGCGGCTGCGGCCGGCTGTTCGAGGGCAATCCCCAGATGATGTTCGATGCGATGGCCAAACTGGGCGCACTCCCCGGCGAGACCCGCGTCTTCTGCGGTCACGAGTACACCGAAAGCAACCTGGTATTTGCCGCCCACGTCGAACCCGACAACACCGCGGTGGCCTCGGCCCTCGAGAACGCCAGAAAGGTCCGGGCCAACGCCGCCGCCGATTGGCATGACGCGACGCCCGCCGAAATGACCGTGCCCAGCACGATCGCGGACGAACACGCCACCAACCCGTTCCTTCGCGCTGGCAGCGTCGAAGAACTCGGTCGACGCCGCGCGCAGAAGGACAGCTTCTAAAGTGTCCCGCGCCCCTGCCGGCCCTCCGGCCGGTGCCACCGCCACGACGATCCTTCACCGCGTTGCCTTCTACGAGACCGACGCGATGGGCGTCGTCCACCACGCGAACTACGTGAAGTTCATGGAACGCGCGCGCGTATTGTGGATGGACGAGCACCACCGTCCGTACACGGAATACCTGGAACGCGACCTCAATTTTGCGGTCACCCGGGTCGAGGTCGACTACCGGCTGCCGGCCAGGTTCGACGACGAGGTCGCCGTCACGGTCTGGCTCGAATGGACCCGCGGCGCCTCGCTCCGAATGGCCTACGCGCTCACCCTCGGCGATGACCTGCTGGTCACCGCAGCCACCGAGCACGCCGTCGTCGACGGCCAGGGTCGCGTCCGCCGCCTACCCAAGGAAGACCGCGCCGCCCTCGGCAAGCTGACGCCGGCCTCTGGCTAGAGCGCATCCCAGAAACCCGGACCGAGCCAGTTGTGCGATTCTGGCCCGCTGGCGAGGCGCTCTAGACCCCGATCATCGCGCGGATCCGGCCGCTCACGTTGCGCTCGCTCCACTCCGCGACGCGGCGAATCACCTCGAGCACGTCGCCCTGCCCGGACCAGTGGCTGCGGACCACGTCGGGGTGGACGTAGTTGATCAGGCGCGAGAGGGTCGCTGCGACCACGATCAGATCGTCGAGGACGCCGAGGGGCCCGAAGAGGAACGTGGGCAACACGTCGATGGGGGACAGGACGTAGCCGAGGCCCAGCAGTGCGAGCGCGCGCTGGCCGATCGGCACACGCTCGTCTCGCATCAAGCGGAAGAGCAGCATCACGAGGTCGGGGAAGGCCAGCAGGAGATCGCGAATGTCGGAGACAGTGCCCGGAGACGGTGCGCGGACCCGGCTTCGGATCTGGTCGTAGAAGCGCTGTTCGCGAACGTTCAGCTGGATCTCGATCGGTGCTTCCATGGCGCTTCCTTCTACGCAATCGGCGCTGGGCTGGTTCGGCGCGGCCTATTCGCGTTTCCCTCCGCCAGCCCGGAGCCGCAACAAGCCCACCCGCGCCCTGCCGGTCGCGGGTTCGAGGCTGACCCCGAGAAGCTTGCCCACAGTGGGCCCGACGTCGAGCATCGAGAAGACCGGAACCCGGACCCCGGACCGGACGCCGCGTCCGAACAGCACGAACCCGGCGGTGGGCTGCCCGACCTCCTCCAGATAGCCAGCAGCGCCCAGCATCCGGGCCGGAGACTCGAAGGCACCCGAAGCATCATCCACGAAGGCGAAACCCGGTTCCGCCGCGAGCCCGAACCAGGCCTCCGGGTCGGCACTTCGCGCGATCATCTCTTCGGCTCCCACGATCCGGAACGCGCCGCTCTTTTTCGCGGCCTCGCCGAGCAGGCGACGAGCCGCCAGCGCCGCGCCCTCGTCACGGGCGTAGACGAAGGCGCTGCCTCCGTTCGATCGCGCCAACGCCCGCCACCCGCCAGCGCCGCCCGCTGCGATACCGCCACCCGCCAGGGCTGCATTCGGGCGCAACATGGTGTGAACGGGTTCGTAGGCGACGTCGCCGCTGATGACGAATGCGGTTTGCGCACGATTCGCACCCGTGCACGCGAGCAGCTCCGCAATCCGCGCGTCGAGCGAGGCGAAGGCACCGCGCGCCGCCGGGGATCGCGGCCCGCTGCGAATCGACGGAGTCTCGGCCTGGCGCAGGCGAAGCAACAAGAGTGTCGGCGGCGCCTCGGCGGCGAGCGCTTCGCAGGCGAGACCCGTCAGGAACGCATCCCGCCCGGCCCCGGCTCGGCCAGCTGCTGCCGCAGCGCGAACCCGCTCGGCCAGATCGGGGCTCGCCGATTCCGAGGCGAGCTGCGTCCAAGCCTGGCCCGGGCGTTCTGGCGCCACGTCGGGAACCAGGCCTGCGATATCGGCTCCCTGCGTGCCCGGCCAGTCGAGCGCCAGCACACGGCGCGGGTGCTCGGAAACGCGGCTCCAGAGCGCGACAGCCCGGAGCAGGCTCGCGTGTCGATGCATCGCGGGACGAACGCCGCGATCTCCGATGCGCCGATCTGCTGTAATTCCGTGAATGTTAGGCGCGAGACCCGTCATCCAGCTCGCATGTACCGGGTAGATCGCGGCCGGGGTCACCGACGCCACACGTTCGGCGGCGACGCCGGCCCGGGCCATGGCGGCCAGCACCGGCATTGCGGACGTTTCTCCGAGGTAGCGGTCCGGCGTCAGGCCGGCGACCGAGAGCCAGACGACGCTGCGTGGCGTGCCCGCAGAGCCCGAGCCGACTTCGAGCGGCGGTGTCGGCGTCTCACCCTCGGGTCCGGTGGGCACGACGCATGCCGCCAGGGTCGCAACGCCGATCACGAGCACGATGCGCCAGGCAAGGCTCCGGCGATTCCCCATGTTCATCCGCTGAAGATTCCCTCGCGCTGGCTGCGCCCGTGCTCGAGCTGCGTTTCGATGCCAGCCCGCACGAGGTCGACGAATCGGCCCACCTCGGCATCCTCCTCGTCGCCAGAGCCTTCCAAAGTGATCGGCTCGCCGAACCCGATCCAGTATTTCACCGGCATCGGCAGCAGGCCGAGCGGGCCGAGCCAGGGGAATCCCAGCGTGATGGGCAGCGCGGGCATGCCGAGCAGGCGCCCCAGCGAGGCGAGGTTGGCGATTCCCGGCTGCTGCTCCTCGGAGCCAACGATCCCAACCGGCACGATCGGCGTCTTCGTCGCCAGGGCCAATCGCACGAATCCGGTACCGAAACGCTGCAGCTGATAGCGCTGGTCGAAGGTCTTGTTCATGCCGCGCACGCCCTCGGGAAATACGACCACGCACTCGCCATCCTCGAGCAGCGCGGTGCAGTTCTCGGGCGTGCCGACCATGCTTCCCATCCGATGCGCCGAGGTGCTCACGAACGGAAGCTGGGGAATCCAGTACTCGCCCATTCCGCGTGCGATTCGCGGTGGCTCGGCTTCGAGCAGCATCGCCGTGCTGAGCATGGCGGCGTCGAAGGGCAGCTGGCCCGCATGGTTGGAGATCAGCAGCACGCGCCCGCCCGGCACCCGCTCGATGCCCTCGGTCGAGACCCGGAAGTAGTGTCGGTAGAGCAGGGCCGATGGCAGCAGGCTGCGCCGGGCCTCCTCGGGCGAGAGACCGAAGCGATCGAAGCCGAACTCGTTGAGCGCTGTCGGAATCTTGTGCATGCGATCGCTGATCTCGGACTCGAGCTCGCGAACCGAGAGCGGCACTACGGCACCGATCAGATCGCCAAGTGCGCCGAGCAAGCCGTCGTTGTTCCCTGCCATCGCTAACCTCGAATTCCGCGAAAACACTCTTCCAGCCCGAACAGCGGCCGGAACCCGCTGGCTTCCACGAACCGGCGCCCCGACAGGGTGACCGGGTACTTGATGTAGTCGAGCGCGCCCGCCGGCCACGGCACGACCTTCCATCCGAACAGACGCCGCATGGCAGGCCGCATCAGTTGTTCGGGCAGCGCGAAGGCTTCGCCGCCGGTCTCGCGGATGGCCGTGTGAAGGGGCACTTCGCCGGGGCCAGTCACGTTGTAGACCCCGGAGAGTCCCAGTTCGAGGCTGCGCACGATCGCCTCGACCAGGTCCTCTTCGTGGATGAACTGCATGACCGGGTCGAAGCCCATCAAGGTCGGCTGGCGATCCAGTCTCAGATAGTCGCCCATCATCGAGCGCGCGAATCGTCCCAGCACATGCACGGGTCGGAGCACGGCCGTGTGAACCTGCGGTGCCTTCCAGAGAAAGCCACTGGCAAGGGTGTCGACCTCGACCAGATCGCGAATCTCCGGGTAGTCGCGGCTCCCCGAGAGCGGATGATCCTCGTCCATGAAGAACGGGTTCTCGGGCTGGGCGCCGTAGACCGTGCCGCTCGAGATGACCACGACCTTGCGAACCTCGTAGCGCGCGCAGTGCTCGAGCAGCTTCTGGGTGCCCCGGACATTGAGGTCGTGGCGGCGGCCGGCATCTCCACGGAAATCTCGCCGCGAACCCAGGTGGACCACCGCGGTGGGCCGCTCCTTGCGAAAAACATCCTCGAACTCGCGCTTGCGAAGATCCACCTGGTAGCGCGGGATCTCGGCAGGCCCGGACTCCCAGGGCAGCGAATCGACACCGCAGACCTCGACGTCGGCGAGCAATCGCCGCGCGAGGAGACGTCCGATGCCGCCGGAGATTCCTGCTATGAGGACTTTTTCCATAAGGGATCCAATAACTTGGAGGGATATCCTAGCGGCCCGGAGGCCCCTGCCTCTACCCCAGGTATGTTCGAATCGCTAGTGTGCGCGCCGCAGGAGGTAGGGATGGAGTCCCCCGAGGGAGACGAATCGGTCGAAACGACGGTCCAGTTCGAGGAAATCGAGATCCCGCTCATCGAGCCGGTGCACGGCCTCGACGTGGTCAAGGGCACGCTCGGCATCCCCGAGTGGTGGCCGACGGGCTCTCGCGTGAGCGTGGTGATCGCCCAGGCCGGGATGGCGGACGATCCGATGCTCGACGCCATCCAGCACGAACTGACCGAACGCAAGTATCTGACGCTGCGCTTCCCGATGCCCTACATGGCCGCTGGCAAGAAGAAGCCGGACGACATGAAGGTGCTGACCCGGACCTACGAGGCCGCGATCGCGGTGCTCGGCAAGGATCCGAGTTCGGCGCCGGCCCACGTCTTCGCCGGCGGCAAGAACATGGGGGCGCTCGTGGCCTCGCATGCGGCCACCGCCCGCTTGCGCGTGGAAGGCATGTTCTTCCTGGGCTTCCCCCTCCACAAGCAGGATGACCCGACGGAAGTGAACGCCGATCGCCTCTATCGCGTAGTCAACCCGATGTTATTCATCCAGGGAGAGCGGGATCGCCTCTGTGATCTGCCGGCACTTCGGCAGACCCTGAGCCGGGTCGGAGCACCGGTGAACCTTCATGTGGTCAAGGACGGCGACCACGCATTGAAGACGCCGAAGAAGAGCGGCCGGGGTCCGGAGCAGGTCGCCCAGGAAATCCTGGTGACCCTCGAAGGCTGGATGAAGAAGACCCTGGGCGATCCGCTCTAGGCGGGCCAACCCGTGCCTTGGCACACCCTCGAGCCTGCCGGAAAGATCCGCCTCGGCGAGGTCCTGCCCTTCACCATCGCGGGCAGACGCCTGGCCGTCGGCCGCACCGAACGCGGCTACTTCGCCATGGACGATGGGTGCCCCCACGCCGGCGGCTCCCTCGGCGAAGGAACGATCTCGGACGAATGCGTGCTCTGCCCGATCCACGGCTACGCCTATCACACCCTGACGGGCGAAGGCGTCGACGACGGTGACGAGGTCCGCGTCTATCCGATCGAGCTGGACGGGGACGTGCTACGCATCCTGATCGAGGAGCCCGAGGAGACACCGTCGTGAGCGAAAGCGATCTCTACTTTGCCCAGCTGCCGGTCGGCGACATGCAGAACTTCGCCTACCTGGTCGGTAGCCGGGAGAGCGGCGAGTGCCTGGTCGTGGACCCCGCCTGGGCGGTCGACGCGCTCTGCGACCAGGCCGAGCAGGATGGGATGCGCGTGACCGGCGCGCTCGTCACGCACTACCACCAGGACCACGTCGGTGGCTCGATCTTCGGCATGGACATCGAGGGCCTCGGCCGATTGATGGAACGATGTCCTTGCAAGATCCACGTCAACGAACACGAAGCCGACGGCCTGATCCAGATCACCGGGGTCAGCGAGAGTGATCTCGAGCGTCACGGGAGCGGCGACGTCATCGCCCTGGGACAGAACCGCGTGAAGTTGCTCCACACGCCGGGACACACCCCGGGCTCACAGTGTTTCCTGGTCGAAGAAGGCGGCAGCCCAGATCGGCTGGTCTCCGGCGACACGCTGTTCCTCGGTAGCTGTGGGCGGGTCGATCTACCGGGCTCGAACCCGGAGGATATGTTCGCGAGTCTGCGCAACCTGGCGGCATTGCCGGACGAGACGGTGTTGTTTCCGGGCCATCACTATTCGCCGGAGACCCAGGGCGAGATGGCCGAACAGAAGCGACGCAATCCCTATCTGCGCGTCGAGAAGCTGGACGACTTCTTGATGTTCATGGGTCGTTAGGCAGCAGTTGTCCGCCTCAGCGCCCGACGCGCACCGCGACGAAGGCGGTCTCGGGTGGGGCGCGATCTTCGCCTACGCGATTCCCGACGGCGCCGTCCACTACCTCTACCTGCTGCTGGTCCTCGGCTACACCAAGTACGCCACCGATGAACTGGGGATCGAGCCGGCCACACTCGGCTGGATCTGGCTGGTCTCGAAGGTCTGGGATGCAATTTCCGACCCGCTCGTCGGGCAGTGGAGCGATAGCACGAAGACCCGGTTCGGGCGGCGTCGCCCCTGGTTGATCGGATCGGCCGTCCCGCTCTCGCTGGCCGCCCTGGCCCTCTGGATGCCACCCGAGATGCTAGGCGAGAGTGGGATGATCGCGTGGGTCAGCATTTCGTTCCTGGCGTTCTTCACCGCCTATACCGCCTTCGAGGTTCCGCACCTGGCCCTTGGGGCTGAACTCAGCCAGGACCGGCTCGAACGCAACCGGATCTTCGGCACGCGCCAGGTCGTCAGCACACTCGGAATGTTCGGTGCCGCCGTCTTCGGGGTGCAGTACGCGCTGAACGGGCGCGCGGAGGCCGGGGCCCAGGCACTGATCGCGGGCCTCCTGGTCGCGATTCTCGTGGTCGCGGCTCTGACACGGCTCCCGCCCGAACGCAGTGAGTTCCAGGGCCGCTCGGCCGAGAACCCCTGGACGGCGGTGGGCGGGGTGTTCCGGAATCCGCACGCACGTTTGTTGTTATTCGTCTTCTTCATCGAGAGCCTGGGGTCCGGCGGCATCGGCATGCTCGTCCCGTTCGTTACCCAGTACGTGTTGAAGATGCCGGATGTCACCGGCCAGATGCTGGCGTTCTACATGGTCCCGACCCTGCTCGCGGTCCCCGTCTGGGTGGCGCTCGCGCGCCACTTCGAGAAGAGACACCTCTGGGCGTTCGCCATGATCATGGGCGGCGGCGGCTTCGGCATGATCTTCTGGCTCGAGGAGGGCGACTGGTGGTTCATGGCGATCTCGGGCGCCATCGCCGGAATCGCCAGTGCCTGCGGGAACACCCTGGGGCAGGCGATCAAGGCCGACGTGATCGACTATGACGAGCACCAGACCAACGAACGGAAGGAAGGCGCCTACTTCGCCACCTGGAACTTCGTCCGGAAGCTCGCGAGCGGGGTCACGGGTTGGCTCGTCGGCATGGTGCTCAGTGCCGTCGACTACGTGCCGCACGCGGCCGAACAGACCCAGCTCGTGCAGGATGCGATGCGCTTCCTGATGGGCGGCCTGCCGCTGCTCGGCTACGCGATCGGCGTGCTCGCGTTCTCACGCTTCCGCTTCTCGGAGGCCGACCACGCGCGCATCCTCGTCGAACTCGACCAGCGCAACCGGGAGTGCGACTGAGCGCCCTTCCCGCGCTCGAGCCTGCTGCGTCAGCCAACCGCGTTCTTCGAGACCCAATCCGCAGCAACCGGCCGGGCCGGGTGAGGTAGCGCGCCCCAACCCCCCTAACCCCGCGGAACCCTTTTGTTTTCACCCGTTCCGACGGTTGAAAACAAGGACGACGAAGGCTAAGGTCCGCGCCGTTTCGCCCCCCCGGAACCCGCCTTCATTTTCCGCGCGTGCCGCTGGGGCTTTGGCTTTCAACCACTGTCACCCCTAGCCACCCCTATGGGAGATGAGAGGCTTTCGCGCCATGAAGATCCTGGTCTGCTTGAAGCAGGTGCCCCATCAGGATGCACGTCTCGACGTCAACGGAGACGGCACCTGGATCAAAGAAGACGGCATCAAGTTCGAGATCAACAGCTACGACACCTACGCCCTCGAAGAGGCGCTGCGCATCAAGGATGCGGGCGAAGCGGAAGTCGTCGTGGCCTCCATCGGCCCGGACCGCGTCACCCAGGCGCTCCGTACGGCCCTCGGCATGGGCGCCGACCGCGCCGTGCACGTGAACGACGCCGCATGCCAGGGCTCCGATGCCCTCGGTATCGCGAAGACGCTCGCGGCCATCGCCAAGGAGGAGAGCCCGGATCTCATCCTGATGGGCCTGATGTCCGACGATGGCAACGCCTCTGCCGTGCCGCCGATGGTGGCCGAGCTGGTGGGCATGCCGAGCGCGACCGCCGTGGTCGCCACCGAGCGAAGCGAGGGCAACATCCGCGTCGAGCGCGAGCTCGAAGGCGGTGCCGTCGAAGTCGTCGACGTGCCGACCCCGTGCCTGCTGGCCGTGCAGTCAGGTCTGAACCAGGTCCGTTATGCCTCGCTGAAGGGCATCATGGCCGCCAAGAAGAAGCCCCTCGACGTGAAGACCGCGGCCGATCTCGGCGTAGCGGACGCCGTCGGTACGGCAGGCGCCAAGGTGAAGATCGAGAAGATCTATCAGCCTCTCCGAGGCGAGGGCGCCGAGATCCTGTCGGGCTCGACCGACGAGATCGTGAGCAGCCTGATGAACAAGATCAAGGAACTCGGACTGCTCTAGTCGGCGCGGCTGCGAAGCTGATGCCTGGCATTGCCGTCTGCGAGCCCACCGCGAGCAAAGTTCAACCAAAGGAGATCCGATGAGCATCCTCATCGTCACAGAGATTCAGAAGGGCGCGATCCGCGAAGCCAGCTACGAGCTGGTCGCTTTCGCGCAGAAGATGGGCGTCGAATACGCGAGCCTCGTGATCGGCTCGGGCATCGACGGCCTGGCGAGCGAGTTCGGCGGCAAGGGCGGCGGCAAGACGTTCGTCGCCGACGACGCGTCGCTCGAGAACTACAACGTGGACGGCTACTCCGCCGCGATCCAGGCGGCCGTGGCCGCCTCCGGCGCGAGCATGGTCCTCATCTCGAACACGCCCTCCGGTTGGGACGTTGCGCCCCGCGTGGCCGCAGCGCTCGACGCCGGCTTCGTCTCGGACGTGTTCGACTACCAGGACGGCAACTTCGTGCGGCGCGTCTTCAATGGCAAGCTCGACGCCCAGGTCAGTTCGAGCGGCAGCGCCACGGTGGTCAGCGTCCAGCCCGGGGCCATCGCGGCCTTCGAGGGAACCACGGATGGCTCTACCGAAACCGTCTCCGTCGATACCTCCGGCGCGCGTGCCAGGTTCGTCGAAATCAAGCTCGCGGACGCGAAGGGCGTCGACCTTTCGAAGGCCGAGGTGATCGTCTCCGGTGGCCGAGGCGTCGGCGACCCCGAGAAGTTCGCAGAAGTGATCCAGCCCCTGGCCGACGCCCTCGGCGGCGCGATGGGCGCCTCCCGGCCGGTCGTCGATGCCGGCTGGCTGCCCCACGAGTACCAGGTCGGTTCCTCCGGTCAGGTCGTCACACCGAAGCTCTACATCGCTTGCGGAATCTCGGGTGCCATCCAGCACCTGGTGGGCATGAAGGGTTCGAACTTCATCGTGGCCATCAACAAGGACGCGGACGCCCCGATCTTCGAGTTCGCCCAACTGGGCGTCGTCGGGGATCTCTTCGAGGTCGTGCCCGCCCTCACCGCGGCGATCGCGGCCGCCAAGGGCTAGGCGACCGAGCCCGCCAAGACCGCTTCGAAGGCGGGCGCCCAGCAGGCGCCCGCCTTCGTCATTCTGGGGTCGCGCTTCCCTGGAAACGACCCGAGCCCGGATACCCGGCCTCGCGCTCCTCGTGACGTGCCCGGGTGTCCGCTAACCTGCTGCGCCGAAAGCAAGGAGTGGACCCCGCGATGGCCCTCGACACCTCTCAGTTCAAGAACGGACTCAAGATCGAACTCGATGGCGAGCCCTACGTGATGACCTACTTCCAGCACGTCAAGCCGGGCAAGGGTGGCGCTTTCGTACGCACCAAGCTGAAGGGGCTGCGGACCGGGCGAACCCTGGAAAAGACCTTCAACTCCGGGCACAAGGTCGAGGAGGCCGACGTCGAGGAGCGCAACATGCAGTACCTCTACCAGGACGGCGAGAGCGCGGTCTTCATGGACACTGCGAGCTACGACCAGATGTCGATCCCCTTCGCGCAGCTCGGCGACGATCGGAAGTTCCTTCAGGAGAACGCCGAGATCGACGTCATCGTCTACAAGGGCGAGCCGATCAATATCGAGCTTCCCGCGTTCATCGTCGCCCCCATTGCCCAGACCGATCCTGGCGTGAAGGGCGACACCGCCTCCGGTGCCACCAAGCCGGCGACGCTCGAGACCGGGGCCGTGGTCCAGGTGCCGCTCTTCATCAAGGAGGGCGAGCGGGTGCGTGTCGATACGCGCACTGGCGAGTATGTGGAGCGGGTCAACGATTGACCGCGCGGCCCGACTAGCCCGGGATGCGCGGTGACCAACTCGCTCGCCAGTGGCGCCTGATCCAGCGCCTGGCGCGGAGCCGCTTCGGCGTCGGGTTGGACGACCTCGCCGCCGATCTCGAGTGTACGCGGCGGACGGTCTACCGGGACCTCGATGCGCTGATGTACGCCGGCTTCCCGGTCACCAGCGAGAAGCGGGACACGCGCGTCTACTACAAGCTGCTCGACGAGTTCGAGCTTGCCGACACACCCTTCACGCCGGACGAGTTGCTGGCGCTCGCCTTCAGCGAGGACGTGCTGCAGACCCTCGAGGGCACCGTCTTCCACGATTCGATCCACTCGGCGCTGGGCAAGATCCGCGCAAGCCTGGGGCCCGAACTCGCCGCGTTCCTCGGCCGCTTCCGCGAGGCGTTCCAGGTCATGCCTGGGCCGCACAAACGTTATGCGGATGTTCGAGACGTGATCCGCAGCTTGAACGAAGCGGTGCTCGATCGGCGCACCGTGCGGATGGAATACACGACGGCACGCACTGGCGAGACCGCGGCCAGGGAACTCGACCCTTATCGCGTCTGGTACCGAAGCGGCGCCCTCTACGTGATCGGCCACGACCACAAGAGCGGTGAGATCCGTACCTTCGCGATCGACCGGATCCGCGAACCCGCGATCACCGAGCAGCGCTTCGAGATCCCCGATGATTTCGACTTCGAGGCACGCACCGCGGGCAGTTTTGGCGTGGTGGCCGAGGCCCCGGAGCAGGTGCGGGTGTGGTTCGCACAACGGCGCGCCCTCTACGTCAAGGAACACGTCTGGCACCACAGCCAGCGGGTGGAGGACGATTCCGATGGCGGGGTGATCCTCTCCCTCGAGGTCGGCACCGGCGACGAGCTGCGCCAGTGGATCCTCTCGTTCGGTAGCGATGCGCGGGTACTCGAACCCCCGGGACTCGTCGCGGAGATTTCCGCCGAGCTCGGCCGCGCGCAAGACCACTATCGCTGACCTCGCCATATACCCCATAGGGGTATATGGTATAGGGATGGAAGAAGAAGCCCCTGCGCCCGATCCCGTCCACACGGACCCGGTCTGCGGGATGTCGGTGTCACCCGGCGGGAAGCACCAGAGCGTCCACGAAGACACACGCTTCCACTTCTGCGGCCCACGCTGCAAGGAACGCTTCGATGCGGACCCGATCGCGTTCCTGACCGCACGCGACCAGGAGCCCGATGCCGACGACTTCGGCCTGGCCGACGACTGGGGACCGGCCGACGACCGCGGCCCGGCTGACGACCGCATCTACACCTGCCCGATGCACCCGGAGATCCGCCAGGTTGGCCCTGGAGCCTGCCCCGAGTGCGGCATGGCCCTCGAGCCAGCCGAGATCACGGCAGATCTGCCTGCGAATCCAGAGCTCTCCAATTTCAGGGTTCGCTTGCGCATCGCGATCGCGCTCACGCTCCCGGTCTTCGCGCTGGCGATGGGCGAAATGCTCCCGGGCCAGCCGTTGACGTCATGGATCCCGGGGGAGCTTCAGCCGTGGATCCAGCTCGCGCTCGCCACTCCGGTCGTCCTCGGATCCGGTTCGGTCTTCTTTGCCCGCGGCTTCCACTCGCTGCGCACGGGTCGCCTCAACATGTTCACGTTGATCGCGATCGGCACCGGCGTCGCCTGGGCGAGCAGTGTTGCTGGCGTCCTGGTACCGGAATGGTTCCCGGACTCCTTCCGCAATCCGGACGGCAGCGTTCCGGTCTACTTCGAATCGGCGGCGGTCATCGTCACCCTGGTGCTCGTCGGTCAGGTCCTCGAACTGCGTGCGCGGGAACAGACGGGCTCAGCCATCCGCGCCCTGCTCGGGCTCGCGCCGGATACGGCCCTCCGAGTGGAGGCCGGCGGTGATGTAGCGATCGCGCTCGGTGAGGTCCGCGTCGGCGACCGCTTGCGCGTGCGACCCGGCGACCGGATCCCGATCGATGGCCGCGTCGTCGAAGGTGAGAGCGTCGTCGACGAAGCCATGATCACCGGGGAACCGATCCCGGTGGCGAAGACGGCCGGCGATCCGGTCATCGGCGGAACCGTGAACGGAGCCGGCGCGTTCCAGATGTTGGCGGAGCGAGTCGGCAAGGAGACCCTGCTCGCCCGCATCGTGAGCCAGGTGGCCGAATCCCAACGCAGCCGGGCCCCAGCGCAACGCCTGGCGGACAGAGCCTCGGCCATCTTCGTACCGGCGGTCTTGCTGATTGCAGTGGCTTCCTTCGTGCTCTGGTCCGTGTTCGGTCCGGAGCCACGGCTCGCTCATGGCGCCCTCGCCGCAATTTCGGTGATGATCATTGCCTGCCCCTGCGCGCTCGGCCTGGCGACACCCATGTCGATCATGGTGGCAATGGGACGCGGCGCTCAACAAGGTGTCCTCTTCCGCGACGCGGAAGCGCTCGAACGACTTCGTCTCGTCGACACCCTGGTCGTGGACAAGACGGGCACCCTCACCGAAGGCCACCCATCCGTCAGCGAAACGGTCGGCTTCGAGGGGAGCGTGGTTTCCGATTGGCTCGGCCTGGCAGCCAGCCTCGAACAGTCGAGCGCCCATCCGCTGGCGTCTGCCGTGGTCGACGCTGCCCGGGAGCGTTCTCTGCCGGTCGTGGAACCGCGGGCCGTCGAGAACGCCGCGGGCCGGGGAATTTCCGGAGAGGTGAGCGGCAAACGCGTTGCCGTGGGCCAGCTGCCCTACCTCGCCGAGAACGGAGCCGACATCGAGCTCGCGACCACGGCGGCTGACAGCCTGGCCGAGGCGGGCCGAACGGTCATCGCCGTGGCCGTCGATGGCAGCATCGTCGGCTTGCTCGCATTGGAAGACGCCCTGAAGGCCACCGCGAGCGAAGCCCTTGCCGCAATTCCGCAGCATGTTCGCGTGGTGATGGCCACCGGCGATTCGCCCGAGGCTGCCGCTGCCGTGGCCAAGCGGCTCGGCATCTCGCACGTTCACGCCCGCCTGTTGCCTGGCGACAAACACGCCCTCGTACGCGAACTGCAGGCGGAAGGCCGGATCGTCGCGATGGCCGGCGACGGCATCAACGACGCACCCGCCCTCGCCCAGGCCGATATCGGGATCGCCATGGGCACGGGCTCCGACGTCGCCCTGGAGAGCGCGGCCGTCACCCTCGTGGGCGGCGACCTCGCCGGAGTGACGCGGGCGTGGCGGCTATCGCGCAGAACCGGCGCGAACCTGAGGCAGAACCTCTGGTTCGCCTTCGGTTACAACGCGATCGGCGTACCGATCGCGGCAGGCGCCCTCTTCCCGTTCACCGGCCTGCTGCTCTCACCCATGCTCGCCGCCGCTGCGATGAGCTTGAGTTCGGTCTCGGTGATCGCGAACGCCCTGCGCTTGCGACGCTAGGCAGAGACCGACGGTCCAGGAGCTTGCTCACGATTCTTCTGCGACGGAGCGTCTGGCCTCAGGCATCAGACCGTTCGAGAGAAGTGTCTTCACCTCCCGCTTGCGGCGAGCAACGGCGGCGGCCGAAAACAGGGAAGCGCCTAACAATTTTTCCCCGAAATCGCCGGAGGCAAAGTGGTAGACCGTTGCACCGATGATGGTCTGCAACAGGTCTGGGATGCCGACCTTTCGGAACTGGCCGGATGCGACGCCAGCTTCGAGGATCGCCGCGACGCCGTCGATCATTCCGGCTAGACGCGCGTCGATCTCGGCCGCTTCGGGTGCCGCCGAAAGCGCCGGGTCGGGTTCCTCGAAGACCTCTCGCAACAGCAGACGCGCCGATGTCGGATGCTCGGCCAGCGCGTCGATCAGGGCATCGACCACGTTGCCGAGCTTCTGCTCCGAGGTGCCACTCTTCTCGAGAGCTGGCAGGACCCGCGATTCGATGCGCGCGAGCACGCCCAACAGCACGGCGCAGTAGAGCGAGGCTTTCGAAGGAAAGTGGTGGAACAGCGACGATTTCCCGAGGCCGGACGCCTCGGCAACAGTGCTGATGCCGACGCCCGTATACCCGCGCCGGGCGAACAGCGCCTCGGCGACGGACAGGATCTTCTCGCGGGAACTCGGCGGGACCTGGGGCAACTGGCCTCCGATACTGCTCGACCGATCGGTCGACCGAGCGCGAAACCTTACCCGACCGATCGATCGGTCGACAACACCACCCGGTGTGCTGGCCAGAACGTCCCGGTTCAGCGCGATCGGACCTCGACGGTTCCGTACGGCTCGAGCTGCGGCACCAGCGCCTCTGCGGGTCCCACCACGACGATCGTGGCACGCTCGGGGTGGATGTATTCCTGCGCCGCAGCGGCGACGGCGTCGGACCCCACCGCGCGAATCCGGCCGCGGTAGGTATCGAGGCTATCGCGCGGCAGGTCGTAGACTTCGAGGTCGATGAGCGAAGCGCCTACCGCGCTCGTCGTCTCGAGTGCCAATGCGAAGCGGCCCGTGCGCAGGCTCTTCGCCCATGTCAGCTCGGCTTCGCTCGGCGGCTGCGTCCGAATCCGCTCGAGTTCGCCGATCGTCGAGGCCAGCAACTCGCCGACCCGGGCCACTTCCGTGAAGGTGATCACGACGAAGGGGCCGCCCGCCCGTCGCTGGGCGAACTGGGAACTGATGCCGTAGGTCAGGCCTTCCTCGGCCCGTACCCTGGCCATGAGCCGCGCTGAAAAACCGGCATTGCCGAGCACCGTGTTGAACAGTTGGACTTCCAGGCGTTCCGGATGGGTCCGTGCGATCCCCTCGTGTCCGAGGGCCACCTGGGCCTGGCCCAGCTCGGGCCAGTCAACGACGACGATGCGACGCGCTCCGGTGTCCGGCAGCGGCGCAGCCGGCGCCGTCAGTGCCGGACCGGACCAGGAGCCGAAGGCGGCTTCCGCCTCCTGGCGGAATGCCTCGGCAGACAGATCACCGACCGCCCAGAGGATCGCGCCATCCGGTGTAAAGATCCGCTGATGGAACGCCTTCGCAGCAGCTGCATCGAGGCTGGTGACGGATTCCACCGTGCCACTTCGCGGCAGGCCCAGGCGCAAGCCGGGGTACAACGTCTCGAACGCCGTCCACGCCACCACGGCGCCCGGATCGTCCCCGGCCTGGGCGATTCCCGACAGCTGGATCGCACGCACGCGTGCTGCTTCCGCCGGCGTCAGTTGCGGGCGGAGAGCGACATCGACGAGCACCTCGAACAACGCCTCTCGATCGCGGGCGAGCCCGCCGACCCGCGCACCCATCGAATCCCAGCCGGCAGAAACCGAGAGCGATGCACCCAACGAATCGACGGCGTCGGCCAGTTCGAACGCGTCAAGGTCACCGGCCCCGCGCTGCATCAGCTCGGCCGTGAAGCTTGCCACACCGGCTTCTCCGGGCGCTTCCACCGCGATCCCGCGTGGCAGGGTCAGCCCCATCCCGATGGCCGGAAGCCGATGATCCTCGAGCACGAGGATGCGCAAGCCATTGGCGAGTTCGAAGCGATGGAGCTGACCCTGGGCCACGACGGGCATGTCCCGGGCCGGCGCCAGCGGGCCTTCCCAACCGAAGCCGCCGTCGGCGTCGCCAGCCGATGGACCGCCAGGCGAGGCACAACCGAATGCAAACGCCAGCGCGAGAATGGCCGCGCGCTTCGCGTCAAGGGCGCGTCTCAAGGTGTCTCTCCCGCGAGCGGTGCCTCGACACGAACCACGGTTCGCCCCTCGGGCACCAGATATTTCAAAGCGACGCGACGAACATCCTCGGGCGTCACGTTGCGAACATTCTCGAGCCGCTCCGCGAGCGGCCGGATGCGACCGAAGTTGGTCCACTCCCTTCCCATTCGCGAAGCCAGCGCGTGAGCACTGCCTGCGCCGACAATCAAACCCACCTCGAGCGAGCGACGGGCGCGATCCACTTCGGCCTCGTCCGGAGCTTCCTTCCGAATCCGCTCGATCTCCGCCACGAACTGGGCCTCGGCGCGCTCGATGCTCTCGCCCGGGCGAATCTGGACGCCGGCATAGAAGAGCCCGGCCTGTTGCATCTCGAAATAGACACCCTGGGCAGACAACGCCACGGCATCGTCGCCGTAGACCATCTTGCGGTAGAGCCGGCTGGTCCGGCCTCCTGACAGGACGCCGCTCAACACGTCGAGTGCTTCGCCATCGGCGTGGCCCGTCGCGGGTGCGTGCCAGGCCATCGTCAGGATCGGACTCGCCACGTCGACACGCACGGTCGAGCGGCGCTCGCCGAGCTGACGCGGTTCTTCCGTCGGGTTGCGCGGAATCTCCTCCGCCTTGCGAAGCCCTCCGAATGCGGCGCGAATCTGCGCCACGGTTTCCTCGGTCTCGAAATCGCCGGCCACCGAGATCACCAGGTTGTTCGCCGCGTAGTAGGTGTCGAAGAACGCGCGACACACCTCGACGTCGACCTTCTGGAGGTCCGAAAGCCAGCCGACGACTGGATGTCGATAGGGATGCGCAAGGAACGCGCTCGCCATCAACTGCTCGAAGGCGCGACCATTGGGATCGTCCTCGGTGCGCCAGCGGCGCTCACTGATCACGACCTCGCGCTCGCTGGCGAGGCTCTCCTCGTCGATGATCAAGTTCTCGAAGCGCTCGGCTTCGAGCGCGATGATCACGGGAAGATGTTCGGACGGAACGTCCTCGAAATAGCGCGTGACGTCGTTCGAAGTGGAGGCGTTGATGCGGCCTCCGCGCGCTTCGACGATCTGGCTGTGCACTTCTTTCGCGAGGTTCTTCGAACCGCGGAACATCATGTGTTCGAACAGATGTGCGATACCGGTGAAGCGCGCCTCGTCGCTCGAACCGACATCGACCCAGACCTGGAACGAGGCCACCGGGCTCGCGTGATCCTCGAGTGTGAGTACGGTGAGACCGTTCTCGAGGACCGTCACCTGCATCGCGTCGAGCGGGTCGTTCGCCTCCTCAGCGAAGGCAGCCGTGCTGCCGGCTGTCACCAAGGACGCGGCCGCCAGGGCGACCGTTGCCAAGGAGGCCACGATTCCGGCAGCACGCGGCCGGAATCCCCATCGCATTCTCCGTCGCATGGCGGCGGACGGTACCCAGCGCCTACCTTGCCAGCAAGGAGAGCGCTCGTGCCGTTGACCCGCGACGAAGACATCGAAGCCCTGTTGCGCCGCACGCACTCGATCGCGGTCGTCGGTATCAAGGCTGGCGCCGACGACGATGCTTTCAAGATCCCCGCCTACATGCAGCGTCATGGCTATCAGATCCTCCCGGTCTCGCCGAAACTCGACCACGTCCTCGAGCAGCCCTGCGTCGCCTCTCTGGGCGACCTCGATCAGACCCCGGACCTGATCAATCTGTTTCGCGCCAGTCCCCACATTCCGCTCCACGCCGACGAGATCCTGTCCCTGCCGAAACGGCCCCTGGGCGTCTGGATGCAACTCGAGATCTCGCATCCCGAGGCCAGCGCGAAACTCGAAGCGGCCGGGATCGCCGTCGTCGAAGATCGATGTCTGATGGTCGAACACGCCCGGCTCTTCGGCACGTCACGTTGAACGACGATCCGATCAGGGTCCCGGTCTGGTACGACTTCGCTTCGACGCTCTGCTACGTCGCCCACCGGGTGATGGATCGCGTGGCTCCCACGCTGGACGAGATCGGCGTGACCCTCGCCTGGCAGCCGCTCGATCTCTCCCAGCTCCTGGCACCCTACCGACGCGGCGAGGCGTTGCCGGAAGAGCGTCGTGCGAACGCCAAACGCGTCGCCGAGGATCTTGGCGTCACGGTCACCGCCCCGGCACTCTGGCATGACTTCCGGAGCGTCGCTGCCGCCGCCATCG
The DNA here is from genome assembly GCA_029261795.1 of Deltaproteobacteria bacterium. Classification (GTDB taxonomy): domain Bacteria; phylum Myxococcota_A; class UBA9160; order UBA9160; family UBA6930; genus JAJDAP01. The sequence goes on from JAJDAP010000069.1 coordinate 37,125, forward strand.
CGCTTGCCGGGACCGCACACGAAGCCAGCTGGCGCGAGCGGGTCTTCAGCGCATTGTTCGAGGAACGTCGCGATGCGCCGGCCGCAGCCGAGGTCTGCTCCTGGAGCCGTGAACTAGGCTGGCCGATCGAAGAGCCAGCGCTCACCCTCGGCAGGGAGAAGCTCTCGACCCGGACCGAAATCGCCCGCGAAGCCATGGTCAGTGGCGTTCCGACCTTCATGCTAGGCGAGTGGCCGTTCGGCGGAATCCAGACCGACGAGACCATGATCCATCTGCTGCGGCGCTATGCGAACAAGCACCGCGAAGGAGCGATGAAGTGAGCGCCAAGAAAACTCGCGGCGGCAACCTCGTCTGGTCCGATCAGCACGGCGGCGACGTCCGCCCCGGCCAGGCGACAGCACCGCGACGCGCCCGAGGCGACGGCATCGCTCGCGTGCGACGTGAGACCAAGGGCCGCGGCGGTAAGACCGTCACCTCGGTTTCCGGGATCGAGCTCGCTAGCGACGGCCTACGCGACCTTGCAAAGGAGTTGAAGCAACATTGCGGCACCGGCGGTTCGGTCAAGGACGGCGTGATCGAGATCCAGGGAGACCACCGCGCGACCATCGTATCCGCGCTCGAAGAGCGCGGCTACGACGTCAAGCTCGCGGGCGGCTAGGGAACCTCTGCGGCGATCACCCGAGCCGCTCCAGCGTGATGCCGACCGGGGCACTGAGGCCGGTTCAGCCCGGAACGGCAGCGGGATCCAGGAGTGGACCAGCCCGCTTCCAGCCTTCGTTGAGCAGCCAGGTGTGGTGCGTGAACGCGACCGCCCGGGTTCCGGGCGTTCCTCTTGCCGCCATCACGAGATCGCGCGCGGAACGCTTCCAACCCCCGAACCAGCGACCCGAAGAGGCGGGATCGATCCGCACGCTACGGGGCGGGCGCTTCATGTGCCGCCTGGCGTTCATCAGGACGTAACGCAGGGCATTCCGCACCTGGCTCGGCGTCTTCAAGACCACATGGTGATACCGGTCCTTCAGGACCGGCCCGGAGCGCGCAAACACGCGATTCACCGCACGCGCGAGACGCGCGCCCAGCGACTTCATCCCACGCCCGAGGGCGTCCGCATCCTTCGCCTCCACCAGCAGATGGACGTGGTTCGCCTGGATCGAGTAGTGCGCGAGCCGGAAGTCCCCACGATCACAGGCCTTCGCCCAGGATCGCTCGAGTTCTCGGACCAGCTTCACGGTTCGAAGGGAGGGCACCCCCTCGCGCACCTTCAGGGTGACGTGGCAGGGATACCGCGAAGCGAGTCCAACTCGGCGGAGGTGCGGAATACCGGACCCCGGCTGCGGCGGTCGGCCGGCGCCGGGCCGCTTCCCACCCCTCCCGGAGCGCCGCAGTTCGAGTTGTATTCCAGATATCTTACGCCGCATTCAATGAAAATAGCGCTCTTTTGATATCGATCAACAGAAATCGACACCCCACCCCCGAAACACCGTTCGACTCGCCCCACGCCCGCCCGCGCCCTCGACCCTGACCCGCATCCCTGACATCCACGCGAACCGCCTCCTCCAAAACCATCCGGAACCCAACCCCGCCCGGAGGGCGATCGACACCCCACCCCCGAAACACCGTTCGATCCGCCTCACGCCCGCCCGCGCCCTCGACCCGGCCCGCATCCCTAACATCCATGCCAACCACCCCCCCCAACAGCCCTCCGGGACCCAACTCTGCTCATAGAGGAACCCTAATCGCGTGCGCGAAACGTCGTCGGGTAGCCCGATGCCGCCATGTCCTCGGCCATGACCCGATAGAGCTGGCAGCGAACAGCAACACCGCTTGTGGGCCCAGCGGTCGCGAGTGCGATGCCGGGGCTACCACCCCGCTACCGCAAAGGAGCAGGGGCGCCTGGCGGGCGTTCCCTAGCGCTCGGAACCGGGCTTTCGATCGGCAGGCGTCTCCCGCGCGTCGTAGCGGGTGAAGCGACGCTGCATCCAGCGCACGGCGAAGACGTCGGCGAGTCCGACCCAGAGGCGATTGCCGATGCCGTACTTCGATTCGCCGTGCTGGCGAGGGCGATGGTTCACGGGCAACTCTGTCACCCGTGCTCCCCGCATCCGCAACAGCGTCGGCAAGAAGCGGTGCATGCCGCGATACATCACTACGCCGACCAGGAACTCACGACGCATCACGCGAAGCGAACAGCCAACGTCGGAAACGCTCTCTCCGGTCATCCAGTTGCGGAAGCCGTTGCCAACCCGGGAAGAGAGTTTGCGAACCTGGCTATCCTGGCGGTTCGCGCGCACCCCATTCACGACGTCGGCGTGGTCGAGCGCAGCCAATAGCTCCGGCAGATCCGCAGGATCGTTTTGCAGGTCTGCGTCGAGCGTGGCGACGACCTCGCCGCGGGCGGCTCCAAAGCCCGCCTCCAGCGCGGCGCTCTGGCCACTGTTCGCCATCAAGGTGATGACGCGAATGCGCTCGTCGAGTGCCGCCGCCTCGCTCAAGGCCTCGGCGGTTCCCTCGGAGCTGCCGTCGTCGACGTAGACGAACTCGACGCCGCCCGGATGTGCCGCGAGCGCGGCGCTGACTTCCGCGTGCAGCGGCGCCACGTTTTCGCGTTCATTGTAGAACGGAACCACGACCGAGAGGTGAGGCAGGTCGCCCAATGGCTCGCCCTAGCCTTTCAGGAGTTCGGGATTGCGCGCCGCAACCAGGCCGCGAATCCCTTCCTTCCAATGGACCTTCGAGGGGCCGACCTGCGACTGAAGCCGCGAGGTATCGAGAAGCAACGGTTCGAGCGCGGTCTCGGAGGCCTCGAAGCGAGGCTCGAGCCCCGTCAACTCGCTGAGGTAGCGACACCATTCCTCGACGGACGTGTCCTCGCTCCCGGCCCAGTTCACGATCGTGGCCGGGACACTCGCGAGGCCGAGCAGAGCCTCGATGTGGGAGACGTAGTCGTCTTCATGAAGCAGCGGGAAGTAGTTCGGACCGCTCGGATGGATCGGAATCGGGACGCCGCCCTTCATCATCATCAGATGGAACCAGGGCCAGCCGCCCGCGCTCCCATAGGGAACGGCGAGACGAGCGATCGTCGTCGGGAGTTCGAGTTGGCGCGCCGTGGTTCGTACCACGGCCTCCGCAGCGATCTTGCAGATGCTGTAGGTCGAGAGCATGTGGCGATGGTGATCGGCGAGCGGGCTGGCCTCGTCGATCCGACCCTCGGACTTGGCGCGATAGACGCCGGTCGTCGAACAGTGCAAGAACGCCTTGGCCTTCCGACAGTGCTGCATCAGGAGCCCGGCACCCTCGGCGTTCATCGCCAGGTCGCCATCGAAATCATCGTCGCCGCTCTTCGCCACTGCGAAGTGGAGCACGTAATCGAGCCGGTCGGGGACTTCACCAAACTCGCCAGCTGCGAGATCGCCGACCACGGGCTCGGCGCCCAGTGCGGCAACCCGTTTCCGATCGCCCTCACGTCCGTAGCGCCCGAGCGCGAGCACGCGATTCCGTTTGGCCAACTCCGCGGCAACGGGGAAAGCCACCTGGCCAGTTACGCCGGTCACGAGGATCGTCTGGTTCTCGAGCATGCAGCCTCCGATGGTGGGCCAGCTTCGGGCAGCCCAGAGCCCGACAGGTTACCGTTCCGAGCCGAGCCGCGAAGGGCCTCGGGCGCTGGCCGGGGACGGGCGGCGAATCGAGGGGTGACGGGCGATGACCGAGAGCGACGCGAGCCCCTGGCTCCGAGCCGGCGTGATCGCTGCCGCCGTCCTGCTGTTGTTCGTCGGCCTGGGCTGGATCGATGCGTCGGCGCCGGACGAGCCACGCTACACCCAGGTCGCCGAAGAAGTCCGGGCGATGAAGAACGGACCCGCGGACTGGGTCCTGCTGCGTCTCAACGGCGAACCGTACGACCAGAAACCGCCGCTCTACTTCTGGCTTGCTGCCGCGGCCGGAATTCCCACCGATCGCGTCACCGAGTTGGCGGCGCGTCTTCCCGCAGCCGTGTTCGGAATGGTCGCAGTCGTGGGCACGATGCTGCTCGGGCGGCGTATGTTCGGCGGCCGCGTCGGGGTGATCTCGGCCGCGCTCCTGTTGACGATCTACGAGTTCGCACGGCTCTCGCGACGAGCCCAGCTCGATGTCCCGCTCGCTGCCCTCGAACTCCTGGCGCTGGCCGGGTTCTGGTGGCTCGACCGCGGCCTCAGCGGGCGCGGCCGCGGTGCCCTCGTCTTCCACGCTGCCATGGGACTTGCCGCCCTGACCAAGGGACCACCCGGCTTCTTGATCCCCATGCTCTCGGTCGTTGCCTACCTCGGCTGGGAGGGCCGGCTCCGCGACCTTGCGCGGGCATTTCCGTGGTGGGGGCTGCTGCTCTCGTTGGGACCCATCGCCATCTGGTATCTGGGTGCTGCCTCGCTTGCCCCCACCGGCTATAGCGAGGGAGCCCTGGTCGAGAACGTGATCGGGCGCTTCTTCGAGGGCACTTCGCACGCGCGACCGCTCCACTACTTCCTCTACCAGTTCCCGACAAACTTCCTGCCCTGGACGTTGCTCTGGCCCGTGGTCTGGATCGTCGGCCGAAGCCAGGTCTTCAGCGGCTACGCGGGCAACGAGACCCGGCGTGCCTGGCGTTTCCTGCTCTCGGTCGTCGCCACGAGCTTCGTCTTCTTCTCGCTGTCGAGTGGGAAGCGCGGTCTCTACATGGTTCCGGCATTCCCGTTCGCAGCTTTGTTATGCGGAGATGCGGCCATCCGCTGGCTTCATGGCCGCGCGCGCCCACCCCGCAGCCTGGCGATCGTGGCGGCTTCGCTCGCAATCCTGTTCGCGCTGCTCGGTGGCGAAATCATCCTGGCCTGGATGGGAATGCCGCTGCTGCTCGATCGCGTCCCGGGCTTGCTGGAAGAGTCGAACCTCTCGCTACTCGCCGCCTTCGGGGGAAGTCTGCTGTTGCTGGCCACCGCCGGAGCGCTCACCTGGGTCGTGCTCTCTCGAAATCGCGTACGCGTCCCCGCCTTCGTGTCCATCGTCATTGGCGGGGTGTTCGCCGTCGAACTGGCGATCTTCACGCTGCTCTTCCCGGGAATCGATGCGATGCGCTCTCCGCGCGCCATCGCCGTCTCGGCGGCCGCCTTTACCGAACCCGGAGCGCCGATCGGGCTGTTTCGGGACCGGGCCATGATCGGGGGGCTCGCCTACTACGGGCACCGCCGTATCGTCCAGCTGGATGATGCGGACGATGTCGCCGCATTCGTCGAGGCCGGCGGCCAGACCCTTGTGTTGAAACGGCGCAAACTCGAGCGCCTGGGCCTGCCGGTCGAGATCGTCTCGAGTTCCCATTTCGGGGACCGGGCCCTGGTCGTGGTGATTCCGGCTCCCGACGAGTTCCCCGAAGCCCCCGAAGGCCGCTGATTCCGCAGGGGAATCCTGCCCCGGCCGGATTCCCCGGCGGGCTTGGTTGACGCATCGCGTCGACGCGACGCGCTAGAAAAGCTGTTTGGGGTCGAGGACTTGCGCGCCTGCCTGCACCTGTCGGCGCGGGGCGTCAGCCGCTAGATTGGCACACTTACCAAACAAAACAGGAGAAGAGATGTCAAAGGCCGAGCTTCACATCGACGGCAAGATCATCGAACTCCCGGTCATCGAGGGATCCGAGGGCGAGCGCGCCATCAACATCGAGAACCTTCGCGCGGAGACCGGGCTCATCACGCTCGATCCCGGCTACGCCAACACCGGGAGCTGCGAGAGCAGCATTACCTTCATCAACGGCGAGGAGGGCATCCTCCACCATCGTGGCTATTCGATCGAGAGCCTGGCGGACAACTGCTCGTTCCTCGAGGTCTCCTACCTTCTCGTCAAAGGGCACCTTCCCAACGCGGCCGAGCTCGAAGCCTTCACCGACTCCATCCTCGGGCACACGATGCTCCACGAGGATCTACGCTTGTTCTTCCGAGCGCTGCCCAAGGACGCGCACCCGATGGCGGCCTGCTCGGCCATGGTCTCCGCCCTGGCGACCTTCTATCCGGATTCCCTCGATCCGCGGAACGAGCGCGAGGTCGAGATCTCGATCCACCGCTTGCTGGCCAAGCTGCCCACGATCGCGGCCTACGCCTACAAGCACTCGGTGGGCCAGCCGTTCATGTACCCCGACAACTCCTTGTCCTACGTCGGCAACTTCCTGCATCTGATGTTCGCGAACCCGTGTGAGGATTTCGAAGTCGACCCGGTCGTGGAGAAGGCCATAGACCTGTTGCTGATCCTCCACGCGGACCACGAGCAGAACTGCTCCGCATCCACCGTGCGGCTGGTCGGCTCTTCCCACGCGAACCTGTTCGCGGCGGTTTCAGCCGGCATCAACGCCCTCTGGGGCCCGCGACACGGCGGCGCCAACCAGGAAGTGATCGAGATGCTCGGGGCGATTGCCGACGAGGGTCTCACCGGGAAGCAGTTCGTCGACCGCGCCAAGAGCCGCGATGACACCTCGCGCCTGATGGGCTTCGGCCACCGGGTCTACAAGAATTTCGATCCGCGCGCGCGAATCATCAAGAAGGCCACCTTCGACGTCCTCGAAAGGTTGGGCGTCAACTCGAGGCTGCTCGAGATCGCCGTCGAACTCGAGGAACTCGCGTTGAAGGACGAGTACTTCGTCGAGCGTAATCTGTACCCGAACGTGGATTTCTATTCCGGCGTGATCTACACGGCGATCGGCACACCCGAGAACATGTTCACGCCCAACTTCGCGATCGGCCGGCTACCGGGTTGGATCGCGCAGTGGCTCGAGATGCACGAGCACCGCCACAAGATCGGTCGACCGCGCCAGATCTACACCGGCGAGACGAACCGGAAGATCCAGCCGATCGCGGAACGCTAGTCAGGCGCGATGGCTTCAGATCTCCCGCAGGCCTGGCGCGAGGATGCCCTCGTCTCTCTCGACGAGGGCACCGCGCCGGGCCTGGGCTGCTACACCACCGGGCTCTGGACCGGGCGCGACATCCGCTGGTCGACGCCCGTGGTCGATCGGCTGGCGCGAGACGCCGCAGCCCTCGGCTACGGCGTGGTCGATACCCTGCGAGCCGCCTTCTCGATGCACGCGCTCGGCGCCTGCGCCTTCGGAACGGCCGAAGGCATCGTTCGCTTCGAGGCGCGGCCCGGGGGCGACGCTGAAGCGCGCCTCGTCGGCACCGCGCGTCCGCTCGGAAACCACGCCGCGGCTGCGAAAGCCGGAATCTCGGCCACGGTGCACCCGGGCCCGCACCCGAAGGCTCCCGGCGCCAAGTTGCCACGGCCCGAGATCGACGCCGCTCGCGTGGAACGCGACGAGCGGGGCCTTGACGAGATCTTCCTGTTCGATGCCGAGGGCTTCCTGGTGGAAGGCTCGCGTTGCAATGTGCTGTTGACCCTGGCCGACGGAAGCTGGGCGACGCCCCTCCGAGCGCACGGCGGCGTCTTCGGCGTGGCACTGGAGCTTTGCCTCGAGCGGGTTCCCGAGATTCGCGAACGCGCGCTCGGCCGGGCGGATCTGCTCGGCGCCCGGGAGATCCTGCTGACCAACGCGGCACGGGGCGCCTTCCCGGTAGTCGAGGTCGAGGGTGTCTCCCACCCTGCTCCTCCAGCCGGGACGCTGGCAACCCGACTCGCGGATGCACTCTCGGACTAGCTGTTCTTGACCGGGGGCTTCTCGACTAACGTTTGGCGGGCTTCCGGAACAGCAAGGTGAAGCGATCGGTATTGCCCGTCACCGTGGCACGGCCGACCTCGTAGCGAAGCTCATCGTCCGGCCGGTAGTGGAGATCCGACCAGTCGACGAACTCGAAACCGGCCGCTTCGATCTCGTGAATCATCTCCACCGGATCCATGCGGCGCCAGACTTCGGCGTAGTCCGGCTGCCCGTGGCGCCGCGTGTGGTCGACGATCCCGTAGAGCCCGCCCGCCTTCATCGCCGCAAAGGCGGCCGCATTCATGTTGGCTCGCCCCTCCGGCGTGAAGTTGTGCAGGTTGCGGAAGGTGAGCACCAGATCGAAGTCGCCCTCTTCGAACGAGAAGACGGGCAGTGTGGCACGTCGGTTGGTACGCGTGGCGAAGACGGCTGCAGCGTCGAGTCCGTCGCCAACGAGGCGGACGTCATAGCCCGGCACGTCCTTCAACGCCTCGACGGCGCGACCGCCAAACAACGAAACCGCGAGGTCTCCCTTCTCGCGCAACACCGGCGCGAGAATCTTGGTGTACCAGCCGCCGCCGGGGAGAAGCTCGAGCACCTTCATGTCCGGGCGCAGTTGGAAGAACTCGAGGGTTTCGATCGGCTTGCGGTTCTTGTCCCGGGCGCGCTCGGCGTCGGTGCGCTGCTCGTCGGCCATCGCGGCCTGGATCTTCTCGCCCAGCGCTGAGAGTTTGGGCGCCCTCTGGGCATTCGCCGTGCTCGCCAGGAGTGCTCCGGCGCATCCTGCGACCAGGGCAACCACGATCATGTTCCGGCTTCGCATGCTTCCTCCGTTGGCGCTCCGGGAACCTACCACGAGTCGCGAATGGGTTAACCTGCCCGATTCTCTCGAACGGCCTGACGGCGGCCGTTCCACCCGGACTCGAATCGCTGCAAGGGAATCAACATGGCCTCACTCGGACGACTCGCGATCACGCTTCCCTCGGCATTTCACGATGCGAGGCAATGCGTCGAACTCGCCCGGCGGGCAGAGGACGAATGGCAGTATCCGGCGATCTGGCTGGCTGAAACCGCGGGAGCCGATTCCTTCTCGTTGGCCGGTGCGATTGCCCAGGCCACCAGCCGCGTGGAGATCGGAACCGCCATCGTTCCGGTCTACAACCGCACGCCGGCTGTGCTCGCGATGACGACCAACACCTTGGACCAACTTTCCGAGGGCCGCTTCATCCTCGGTCTCGGATCGTCGAGCCACGCCATCATGCGCGATTGGAATGGCGTCGATTTCCACGCACCGCTCGGGCATGTGCGTGAGTCCGTCGAAATCGTGCGCGAGGCGCTGACCGGCGCCAAGACCGACTACACCGGCAAGCACTTCCGCTCGAAGGGTCTGCGGCTCGGCGCCGTGCCCGAGAAGCCGGTTCGCATCTACCTGGCCGGCCTCCGGGAGAAGATGCTCAACCTGGCCGGCGAAGTCGGGGAGGGACTCATCATCAACTTCCAGCCACTCGGCGCCATGCCGCAGATCCTTGCCGCCTACCGGGCCGGCGCCACCAAGGCCGGGCGCGACGGCAGCAAGGACGAGGTCGTCTGCCGTTTCCAGGTCTGCGTCACCGACGACAAGGAGAAGGCCCGCGCGATCGTGCGCATGGCGTTCGGCGGCTACCTGTCGGCGCCGGTCTACAACAAATTCCTGGCCTGGTGCGGATATGAGGCCGCGGCCGAGGCCATCGCCGCCGGCTTCGCCGCCAAGGACCGCGGCGCAGTCGCGGCCGCCATGAGCGACGAACTGGTCGATTCGATCGCCATCCTCGGCACACCGGACGAATGCCGGGAGCAGCTCGCCGCTTTCGTCGAAGCCGGGGTCACCACGCCGGTGCTCTCGCCGCTGGCGACCAGCCCCGAGGCCGCCGAGGCCGTTTTCGAGACTTTCGCGCCGGCAGCGGGTCAGGCGCCTGGATGAGCGACGCGGTAGCACTCACTGGCGCTACCGGACTGATCGGCGGGCGGATCCTTCCGAAGCTCCGCGACGTCAGAGGCATCCGAATCCTCAGCCGGAACCCCGATCGGATCGCGACTGCGCCGGGCACCGAGGCTTTCGCCTGGGATGGACTCCACTTTCCACCCGAAGCACTCGAAGGCACCCGCGCCGTCGTGCACCTGGCCGGCGAACCGATCTTCGGCGGCCTACCGACGAAACGCCGCTTGGCACGGCTCTGGTCGAGTCGGGTCGACGCTACGCGCAACCTGATCGAAACCCTCGCGGCGCGCCCGGCCGCTGCGCGCCCCGACACACTCGTGTGCGCATCCGCAGTCGGCTACTACGGAGACCGGGGCGAGGAGCAACTGCCGGAATCCTCCAGAGCCGGCACCGGCTTCTTTGCCGAGCTCTGCCAGGCATGGGAGGACGCCGCCCTGCAGGGTCGAGCCCTCGGCATGCGCGTCGTCCGCCTGCGCTTCGGCATCGTGCTCGCCCGGGGCGGCGGTGCGCTCGGATTGATGGGACCCATCTTCAAGAGCGGGTTGGCCGGGCGCCTCGGAGACGGCCAGCAGTGGTTTCCATGGGTGCACATCGATGACGCCGCAGCCTTCGTGGTTCGCGCGGCGTTGGATCCCGAGTTGGAAGGCGCCTACAACGTGGTGGCACCGGAAGCGGTCCGCAACGAGACCCTCACGCGAGCGCTTGCGGCGCAACTGAGACGGCCGGCGTTCATGGTGGCTCCGGCCTTCGCGGTACGAGCCGCGCTCGGTCCACTGGCCAGCGAACTGCTAGGGAGCAAGCATGTCGTCCCCGAGCGAGCCCACAGCCTCGGCGTGCGCTTCGAACACGAGCAGCTGGCGAGCGCGCTTGCCCAGGAGTTCGGGGAGCGGACCTAGCCCGGACGATTCAGGAGCGCCCTCGGGGTGCCCCGACGAACAATCCTGGCAGGATGTCCTTGGCGCTGGCGCTTCCGCCGGGAACCAGCATGTGCGTGGCAACACCGACTTCGAGTTCGCGAATGGTCGGGAACCGGGAGGCGAAGTCCTGGCGCAGGCGCTCGACGATCGTGAGCGCCGCCTCCTCGCTGACGTCCGCGAGTAGCAGTACCGCGCGCTCGCGGAGCAGGCGAAAGACGTGATCCTCGACGCGAAGCTCGGCCTCGACGAAATCGATGAAGTCGCGGACGAGGGTGTCGCCCTCGCGCCCCGCGATCCCCACGAAAACGGAGCTGACTCCGTGACCCTCGGCCAATGCGCTGGCGCGCTCGAAGAGCACGCGCAGGTGGCGCGGATCACTTCGGTCCTCGAATGAAGCGTTCGGCATCGTCGACATCGTGCCCCTATTCGGCGCATCGCCCAGCTTACTTGAAGGGGAGAATACGAGCCGCACCCGGGACGCGATGTCTGGCAACTGGCGCCCTTCCGGCGGTTTGTTCCCGCGCGGCCCTTCTCCTAAGTTCCGGCCGCCCATGCCCCCTTCGACCCCGTCGAGCAATGACACGTCCAGCGAGAAAGGCCTTGCCCTGGCTTGGGCCGCTTTGGTGTGCGCCGTCACGGCCTTGATCATGCTCGGTGCCGGCGTCCGTGCTTTCGAGGCCGGACTCGCCTGCCCGGACTGGCCGCTCTGCTTCGGCGAAGTGATTCCGGAGATGAACCTCGAGGTCGCCTTCGAGTTCAGTCATCGCGTATTGGCGGGAGCCATCTCGCTGGTCTTCCTGTTCCTGGCTCGGCGCACCTGGCCGCATTCTGCGATGCGAACGAATGTTCTCGTGATCGCGGTGTTACTGACGGTACAGATCGTCCTCGGCGGGCTCACGGTTCTGGAACTCCTGGCGGAATGGACGGTCACCTCGCACCTCGTCACGGGAAATGCCGTCAATGCTTCGATGCTCTGGCTCACCCTGCGACTGCGGGACGAGGGTCGAAGCGTCGAGCGACGCGCGGTTCCACGACTGGGCAGCTTCGCGCTGATCGCGGCGGTCGCCTTGGGGTTTGCCCAGATCGTCTTTGGCGGCCTCGTTTCTTCGAGCTACGCGGGGCTCGCCTGTCCCGAGTGGCCTACCTGCAACGGCGGGCTCTGGGTCCCGACCTGGAATGGAACCGTTGGCCTGCACCTGCTGCATCGCTTCAACGGCTATGCCTTTGGCGCGATCCTGTTGCTAGGCGCCTTTGCACTTCGCGGAACCGGCTGGCTCGGAACACTGGCCCTCGGCGCCGCGGCCCTGGCAGGCGCACAGATCGCGGTCGGCATCGCCAACGTCCTGCTGGCGCTTCCCGAAGGCGTCACCATCTTGCACTCGGCGCTCGCCGCGTGCCTCGTTCTCACCCTGAGCGCGGCCGTCCGCGAATGGATCGTATCGCCCAGAGACCAAGGAGTCCCGGCATGAAGCCCTATCAGGTATTCGCACGCATGCAGCCCGAGCGCGCTGCACGCATTCTCGATGCCATCCTCGACGAGACGCCCGGCATCTACACCCAGGCCGTTGCCGCCGCCGCTGCGACCATGAAGGCGCGCCCTCAGTTCATGATGAAGCAGCCGAAGGACAGGCGCGCGAAGTTGATCCGCCAGGCTCTCTCGCGGGTGGCGGCGAGCCCGATCGCCGAAGAGCTGCTCGCGGCCTACTTCCTCGAAATCAAGAACGGGCTGCTCGTCGAGTGGCTGGACGCGCTCGGCCTCGACCACGAAGAGGGCGTTCTCAAGACCGATGCACCGGAGAGCCCGAAGACCGACGCCCTCGAAAAGCTCCTGGTCGACTACCGAAAGGGCGAGGGCGACGAAGCGGACGATCGCGAACTGCTACTCGAAGCGTTCGCGGCGCAGAGTGCCATCGAATGGCCCGAGTTCGAACGCCTGCTCGGCCTCTCCGACTAGAAGTGGTCTCAAAATCCTCGACCGAGCGATGTGCGTCGATTCGGCCCGATCTCATCGCTCGGTCGAGGATATTGAGGCCACTTCTAGTGTCGTGTCCCATGTGTATCTTTCATAATGGAATGCACCAATGATAGGCTCCTTTTTTCGGGGGAGAGGAGATGGGGAGACCGCTTGCGCCGTTGACTTTGTCGAATCGGAGCGCGAGGAGCTTGGCTCGATCACACGCTCGCGCTCGATGCCGCAGGCTCTGGCGACGCGTGCCCGGATCGTCCTGCTCTCCGCGGACAGTGAGAGCAATACCGACATCGCAGAGCGGTTGGGCTTGTCGAAGCCAACGGTTGGGATCTGGCGCAAACGGTACCTGACGCAGCGAATTACCGGCCTCTACGATGAGCCTCGCCCCGGGGGTTCGCGCTCGGTTCGCGATGAGCAGGTGGCCGCGCTTCTTCGCAAGACCCTGAAGACCAAGCCGAAGGACGGCACGCACTGGTCGTGCCGATCGATTGCGGCGGAAACGAAGCTCTCCAAGTCCACGGTCCAACGGATCTGGAAGGCTCTCGGTCTGCAGCCGCATCGCCAGAAGCATTTCAAGATCTCGACCGACGCGCTGTTCGTCGAGAAGGTGCGGGATATCGTCGGGCTCTATCTCAATCCCCCGGACCACGCCGTCGTCCTGTGCGTCGATGAAAAGACCCAGATCCAGGCCCTCGATCGCACGGCGCCCTTCCTGCCCCCTTCGAACCCGGAACAGCCGCTCAGAGAAGATCAACAGCGGAAGGGACACCCCTCCCCGGATGCACCGACGTTCCGAAAGCGCTCAACGAGTCGTGCGGGCTCAGCTCTAGTTGCGCTCCGATCGCCTCCAGCTAATGCCGGCTGGCCTGGGCCCGCCGAGACATCGGTACTCCAGGTGTCAAGATCGCTGAATTCCTCTGGCGTATGGGCCCGCCGAGCCGGCACTCCTCGATGATGTCTGCATTCTTCCGGCTTCCACCGGTAGTTCCATCTGC
>JAJDAP010000070.1 GCA_029261795.1 Deltaproteobacteria bacterium
AAGAGGCTCAATGAAGCCATCAAGCTCTACATCGAGGTCAACAACGAGAATCCCAAACCCCTCGTGTGGACCAAAACCGCCGACGAAATCCTCGCCTCCATCGCCAGGTTCTGTAAACGAACTTCCGGCGCAGGACACTAGCCCGGAGGGAATCGGCTCCGGATCGAGGGGTGCCCCAGAGGGAATCCGGACCGGACGCACCCCGCGAAGGGGTGCTTCCATCGGGCTTCCTTGCGCCTTACCATGCGCTCTCGCTCAAAGGAGAGCCCCATGATCTACGACACCATCCTGGACACGATCGGGAACACGCCGGTCGTGCGTCTGAACAAGATCGCACCGAGCCATGTCGAGATGTTCGTGAAGTGCGAGGCCTTCAACCCCCTGGCTTCGGTCAAGGATCGTCTGGCCTATGCGATCATCACCGACGCCGAGCGGCGCGGAACCCTCCAGCCCGGCCAGACCGTCGTGGAGGCGACCTCGGGCAACACGGGCATCGCGCTGGCGATGGTGTGTGCGGCCAGGGGCTACGGCTTCGTCGCGACGATGGCGGAATCCTTCTCGGTCGAGCGGCGGAAGATCATGCGGGCGCTGGGTGCGCGGGTCATCCTCACCCCCGCCGCCGGGCGCGGAACCGCGATGGTGAAGAAGGCCGAAGAGTTGGCCGAGAAGCACGGATGGTTCCTGGCTCGTCAGTTCGAGAACCCGGCCAACCCCGAGTACCACCGCAACACGACGGCACCCGAGATCCTGCGCGATTTCGCCCATCGTCGCCTCGACTACTGGGTATCGGGTTGGGGGACGGGTGGAACACTCACCGGTGTCGGACAGGTCCTCAAGGCGGCGCGCCCCGACGTGAAGATCATCGCCACCGAGCCCGAAGGCGCCTCTATGCTAGGTGGCGCAGAGTGGCAGCCCCACAAGATCCAGGGTTGGACGCCCGACTTCATACCGGAGGTGCTCGATCCCAAGGTCTACGACGAGCTCTGGCCGGTACCGGACGCCGAGGCCAAGGATTGGGCGCTACGTCTCGCCAGCGAAGAAGGCATCTTCTGCGGGTTGTCCTCCGGCGCGACGTTGTGCGCGGCCATGCGGATCGCCGAGAAGGCCGAGGCCGGGACCACGCTGCTCGCGATGCTTCCGGATACCGGCGAGCGATACCTGAGCACCTACCTGTTCGAAGAAGTTCACGACGGCTCCGACGACGAGTGGGAGGCTGCGCTCTAGGCCAGCCGACACCCGTTCGATCTCTCGATTGGATGGAGGACCGCACATGCCGATCAAGAAGGGATTTCGAGCGCTGGTGGACGAGGCCGAGGCGCTGGTCGAGACGATCCCGGTGGCCGAGGCCACCGCTCTCGTCGGCGACAGCAACGTGGTGCTCGTGGACTTGCGGGATATCCGTGAGCGTCAGCGCGAAGGCTTCATCCCCGGCTCGGTTCACGCCCCTCGTGGCATGCTCGAATTCTGGGTCGACCCGGAAAGTCCCTATCACCGTGACGTGTTCGCGGGGCCACAGCGCTTCGTCTTCTACTGCCAGAGTGGCTGGCGCTCGGCGCTCGCGGCAAAGACCGTTACCGAGATGGGAATGGAGCGCGTCGCACATCTGGGTGGAGGCTTCGCGGCATGGAAGGAAGCGGCGGGTCCGATCCTCGAGACAGAGGACGGGCGCGAGCCGCGCTGACCGGCTTCCAGCAGGCCGCGCATGGACGCGGCGGCCCGAGCAGCGCAGAATGGTCGGATGCCCAGCGAAGCCGACGACCGCCTCGCCCTCCAGGATGTCATGGTCCAGTATGCCGCCGACCTCGATGAGCGGGATTTCGAGTCCTATCGGAACTGCTTCTGCGAGGATGTCGAACTCGAGGGGTTCGCTCGAGAATCCGTTCGCGGCCGGGAGGCCTGGCTCGCCTTCGTCGCCGAGGCGTTGGCTCCCTACCGCGCGACCCAGCACATGTTGGGCGTCCCGAAGGTCGAGATCGAGGGAGATCGCGCCGCGATGCGCACGGACCTCCAAGCGAGCCACTTTCCCGACGATCCGGAGGCCAAGACCTTCATCCTGTGGGCGACCTACGAGACGCAGCTCCAGCGCACGTCGTCGGGCTGGCGGATCCGGCGGCATCGGCTGGTCCCTCGCGCCCAGAAGTTCGACGCGGGAATTTCCTGATCGCCTGCGACGTCAGGCGGAGGCCTTCTCGAGCAGCACGCTACCCACCGAGTAGCCAGCGCCGAACGAGCAAAGCACGGCGAGGTCACCCAGGGCCAGGTCGTCACGGTGCTTGTGGAAGGCGATGACCGAGCCCGCGCTCGAGGTGTTCGCGTATTCGTCGAGGATCACGGGGGATTCGTCCGCGGTCGGTTCCCGACCGAGCAGGGTCTTCGCGATCATCATGTTCATGCCCAGGTTGGCCTGGTGCAGCCAGAAGCGCCGCACATCTTCGACCTTGTGGCCCTCTTCGACGAGGTGGGAGCGGATGTGCTCAGCCACCATCGGGCAGACATCCCGATACACCTGCCGGCCGTTCTGGCGGAACATCAGCTCGTGGGGGTGGCGCTCGCCATCCTCGCTGCGATTCAGGAAGCCGTGGTCGTTGCGGATGTTGTTCGAGAACTGCGTCTCCAGCCGAGTGCTCAGTACCTCCCAGGCTTCGCCCGGATTCGCGTCTTCCTCACGCTCGACGACGAGGGCCGTGCAGGCATCGCCAAAGATGAAATGGAATTCGCGTAGCTCGAAGTTGTTGTGGCCCGAGGTGATCTCCGGATTCACGACCACGGCGCAGCGGGCGCTGCCGCCGCGCACCGCATCGACGGCGGCCTGGAGCGAAAAGGTCGCCGACGAGCACGCCACGTTCATGTCGTAGGCGAAGCCCTTGGCTCCGAGCGCTTGCTGCACTTCGATCGCCACCGCCGGATAGGCGCGCTGGATGTTCGAAGCGCCGAGGATGATGGCATCGACGTCGGCGCCGCTGCGGCCCGCCTGCTGCAGGGCTTGCTCGATCGCGGCGACGCAGATCTCTGCCTGGATCGACAGTTCCTTCTCGCTGCGCAAGGGCAGGTGCGGGGCCAACCGCTCGGGGTCGAGCAACCCTTCCTTGTTCATCACATAACGGTGACCGATCCCCGAGGCCTTGCGGATGAAGGCTTCGCTCGGCGGGTCGCGCTCCTCGAGATCGCCGCGCTCGATGGCATCGGCGTTCTCGCGGTTCCATGCCTCAACGGCAACGGTCAGCGATGCGACCAACTCTTCGTTGGTAATTCCCTCCGGCGGGGTAAAGAGTCCGGTGCCAGTGATCAGGATGCGACTCACGCGCGTCTCCTCCATCGAGTGCTCGGGTGAGACTAGCCCACGGTCGATGCGCGGCCTGTCAGTGGTTCAGGCCAGCGCCGCGTCACGGGCGCGGTAGCATCCGCGCGCCGGGCGTTCCCGGCGAACGACGTTCCGGGATTCGAGAATCAGGAGTCTGCATGGATCTGTTTCGCCTCGATGGCAAGACGGTTGCCGTTACCGGCGCGTCCTCGGGCTTCGGCCACCACTTTGCGGGGGTGCTGGCCGCTGCCGGTGCCCACGTTGTCCTCGGTGCGCGCCGCACGGAAAAGATCGAGGCGCGGGCCGAGGAGCTTCGTGCTGCGGGTGGAAGTGCCGAGGCGCTCACGCTCGACGTCAACGATCGGGCCAGCCTCGAAGCCTTCCTGGGCGGCGCCTTCGAGGCGCGCGGAAGCCTCGACGTGCTGATCAACAACGCCGGCGTGGAGGCCGGCGCCAAGACCTACCTGATGATCGACGAGGAAGACTGGGATCACGTCCTCGACACCAACGTGAAGAGTGCCTGGCTCGCCTCGAAGCTCTACTCCGAGCGCGTGATCGCCAGCACGCAGGCCGCCGGAAACATCATCAACATCGCTTCGATCACCGCATTTCGAACGATCAAGGGCCAGTTTCCCTACGCCGTTTCCAAGGCGGCACTGGTTCAAGCGACCAAGGTGATGGCGCTCGAGGGGGCCAAGTCCGGCATCCGGGTCAACGCCCTGGCTCCCGGCTACGTGCACACCGATGTCAGTCGCGTCCTGCTCGATAGTCCGCGCAGCGACTCCTTCGTCAAGGGAATCCCGATGCGTCGCTACGGAGAGTTCGAGGACCTCGACGGCCCGCTCCTGCTGCTGGCCTCGGACGCCTCCCGTTACATGACCGGCTCCGTCCTCGTGGTCGACGGCGGCCACATCTGCGCCGAGCTTCCAGGCTGACCCACGTGATCACGAGCGTTGCCGGGCTTTCGCACGGTCGGCCGCAACCTCCAGGGTGGCGACGCGCTCGATGCGGGCGCTGCGACAGATTTCGGCAACCCGCGCGGTTACCGGCTCGCTCGGTTGATCCCCGATCCCGGTGACCTTGCCGTCCGAAACCCAGAGCCGCGGTCCCGGTTGTTTCGCGAGCCATTCGAGCGCCGGGACGTCGACGACATTCGCCCGGCCGTAGGGTTCCAGGTCGGCGGCGAGTGCTCGCCGGTTCCGATGCGCGATGATGCGAAGCTCGCCACTCCGGCGGGTCGCCGAGTAGATCGCCACGCGGGCACCGGCCGGCGTCGCCAGCAGCAGCCGATCGAGGTCGCTCACCTCGATGGACATGCTGCCGCTGGTATCGACCAGCACCGAGGCCCCGCCGTGCCCCGAGCGTCGGCGCCGGAAGATCGCCTTGTCCGTGGGCCAGCGGGTGAGGGATCGCACCACGCTTCCCTCGGTTGCCGCGCGGAAGCTTCGCCCGGCGCCGCGCAGGCTTCGCAGCCGCACGGGCATCGGGGCGCGCACGATCTCCATTTCTCCAGGGTGGGCCGCACCCGCCGCCCCCCGGTCGCATGCTCCTTCGTCGCCCTCGTCCTCTCCATGGCCGAGCGCACAGCAGCCGGTCTCGATGCTGCTCTTTGCGCGGCCTCTCGAATCGAGGAGCCCCTCCGCCTGGAGCTTTCGCGCCAACGTGCGCGCGATCCGCACGCCGGACTTGAAGGGTGCGATGCCCTCCGCGGAGCGCGCTTCCGCTCGTTCGAGGGCCGCGCGGACCTCTACCACACATTCGAGGGCGAACTGTCCGGCGCAACCCTCGCCCCCCAGCGACCCGGTGAGATCGGATTCCAGATTCGTTCCGATCGAGGCGGTCGCGCGTGCGACCATCGCGAAGGTGTCGTTCCGTTTGGCATCGCGCGCCGCCAGCAGCCGCACGTGTGCGCACATCTCCTGGTCCAGGTAAACCGGGATCCCGATGACATCGAGCCCGCGATTGATGCGCGCATCCTCGACGACGGCGAGAACCCGGGCGTCGAAACGAACGCGCGGCAGGTGGGGCGGAGACCATGCGACGTGGGCCAGCTCGTGCCGTGAGACGGGTCTTCCGGACGGATCCAGCGGTACCGCCATCCACCGCCTGCGGTGATCGACGGCACCGTTGCTAGGCAGCTGCAGCGTGTTCGTGTCCTCGATCTTCCAGGGTTCTTCGGAACTGAACGGCTCTACCAGCTCGGGAAACGGCTTGAAGCCCTGCTTTCGCTTCTGATACATGGCTAGGCCTCCTCTCCGCGGAGTTGGAAGTGGAGCGCGTCGTGGATCTGCGAGCCGCGTTCGGCGCCGAATACCACGAGGCAGGAATCTTCGAGGCCGAACTCCGGGCGAAGCCGCTCCAGCATCAACCAGCCGCGTAGGCTCACGCGGCGATCGTTCTCGAGCGCGAAGCTGCGCAAGGCCAGCTTCCGCAGATCCGGCGAGAGCCTTTCGACCGCTTCGGGATGCGGCTCGGTCACCTCGAGAACCGTCTCGAAGCGGTCTTGCAGGGCAGGCGGCAGATCGTCGGGCGGCAGGTTGTCGGTGACGATCACCGAGAAGCCCGGCGCCGGCGAGATCGTCTCGTTGGTGGGCAAGGTGATGCGCGCCGTCTCCGGTGACTCAATTATCGGAAAAAGGAAAGCGAGAACGTCGTCCGAGGCGTGGGAGAGTTCGTTCAGGACGACGCGCGCACCTTCCAACATCGCGCACGCGATCGGGCCATTGTGCCAGACGAAGCCGTCGCCCGAGGGAAACCAACAGCCGCGCAACTCGGCTGCGGGAGTTTCCTCGGTGAGGGTGCAGGCGTAGACGCCCTGGCCGATGCGACCCTTGTAGTACGCGCAATAGCTCTTGCCGATGCCGGGCGGGCCGTACAGATAGACGCTGCGAATGAGCTCGCTCGACAGGACGCGTTCGACCAACACCCAATCCACACGGCTCGAGCGGTTGTCGGTGTTCTTCTTGCTTTTCTTGGACATGGGACCTCCAGTTGATTTCTGAAGACCCCCTTGTACATGCGATCCGGCCGATTGCGGCGACAGCCCAACCTGTCGGCTGCGCCCATCTGCCGGCCGTGCCCGTGCGAACGTTTCGGCCCGAAAGACCTGGTTCGCCCGAGAGTCCCCCGCCTAGAACACCTCGTGCGCGATGATCTCGACTTCCCAGCCTTCACTGAAGTGGAGACCGCTGGGCCGCTCAGGCAATGGTCCCGTCGTCATTTCCACCATGGTGAAGCCGGGCTTCTCCAACAGCTCTGCGTGCTTGTGTCGCAACAGGTAGGCCCAGATCACCGACATCGTGCCGTCCATGCCGAACGTTCCGACGTAGCCGGGGCCGCCGGGCCAGAGTTCCTCGCGGCGGAGCAGGAAGGCGGCGGTACGGTGGGTGCCGTCGAGCTTCTTCGGTCCCTGGCCGTCGCGCGCATTGCCCTTGCTGTAGGGGGCGCCCTCACGCGAGAGGAAGTTGATGGCGCGGCGGTTCTCGTAGCCCTCGCGCAGCAGCCGCCGGGTCCGCGGCGCCAGACTCACCCAGGAGCGCGAGATCTCGTTCAGGATCTCCTCCCAGTTGTCGAGCACGGTCTGCTCCAGATCGGTCCAGGCGCGGTGGACCTTCTTCTTGTTGCCGATGTCGAGATCGCTGAGGGGCGGTCGCGTGGTGGTGGCGATCACGTCGTCGCGCTCCACCCGGGACAGGTCGATCCGATAGAGCGGCGGGCCATCTTCTTCACCGAAGTTCGGCCCGGGCGCGTTCAGCAGCGTTTCGCCGGTCTTGTAACCAAGCTCGTTCATCGCTGCCAGGGTTTCGATCGTGGCGGCGCCGTCGCGCAGCTGGAAGATTCGCGGGCAGCGATCGTAATCGCGCGGGTTGTCGTAGGTAAGGAACGGGTGGACGTAGGCCATGGCGAGTCACTCCCCCCGGGCAGGCCGCGTACCGGGAACGAACCCGCCAGGAACACGCCGACCGGAGACACGAGACCTCGCGGCAGCCATACGCCCCCGGCATGGTGCCCGGGGTCTCAATGAGCGCGGCAGTGTATCACCGATCGCGCCGGGATTGGCGCAGTTGGGTCGGCGCCGTCGCATCGTCGCTGGCTGCCCGGTACCCTCGCCGGTTCCGCGACCCGAAGCGAGAGGAGAATCGTGATCGTCGTCGGTCTGACAGGCGGAATCGCATCCGGAAAATCGACGGTGGCGACGCTCCTCGGCGAGCGTGGTGCTCACGTGATCGATGCAGACGTGCTCGGGCATCGCGCCTACGAACCTGGCGCGGCGGCTTTCCGCGCCGTAGTCGAAGCGTTCGGGCCCGACATCGTGGCCGAGGACGGAACCATCGATCGCGGCGTGCTCGGCCAGAAGGTGTTCGGCAAGCCCGAGGAACTGGAGCGGTTGACCGGGATCGTCTGGCCGGCGATCCGTGCCATGGCCCTGGCCGAGATCGAGGCGATTCGCGCGGCGGGTTCGCCTTCCGTCGTCGTGCTCGAGGCCGCTGTCTTGCTCGAAGCCGGCTGGCAGGACCTCGCGGACGAGGTGTGGGTGACCGTGGTCGACCGTGCCACGGCCGTCGCGCGGGCCGTCGCCCGCAGCGGGCTGGCCCCCGAGCAGGTCGAAGCCCGCATCGACGCCCAGCTCTCGAACGCCGAACGCAAGGCCCAGGCACAGGTCGTGATCGAGAATGTCGGCGATGAGGCCTCGCTGGCGGCCCAGGTTGCGGCGCTCTGGTCCGAACTCGCGGCGAGGGCCTCGGCTTGATCCTCGACCTCCACAGCCATTCGATCGCTTCCGACGACGGTCGCGCCAAGGTCGAGAACTACTGCAAGTGGATCCGCAAGAAGGAAGTGCCCATCGACGGATTCGTCCTGACCGAGCACCGGCAGTTCGATTTCGCCGGCGATTACGCGGCCCTGGCCCGGGATTTCGACCTCACGATCTTGAAGGCCAGTGAGGTCGAGACCGAGTACGGCCACGTGCTCGTCTTCGGCGTGACGCCGGCGCTTACCGAGCGTTTCGATTTCGGCGCGATCGGCCTGCCGCTCGTCCGGGTGATCGAGGAGAGTCAGCACCACGGCGCGATTGCAGTTCCCTGCCACCCGGGTCGCACCAAGGTGGGCATGTGCGCCCACATCGAGACCCTCGGCGTCCCTGACGGGGTGACCATCGTCGAAACGCTCAACGGCGGTAGCCGGGGCAGCGAAGACGAGTCCGCGCAGGCGATGGCGGCCCAGCTCGGCTACCAAGGGGTGGGCGGCAGCGACGCCCACATCGTGAGTCACATCGGCCGCTGCGCCACGCGCTTTCCCGCGCCGGTCCGCAGCGAAACCGAGTTGGTCGAGGCCCTCCAGGCGGGCGAATTCGAGGCGTTGTCGTGGAAGTAGAAGATCTCAAAGAGAAGTTCCTGAAGCTGAACTTCGACGAAGCCGAGTTCCATGTGGACGGAGACGACATGGTCGGCTTCGCGCTCGCCTGCGGCGAGACGGCAGCGCGCTATACGGATCCCGCCGACCCGGATTTCCATGCGACGCCGACCTTCCCGGCGCGCTTCCACGGCCGGCGCATGTTGCCGAGAGACATTCCGCTCGGCGGCAAGATCCCGCTCGACGCGGGCAAGGCCGTGATGCCCCAGAAGAAGATCCGTCCGGGCACCAAGCTCGTCGGCCGCAGTCATCTCCACGATATCTACGAGAAGACGGGCCGCTCGGGCCGCATGATCTTCCTGGTCAGCCGCATGGAACTGTTCGACGAGGCGGAGGATCTCGCCTGCATCGTCGATTCGCGCATGGTAGTGCGGGAGCGGCCGGGCGAATGACGATCGCACGCTTCGAAGACGTCGAATTCGGCGACGACCTGCCGACCTTCGATCCCGATACCGGCATGGAAAACGTCCGCCGCTTCGCGAAGGCGGCGCAGATGATGGCCGCCCGCTTCACCGACCACGAAGGCGCCAAGAAGGAAGGCCTGGCCGGCGCCATGGTGCCGGGCGTCATGAGTCAGGCGATCCTCGCGGCGATGATCCACCGCTGGGCGCCGGACGCGGATCTCGTGAAGATCGACACGATCTTTCGTGCCCCGGTCATGGTCGACGAGCGCCACCACGTAAACGGAGTGGTCACCGACCTGAACGAGGACGAACGCACGGCCGAAGTCGACCTCACGGTGACCAACGATGCCGGCGAGACCCGCGTGCTCGGAACCGCCACGGTCAAGCTTCCCTAGCGTCGGATTCGCGAGGCATCCGGCGATCCATCTCTATCCGAAAGCGCGGCGCGTCAGAGCGGCCGGAACAGCGGGATCGAGAGTTCTTCGTGCTCTTCCCAGTCGACCGTGACACGCTGGCCGATCGAGACCCCGTTGCTCGGGTCTTCGATACCGGTCAGGTTCGAGAGGACGCGCGGGCCCTCGTCGAGATCGATCCAGGCGACCGCGAAGGGCACCTTGCTGCGGAAGAACGGATGATAGGCCTGGCGGATGACGCTGTAGGTGTAGACCGTTCCCTCACCCTTCGAGACGTGCCACGAGAGGTTCCGTCCGAGGCAGTTCGTGCAGTGGTGGCGGGGATAGAAGACGATGGTCTCGCAATCGTCGCAGCGCTGGTAGCGAAGCTCGCCTTCCCTGGTGCCGGCCCAGAAGGGCGCGGTGTCGGGCTCCTTCACGTTGGGAAGCGGGCGCCGCGGGATCTTCTTTTCGTCGGCCATGGTCAGTCCTTTCCGAGGATGACGGTTCCGGCACAATGGCGGCTGCCTAGCATGCCGCCGTTGCCGTGGGCGACGGCGAGCTTGGCGCCGTCGACCTGAGAGGTGGATTCGCCGCGCAACTGCCGCGCGGCTTCGATCAGCAGGAAGATGCCGCGCATGCCTGGATGGTTGGAGGAGAGGCCGCCGCCATCGGTATTGAGCGCGGGGCCGTCATTCGGCCGATCGAAGCGTAAGCGCCCGCCTTCCACCCAGGCCCCGCCTTCGCCCTTCTTGCAGAAACCCAGGTCCTCGAGCAGCGCGAGCACCGTGATCGAGAACGAGTCGTAGATCATGGCGATGTCGATTTCGCTCGGTGTGACGCCGGCTTCGCCGAAGGCGCTCGGGCCACTCTGGGCGGCGGCGCTGGTCGTGATGTCGCCGCCGTTCTCCGGGTAACCGGTCGCTTCGCCGCTACCGAGGAGCCAGACCGGGGCCTTCTTGCAGTCGCGCGCGACCTCGGCCGACGCGATCACCACGGCACCGCCGCCGTCCGAGATCATGCAGCATTCGAGTAGATGCAGCGGGTCCGCGATGATTCGCGAGTTCACGACGTCTTCGATCGTCGTCTCGCGGATGTCCATGAACTCGAGCGCGGTCATGCCGGCCACCGCCTCGGGGTTGCGCATGGCGTGGTAGCGCGTGGCCACCGAGATCTCGGCGAGTTGTTCGCTGGTGGTGCCGTACTCGTACATGTGACGGTGCGCGACCATGGCGTAGTTGGAAACCAGCGTCATGCCGGTAAAGCCATCCATGTTGTCCCACGGCGCTGCGGCGGGGCCGCCGCGGCCACCAACCCCGATGGCGAAGGCGTTGCTATGCGCGGTCGATCCGTAGGTCAGGAGCGCCACCCTGCATTTCCCAGCGGCGATGTCCCGGGCCGCGTGGGCTGCGTGGTACTCGTAGGAACTGCCGCCGACCATGGTGGTGTCGATGACGTTCGGCTTGATGCCGAAGTACTCGCTGATCGCGAGCCCCGACATCATGCCGCCGTCGCCCGCGTCGTAGATACCATCGACGTCCGCGATCGTGAGTCCCGCGTCTTCGAGGGCGCGCAGCGCGCTCTCGGTCTTGATGTGGAGTGGCGTGACGGCGCCCTCCACGTCTCGCGACGGGTATTCGTGAATCCCGACGATGGCTGCCGCGCGTGCTTGTGTCGCCACGATTTCTCCAGGAGCTCGGACGGTGGAAGAAAGACTCTAGCTCGGCCGCCTGGAGTGCCGCTCGGTGTACGCTCCGTGCCGGAGGACCGAGCCTGTGAGCAAAGCGCGTGAGATGTCGGCAGCGGATGCCGCGGCCCTGGTCCGAGCCCGAGACACGATCGGTGTCCCGCTCGGCCCCGGCCAGCCGCGGACCTGGTTGCACTCGCTTGCCCTGGCCGATTACGAGGATCTCACGGTCTCGGCCGCGCTGCTCGTCGATCTCTTCGCCGTGTTCGCGAAGCCTGGGGTGCAACTGCGGAGCGGTTTCTTCGGTCCCGCGGAACGCGCGCTGGCCGCCGCCGGCCACGACGTCCAGTTCGTGCCGGCGGATTTCCGTCGCTTCGGCCCGATCCTCGAGCGCGCGGCGCCGCGCATCATGGCCACCGCCGTGGCGCCGCCGGATGCCCAGGGCCGCTGCTCCCTGGCGCTTCATGCGGGTGCCACGGTAGGCGAGCTGCGCCGCGCCGGAGCGGATCCGAACCGGCTGCTGGTGGCCGAAGTGCAACAGGACCTACCGCGCACCCTGGGCCTGCCGCCGGAGCATCCGAACGCGCTCGGGCTCGACGAGATCGACATCCTGGTGCCCTCGGAACATTCGGCCGTCGAGAAGCCGCCGACCGCTCCTTCCGCCGAAGAGCAGCGCATCGCCGAACACGTCCGGCCATTCATCGTGGACGGTGCCACGCTGCAGACCGGAATCGGCGGCGTGCCCAACGCGGTCGCCACATTGCTCGCGAGTGGCGATGGCGGCGATTATGGCGTGCACTCAGAACTCTTCACCGACGGTCTGATGGCGCTCCACGAAGCGGGCAAGGTGAGCAACCGCAAGGGCATTCACGATGGTTATTCGGTCACGACCTTCGCGTTCGGGAGCCGCGCGCTCTACGACTGGCTGGACGCGCGCGACGAGGTCCGCTTCCTCCCGGTCGAAGAGGTGAACACGCCGTCGGTGATTGCGCGGAACCGCTCGATGACGGCGATCAACGGCGCTCTCGCCATCGACCTGTTCGGGCAGATCGCGGCCGATACACGAGCCGGAGCACAACACAGCGGCGTCGGCGGACACGAAGATTTCAGCGAGGGCGCCGGGATCGAGGGCCAGGCGATCCTGTGTCTGCCCTCGACGGCGCGGGTTGGCGACAAGCTCGTCTCCCGGATCGAGGCGCGTCTCGACACGGGCTGGTTGATTACCACGCCACGCCACCAGCTCGACGTCGTGGCGACCGAGTACGGCGCCATCGAATTGATCGGGATGACCGTCGAGGAGCGAGCGCGCGCCCTCATCGAGCTCGCGCATCCCGAGTTTCGGGATGAACTGCGCGCTTCCTGGGAAGCGCGTCGCTAGCCCCGGACGATAGACGGCATCATCCTGGTCGACCGCACTCTCGCCGACCCTTCCGTCGGCGGCGAGGCGTGCAGCTACTGGCCGAACCGGCGAGTGCCCTCAGTCGACGTGATACACCCGCGCAGCGTTGTCGTGCAGGATCTTGCCGATGACGTCCTTGGGAAGCTTGCCTAGCACGTCGCTCGCGTACTCTCGCGGGGCTACTGCGGGTGTCGCCGGGCCCGGGGACATCGAGGTCGGGTGCGGGAAGTCCGTCTCGTAGAGGATGTTGTCCGGATACATCTCGATCGAGGCCGAGAGCATCTCGCGCTCGAACCAGAAGCAGGCGTAGACCTGGCGGCGGAAGTACTCGCTCGGAAGCAGATCGTATTCGGGGTGCTCGCGGGCCACGCCAACGTTCTTCCACTGCCAGTCGAGACACTCGAGCAGGCCCGGGATCCAGCTGACGCCGCTCTCGACGGAGACGAAGTCGAGGTTCGGAAAGCGGTGGCACACACCGCCGCAGATGATCTCGCTGATGCCGAGACCGTTGCCGATGAACGCGAGCGCCGAGAGCCGGGCGAAGTGGGCATGGATTCCCATTTCCGCCTGATCCGAGAACGGGTTGCCGTCCGCGGTCCCGAGCCACTCCTGGCTACCGATGTGGAAGCTGATCGGAAGTTTCGCCTCCTGGGCGACGGCCCAGATCGGATCCCAATCCTTGTGCGCCAGCGGCGCGAAGCCGAAGTCCTGAGGCTGGCTCGGGAACAGGATCGACTTGTGCCCAAGCGCCGCGCAGCGCGTGATTTCATCGACGCTCTTCTCGACATCCCAGAACGGAAGGGCCGTTACCGGCAACAGTCGATCCGGTGCGCCGCTCGACCAATCGGTCAGGAAGTCGTTGTAGGCGGTCACGCAGGCGAGCATCAGCTCGTCGTCCTTCATCGAGAGGAATGACTGCGAACCGAAACCGCCGACGTTCGGGTACAGGATCTGCGCATAGATCCCGTTCTCGTCCATGTGTTCGATGCGCGCCTTCGGGTCGAAGCCGGCGGGGTGGCAATCCTCATAGGTGGGCGGGAACTCGGTCGGCGGTCGTCCGTCGTAGCCGGCCATGGTGACGAGGCCGGGCCCCAGGGTGGGGCGACCATCGATCACCCACATGTCGACGCCGTCCATGCGTTCGATGCGTGGCACACGCTCCTTGAACTTCTCGGGGACGCGAGAGGTCCAGGTGTCGGCCGGTTCGGTCACGTGGGTGTCGACATCGATGACCCGGTACTCGTCGAATAGATCCATGGGGTTGCCTCCGCGCGCAATAGTACCGCGGTACGATCCCGGCCCGCTCATTCGAGGAAGATCTCTTGAAACTCAGCTTGATGCTCGGCTACTCCGGCGCGAAGATGCGCCTTCCCGTGGAACTCGTGCAACGGGCAGAAGCCCTGGGCTTCGATGCCGTCTTCACGGCCGAAGCCTACGGCTCCGATGCCACCTCTCCGCTTGCCTACCTGGCCGCCGTGACCACCAAGATCCGGCTCGGGACAGCCGTAATGCAGCTCGCGGGCCGTACCCCCGCCATGGCCGCGATGCAGGCGGCCACCATCGATGAGTTGGCCGGTGGCGGCCGCTTCATCGCCGGCATCGGCGTCTCGGGGCCGCAGATCGTCGAGGGTTGGTATGGCCAGCCGTGGGGCAAGCCGTACTACCGGATCAAGGACTACGTGACGATCATGAAGAAGGTCTTCGCGCGCGAGGAGCCGGTGGCCCACGCTGGCCGCGAGATCGCGTTGCCCTACACGGGGCCGGGCTCGATGGGAATCGGCAAGCCGCTGAAATCGATCCTGCACATGAACCCGGACATTCCGGTGTGGCTCGGGACCGGCACTGAAACGAATGTTCGCATGACCGCAGAAGTGGCGGACGGATGGCTACCGCTCAACTTCGTACCCGGAACGATGGACAGCTATCGCCCCTTCATCGAAGAAGGCTTCGCCCGCGCAGGCGGCGGCAAGTCGTGGGACGATTTCGAGATCGAGCCCATGGTCGGCGTGAACGTGACGGACGATGTAAAGGCCGCACTCGGTTCGATCAAGCCGGGCATCGCGCTCTACGTCGGTGGCATGGGGCACAAGAACAAGAACTTCCACAACGACATGATGGTCCGTCGTGGCTACGGTGAAGCGGCCGCGCGAATCCAGGAGCTCTTCCTCGCCGGGCGAAAGGTCGAGGCGATGGAGGCGGTTCCCGACGAGTACGTCGACGAGGGCGCCCTGATCGGACCCAAGGAGCGGATCCGAGAACGCTACAAGGACTGGGAAGGCTCCGGTGCCACCGGGCTCATCCTGAACACGTTCCAACCGGACACGATCGAATTCATGGCGGGGCTGGCGGGCACCGCCTGACCGTACAACCCGTGCCACTTCCCGACACTCGTCGTACCTGGCTCACGGCGCCCCCGAGCCTGGTTGCCGGTTTCGCAGGGGTTTTCGGTTGGCACGGAACCTGCTCTCCGAGTCCCCATCAACCGCGCACCCGGAACGCTGCGAACGAGCGCAGGGTTCCGGGCGCCCGAACCGGGAGCCCGAAATCATGAAGGCGATTCTGATCGGAGGCATTCTTGTGTTGTTCGCGAACGTCGGCACGGCCATCGCGTTACCGCAGAGCGCGGAGCAGCATGCCGAGCTGCTTTCCGAAGGGTGGCTCACCGACAGCTCCGGGCAGACCTGGGACGTGCGCTTCATGCCTGGCACGCGAGCCCTGGGCCGGGGCTTTCGAAACGGTTGGAGCGATGCCGGGGATTCACTTCTCGAACTGACGGATCCCGCACTCTGGACCGATGAAATTCCGGCGGATGTCGAAGACGGCGTCGAGTTCTCGCGCGACGTCGTGGTCGACCACTTCGCACAGGGTCTGGTGGACGACGTGGGCGAGGCCGTGCGTCGCAATGCCGAGCTTCGAAGCGGGGACTTCGGGCGCGCTTTCATCGTGACCTGGAACTGGGCCAAGGTCGGGGCGAAGGCGACACTGCGCACCGCATGGTTGCCGGTCGGGACGAGCCTTGGCCTTGGCTACGCGGTCGGAGCGCCGCTCGCCGAAGTCGCGATGCCGCCGCTCGAGGCCACCGGCCACGCGGGAGTCAGCGGAGTGATCGCGCCGGCACTGGGCCACGCGTGGAACGAGACCGTCTGGCTGGCTACCTATTTCAACGACGTGCCTCGGCGGGAAACGCGTTGGGTGAAGCGGGTGCCACGCGTCGTTCCCGTCGCACTCGGTACCGACGCATTGACTCGCTTCGTGCGCGGCGGTGCAAGGGAGGGCACCCGGCCGGCCGAGGCTGCCGCTGCCGAAGCGGCTCTCCGCAACACGAGCGACGAGCTCCAGGACCTCCTGCGAGCGAGGCAGTTGCACGAGGCGGAGTTGGCGCGCCTGAACGCAGAGGTGATGCGTTCCAGCGAGGTTCTCGAGAAGCAAGCAATCGTGCGCGATGGGAATCGCGTCGGACTCGAACTGGACCCGGGCGCTGCGGCGATGCTCGAAGACGACGCGGCACTCGACGCGATCATCTCGGCCCAGCTCCAATCGCTGGGTGTTGATTCGGACGGGGAACGCATCGTCGAAATCCGGGAACGGGTTCGCTCCGAGATCCGGGCACTGCGTCGGAGATAGCCGCTTTCGAGGTTGCCGATGCTCCGGGTCGTTGCGCTGCTAGCGTCGGGAGAACGCCCAGGGAGAGAACCTTGACCCCGCACATGCCTGACGCCGCGATCCTCGAGCAGCTCAGGAACGAATCGCCGGAAGGTCCGATCGTCCTGCTCAACCTGTTGAAGTATCGCGAGCCCGGCGGTCGCGATGCCTTCCAGCGCTACGGTGCGATCACGGCCGGGCTCATCGGCGAGGCCGGCGGCCAGTTGATCTTCGCCGGCACGGCGGGCCCCGTTCTCACCGGTTCCGATGTCGCATGGGACGACGTGCTGATCGTACGTTTCCCGAGTGCCGAGAAGTTTCTGGCCATGATCGAGGGCGAGACCTACACCGGTGAAGCTGCGCCGATCCGGGCAGAAGCGCTGGATGCGACGCTGTGGATGGCCATGAATCCGTTCCCGGGCTTCGAAGGCTAGTTCCGGCAGCGTCGACGATGTCTGATCCGCCGGGAGGCGCTCGGCAAGGACTGCCGACTGCTACCCTGTTCGCCTACGGGATCTCCGACTTCCGGGTGATGTTGGCGGGCATGCCCTTGATGCTCTACCTCAACATCTACTACGCCACCGAGGTCGGCATCGGGTTGGTAGGGCTCGGAAACCTGTTGTTATTCGCGCGGATCTTCGATCTCGCGACCGATCCGTTGGTCGGCTACCTCAGCGACCACACCCGGACGCGCTGGGGGCGTCGCAAGCCGTGGATGGTGGCCTCCCTGCCGTTCATGATGCTCGGCCTCTACAAGGTCCTGATTCCGGCCGAGGGCGCCGGTCTCGGCTACGTCTTCAGCTGGATGATGGTCATGTGGCTCGGCTGGACCATGCTGATGATTCCCTACTGCGCCTGGGGAGCAGAGCTGACCACGGACTATGACGAGCGCACCCGGGTGACGGGTTGGCGGGCCGCCATGGGAAGCGTCGGTCAACTGACGTCCATTACCTTCCCGGTCGTCGCCGCCGTGTGGTTCAGCCTGGACGGGATCTCGGGCATCATGCACATCACGGCATACGCGGCGATGATCCTGATTCCGATTGCCGTGCTGATTACCGTGACGCGCGTGAAGGAAGTGCCCGATCTCAGCGCACCGGCGATGCAGGTGTTCGATGGTCTCAAGGTCATGCTGCGAAACGGGTCGTTCCGTTGGCTGGTGATCGCCTTCATGATCTCGTCCCTGGGCCTCGCGATCATGACTTCTTCGAGGCTGGCCATGGGGCGCGCGCTCCTTGGCTGCGTTTCAGTCCGTGTCCCGGGGGAGCCTTACCCACGCGCGGGCGGCCAGGCTCCGCACGCCGTCCTGGCGGTCGAGCCAGACTTCGCACTCGGCGATGGTCTCGGCTCCCTCGCGAGAGAGCAAAACGATGCGACCGCCGGCGCTGACCGAATCGCCATCGAAGACGGGCTGGGGAAACTCGGTTCGCACCCGTCTGATACAAGTGGGCCCCGCCCAGGCGAGCAGCATGTTGATCACGTAGCCCAGGTTGATGGGGCTCTGGTTCAGGAGCCTCCCCTCGAAGCCCATGGGACGCGTAACGTCGCGATCCCAATGGACGGGGAACGGATCGCGGAAGATCGCGGCCACGGTCTTCATGCGTTCGGGCGTGACCGCGTCCATCCGGAACGGCGGGATGGCGTCTCCGACAGCCACCTTCACGCTGTCTCTCCCGCAGCCGCGATCCGCCAGAAATGCCAGCGGAACGCAACCTCGGCGATGCGGGCACCGGCTTCATCGTCCAGCGCGATTTCGTAGACGAACGAATCGCAGGTCGGGGCCCCTTCCGCAGCCGTCCGCGTGAAATCGGTGATCCCGCCGGACAAGGCGTAGGCCTCGTCCTCGCGCAAAGGTTGGCGAATCTGCCAGTCGTAGTAGTCGATGCTCACCGCTGCGCCGGGCCCGGACCCGGCCAGTCGGAAGAGTTCACTGATGCTGGTGCCCACGCCGTTGATCGCGACGTGAAAGAGATGCGCCGGGTGCGCGAGGCGGTCGGGTAGGGGCTCGACGCCGGTCGCCTCACTGAGCAGGAAATTCTCCCAGTGCTCGATGCGATACGAGCCGCCAGGGAAGCGATGGCCGACGAGGGATCGCATCGCGTCTTCGCTGGGAATCATCGCGAACTCTTCATGGGAAGTCTGAGCGTAGCTCGCTGGTGAGGTCTAGGCGGTTCGGTCGCGGCTCAGCCAACCGCGCAGTTCTGCGTAGGCCTCGGGGCTTCCCAACAATTGCATGTGGTCGGTACCTGCAACGACGTGACGGCGAACCAGGCGCGGTTCGATGATCCGCTCCGGGTCGCGGCTCAGCCCGAGCGCGCTCGCGACCGGGACCAGGCCATCGTCCTTGGCCGGCCAGTTCTTCTCGGGGGTTCTCGTGGAACGGGTGGCAGCGATGAAGAGGTTCCCGACCTTTCTTCGACGGCTCCCCGTTCGAGGGGCCGGGCCGGCGGCACGGTGTTCCGGTCCGCTGCGAACTCGCCCGTAGCGAAGGTCCTGGATGCCCTCGGAGCGCAGGTCGCCAAGCCGAGAGAGCGGACGCGTGTAGGGCGAGACGCGAAGCAGCGCGTTCGCCCAGTTCCCGATCCGTTCCGCGGGAGCGCCGAGATGCGGCGTGCCTAGCATCGATACGTCGGTCAGCCGGCGAAGCCAGGTGTGCTGCGATCGCTCGGCGAATTCGCGTGCGCTGCGGACCAGCAGACCGCCCATGCTGTGGCCGATCAAGATCAGGCGGTCGGGCGCTTCGGCGGCGTTCAATTCTTCGAGAAGCAACGCCAGCGCGCGGCCGTTGGCGGGGATTCCGCGCCCGGTGTTGTACCGGAGATACGCGATCTCGGCGTCGAGCCCTTCCTGGCACCAATCTGCGAACGCCTGGTGCGCGCCGCGCTCCCAGCCAAGCTCGCTCATGCACAATCCGTGAATGAAGAGCACCAGCGTGCTGCCCTTGCCGCGTCGGCCCACGATCTTCATGGGCTGCGCCATGGGGTTTCCGACCGATGCCAGCGTGCTGCCATACGCGCCGTTGATGATGGCGCGCACGCGGATCCAGCCATCCCCCTCTGCCGGTTCACCCGACAAGCCCGTGGTGGCTCGTGCCGCGGAACCGCTCAGGAACGTTGCCGCGTCGAAGCTGCCGCGAACCGCCGAATAGGCGAAGCGCGCGATCCCCCTGGTCCGCTCAGCCTGGGCCTGTTCGAGCGGGGATGGGGCGCTGGCAATCGTCCCGTGCATCCGTTCCACGATGTCCACGGCCTCGGCGCCAAGTGTGGCCCCCAGCTGGAGCAGGGAGAGCGAGCGGCCAGCGACGGCCAGCGGCGTCGCGAGATCCCGAGAGCTGTTCGGCATCCCAGGAGCATTGCAGATCTCACCGATCGTGCGCGCGCTAGCGTAGGAAGGAACCCGTCGCCTCACGGCGAAGCGGTGGAGAAGCGAGATGAAACGAGGATTCATCCTGTTGGCCTGCACACTGGTACTTCTGGCCGGTGTGGTCGTCATTCGTACGCTGCTCCACCGGCCGGAGCCGCTCCCGGCTATCGAGCCGCAGCAGATCGAACTCGACGAGCAGACGATCGCGCGACATCTCGCTGAAGCGGTTCGCTTCGAGACCGTCTCCCACCAGCAAGCGGAAGCGTTCGAAGCCGAGGAGTTCGAAGCGTTCATCGCCTGGGCGATCGAGACCTACGGCGAAGTCAACGAGGCGATGGCGCTGGAACGGATCGGCGAATACACCCTGCTCTACCGCTGGGCGGGCGCCGATCCAAGCTTGCAACCGATCCTGCTCACCGGCCACTACGACGTCGTCCCGGTCATCCCCGGCAGCGAGGAGCTCTGGGAGCATCCGCCCTTCAGCGGCGAGATCCGCGAGGGCATCATCTGGGGACGCGGCGCACTCGACGACAAGAGCGCGGTCATCGCCCAGCTCGAGGCGGCCACGCACCTGTTGCGGGCCGGGTTCGAGCCGAAGCGCACGGTCTACTTCAGCTTTGGGCACGACGAAGAGATTGGCGGGCCAAGGGGCGCTGCGAACGTGGCCGGGCACCTGAAGCGTGAGGGCGTTCAGCTCGCCTGGTCTCTCGACGAAGGTTCGTTCCTCTTCGACGACCTGATGCCCGGCGTGGAGGCGCTGATGGCTCCGATCAACGTCGCCGAGAAGGGCAGTGTAAGCCTGGAGATCGTCGCGAAGTCTGCGGGCGGGCATTCTTCCCTGCCGCCGCGACAGACCGCCGTCGGCATCCTGGCGAAGGCGATCACGGCGCTCGAAGACAACCCGGTTCCGGGAGGGCTCTCCGGCCTGAGCGAACAGATGTTCGACACCACGAGCCGCTACATGCCCTTCGGCCTGCGAATGTTATTCGCCAACCGCTGGCTCTTCGGCGGAGTATTGGACGATCAGTTGTCCGCCCAGGCCTTCGGCAACGCGATGATGCGGACCACGACGGCACCCACGATGCTATCCGGTAGCGTGAAGACCAACGTGCTGCCGATCGAGGCCATAGCAACGGTGAATTTCCGCGTGCACCCGCGTGACACCGTCGAGAGCGTCGTCGACCACGTCAAGGCGGTGGTCGAGAACGAGAACGTCGAAGTCCGCTGGCCGCCGGGCTCGGGGGCTGCGGCCTCAGAAGTATCCAGCTGGGATTCGGCTGGCTTTCACGTGGTGGAGCGCGCCGTCCAGGAAACCTGGGGCGAGGTCATCGTGACGCCCGGACTCATGATCGCGGGGTCCGATAGCAAGCACTATGGCAAGGTCGCGGACGATGCCTATCGCTTCAACCCGATGAAGGTCAGCCAGGCCGATATCACCGGCTTCCACGGAACGAACGAAAAGATCGCCGCCGACAATCTTGCCCAGGGCACCCGCACCTACATCCGCATCCTCGAACTCGGCACCTCCCAGTAACGAGCACCACAGGAGCGGGGTCGGGAAGCACAAATTTTAATATTTGAAATTAGGTAACATGGAATAGTGGAAAGTTTTGTGTGCGGACCCCCAGCCGG
>JAJDAP010000071.1 GCA_029261795.1 Deltaproteobacteria bacterium
ACTCCGGGAGGGGTGGGAAGCGGCCCGGCGCCGGCCGACCGCCGCAGCCGGGGTCCGGCATTCCGCATCTGCGCCGAGTTGGACTCGCTTCCCGGTATCCCTGCCACGTCACCCTGAAGGTGCGCGAGGGGGTGCCCTCCCTTCGAACCGTGAAGCTGGTCCGAGAACTCGAACGATCCTGGGCGAAGGCCTGTGATCGGGGGGACTTCCGGCTCGCCCACTACTCGATCCAGGCCAATCACGTCCATCTGCTGGTGGAGGCGAAGGATGCGGACGCCCTGGGGCGTGGGATGAAGTCGCTGGGCGCGCGCCTCGCGCGTGCGGTGAATCGCGTGTTCGTACGTTCTGGACCGGTGCTCAAGGACCGCTACCACCATGTGGTCTTGAAGACACCGACCCAGGTGCGGAATGCCCTGCGTTACGTGCTGATGAACGCCAGGCGGCACATGAAGCGGCCGCCCAGCAGCGTGCGCATCGATCCCGCCTCTTCCGGTCGATGGTTCGGGGGTTGGAAGCGTTCCGCACGCGATCTGGTGTTCGCCGCGAGAGGTACGCCCGGAACCCGGGCGGTCGCGTTCACGCACCACACCTGGCTCCTCAACGAAGGCTGGAAGCGGGCAGGTCCGCTCCTCGACCCCGCTGCCGCTCCGGGCTGAAGCGGCCTGAGTGCCCCGGTCGGCATCGCCCCATCCCGGACACCGCTAGTCGGCACGGCCTCGAGCCAAGAAGCCCGCCAGCAAGAGCAAGCTGCGGGCCCTCCTCTCGAGGTCGAGAAGCACCCTACCCCTCGAGACCTCTCGGGCGTCGAGACCTTCCGCCGCCACCCGAGCGCCACCATCCCGAGCGCTGGCAACGGGTGAACCCCTCATTGCTCCCGTGTCCTGCTCGCCACGGGCGCACGGTGATCCCTGTACGGGAGCCCTAGGGCCCGGACCCGTGATCCGGCCGCCAGAGCGTCTACACTGCGGCGATGGCGATCACCGTCTACCAGATGATGCCGATCCCGCCGGACGAGGCCGCTACGCACTTCGTCGAGATCGGGCCGTTGCGGGTCGGCGTCGAGTTGCGATTCCTCGACGACGCCGGGCTGACGGAAGCCTACGGCGACGATGCCGCTGCGCTGGCCGAGATCGAAGCCAACAAACCCGCGGCCGGCGTCGAAGACCGTGGCATTTCGCTGCACGTCTTCGGCGATGATGGCCGCGAGTATCTGCGCTTCGATCTATTCGAAACCGGCCCGCACTACCACTACATCGCTCACGATCGCGGCGAGAACGTGATCGTCGACTTCGACCCCGTGGCCCACGGCGAAATGTTGCCCTGGGCACTGGACCAGCTGCGGGATCGTCTCCAGCCGATGCTCGAACGCGCCGGGGCCGGCGAACTGGCGCGGCGGATCGAGCCCGACGTGCTCACCGGAAAGCTCCCCGAACTCGCGAAACTGGCCAGCGACACCCAGGCAGAACTCGCCGAGCGACTGCGAGCCGGGAACTAACGCTTCGGACTAGAGCAGCTGGCCCGCAAGGGGCCGGCGCTGTTCCATAGCAAGAAGCCGCTTCTTCATCGGGAGCCCACCCGCGTAGCCGCCCAGCTTCCCGCCGGCGTTGATCACGCGATGGCAGGGGATCACGAGCGAGAGCGGGTTCGCGCCGTTTGCGGTGCCGACCGCTCGCGAAGCCCGGGGCTGACCGATCGCCGTCGCGATCTCGACATAACTGCGCTTCTCGCCGTAGGGGATCCGCTCGAGCGCTCGATAGACCTTGCGCTGGAAATCGGTGGCGCGCAGATCGAGGCTCAGCTCGAAGGTCTCGCGCTTGCCTTCGAGGAAGTCGCTGATCTGTTGGATCGCGGCCTTGTTCGGCTCGAAGCCCTCGCGCAGCTCGGCTTCGGGAGCGAAGCGCTTGATCCAACCGGTGAAGCCGCGACCGTGGGCCAGTGGGAGTTGGACGAAGGCGAGACCCTCGTCGCTCGACGCGACGCGCATCGAACCGAACGGGGTTTCGAACTGGGCGGAGTAGAGCGTCGACATCGGGCCTCAGGGTATCATGGCCGCGTGACGCAGCTGGCGGGAATGGGACTCAACCGTCCATCTCGAGACGCTTCATCATTTTCTGGAGCGACTGACGCGGGATGCCCAGACGCTCGGCGGCCTTCGTCTTCGAGCCGGCCTCCTCGAGCGCGGCGTGGATCATCGCGCGCTTCATCTGGTCGACAGCGCGATTCAGATCCTCTTCCTCGGGGAGTGCGAGGGCCGTGGCCCCGGCTGCCGGAGCGCGCGGCGGCGACGCGCCCCGGACCTCCTCCGAGAGCATCTCGGGATGGATGCGCACCTCGTCCCCGGCCAGCGCCACGGCGCGCTGGAGTTCGTTCTCGAGTTCGCGCACGTTGCCGCTCCAGCGATGGGCCACCAGCCGGTCCATCGCGGCGTTGCTGATCCCTTCGATCTTTCGCCCCATCTGGCTGCACGCCTGGTCGAGGAAATGGTGTGCGAGCGCGGGAATGTCTTCGATGCGCTTGCGCAGCGGCGGCATTTCGAGTTCCACTACACGCAGCCGGTAGTAGAGATCTTCCCGGAAGCGGCCTTCCTCCACGGCCTTCTTCAGGTCGGCGTTGGTCGCCGCGAGGATGCGCACATCGACCCTTCGCATGTCCGAAGAGCCGAGCGGCCGGATCTCGCCGTCCTGGAGCACCCGCAACAGGCGGACCTGCATCCCGGGTTCGGTCTCTCCGATCTCGTCCAGGAAGATCGTGCCACCGTCGGCGATCTCGAAGAGACCCTTCTTGTCGGCGTGGGCGCCGGTGAAAGCACCGCGCTTGTGGCCGAACAATTCGCTCTCGAGCAACGTGTCCGGCAACGCACCGCAGTTCTGCGCCACGAATCGCTTGTCGCGGCGCGAACCCGTGTAGTGGACAGCGCGTGCCACGAGGTCCTTGCCGGTCCCGGTCTCGCCGGTAATCAGCAGGGTCGCATCGGTCTCGGCCACCTTCTCCATGACATCGAAGACACGTTGCATCGCCGGGCTCTGACCGATGATGTTCTCGAAGGTGTACTGGCCGAGGACCTCGCGACGCAGGTAGAGGTTTTCGGCGCGCAGCTTCTCGTTCGCGATCGCGAGCGCAGAGGCCAGCTGCGTATTCTCCGATGCGAGTCCGTAGGCTTCGAGGGCACGCTTCACGTCGAGCCGTAGCTCGGCCGGTTCCCAGGGCTTCGAGATGTAGCGGTAGATGCGCCCGTCGTTGATGGCGCGCACGACCTCCTCGAGATTCGCCTGGCCGGTGAGCATCATGCGAACGGCCTCGGGCCGGACCTCCACCGCGCGCTTCAGGAATTCGACGCCGCTCATCTCGGGCATGATGTTGTCGACGATGACGAGGGCAAACTCCTCGCTCTCGAGCAGCCGCAGCGCCGCGTGCGGATCCGTCGAGGTGACGACGCGGTAGTCGTCCTCCAGGGCGAAGGCCAACGACTCGACGACGCCCTCCTCGTCATCGACAACGAGGATCGAGTAGGGATCCGGGCCGACGTCGCGGCGCGCTCCCTCGATTACATGCGGTACATCGGAACTCAAGCGAGCCGCGCGGCCTCCGGGTGGGGACGGTACCCGGCAGCCCGGTAGCGGTCGAGCAGGTGGGGCCGGAAGCGGAGAAGGGGCGACGCGATCCCGCGCCGCCCCCTCCGTTCCATTCGGCCCTGCCGCTAGCGGCGGGCCGTCTTCTTGCGTGTCGTCCGCGCCGTGGTCTTCCGGCGGGCGGTCTTCTTCGCCGCCTTCTTCTTGGCCGGCTTCTTGGCAGCCTTGCGACGCGGGGTCGCCTTGGCAGCCTTGCGACGCGCGGGCTTCTTCGCAGGCTTGCGTCCCCGGCGGACCATCTTCGCCTTGGCGACGTCGCCATCCTTGTCGATGAAGTAGAGGAACCCGTCCTCCTTCTCGACGCCAACCTTCGCGACCGTCTGGCGTGTGCCCTTGCTGGCCTTCCCGCCGCCGCCCGCGCGGCGCACCCGGGCAACATTGCCCCGGCGATCCAGGAAATACAGCCAATCCTTCTCTCGCTTGACTCCGACCCTTGCGACCTTGGTGGCCATCAGGCTCCTCCTTGGTGATTGATTGGGACACCCGCCCACCGTCGGCAGGCGAGTCACTGAATGGAGGATTCGGGCCGTGACCTGGGGTTTGGGGCCAGGCGCCGATGCCCGGATGATCGGAAGCGGATCCGACGGTGTCAACAGGAAATTCAACCACTTACCGACGGAGTTGCGAGCCAGGAACCGCAGCGTATCGAGATTGGGCCCCCGGGGGTAGCGTGTTCTCCGACGGAACCGGCTTCAGCCGCGCTCCCTGCGCCGCCGATGAGAGCCCTGCCCAGGGCGGGCGAGCCAGTTGCTACCGTCGGGCGCCCCGCTCATGCAATCTGCCCTACGCCATTTCACCGCTCTGGTTCTCCTGATCGCGACAGGTGCTCCGGTCGGCTGTGCAGACGAAGAAGCGGTGCCTTCTGCCGCACAGGGTGCTCCGCACGGTCGAGCCGAGCGAACCGTCCTCGTCACCATCGACACGCTGCGTGACGACCGGGTAGGCGGGAGCGCGCGAGACCAGGCGATCACCCCGCAGCTGGATGCCCTGGCGGCGCGCGGCGTCCGCTTTCGCAACGCCATCTCGCCGGTGCCCGTCACCTTGCCGAGTCACACCACGATCATGACGGGCCTGGATCCGACCCATCACGGTGTCCGTGCCAATTCGACCTTCGCGCTGGATCCGGGCATCCCGACCCTGGCCAGTGCGGCGCGCCTGGCAGGCATCCCGACCGGCGCGTTCGTGGGTGCCGTTGTGCTCGATTCAGCCCACGGACTCGACCAGGGGTTCGACTTCTACGACGATCGGATGGGGAGCCGACAAGCCCTCGGCAAGAGCGGCTACCCGGAGCGGCGGGCCAGCGAAGTGGTCGATTCCGCTCTCCAATGGCTGACCGTCGAGCAGCCTGAACGCTTCTTCTTGTGGGTGCACGTCTACGACCCGCACATGGCGCATGATCCGCCCCAATATTTCAAGGACCTGTTCCGCGGCGACCTCTATGCCGCCGAGATCCACTTCGCTGACCAGGAGATCGGTCGGTTGATCGACGCCGTCGAAGCACAGTACCAAGATGGCCGGACGCTCTTCATCGTCACGAGCGATCACGGCGAAAGCCTTGGCGAACATAACGACCCGACCCATAGCTACACGCTCTACGACGCCACCCAGAAGGTGCCGTTCATCATCGCCGGCCCTGGCGTACCGAGCGGCCTGGAGATCGAGGACGTCGTCCCGCTGGCCGACACCGCGCCGACGGTGCTTGCGGCAATGGATCTACCGCCCTTCGACGGGATGGACGGCCGCAACCTCCAGATGTACTTCGATGACGAACCCGACCTGCCGCGGGGCGCCTGGGTGGAAACCGTCGCGACGCGGCTCGAGTACGGCTGGAGCCCGATGTACGGGCTGCGAACGGCACGCTTCAAGTACATCCGTGCGCCGCGCTCCGAGCTCTATTCGATCGCGACCGATCCCGATGAACGTTCGAATCTGGTTGGAGACTTGCCCGGGGTCGCCAGCGACTTCGACAAACAGGTCTCCGAACGGCTTGCGACGGCTCGACCTCTCCGCATGACCGTGGATCCCGATCCGGCGGAGCGAGCCAAGCTCATCGCACTCGGCTACGTGATCCCGGACCGCACGATCGACCTCGAAGCCGCCGTCGAAGTCGGCGGCATAGACCCGAAGGACGTCGTTCAGGCGCTGCAAACGATGGCCGAAGCCATGGCAGCGTTCGGCGATGGCGAGCACGAGAAAGCACTCGAGATCCTCGCGCCACTCGGCGATGGCTCGTCGGTGAACGTTCCGCGTGCGCGAATCGCACGAGAACTCGGACGCTTCGAGGAAGCGCTCGGCTATGCCCGGAGCGCGATCGAAACCACACCCGGTTCGCCGGAAGCCCAGCTCGAACTCGGCAGTGCCCTGCAGGCGCTCGGAAAACAGGAAGAGGCCGTCGCAGCCCTCGAGTTCGCCGCGAAACTCGATCCCCACAACCCCGGCGCGCACCTCGCGCTCGGCACCATCGAGATGGTGCGCGGAGATCTGGAAAAGGCCGCCGAGCACCTGCAGCGCGCGGTCGATGGCAATGCCTTCGCCGAGGACGCCTACTGGCGCCTTGCCGCAATCCGCTTCGGCCAGAGCCGTCCGGCCGAGGCCGAAGCGCTGCTGGAAATTCTGCCGCCACGGCTGATCCAGGATCCGACGGTGGTCCGCAACCTGGCAGCCGGCGAAGCACTGGCCGGCGACGTCAAGGCCGCCCGCAAGCGGGTGCGCCTAGCACTGCGACGGCATCCTGACGCCGACGGCCTACGGGCGTACGGCGAGGAACTGGCCGTTCATGCGCGCGAGTTGGAGGAGGCCGCTCACCCGGCGGACGAAGGCTAGGCTGCGCTCAGAGCCAGCGCGATTTCTCCTCCGCACTGCGCGCCACGATCTCCAGACACTCCTCCGCGGTACCCCAGGCCAGCGCCCGATCCTTGCCGCGAATCGTGAAGAAATAGAGATCGTTCTCTTCGATGTAGCCCTGGCCGCCGTGTAGCTGGTGACCTGTCATCACCACGTCGGGAATCGCGCGAGAGAGGGATGCCTTCGCGATCGCGACCTGCTCCTCCGTCGCATCGCCCCGCTCTAGACAGTCGAGCGCCTCATAGGTCAGGAAGCGGCTCGACTCACAGTGCATGCCCATGTTGGCGCCATGATGCTGGACGGCCTGGAAGGTCGCGAGCGGGCGCCCGAACTGCTCGCGCACGTTGGTGTAGGCGACGGTCTGCTCGAGGGACGAATCCATGCACGCCAGGATCTGGGCGCAGGTCAGGGCTCGCGCGATCTGGATCAGGTAATCGACGGCATCCGCGCCGCCGGCTCTCGTTCCGGCCGCACCGTCGTAGCGAACCCGACTCTGCGGGGTGCGTCCCATGGTCTCGATCGGCTCGCACTTGACGGCCGGGGCCGCGGAATCCACCAGGTAGAGGGCCGGACCCTTGGCATCTCGCGCCACGACGAGATGGTGGCTGGCCGCCTCGGCGTAGTCGACGAAGAACTTCTCACCGCGAAGCACGCCCTCGGCGTCGGCCTCGAGGGCGAAACTCTCGAACGAGTCGTTGGCTTCGAGGACCGCCGGTACGACGATCGCGCTGCCGGACAGGACGCTCTCCAGCAGCTGGGTTGCGCCGCTGCATTTTCGTTTCAGCGTGAGCGAGGCCGCCATCACCTCGACGATGGGAACCAGCGCGGCGCGGCGGCTCACCTCTTCGACCAGCAGACCCGCCTCGACGAGGCCGCCGTCTCCACCCGCCATCTCCGACGGGAACGGCAAGCCGAGATAGCCCTGCTCTGCCAGCTGGGCCCAGAGCCTGGTGTCCGTCTTCTTCTCGATCTCGCACTCGCGTACCTGCGAGAACGGCACCTCGGCCTCGAGGAAGCCACGCAGGGTGTCGCGGAGGAGTTCCTGGGTTTCAGTGAGATCCAGTTCCATGGTGTTCTCCCCTGCCTAACGTGACATGCCGAGGTGGCGCGCGGCGATGATGCTGCGCTGGACCTCGTTGGTTCCGCCGCCGAAGCGCAGGATCGGCGATGAACGCCAGTTCCCTTGTTGTCGGCCCTCGCTTGCGGCGAGTTCGCCAGCTTCGGCAGTGAGCGAGCCTGTTCGCCCCAACAGATCCATCGCCATGTTCGTCA
Organism: Deltaproteobacteria bacterium; assembly: GCA_029261795.1. GTDB lineage: Bacteria > Myxococcota_A > UBA9160 > UBA9160 > UBA6930 > JAJDAP01. The sequence goes on from JAJDAP010000071.1 coordinate 7,746, forward strand.
TCCGATAGCGGAGTTCGCTGCCCGAGATCTTGGCCATCGAAGCCTGGCCCGGCGAAACGTCATCCTTGGCGATGGTCACGGCGTTTCGGATCGCCAGGGCACGGTGGCGTTGGAGTTCCATGCGCATCTCGGCGAGGCGGTTGCGGACCACGGGATCCGCAAGTTTCTCCGGCGCCTTGTTCTTCAGGTGATCGACCAACAGGTCGTAGTTCCGAGCCAGGTTTCCCGTTGGCGAGAGACCGACGCGCTCGTGGTTGAGCGCGTGCATGATGATGTTCCAGCCACCATTGAGCGGGCCGATCAGGTTCTCGTCGGGGATGAAGACGTTGTCGTAGAACGTCTCGTAGGTGACGAAACCGGAGAGCGTCGGCAGCGGCCGGATGGTTATGCCTTCGGTCTTCGTCTCCACGATCATCAAAGAGATACCCGCGTGCTTCGGGCCTTCCGTGTCCGTACGCACGGCGAGCCAGATGTGCGTCGACTGCTCGGCCAGCGACGTCCAGATCTTCTGGCCCTGGACGATCCAGCCGCCCTCGACCTTCTCTGCCCGGGTGCGAAGCGCGGCGAGGTCGGTGCCCGCGTTCGGCTCGCTGTAGCCGATCGCGAAGGTGAAGTCGCCGTTCCAGATGCCGGGCAGGAAGCGCTTCTTCTGCTCCTCGTTGCCGTGCACCGCAAGCGCGGGCGCCACCGACGTATAGGTCAGGTTGCCGTAGGGCATCTGCCAGTACTCCATGGTCTCGACCATGATGAACCGGTAGGTCGGGTTGAGGCCCTGACCGCCGAGCTCGGGCGGCCAACACATGCGCATCCAACCCTTCTCCTGGAGCGCCTCGTAGTAGCGCGTCAGGATCGGCCCGCCGCCAGCGCCTTCGCGCTCGCGCTGTTCCTTCAGGAGTTCGGGCGTTCGCCACTCGTGGATGAACACCTCGATCTCGTCTCGAAACGCGAGGTACTCGGGCTCCCAGCGGAATTCCATATCGCCTCCAGGCCAGTGGCACGTCGGGTGCGTCCGGGCCGAGCGGGGAGAATAGCTCGCTGACGATCGTCGGCGAGGTGGCAAGTCGCCTAGGCTCCGGCCGGCATGGAACCCGACGAACCGCGCAGCGAGGGCCTCGGCCGGGCGCTTCAGACACTGCGGCTTCCGCACTTCGCCCCGCTCTTCGGCTCGAACTTCGTCCAGGCCTTCTGTGGCCAGATCATGATGATGGCGATGCAGTGGCTGACGCTCGATCAGCTCACCGAGGAGCGGACGCTCTATTTCATCATCCCGTTCCTTCAGGGCGGTGTCGCCGCCATCCTCTCGCCCTATGCCGGCGTCGTGGCGGACCGGATCTCGAAGCGCACGCTCCTGGTCGGTGGGCGGATGTTGTTGGTCGTCGTCGTCTTCGCGATGGCGAGCCTCGTCTACACCGAGACCGCGACACTGACCCACGTCTACATCGCCTCGCTGATCGGGGGCGTCATCTCGGCGATGATGCAACCCGCTGGCCAGACCTACGTCTTCGACGTACCGCGCGTTCGTAGAAACGGCCGCGCCTGCGTGGCACCATGTGGCGATGACGAACACGATCGAGGTCGAGGCTCGGGGCCTCCGCTTTACCGTCGACGTCGCCGGGCCCGAAGATGGCGACCTCGTGGTGCTGCTGCACGGCTTCCCACAAACGCGACACAGCTATCGCCACGAATTGCCCCGGCTCGGAGAAGCCGGTTTTCGCGCGGCCGCGCCCGATCAACGTGGCTATTCGGCGGGCGCGCGACCTGACGAGATCGCCGACTACGGCATCGATCTCCTGGTCGGCGACGTCCTCGCCCTGGCCGAAGCCCTCGGACACGAGCGTTTCCATCTGGTCGGACACGATTGGGGCGGCCAGGTGGCCTGGTACGCGGCGGCGCTTCATCCCGAGCGGGTTCGCACCCTCACGGTCTTGTCACGCCCGCATCCCGCTGCATTCGCTGGCGCTGTCGCGAACGACCCGGAACAACCGAACCGCTCGCGTCACCACCGCGCCTTCCAGAAGCCCGAAGCGACGGACCGCTTGCTCGCCGACGACGCCGCCCAACTGCGGCGTGCCCTGACCGGGCAGGGCGTGCCGGTTATCGATGTCGACGCGTACCTGGCGACGCTATCGGACCGAGCCGCCCTCGACGCTGCCTTGAACTGGTACCGGGCGGCCGGAACCGGTGGGCTGGCGGCTCGGGATGTCCCGCCCATCGAAATCCCCGTGCTCTACGTCTGGGGTGATGCCGATGCCACGGTCGGTCGCTCGGCGGCCGAAGCGACGGCTGGATCGGTTCTTGGAACCTTCCAGTTCGTCGAACTCCCGGGCGTGGGCCACTTCATCACCGACCAGGCGCCCGGTGTGCTGGACGCGGCTTTGCTTTCGCACCTGGCCAAGGGCTGACCGGGATCCACCCGCACCTGCGGCTCGGCTAGGCTTTCGACGCACGCAAGGAGACCTCATGGCCGTCGACCCGCACCGGATCGAGAACCTCGAGCAACTTCGTGAAGTTCTCGGTGAGCCATCGGAGATGGTGCGGCTGAAGATCTTCGATCATGTCGACCCGACGGGACGAGACTTCATCGAGAACTCGCCGCTCCTGCTGCTCGCCACTTCCAATGCGAGCGGCCAGATGGACGTATCTCCAAAGGGCGACGAAGCCGGCTTCGTTCGGGTCGAGAGCGACAACACGCTGGTGATCCCCGACCGCACCGGGAACAAGCTGGCCGACGGTCATGGCAACATCCTCGAGAACGACCGGGTCGCCGTGATCTTCCTGATCCCGGGCGTGCGTGAGACCTACCGCGTGAACGGGCGCGCCGAACTCACCCGGGATCCGGCGCTGCTGGCATCGCTCCCGGCCCGCGGAAAGCCTGCACTGCTCGCGACACGGGTCTTCGTCGAAGAGGCCTACCCGCATTGCGGCAAGGCCATGATCCGCTCGTCTCTTTGGCGGCCCGACCGCTGGCCTGTCGATTTCAAGCCGAAGCTCGGGCTCCAGATGGCGCGCAAGCTGAAGCTCGGCGACGAAGCCGCCGATGGCATCGACGAAGCCCTCGAGCGCGACTACCTGGAGCACATCTAGCCGGGGCCTCTTGCTAGGCGGCGCGGCGGAGTTCGAGCCGTGAGCGTCCTCGGATCAGGTAGCTGTCGAGGAACTCGACCTCTGCGCTCGACCGAACCAGACGGGGAAGCTCCGGAATCAGGCCCTTGAATGCAGCCTCGGCTTCCAGCCTCGCCAGCGAAGCACCGAGACAGAAATGCTTGCCGAAGCCGAAACCCACGTGGCCCGTGGTCGAACGCGTGACATCGAAGCGATCCGGCTCGTCCCAGAAGCGCTCGTCCCGGTTCGCAGAACCCAGCAACACCGCGAGGAACGAGCCCTTGGGAATCGCGGTGCCCGCGAGTTCGACGTCCTGGGCGGTGACCCGGGTAATGAATTGAACCGGGGCGTCGAAGCGCAGGGTCTCCTCGACGAGACCCGGAATCAAGCCTGGATCGGCGACCACGCTTTCGAGTTGATCGGGGTTCGCCAGCAACGCATCGACACCATTGCCTAGCAAGTTCGTCGTCGTCTCGTTCCCCGCGATGAGCAACAACAGCACGAACAGGAAGATTTCGTAGTCCGAAAGCTCGGCTTCGCCATCGGCTTGCACCAGAAGACTGATCAGATCATCGGCGGGGCTTGCCCGCCGTGCAGCAACGATGGGCCGCAAGTAGGCGCGCAGTTCCCCGATCGCCAACCAGACCGGATTGTCCGGACTCCCGCCGAACTGCTGGCCCGAACCGGTGCCCCCTTGAATGATCGCATCGCTCCAACGCTTGAAGGTGTGCTGGCGCTCCGGCTCGACACCGAGCCACTCCGCGATGACCGTGACCGGCAGCGGCACCGCCAACTCTTCGACCAGGTCGAAGTGCTCGCGGCCACGAATGTTCTCCATGCAGCCAGCGACGAGTTCCGCGATGCGATCGTCCCAGGCGTGCACGCGGCGCGGCGTAAAGCCCTTGTTCACGATCTGGCGCATCAGCGCGTGGACATCGCCGTCCTCTCCGATGAGCATGCGAGAGCGCATCGCCTGCCACGGGGTGACGTGCATCTTCCGCATCATCCCCACCAGCATCCGGAACTTCTGGAATGCGCCCAACTCATCGGCCTGGTTTCGTTGGCGCCGCATCTGGGTCTTGGAGCTGAACTCGTCGGGCGAGGTCAGCACGTGCTGGACGTCGGCATGACGGGAGACCACCCACATCTCGGCCTCGGGCGAATAGTGGACGGGCGCGTGGTCCCGCAGCTCGCGGTACTTGCTGTAGGGGTCAGGCTTCCACTCGTGTGATTGCGGATTGAACTGGACGTCCATGATCGTTCCCTCGGACAGCGCAATCGCGAGCCTACCGCAGGCGTCGGACGATCGGCACGAGTCGGACTATCGGCCCAGGATCTGCTCGCGGAAGAAGCGGCGCACCGCCGTCCCACTCCAGTTGTCATGATCCTCGCCCCACGACTCGATGCCATCGTATTCCCACTCGGTCATGCAGTTGAACGTGAAGAGGTTCGGATTCAGATGGACCCCGAGGTGGTTCACGCAGCGTCCAGTGGCTTCTAGCGTTCGCCCCAGCTCGTCCTCGGCACGGATCCGGACCCGACTCGGGACGCCCCTGGCGTCCCGCTCGCTCACCTCGCGAGCACCCTTTCCTGGTACCAGCCTGGCGTACTCGCCGTCGCGGAGCAGATAGCCGTGGATCGGGATCATCGTCTTGCCATCGAAGGCCATCGTGATCGCGTGGAAGGCATCGGATTGCGAGGCGGTTGCATAGCTGTAGCCACCGTGGGGAGCCCCCGAGTTCGTGAGCGTGTTCCCGAATTGGCTCCGCACGCCCCAGGAGCGGTCGCGGAAGCCATAGGCATCCACGGGGATGGACTCTCCGTCGAGGACGATGGTGCCGGTATAGCGTCCGGGTTGATCGAGATGACCGCCCCCCAACGAATTCGGCTCGCAGATTCCCTCGAAGACCAGGTCGACACTGAGATCCTGCGGATCATCGGGGTCCGCGTAGTGGAGTTCGTAGCGCGAGAGCGGCTCGAGGCACTTGTAGCGGATGCCGTTCGGGAGTGAGAGATCGGCGAGGTCCGCGTCCTCGGGGAGCGGCAGGTGCCAGAAGTTCCGCGCGTAACGACAGCTGTGAAGATCGCCCGAGGAATCATCCCAGAAGAAGGCGCCGCCGGAAGTGACCGCCTGATTCGGCCGAAAGAACGGGTAGAGCTGTCCCGACAATTTGCGCTCGGGTACGGCGAAAGTGAACCAGCAGGTTTCGGTCCAGTAGGGATCGTCACTGGTCGGTGGATGGAACCGGTCGTGTTCGTGCATCGGAACTCCGTTCGATCTTCGATGCGCCATTTCCCAGCCCGCTGCGGCAACCAGAGTCAGGTCTGGCGGCGGAGCAGCAGCCGGTTTCGAGCGCGAACGATTTGATCGTCCCAGGCGCGTAGTCTTTCGGCAGAACCTGCGGGGCCGGAGCGACCAGGCAACCCGCTCCGGGCGATCGCGGCCAGCGGTCGGATCTCCGACCAGAGCACCGGCTGCTCCGTTAGTGCGATCTCGATCTTGCCGAGCGCCTCTCCGACCGCAGCAGGCAGGGACGGGCGGAAGACCGGCCGCACGAGATCCCAAGCCTCCGAGTACACACGGGTCATCTCCTGCGCCGCATCGCGCTCGGGCGGATAGAGTGCCTGCTGTTCCGGCTCGGAGGCAGCCAGGATATCGAGGGCCTGCCGCAACAACAGCAGGTTCCCGAACTCGTCGATGTTTGGCGGGTGACTCACGGGGCACCTCCTGCAGCGTCGAAGGCATCGAGCAGGGCACCGTGCACGATGCGTGCGGTATCGGGTCCGGCCGAAACGATCTCGCCGTAGGTTTCTTCTTCGCTCCCGTAGATCCACGGCGCTTCGGCATCCCATTGGCTGCGTGGAATGATGTAGCCGAGCGAATCGTTCGCCAGGTTGACCATCATGTTGACGCGGCCACGCATGCGGCTGCGAAGCGCTGGCGTCTCGACCGGCGGCACATCGAAGTCGCCGCCCGGCGCCCGTTCGATTCCGCCGATGGCGATCTCCGGGTAGAGTTCGCCGGGAACGCACGCGATCCACAGTTCCCCGATCTCGAGCAGGGCCACTTCGCTCGCGGTTCGAAAGCCCCAGGAGAACGAGAGGCCCCGGTCCAGCACGCCGAGGAACGAAGCCAGCACGAGCGGCGCGTTGTCGATCGGCACTTCGATATCGCGTGCGTGGATGCGAAGCCGTGGCGCCACGACCTTGTGGAACGCCTCCGCCTCGACCGCGTCGAGGACCGCTCCCGCGAGCGCATAGCCCTGGGCCCGGGCCTTCTCGAAAGAGGGTGCCCGGAATACCTCTCCCGCGCGGATATCGACGACAGGCACTTCGGGCGTTGTCGTGATGAGTCCGCCGATATTTCCGGTGAGCCAGAGCGTCGTGCCACCGAGACCATCGCGAAACTTGTCGCCCTCGTAGACCAGCCCCTGGTCCAGGCCTCGCCGCGCATAACCTGCCACATCGGCCGTGAGCTCCAGGTTCCGGTCCCAGAGAAGCTCGACGTGGTTCCCGAAGTTGAGCAGCGTGCCGAGGACACTGCCGTCCTGGCCGCGGACGATCGCCGCGCGCAATCCGGCGTCGATCACCTCCGGCGGCCGGGTATCCACGGTCGCAAAACGCCCGTCGCTGCCATCGATCTCGGCGATTTCGATCCGGGCGGGCGCGAGGGCGTTCACGGCCCGTCGGAGGGCCGCTGCCATCCGATCGCTCAAGAACGTCATGTAGCCGGGATCGACGCCTGAAGTGAAGCGCGCCGGACCCCACAGCCCCTGGGTATCCGGGCCTTCGTGGTTATGCGTCGCGTGGACGAGCAGATAGTCGAGCCCGAGTTCGCCGCGAACGCTCGCTCGCAATGCGTCGGCGAAACCGTGGGAGAGGCCCACCACGTCGGCCGTCACGATGCCCACGCGGGTCTGGCCGTCGTCGAAGACCGCTGCCACGCTCTCGAGCGGGTCGTGGATGCCGGCGGCCGCCCGGCCATTGTGGAAACCCGCCATGTAGACGGCATCGAACCGACCGTTCGCATTTCGATCATCGAAGCTGTCGACTTCAGGATCGAAGACGCCATCGTCATCCAGGTCCTGCCATGGCTCCGGAACCGGCGGCGTGATCTCGGTACGGGCGAAGCCCGCACGAAAGGCGGGCTCCGCTGCCACCGGAAGCGCGGCAGTGAGACAGGCGGCCAGCAAGATGGTGCGGGCGGCACTCACTGGATGCAGTCCGCGGCCCCGCCGTCTATTCGCAGGTTCGACGCGTTCACATAACGCGCGCGATCGCTGGCCAGGAAGGCCACCAGATTCCCCACGTCTTCGGGCGTACCGACGATGCCTGCAGGATTCGGCATGAACTCACGGGCGATGAACTTCTCGAGGCTGGGCCAATCGGTCGGATGGCCTTGCTTGGCCGCGCGGCGCTCGAAGCGCTCGCGGATTTCCTGGGTCGCCACGATCCCGGGGCTTACGCAGTTGACCGTGATGCCGGTGTCGGACAACTCCTTCGCGAGCGAGACCGTCATGTTCACCAACGCCGCCTTCGAGGCGTAGTAGTGCGGCATCCGCGAATTCGGTCGCGCATAGCCGACGGTACTCACCAGGATGACGCGGCCCCAGCCGCGCTCGCGCATCCCCGGCGTGAATGCCTGGATCAAGCGGACGCCCGAGAGCACGTTCTTCTGGTAGATGTCGATCCAGTCGTCGGTCGCGCTCTCCCAGCTTCCACCCTCGGCGACCCCGTAGTTGTTCACGAGGACGTCGACGGCACCAACGGCACTGGCCACCGCGTTGGCGCCGGCGTCGGTACGAATGTCGCCGGCGACCGCCTGGACGTCGCCACCGTCGTCGCGGAGGCGTTTGGCGACGGCCCCCGCCAGCTCGAGTTCGAAGCCATGAACCCAGACCCGGGCACCCTCGCGCGCCAACACGCCCGCGATGCCCTCGCCGGTTCCCCGGTAGCTCCCCGTTACCAGCGCCGATCGTCCACGAAGCTCGAGTTCCATCCAGTCCTCCGCCGCGGATCTTACCGCTCCGGCACCCCGGGTGAGCAGCCGTTGACGCGTTACATTCGCCTCAACCGGAGGAAACCATGCGTGCGTTCGCTTTCATCCTGCCCGCTCTCGTGTTGCTGACGGCCGCACCGGCGCTCGCCGCGTCGCCGGAAGCCGATGTCACCGGCGGACGACTCGTCGGCGCGCGGAAGGACACCGTCGCCGTTTTCAACGGCATTCCGTTCGCTGCGCCCCCGGTCGGCGACCTGCGCTGGCGCCCGCCGCAACCGGTCGCCCCCTGGGAGGGAACGCGCGATGCCAGCAGCTTCGGCCCGATCTGCCGCCAGGCCACCTCCGGCGGCAACAACGCCTTCCTCGAGCTGATGCTCGATCGGCTCGGCCTTTCCTGGTGGCGCCGCACCATGATCGACGCCGCCATCCTGTTCACCTGGCCTCCGGAACAAAGCGAGGACTGCCTGACGCTCAACGTGCGAACGCGCAACCGGGGCAATCCCGAACCGTGGCCCGTGATGGTCTGGATCCACGGGGGCGGCCACCAGTCCGGGAGCGGTGCAGGCGCGACCTACAACACCAACGTGTTGCTCGAGCACGAGATCGTGCTCATCACGATCAACTATCGGCTCGGCGTGTTCGGCTATTTCGCGCACCCGGCCCTCAGCGCGGAGTCCGAGCACGGAAGCTCAGGGAACTACGGAACGCTCGACCAGATCGCGGCACTCGAGTGGGTGCGCGACAACGCGCGCGAGTTCGGCGGCGATCCCGACAACGTCACGATCTTCGGCGAGTCGGCAGGCGGCCATTCGATCGGCCAGCTGATGGCCAGCCCGCTGGCCCGTGGCCTGTTCCATCGCGCGATTCCCGAGAGCGGCACCGGCTTTCCCCAGTTCCTGCATCTGCGCGCGTCGGTGCTGAGCGTCCCCGCCGCCGAGCAGATGGGAGAAAGACTGGCAGAGCGGCTGGCGGTGGCGGACGACGCAAACCCGGCACGGGCGTTGCGCGCGTTGGATGCGGACGCGATTCTCGACGCCGTCAGTGGCTTACCCGAAGTCCTGCCCGCCTATCATCCGAACGTCGATGGCTGGCTCCTGCCGAAGACGACGGTCGAGATCTTCCAGGCGGGCGAACAAGCGCCGGTCCCGTTGATCGTCGGCAGCAATGCCGATGAGGGCACCCTGCTCTACCCGTTCTTCAAGGTTCCGATCGCCGAGGCAGGGCCCGTCGAAACGGTGACGGACTGGGAGGCTGCGCTCGAGGTCGGCTACGGAGAACAGGCGGGCGTCGTCGCTGCTTCGTATCCCGTTTCGTCCGAGGCGAACTTGCTGGCTGCCGGCGAGCAACTATGGGGCGACGCCTACTTCGGCATGCCCGCAGCGCTGATGGCGCGCTTCCACGCCGCGGCCGAGCAACCGGCCTATCTCTATTTCTTCACTCGAAAGCCGCCGAGCGCGAGCCAGACAGCCGGCTCATACCACGCCTCGGAGATTCCGTTCGTCCTGGGAACTTCCTTCGGCGCGTTCCCTCGCAACGACTACGACGCCGGACTCGGAGCCGCCATGCAGGGCTACTGGAGCCGGTTCGCGCATCACGGCGATCCGAACGAAGCCGGCGCCGTGCCGTGGCCGCGCTTCGATCTCGAGGATTCCCGGTTGCTCGACCTGGGACCGGAAATTCGTGCCAGCCCCATCGAACGAGCCGGCCGCTACGCCGCTCATGAACGCTACCTGACGCGCTGGATCAACGCGGCGCGCGAAGCCCGCGGTGAGGGCCGCCAGGAAACCGAAGTGAGCCGCTCGGACTAGCTTTCGTCGATCTCGGCTTGTTCCTTCGCCACCTCGGCGATAACCGCCTCGACTTCGCCGACCAGCCCGGCCACGCGGGGGTAGCCCGTGTACTGGGCCATGTGGATCAGGATCTCGCGGGCCTGATCGGGATTGAGTTCACCGTTCTTCATCGCGGCCTTGAGCTGGATGCGAAAGGTCATGTGCTCGCCCATGCCGATGATCGAGCCCAGCATCAACAAGCGTCGGTCGCGGATCGACAGGATCTCCGTACGAGTCCAGACCTCGGCGAACAAGGTCTCGAGCATGATGTCCGAAAAGGGCATCGCGCCGCGAGGCGCCGTGACCACGTCGCCGGCGTAGACCTGCTGCAGCATTTCCTGACCGCGCTCCCAACGATCCTTGTCCGCCATTTCCGTCTCCTTGATTCGAGGGTGTTGGAGCATACACCGCGCCCGAGTAGACGCGGTCGCACCGCCCGTCTGCCGCCCGAGCGGGCCTAGCGAACCGGGCGGCGCCGAACGAATCTCGACGCCGATCGCCCGGACGGCCCGGCCCTGTGCGATGCTCCCGCGATGCCGGAGGAGCCCGCCGCAAGCCCGAGTGTGCGCGCGCGCATCCTACGACGAGCACGAACGCTGGCGCCCTGGCTACTCGGCCTGGGCCTGATCATCTGGATCACCGGGCGCGTTTCCTGGGCCGAGGCGTGGGATGCCGCCAGCCAGGCAGAACTCGGCGCATTCACTCTCGTTCTCTGCGGAGCAGCCGTCTACTGGTTCCTGCTCGATTCCTGGGGCTACTCGTTCCTCTTCTCTCGCTTCAACGCGCCGGTCTCCTGGGCCGAGGCGCGCTCGCTGCGTGGCCTCACCTATCTGCTGACGCCGATCAACTGGAACGTGGGAACGGCCGGCGTGATCCTGCATCTGCGCCAATCCAAGGGCATCAGCGCCATCGACGGCACCAGCTCGATGATGCTCTACGGCGCCGCCGACGGCTTCGTGATCCTGGCGTTGTTGATGGTCGGCATCTTCCTCGTCCCAGACGCCGGGCCGATGGGAAATGCGATCCCGGGAATCATCGGCTTCTTCGTGCTCCAGTGTCTGTTCCTGGCCCTCGTCCTTGCAAAGTCGCCGAAGTGGGGCTGGCTCGAACGCATCCGGAACGCACGCATCCTGCAGTCCTATCGGAAAGCTCGTGGCGTGGACCTCGCCCTGCTGCTGGCCGTCCGCACGATCTACTTCGCCGGCTTCATCGGTTTCTTCGTGTTCGGTACCCGCGCCTTCTCCGTCGATATCCCGGTCGGATTCATGGCCCTGACCATGCCACTGGTGATGGGCTCGGCGATGTTCACGCCGGCCGGCATGGGCTCCCAGCAGGCGGTGATGTTGGAGTTGTGGGACGCCCATGGCAGCGCGGCCTCGATCCTGGCGTTCGGGGTGGCGTTTCCGGTAGGCCTGATCCTGGCGCGGCTGGGCATCGGCCTGCTCTACCTCGGAGACCTGCGCGAGTTCCAACGTGCCCGCCGCGAAGCGGCCAGCGAGCAAGCCCTTCAATAGCGGCGAGGGCGCGATATCCTGCTTTTCCATGCAGGACCGACCCACCGCGAACGAGCTCCTGGAGGCGATCGGCGACCTCCTCGAGAAGGAGGTGATGCCCGCGCTGAAGGGCCCCGTGCAACATCAGGTGCGCGTGGCCGCGAACCTGGCGCGGGTTCTCGAGCGGGAGGTAGAGCTGGCCGCGCCTCTCGAAGCCCGCGAGATCGCACTCCTGGCCGATGTGTTAGGCGAAGACGTCGGAGCACGAACGGCCGAGGAATTGAGCAGGGAACTCACCCGGCGCCTCGACGCGAAGCTCGACCCGGTGCTCGAGCAGCGCAGCTGGCTCGCGCTGCTCGAGATCGTGCGCGGCAAGCTCTCGATCTCCAAGCCCGGCTACGACGCCTTCGACTTCGCCGACGAGCTCGAAGCTTGAGTGGTCTCCAGGATCTAGACGCGGCCCTCGCGCGCTTCCTTTCCACGGAGTGGGCGGGCCCCGTCGAGATCCTCGACATGGGGATCGCGTCCGCGGGTGCGCGTCGGCGCAATGTCCTGTTCGACGCCCGGAAGGATGGTTTCCGCACACCATTGGTCGCGACCATCATCCCCAATGCGGCCATCCAGGTGATGCCGATGGAAGTGGAAGCCTCGAACCTGCGCCTTGCCGAAGCCGCCGGCGCCCCGGCCCCGCACGTCCACGCCGTTACCGACGACCCTTCCTTCCTCGGAGGCCCCTTCTTTCTCACCAGCCGGATCGAGGGGGAGACCATCCCGCGCCGGGTGTTGCGCCTGGTCGCCGAGAACGAAGGTCTTGGCGCGCGCATCGCGCGGCAATCCGGCGAAGCACTCGCGCGCATCCACAGCGTCGACCCCACCAAGATCCACCCCGACCTCCCGGGCGCCGAGGCACCCATCGAAGCAGCTTTGCTAGGCGCGAGGGCGCTGCTCGACGGCCTGCTCCAACCCTCACCGACATTCACGCTGGCCTGGAACTGGCTCGAGCGGAACCGACCGTCGGAGCCGGTGCAACGCGCCCTGGTTCACGGGGATTTCCGGAACGGGAACCTGATCGTGGGCGACGACGGATTGCGGGCCGTGCTCGACTGGGAGGTGGCCCACCTCGGCGACCCGATGGAAGATCCGGGTTGGCTATGCCAACGCATGTGGCGCTTTCGAAACGATTCCCTCGAAGTCGGCGGGCTTGGCACGCGCGCCGACCTGCGGGCCGGCTACGAGGGCGCCGGCGGCCAATGGGACGAGGCCCGCTTCTTGTGGTGGAAGAGCATGGGCACCCTGAAATGGGGCATGGGTCTCGCCGGCCAGGCCGCCGCACACCTCAACGGCAGCGTCCCCTCGATCATCATGGCCGCCAGCGGTCGCCGTGTCGCCGAGCTCGAATACGATCTGTTGATGCTGCTGAAGCCCGCGTTCGGCTAGCACCTTCCCGTCTGAAAGGTCGTTCTCGGATTCACTACGGGCGCTCCGGGCTTCTCCTCATCGTCCTGGAAAACGTTGCGCCGGTCGGTGTGACTAGCATCAACTCGCCTCGGGGACGAATCGAACATTGTCAACTAGTGTCATGCGCCATAAATAAGTATACAAATAGATATTGATGGGGCATCCTCCAACGGAAGGAGGGTGCCATGGCGCGTGGACGCAAACTCGAGCCGCTCGAACTCACCGGGGAGGAACGTGAGGTACTCCAGGGGTG
>JAJDAP010000072.1 GCA_029261795.1 Deltaproteobacteria bacterium
ATCACAGGCCTTCGCCCAGGAGCGTTCGAGTTCGCGTACGAGCTTCACGGTTCGAAGGGAGGGCACGCCATCGCGCACCTTCAGGGTGACGTGGCAGGGATACCGGGAAGCCAGTCCGGTTCGGCGGAGATGCGGAATGCCGGAACCCGCCTGCGGCTTTCGCCCAGCACCGGCCCGCTTCCCGCCCCACCCGGAATGTCGCAGTTCTAGCTGGATTCCGGATGACTTACGCAGCATGCATTGAATATAGCGATCTTAGACTATCAAGCAAGAGAAATCGTCATCACATCTCCGAAACACCGTTCGACTCGCCCCACGCCCGCCAGCGCCCTCGACCTCACCCGAGCCACCTAACATTTTCGCGAACCACCCCCTCGACAGCCCTCCGGTCCCAACGCAACGCCGAGTTCCTCCACCCCTCTGCCAGGAATGCGGGCCGGGGCGCCTGTGCAAAGGTTCCCTAGGCTCCCGGCGTGTCCGAAGTATCCGCGACTGATTGCTCCCACCGGCCAACCTGTCCGGGTTGTCCCCGTTTCGGTGTTCCGGGCATTGCCCGCGAGGCACTCGACCGTCTGCAGCGCCTGGCGCTTCGTTGTGGCGGCGAGGCTCAGCCGCTTGCGCCCCAACCCCCCGAGATCGCGACACCGATCGGCTACCGGCACCGCGCCCGCCTCATGGTGCGCGGGCGTGCGGCGTCGCCGAAGGTCGGAATCTTCCAGGCCGGTTCCCACAAGATTGCCGACATCCCACGCTGCCAGGTCCACCACCCGGTCATCAACCGCGTGGCCGCGCTCGCGAAGGAAGCAATCAGAGCCACGGGCATCGAGCCGTACGCCGAGGCACCGCACCGGGGCTGCATTCGCGCGATCCAGGTCGTCGTCGAGCGGGGCAGCCAGCGCGCCCAGGTCGTCGCGATCACGAACGACTCGGACATGCGCCGAGCGAGCGCATTCCTTGAAGCCTTCGAAGCGCGATTGCGGCGGGCCGAGATCCTCCACAGCTTGTGGTGGAATGGGAACCCGGAACGCACCAATACGATTCTCGGCAGCCGCTTAGAACTCGTTGCCAGCACGGCCGGGGCCGACGGCTGGATCCGCGAGTCGATCGGGGGCGCCGAGGTCTTCTTCCCTCCCGCTGCCTTTGGGCAGAGTCACCTTCGCCTCGCGGATGTTCTCGTCGCTCGCGTCCACGAATTCGTCGGCGCCGCCGAGCGGGTTTCCGAATGCTATGCCGGCTGCGGATCGATCGGGCTGGGACTCGTAGCCGCCGGCGCCTGCGCCGCCTTCAACGAACAGAACCCCGCCGGAATCGCAGGCCTGATGCGCGGCATCGACGAGCTCGGCGCGCACGATCGCACCAGCATCTCGTCCGGGGCCGCTGGCGACTGCCTCGAAATTCTCGATGGCGCCGAAGTCGTCATCGTCGACCCGCCCCGCAAGGGCTTGGACACGCCCTTGCTTCGCGCGCTCGGCTCCTCTGGCAGCGCACGGCTCGCCTATCTCAGCTGTGGGCTCGACAGTCTCGAACGAGACATTGTAGAACTGGTCGGAGGCGGCCAGCTGCGACTCAGGAGCCTGGAGCCGTTCGCCCTGTTCCCGTTCACGGAGCATGTCGAGACGCTCGCACTCCTCGAGCCGTCATGGGCATTACCTCCGCAGTAATCGCCATGCCTACCGCGCGGTGTACAGTCGCGCACATGAAGAACCCGAATCTCGTTCTCTGGCTTTCGCGCCTGGCGCTGGTGCTCTTCGGTCTCTGGACCGCCCAGATCGTTCTCCATCACGGCTACACCGGCTTCATCACCCTCTCGATGAGGGAAGACTGGGCAGCCCAGATGCTAGTCGACCTGGCGATCGCGCTCGCGATCGCGCTCGGCTGGCTGGTAGGAGACGCGCGTCGGCGCGGTGTCGCCGCATGGCCGTTCGTCGTGATCACCCTGTTCACCGGCTCGATCGGGCCCCTGCTCTATCTGAGCCTTCGCGTAGCTCCGCCCGAAGATCCGAAGCAGGCCTAGCGCCCATCGGCTGGCTCCGACGGGCGCAAGTGCGTTCCGCCCGCGATCGCGCCACACTGGGGCGATGGCCTTTGGCAAACAGTCCGGTCCGCCCGCCTCGCATCAGCAGCTGAACGACTTGTTGGAGCTGCTCCAGAACGCGGGCCACGAAGATTTCCGCGACGCCCGCGGCCCCATGGGCTTCAACCAGCGCCAGGCGGGCGGGAAGTTCACCCGCGACGAAGCGCAGGGGTTCATCGATCAGCTCGAGGCGGCCGAGGACGAACGGAATGAGCAGGCCGCGCCGAAGCCCCGGCCCCCGACGCTCAGCCAGGCGGAGCAGGCGCTCGGCAAGGTTTCCAGCGAGGACCTGGCGGCCGAGCTCCGGCGCCGCGGTTTTCGCGTCAGCGAGGACTGACTTCCGGCCACAACGTGACATGGCGCATCGATCGTGCCATACGTTGGACCGTCCCCCCTTCAGGAGCCCCCCATGGCCGACGCATTCATCATCGATACCTGCCGAACCCCCCGCGGCATTGGCAAGCAGGGCAAGGGTGCCCTCGCGCACCTGCATCCCCAGCACCTCGGTTCGACGGTGTTGCGCGCCCTCCAGGCCCGCAACGATTTCGACAGCGCCGATGTGGACGACATCGTGTGGGGCACCAGCTCGCAGGTGAGTGAACAATCGGGCGATCTCGGTCGCATGAGCGCGCTCGATGCGGGCTACGACACCAAGGCCAGCGGCGTCACCCTGGATCGCTTCTGCGGTTCCGGAATCACGAGTGCCAACATCGCCGCCACCGCGATCATGGCCGGCATGGAGGATCTCGTGATTGCCGGCGGCACCGAGATGATGTCGCTCCCGAAGAAGGGCATGCTGCCGATGGGTGCCGGAAACATGCACCTGCAAGAGCTCCACCCGCAGCCGCACCAGGGTGTTTGCGCGGATGCCATCGCCACGTTGGAAGGCATCCCGCGTGAGGCCCTCGACGCCCTTGCCGCCGAATCGCAGCGCCGGGCCGCCATCGCGATCAAGGAAGGCCGCTTCGACAACAGCGTGATCCCGGTTCACAACCTGGACGGCTCGGTCGCACTCGACCACGAGGAGTTTCCGCGACCGGGCACCACGGCCGAATCCCTCGCCGGCCTGCCGCCGAGCTTCCCCGCGATCGCTGATTACAGCCACAACGGTGCGCCGACCTACCGCGACCTGGTCGCCCAGAAGTTCCCGGATCTCGACATCGTGCACGTGCACCACGCGGGGAATTCCTCGGGCGTCGTCGATGGCTCCGGCGCCATCCTGATGGCCAGCGAGAGCTACGCCAAGACCCACGGCCTGAAGCCGCGCGCCCGCATCATCGCCACCGCCAACATGGGCGACGACCCGACGCTCATGCTCAACGCCCCGGTACCCGCAGCGCGCAAGGTGTTGCAACGCGCCGGCATGAGCCTGGCTGATATCGATCTCTTCGAAGTCAACGAAGCCTTCGCTGTCGTTTCCGAGAAGTTCCAGCGAGATCTGGACCTCGACCGCGACAAGGTCAACGTCAACGGTGGCGCCATGGCGCTCGGTCATCCGATCGGGGCTACCGGCTCGATCCTGATCGGCACCGCCCTCGACGAACTCGAACGCCAGGACAAGCAGGTCGGCCTCATCACGATGTGCGCCGGCGGCGGCATGGCTCCCGCGATCATCATCGAGCGGGTCTGATCGACACGCGGCGCAGCGGGCGAGAGCAAACGGCGCGGGAACAGGAGCGCGGATGGAAGCCTCGGATTCCCGGTTGAGCACCACGGGCCACTTCACGCCGGTCTTCGCGCGCCTGCGCGGCGAAGCGCGGTTGGCGGTCTACATCGACCTGAAGAGCCCGTACGCCTACATCGCCATCGAGCCGACCCGGGCCATGGCGCGATCCATCGGGGTCGAGATCGATTGGCGACCCTTCACCCTCGACATTCCGAGCTACCTGGGTTCTGCCAAGCTCGCCAAGGATGGCAAGACCGTCGAATCGGCCACGCGCACCAACCAGCAGTGGTCGGGGGTTCGTTATGCGTATGCGGATGCGCGCCGATACGCGGCGCTCACCGGCAAGACGATCCGCGGCACCATCAAGATCTGGGATTCCAGCCTCGCCGGCATCGCCATGTTGTGGGCGAAGCGGCAAGGCGGTTTCGATGCCTTCGTCGATACCGTCTATCCCCCGTTCTGGCGCCGTGAGCTCGACATCGACGACCTCGCGGTGCTCGAACGCGCGATCTCGGAGTCCGACCTCGACGCGACGGGTTTTCGCGACTGGGCGGAAGCGGAAGGCCGCGCGCTGCACGACCGAACCAACGATGAGGCCTTCGACGCCGGCGTCTACGGCGTGCCCAGCTATCTCGTCGAGGACGAGATGTGGTTCGGTCGTGAGCACCTCCCGCGCGTGGCCTTCATCCTGGCGGGCCGCGAAGGCACGCCGCCCGACGTTGCCAACCGGAGATTCGGAACTTGAGGTTCGACGCCGACCTGTCGGACGCCCGGATGACGGTGGTTCTGGATATCCGCCACCCCTTCGCGTACCTGGCCCTCGGGCCGACCATCGGGTTCGGCAAGCACAACGATCTCCAGCTCAACTGGCTGCCGCTGAGCGCCCAGACCCTGCGACCGCCCTCGATCCCTCCTAGCAGCGACGCCGCTGAAGATCGCAGCATCCGCCACAAGCGAAACCGCGCGCAGATGATCGCGAGGGAGATCGCCGTCTACGCGGAAGCCCAGGGCTTGCTAGTCGAGGAGCCCTATCGCGACGGCCCCGCTGCTGCAATCGAGTTGGCCTGGCTCTGGATTCGAGCAGCCGCCCCGGGCGCCTTGGAGGCGTTTCTCGAGGAGGCCTTCGCGCGCTACTGGGCCAAGCAGCTCGATGCCGGCAGCATCGAACACGCCGCCGCGCTGGTGGCCCACTGCGGTTTCGATGCGGACCGGTTCGTAGCCTGGGCCGAGCACGAGGGGCCTGGCGCTGCGGCCGCCGTTTCCCGGCAGCTCGCCGAGGCCGGCATCTTCCAGACACCCGCGCTTCTGGTCGCGGACCAGGTCTTCTACGGCCGCCAGCACCTGCCCATGGTTGGTTGGCTTCTCGGGGGCAGACGGGGGCCGGGACCCATCTAGCCGACGCGCCACCAGGGCCGGCGGAGCCGCCGCGTTCGCGTCGTGTAAGCTCGCCAGGTGCGCGCGCTCCTTCGGTTCGTCCTCGGTTCCCTCCTCCTCGTCGTTCTCGCCATTGCCGGTTTCATTCTCGTCGTTGGCGGCGGCCTCGGCGGCGAGCGGCACCTGCGCGGAGCGGTGGCAACCGAAGCGATTCCGGCCGCGGCACTCAGCAGGCGGAGCGCCGAACGATCCGCTCGTGGAACCGACTCCGAGGACGCGGGTTCGCCACCGATGCAGATCCTGTTCGGCGATCTGCACGTCCACACCAGCTACTCCAGTGACGCCTTCGTATTCTCGCTGCCGCTCCTGCAGGGCGAAGGCGCACACCCTCCGGCCGATGCCTGCGACTTCGCACGCTTCTGCGCCGAGCTCGATTTCTTCAGCATCAACGATCACGCCGAGTACATCACGCCGTGGCAATGGGACGAGACGAAACAGTCGATTCGCGACTGCAACGCGGTCGCCTCCGAGCCGCCGGATCTCGTGGCGTTTCTCGGCTGGGAGTGGACCCAGAGTTCCCCGACCCAGCTCGGCAGCGAGCGCACGCACTACGGTCACAAGAATGTGATCCTCCGCGATACCGAGGACGATCGCGTGCCGTCGCGGCCGATCGGCGCCGGTCGTGGCGGGATGTTCCCGACCGACACGCTCGGACCCGTCAGCTGGGCGGCCCTTCGAAGCGTGCTCTCGATCGGCGACTTCCCCGGAGACCTGGGGCCATACCGGGCTCTCAGTCGCTATGCGCGGGACGTCGCCGCACTGCCGAGCTGCGCAGAGGATGTGCCGGTCCGCGAGCTACCCGCAGATTGTCTCGAGGGCGCCGACACGCCCGAAGTGTTGTTCCGCAAGCTCGACGACTGGGGCTTCGCGAGCCTCGTCATTCCCCACGGAACGAGCTGGGGCATCCACGCGCCGCCGGCAGCCGACCTCGCCGATCAGCTCGCGCCCGCGATGCACGACCCCGAACGCCAGCGGCTGTTCGAGGTGTACTCGGGCCACGGCACCAGCGAATCGTGGCGAGCGCTTCGCGACACGACCATCGATTCCGAAGGCGGCCTCGAATGCGCCGCCCCGCGCGGGGGATACCTGCCATGCTGCTGGCGCGCCGGTGAGATCATTGGCGAGCGCTGCGGCGACGCATCGGAGGCGACCTGCGAGCGGCGCGTCCGCAACGCGCGCCAGTGGTTCGTCGATGCTGGCGGTGGCGATCGGGGGCGACTCGTCGTGCCTGGAACCCATCCCAATGGTTGGCTGGAGTGCGGCCAGCTCGCCGGCAGCTTCCAGCCCGCGCTCGACTATCGAACGGCCATGAGTGCACAGTACGGACTCGCGCGCCGCCCTGCCAACGCTGCCCCCGGTGAGGCCGGAGCCTTTCGCTTCGGCCTGATCGGATCGAGCGACAACCACAAAGCGCGGGGCGGCGGTGGCTACAAGGAGTTCGGTCGCAAGACCTTCGGAGACGCCTACGGGTTGCGCGCGGACTGGCACGAACTGCTCTCTTCGGAACAGGCACCGGCATCCCCGGAGCCCGTGCCCGTCGCCGAGCTGCCCCCGAGCGCACCCTTCGCCGATCCCGGCAGCGAGCGCAATGCATCCTACTACTACACGGGAGGGCTCGTTGCCGTCCACGCGGAGAGTCCCCAGCGCGGGGCAATCTTCGAAGCCCTGGAGGCGAGGCGCGCCTACGGGACCAGTGGACCACGCATTCTGCTGCACTTCGAACTCCAGAACGGGCCGGCGGGGCCCGTCCCGATGGGCGGCACGGCGACGCTCGACGAGCCACCTCGTTTCCGCGTCGGTGCAACGGGTGCATTCGAACAGAAGCCTGGCTGCCCGGCCCATACCAAGGAGCGGCTCTCGGCCGAGCGCGTCGCTTTGCTATGTCGCAACGAGTGCTACCACCCGGGCGATCTTCGCGTTCCGATCGAACGAATCGAAGTCGTCCGGATTCGGCCCCAGGTCTCGCCGAGCGAGCCACTCGCAGGCCTGATCGAGGAGCCCTGGCGATCGTTCGCCTGCGACGACACCGGCTCCGGCTGCGACGTCGAATTCGAGGATGCCGACTACGATTCGAACCGCGAGCACGTCTACTACGTGCGCGCTCTCCAGGCCCCGACACCGGCGGTCAACGGCGATCCCATGCGCTGCGAGCGCGATGCCGCGGGCAAGTGCGTCCGCGCGAGGTTATGCGCGGCCAGCGGACCGGATTTCGACCCGACTGACGAGTGCCTCGCGCCCGTGAGCGAGCGGGCCTGGAGCAGCCCGATCTTCCTGTCCGGCCCGTGAACTCTCGGAGCGCGCTCAGGCCCCGGGTGCAGTTGGCGAACCGGCGGCGTCGATCAACTGCTGGGCCTCGGGCGAATCGTGCTCGCGTTGGTAGAAGCCGATGATGTCCCGGTAGCGGACGTAGCCGAGCAGCTGTTCGTCGCGATCGGCCGTCTCGACGATCGGAAGCTTGTCGAACTCGGCCTCGTCGAAGAACTCGAGTGCTCGGACCAGGTTGTCACCCGGACTCAAGAACACGTTGCGCCGATTGATGAGGTCGTCGGCCAGCAGGAACTCGCTCAGATGGTCGAGGTCCTCGTGGTCGCCGAGATCGTTGAGCGACACCAGGCCCCGAAGGGCACCGTGTTCGTCCTGCAGGATCATGTCGCTCTCACCGGACTCGCGGGCAAGCACCCGGATTGCGGCCAGCGGCAGGCCGGGCGAGATGATGGCCGACCGTTCGTAGACGCCACGCATGGCGTCGCCGATGGTCACGCCCTTCAAGAAGCTCGGATTCATCTCCCAGAGATGCGCCCGGGTCGAGAACTTGTCGTCCACCTGGGTCGTGTAGATCGACCAACGACGGGATGTCACCAGTGCGATGATGGCCACGACCATGAGCGGGGGCAACAACTCGTAGGCGCCCGTGAGTTCGCAGACCATCATCAGCGAGGCGATCGGCGCATTGGCGACGCCGGCGAAGAACGCCCCCATCCCCACCACGACGAAGGGCGTCACGTCGGGCACCAACTCGGGAAAGACCTGCTGGCTCAGCGTTCCGACGCAGCCGCCCAACATGGCACCGATCACGAGACTCGGGGCGAACACGCCGCCGGAACCACCCGACGAGATCGTGAACGAAGTCGTCACGATCTTGAGCATCGCGAGTGTCGCCAGGAACCCGACGGTGGTCTCGATCCCGTCAATGGGGCGGTGCAGGATCAGCTGCTGCACGTAGCCAAAACCCTGTCCCATCACCTGCGGATAGGCGAAGCCGATGATCCCGACGAGCAGTCCCCCGAGCGGCGGAACCAGGTACTTGTTGATCGGCAGTCGATCGAAGAACAGGCGCTTGGATCCGTGCATGAAGCGCACGTAGAGATAACCGGCGGCCGAGCAGACGAGACCCAGGACGGCATAGAACAGCAGCTGCACGGGCGAATGGAACGATTCGCCGCTGTACGCGAAGACGTGGTCGAAGCCCTTCACCGAGCAGAAGATCGTGTAGGCCGTGACGGACGACAGGATTGCCGGCGTCAGCGCATCAGTCTCGAGGTCTTCTTTGTAGAGCACCTCCACTGCCGTGAGCGCACCACCGAGGGGCGCCCGGAAGATGGCTCCCAGGCCCCCGGCTGCGCCCGCCACCATCAATGTGCGTCGGGCCCGCGCCCCCATCTTGAGGTAGCGGCCCAGCGCCGAGCCGATTCCGGCACCGATCTGCGCGATGGGCCCTTCCTTCCCGGCACTTCCACCAGACGCGATCGTCGAGAGCGTGGCCAACGACTTCACCAGGGGAACGCGACCCCGCATCGACCCGGCCTTGTTGTGGAATGCGTCGATGTAGCCGTCGGTCCCGGTTCCTTCCGCCTCGGGCGCGAAGGTCTTGATCAGCAGCCCCGAGATCAGCCCCCCGGCGATCGGCAGCAGCAGCAGGAGCCAGCGGCGCGGCGGCCCGCTGGGTGCGCCCAGGTCGGATGCCTCGCCGTGCGGCAAGGGCACTGCGAGGCGCGCCCAGGAATGCATCGTGGTCTCGGTAGCCAGGTGCAACAGCTCGCTGAACAAGAGGGCCCCGAGCCCGGAAAGCACCCCGATGACGATCGAGTACAGGTAGATCGTGCGCGGATTGATGCTCGTCAGGAGCCGCTTCAGCTCGCGAAAATCGGCCACGCTCGATGGTCTCCCTCCGGAATGCAGGCCAACGCGGCTGGGAGCATAGGCAACTGCTGCCGGGCTGCTGCGCCGACGGCCTGCATGCCCGCGATGGGACATGGGCATTCTGTAGACTTCGCCATTTCCAGGGCACGACCAGACTCACACGGCTGGTTGGGAGGAGATCGCATGCCGGAAGAGATCGACGTCGAAAGACGTGGCGAGATCGAGATCGTCACCATCAACCGACCCGAGGCCCGCAACGCGCTCACCCGAACGACCTATCGGGAAATCGAAGCCGCCGTCCGCGAAACGCGCGCTCGCTGCCTGATCGTGACGGCGGTCGATCCCGCGTTCTGCTCGGGAGATGACGTCAAGCAACTCATGGGCGGTGGCCAGGAGCGTGGTGCTCCGAAGGTCGCGCCGCGTCTGACGCCGGCGGCCGACGCACTGCTCTACACGAACGTACCCGTGGTGGCAGCGGTGAATGGCGCCGCCGTGGGTTGGGGAATGGAGCTCGCACTGATGGCCGATCTTCGGGTCGCCTCGACGCGCGCGCGCTTCGGTGAGCTCTTCGTCAAACGCGGACTCTGTTGCGACGTGCCGGGCCTCGCTCGCCTGGCAGGGCTGATCGGACGCGAGCGCGCCGCCGAGATGCTCTTCTCGGGCCGCATCATCGACGCCGACGAGGCCGAACGGATCGGCCTGGTATCGCGCGTGGTCGAGCATGACGCTCTGCTGCCAACCGCGATCGAACTGGCAGAAACGATCGCCGGCAATCCGCCCCTCGCCGTGCAGCGCTTGAAGGCGGGGCTGCGAAAGGCGATCGACCCCGACTGGCGCGACCTCGGCGCATGGGTCGGCGAATCGCTCGGTGAACTCTTCCAGACCGACGATCACCGCGAAGGCGTGCGCGCCTTCCTCGAGAAACGCGCGCCGCGCTACGTCGGCCACTGAAGGAGCGCTCTGCCAGGGGCGGCTCAGGGTGTTGCTGATGGAGGCCGCGGGAACCCACCCGGCTCCTCGCCGCGATCACCCCGCAAGCCAAGCGACTGGGGCAGTCTGACGCGCTAGGCGTGCCCTGGGGTGAGCTGCTCGCGTGCACGCGTTTCAGCGGGGCGAATCTCCCCACCGCTCGGCTCGTACTGGGGAACCGAGGGGCAGCCTCACACGCGACGCGCGCCCTCGAGGCTGCCTCGCGTCGGCCCCTAACTTGCACATGTTACGGAGCAGCCATCACAGCAGAGGTCTAGCTCCATGAGCATCGCGTTTCCCTCCCTCGAGTTCTTCAAGGCGCTGCAGCAGCGTACGAAGGACGAAGTCGTCGCCTTCGAGAAGCTCGGAGTCTGCGACACGACCTTCGGAGTTCGCGTCGGAGACGAGCTCTACCGGATCGCCTTCGAAATCTACGAGTGCACCGAGGTGGACGAATGTGACGACCCTGCCCCCCTCGACTTCGTCCTCAGCGCACCGGTCGAGCTCTGGAGGGAGATGTTCCAATCGGTCGTCGAAAACGCAGGCGCCGACGCCGAGCACACGATCAACTCCCTCACCCATGTCGGCGACATCATGAAGATCGAGTACGAGGACCCGGAGGGCCACGACTGCTTCTACCGCTTCATGGCTACCATCCAGGCCTTCCTCGATGAAGCCAAGCACCTCGACGTGGACCTCTCCTGATGGCCTACATCGCACCGAAGGATTTCTCCCAGGACGCCGGCCTCATCGCCGAAGTGATGCGTGTGATGGGGGGCGATCTAGACCTCGCGTGGATGAAGGATCATCCGCATCCGGTCGCCGCCCGACCCCGGCAGCCCCGGCGCGGTCTCACCCTCGACGACATCAACCAGGACCCGAACTACGGCCCTCAGGTCATTCCCGAGATCGTCCGCCACAACTTCTCCATGGCTCCGCGCGGGGCCGTCCTGCCGGAAGGTCTGCCCTCGCTCGGCTACCGGGTCAACCGGAAGAGCGATGTCTGGGCGGACACCGCGACCGTGCTCTTCGAGGAGAGCAAGTCGCGTCGCTGGGCACCTGCCCGCAACGTCCCGTGGCAGGCACTGGACGCCGTGACGCACAGCCCGGATGAGGCCCAGGCGATTCACCAGATCTGCACAGGTTTGATTTCGATCTCGCTGGTGGCCGCAGACGTGCCCTCGCGCTGGGTCTGGCTGATGAACCAGGAGTTCCACGAGATCAAGTACTGGATGTGCGCGCAGATGTTCGACGCCTCGCGCCTCGCCGAAGCGTTCCGCAAACGCGCCCTCTACGGAAAGGGCTCCCTCGGCAAGGACTCCCGAGAACTCGGCGAGTTCCTGAAGATGGTGATCGATTCGGAGACCTACCCGTTGGCCTCGGCGTCTCTGAACCTGCTGCTGTTCTCGTTCGTGCAGGCACTCGGGCGCCACTACGAGTACCTGTCCTCGAATGCTGCGGACACGTACCTGGGAACGCGGCTCGTCCAGGACGCCTCGCGCTTCGTCGCATACGGGGTCGATCACATCCGCAGTTTCGTCGGCGCCCGTCCCGCCGAGCTGGAGGTCGTCAACGAGCACCTCGATCTCGTCGAGAACGGCTTGATCGGCTACTTCGGCTCGCGCGAGCTGCTCGAGCCGCTGATCGTGCTATCGGGCGGTTTCGAGCCCGTCGCCGACTTCTATCGCAAGGCCGTCGGCGAGTACTTCGAGCGCTGCGCGGCAGCGGGTCTCGGCGCCAGAGAAAAACGCAGCCCGCTTCCGAGTTTCCTGAAGCTGCTGGAAAGCTAGTTCCGCAAAGCCAGTTCTGGAAAGACAAGAGAGAGACCGAGGGAATCATGAGCTACTACGGATCGACCGACTATCTCGAGAACAGCGACTTCCTGCTCCGCATGAAGGACATGCGCAAGGGCAACCTCGATCTCGGCTGGATGAAGGCTGGCACCGAGCAGATCGAGGTACACGCGAGCAGCGCGAAGCGCGGGCTCACCTACCTCGACCTGAACCAGGGCAGCTACGGCTACGACGAACTCGCCGAGATCCCGCGCGGACCCCGCGGCGCCGCACCGCGCGGTGCCAGCTACGAGGTCGACAACCAGGCCGACCTCGGCCCGGACCTCAATCTCAAGAGCGACGTGTGGGCCTACAAGGTCGCCTCGTTCTACGAGGAAGCGGTCAGCCGGCAGTGGGACGCCACCACGGACGTGCCGTGGGCCGACCTCGACAAGTACGACACGCCCGAGGAAGTCGAGATCGCGTTCGCGCAGCTCTGCACCTTCTTCACCGAAGTCGAGATGATCGCGACCGACCTTCCCGCGAAGTGGTGCTGGCGTATGAACAACCAGTTCCACGAGGTAAAGGGTTTCATCGCCTCCCAGGCGATCGACGAGGCACGCCACGCCGAGGTGTTCCGCAAGCGCGCCCTGGCCGGCGGCGTCGGGCTGATGCAGGCCCTCCCCCAGGCCGAGCATTCGCTGAAGGCGATCCTCGACAGCGACACCTACAGCGAGGCGAGCGCTTTCATGCACCTGCTGGCCGAGGGCAACATCCTCACCATGTTCCGGTTCAGCGAGTTCATCTCGCCCACCCCGGTCGACAAGCGCATGTTCCAGCTCGTCATGCAGGACGAGGCACGTCATGTCTCCTACGGGCTCCAGCACCTCAAGTGGATCCTCGACAACACGCCCGAGCGAAAGGAGCAACTGCACGCGGCCCTCGACGAAGCCGAGAACTTCAGCCTGAGCCAGTTCGACTCGGCTCTATTCGAAGCCATGATCGTGCTCGCGGGCAAGGGCACCTCCCCCGAGCAGATCAAGCGGGGCATCGAGATCGTCGGAACGCTGCAGGTCCGGCAGGTCGAGGAGTACTTCCAGAGGCTGCGACGGGCCGGCTTCGCGGAGCGAATCGAAAAGAGCAAGTTCCGAGACCTGCTGGCGGCCGTTTCCCTGAATCAACAGGACGCCGCCATCGCCAGCTGAGCACGGGCCGCCCCACTCGGCCCCTCCGTGAAAGCCAGAGCAGATCCTAAGCTCCGAGAAGGCGCTCCAGAGCGTGTGGTCACCGAGGAAGGCGCTGACTCGGAGGAGCGTGGCGTCGACGTAGCTCCGCCTCTCGCTGGATTCATAAACCCAAATTTTGGGTGATATAACCAAGTATTTGGGTTATTCTATTCCCCGAGCCGTCAAGGAGCATCCGCATGCTCGAGGGAATATTCGGAAATGCCAGCGCCGAGAAGGTGCTCCTTTACCTCGAGCAGTACGGGGACGGGTACGCCACCGCAATCGCACGGAACTTCGACGGTCTGACGCTTCACATGGCCCAACGTCAGCTCGAACGATTCGAGCGCGCGGGCGCAATCGTGAGCAGCCTCAGTGGTCGCACACGCGTCTACACCTGGAATGCGCGATACCCCTTCCACAAGGAACTGCGCGCGCTGCTAGGCAAAGCATTGGGCGCCCTGCCCGCAGCGGAACGCAAACGCTACTTCTCTGAACGCCGCCGACCTCGGCGTGCGGGTAAGCCGCGATGAGTCCGGCGAAGAAGCCAGCGCTCGAGATCGAGGAGGACTCCTCCCAGGAAGAGATCGCCACCCTCGTTTGCACGCGACTCGAAGCCGACGGTATCTCGGTCGTGTTGTCGGGCGGCGCCGCGGCGGCGATCTATTCCGAGAACGAGTACGAATCCTACGACCTCGACTTCATTCCGACCGGACTCGCACGACGGGTCGACCGCACGATGGAAGCGCTGGGCTTCGAGAGACAGCGACGTCACTGGGTGCATCCCCGCAGCCCTTACTGGGTCGAATTTCCAGCCGGTCCGGTCGCCGTTGGCGAAGAGATCATCTTTGATTTCGCCGAGCGCCGCAGCCGAGCGGGCATGCTTCGAATCCTGCACCCAACGGAATGCGTCATGGATCGACTCACCTGGTATTTCCACGATACGGATCGTCAATGTCTCGAACAGGCGCTGCAGGTTGCACGCCGACATCCGATCAATCTCGCGCGGATCGAGCGATGGTCAGCCGGAGAGAGACCACACGGGGCGGAGCGGTTTCAGGAGTTTAGGCACGCGCTCGAGGAGCATCGACCGAGATGAGGACGCACGGCACTAACGTGAAGACCGCATGGAAATGCTAGTCGATTTCGCCGCCGCGCTGGGAACGCTGGGAGGGGGCTCGCCCTCGCGGCCGCGGTCTTCGTCTTTCGAACGGCTCCAGACCGCCGCGTTGCGTGGCGTTTCGGCGGGATGCTCCTGGCTCGTGACCGCCACTGTGCGGACGGACCTGGTTGTAATCGATCCGCCAGACAGCGATGGGAGCGGGCAGGTCTAGACCGAGAGGTCTACGGGCGAACCATCGACAGGCTATCGGCGGCAACCTGGACCTGGACGTTCTGGCCCCAAGCGAAGTCGAGGCGATCGTCCTCGATTCCGTCGCCAAAGATGACCCCGCCCTCGTTCATCTCCGAGACCACTGCGAGCGCCTTGCCCCGCTCGATCAGGCCGCAGGTGACTTCGGTTCCCGTCGCAACGCTCGGGAACGCCTCCCGAACGAAGAACGCCAGCCGCTTGTCGTCGGGCTTGGGCAGGTCGAGAACGTTGCCTCTCGATAGATTGATCGAACGGGCCCACCCCGTGGCTCCGGTTCCGGTCGATACGATCAGCCCCGAGGACGAATGCCGCTCCTCGTCTCCGGCTACGGCAAGCCGGTAGCGGGCCGACTGGTGGGTACGGTGCCCGATGAAGACCTCATTCAGGGCTAGAAGGCGCTGCCCGTCGTCGAGCTTTGCCTCGGCCATTGTGCGGTGTTCTAGCCCTACTCTCCCCTGGGCGACCCCGGTGATGAGGTCCGGTGCGGCCTCGGCCGGGTGCGGCACGAGCACACCGTCGTACTCGTCGGGCAGCGGATTGATCCCGATGACCGCCTGCCCGTCCAGGTACTTGGCCACGTTCGCGACAAGGCCATCCTGTCCGACGGCCGCGATGATGTCCTCCGGCTCGAACAGAAAGCGATCCAAGTCACGCCGATCGACTCGCGCCCGCCGCCACTTGGACGGGATCGACTGGAGCACGAAGCCAAGAGCCTGCTGCAAGCGCTGGTGCCCGGCCTCCGCAACCTCGATGTCTTCTCCCCGAATCTCCAGGAAGAACTTCGCCTGCCCGCGCGTGGCGTGCCGCTCCAGCAGCGCCTCGTATGGAGTACTTCTGGTAACGACAACCACGCGCGGAACGAGACCGGCCATCAGTTCTTCGCACCCTCTCGCTCCAGGTGATGCGTACCCGCCTGGACGAGATTGGTGAGGAGACCGCCCATCAGGTCGGGCGTCAGGTTCAGGTGCTCGATCTTCTGGAGCTTTCCAGCAAGCCGCTGGGCAGCGAGTCCGAGCAGCCGCTCGGTCGGGAAGTCCCGATAGATCTCCATCCGGTCGCGCTCAGCATTGACCTTGGCCTGCTCCAACGCCGCGATGCTCTCAGCCTGGGCCCGAGCCCCGATGCCTGTGCGCTCGGCCTCGGCCTCAGCGCCAATCCGTGCTGCTTCAGCTTCGTCCGTTGCCCGCTTCTTCTCGTTCTCTCCTCGTTGCTCAATCAGGTTCGCCTCGCGTCGCGTCAGCTCGATCTGGTTCTGAAGCTCGTTCTCCTGGATCGCGCGCTCCTTCTCCACCGCCTGTGCGCGACGCTGGAAGGTCGCCACGTCGGCTTCCTGCTGGATGGCTTCCCGGACGGGGATCTGGAGTGCCTTCTCCACCTCAGCAACCGGCTTCACGGCACCGACGCGAACGGCGACAAGTTCGAGCCCCATCGTCTCCAGGGCGGTGTCCTCGCGCAGCCCTTGCCAGATTCGCTCGCGGATCTCGTCAACACCTTCCGCGAGCACATGCCTAAGCTCGGTCCGCGCGAGGTAGCCAAGCGCGAACTGCTGAGCGAGTTCCGTCATCAGCCCAGCCAGCTTCTCCAACGGCTGCTTCAGAGTCGCCCCGGTCGCGAGGTCGAGTGCGAAGTCCACCCGCTCTGCGGCCCTTTCCGGGTCAACGACACGGAAGGTAATGACACCCTGGACGGTTGTGTCCTGGAAGTCCTTGGCTCGGCCATGGAACAGGAAGGGCAGCTCCCGGTCGTCCATCGGGATCTCGGCAACGCTTGTGTTCAGCGGCCGGAACCAGAATGCGAGGCCACGCCCGCTTGCCACGAGCTTGCCGCGCCGGAAGCGCAGGATGTGGAAGCTGGGCTCTGCCCTCAGGTGTCTCACGATCGGATATCGCTGGATCTCTGACATGACTGTCTCCTTTCTCGTCTACCGCTGCTCAGCTCAGATCGCCGAGCGCTTCGTGAACCGATAGAGCTCCGCCGGTCGATGCCCGACCTCGCTTTCTCGCTCTCCCGTGGCTTCGAGGAGGCCCGTGGCGAGCATCCTGCGCCGGAAGGAATCCTTGTTGAGCGTCCGGCCCAGGATCGTCTCGTGAGCATCCTGAAGGCTGCGTAGCGTGAAGGTCGCGGCGAGGAGTTGGAAGCCGATCGGCGTGTAGTCCAGCTTTCCGCGAATGCGCTTGACCGCCATGCCGAGGATGTCGGCATGATCGAAGGCCAGCGGCATCTCCTGGCCCTGCTGGCTGCGCGCGTCGACCGGACCACCGGTCTCGCCTTCCCACGGAACGTCAATGCGCCCGAAGCTCAAGCTGGACTCAGCGCCGGTATCGAGCTGTGCGTGATCGACCAGCGCGTAGTAGGCGACCGAGAGAACGCGGGTACGGGGATCACGGGTGGGCTCGCCGAAGGTATAGAGCTGCTCCAGGTAGACATCTGTGAGCCCAGCCTTCTCGGCGAGCAGCCGATTCGCCGCCCGGTCAAGGGACTCGTCCATCTGAACGAAGCCACCTGGAAGCGCCCAGCTCCCCTTGGCCGGGTGCTCGGCCCGCTCGACCAATGCCACCTCAAGGTGGCCGTCCATCACGGTGACGATCGCGACATCCACAGCCACCGAGGGGCGATCGAACTCCGTGGCGTCGTAGGCCGCGAGGAACTCGGGCTCGTTGTTCCGCTCGCCTATCTTTCGCTCGGCCATTGCCGTTCCCCCTTAGATGCGAACAACATATATGCCTATCGAATCTAAGTCAACGACCCTGGGGGTGCGAGCGGTCGCAACGCGGGCCACTTGACGCCCACCATCGGAAAGGACCTGCCGACCACCCTCCGCCTCTTCGGTCGAGGGCGCGCCTCAGCGCTCGTGCGATTCGCCGACGCCGCGGTTGAATACACAGAAGACTTCATCGAGAAGAACCAGATCGATTGCCACTACAACGCCAGCGGGAACGTCATCGCCGGGGTTCATGCGAAACAAGCGCGGTACGAGCATGGCACCGTCACCGCGAACGACGCCGTCATCGCAACCAATGCCTACACAGAGCATCTCGGTCGAAGGAAGGGGCACGTCGTGCCGCTTCGCGTTTCTCTCTTCGAGACGGAGCCACTTTCCAAGACCGACCTCGATGAGATTAGCTGGAAGGGGCGTGAAGGCATCTACACCGCTCACGAAGCACTTGAGAACTACCGGCTTACCGCCCACGGAACACTCACCGGTGGCTCCAAGGTCGTTCGCTACCGGTACGGAAGCCAGTTGCCTCCCGGACGAGACCCGGAGGCGTTCAGCACCATCGAGCGCATGTTCCGCGAACGCTTTCCGACGCTGACACACTTGCCTATCGCGACTTTCTGGGGAGGTTGGATTGGGTTCACGTTCGACCTGCTTCCGCAACTTGGGGTCGAGGGCGCACAGCGGCGGCGTGGACATTGCGTCCCGGGTTTGCGATTCGACGGCCGCTGACCGGCGCGGCGTCCGCCCTGGCCTCCTCGAGCCCGATCCAGAAGTGCTCGATCAGCGCAAGCCAGGCAAGGCTTCTCGGGGACGACGGCCAAAGCCCTGGCGCGCTCAGTCGTCGCCCGACGTCTTCGCTCGGAACGCGCGCAGGAACGCAACATCCTTGGGCCGGCCAGCCGCTTCCTTCGAGCGCAGCAGCTTCTCGAGTCGCCCGACGCGCACTTGCGAACCTGACACCTCGAAGGTCACCACATCTTCCGACATCTGCGCGTAGTCGAAGCCGGCGATCGAAGTCAGTAGATCGATCTCGCCGGTTTCGGCGTGAAGCGCACGCAAGCTGGCACCACGCTCGATGATCCGGCCGAGCACGAGAGCGTCGCCGAGATCGATGAAGGGCTCGTCGCCCGATTCGAATGCGTATCCGAGCTGGGCGAGCACAGTGAGGGCTCGCTGGAGATTCTCGACGGCCGGCCCAAGCAACGTGTCGAGATCGAGCGTTGCGTAGGCTTCGGCGGGCGTCCGTGCGTAGAAGTTGATTCCGCCAACGCCTACGACGATGAAATCGACGTCCGCTTCGCCTAGCGCCAGCAACGCCCTGGCGAATCCGCTAGGGGCGTCGGACACGCTTCGCCCGACTCACTTCTCGTTGGAACTGCTGCTGCGTCGACATCGCATTCAGCACCCACGTCTTGTCGGATCCCGGTCGGTTCCAGACCTGGCTCTCGATCCGCTTCGCCATCTCGCTCAAGCTCTCGGACATCGCGGGTTGCCTCCGGGAGGCGGTGGAGGAGTTGGAATGATGGAGGCGGCGGGAATCGAACCCGCTGCCGATGCGCGGAATCATAGGGCCTTTTTTTCCCTCTCAGTTGTGGGCCCATGTGGGGCCCTTTGCCAACCAACAACGGCAATCTGACATGCGTCGCCCGCTGCGATGCGCCGGCAGGAATTTGCACCAACTTGCGATTCCTCCGTCAAACGGCCGATGTGCGGGGAGCCGTGCGTTGGATCATCGCGACACTCGCTTGGAGCGGTCTTCGGAGCAGCGGCTTCGGAGCACAAGAGCGAAGAGGAGATCCGTCATGATAAGTAGTCTCGGTGTTGGGATCGTGGTTGCGAGCGCTTCTTTCATTCTGGGCGTCGGCCTGCTCGCTATCCTCGGGGCCTGAGCCGCCTCTGAAGTCTTCGGACCGGCGGCTCCGGAGCTGTGTTCGTCCTCCCGCCCATCGGCCGAAGGACGGTCCGAGCATGCGCCCGTCCGGATGCCGCCAGGTTCGAGTGCGCTGCGAATCCCACGGAGTCGATGGGAGGTCCGCTCGTTTCGGCGCGGGCCTCCTGCATCGTGGTCCCTCCTTCGGGTGGGTGGGTGTGTGTCATCGCGCCCTTTCTTGCGTGCGGGCGGCTCGTCCGTTGCACATCCTGCGGTGGATCCGTGCACCTGTCGCGATTCCCTGGCTTGCCCCTGGAACGGCTGTCGGTGAGACTTCTTAGCTCCTGAATCGGACGCTAACCCCGCTCTTGCGGGCGAGCGGTACCGCTGAGCGAGCAGGAAGGCAGCCATTACACCGGCGATCGTAGTAGCGAAGCGGGACGGAGAGGTTCTCAAGCAGAACGAGTCCGCCCGAGCGCTCATGGGATCCGCAACGGGCGGGTTGTGTTGGCACGCGGTCGGAAACCTGGCCAACACGGAGGGCCTTCCCTGCGAGCCGCGGCCTTCTCTATCTCGGCCAAGTCGTTGAGACCTCACGTCTGGCCCGTACCGAGGTCACGCGAACAATGCGCTCCGGCCTATCGCCCTTGGCTCTCGTCAGCGACGACAGCGCGATGATGGGAGTCGTGGCGGGAATCCGGGCATCCGGCGAAGCGGCCCTTGGGCTGGTGTGGCTTGACGCACGTGGCGACCTTAACACCCCGCAGACCTCGCCAAGCGGGCTTCTCTTCGGGATGCCGCTGGCGCACCTCCTGGGCCTCGGGCACGAAGACCTGCTCGCGCTGGAAGACCAGGGACCGGTTCTCGATGAGGCTCGGCTGGTCTTGGTCGGCGTGCGCTGCCTCGACCCCGGTGAGAAGGCACTCATTCGAGCACACAAGATTCCGACCACTCTCCTTCTAGCTTCTCAGAGCATGGGCCAGCCCGTCTTGCTGCTCTCATCACCGAGCGCCTTCGCGATGCTGGGGCCGGTCATCTTCATATCCACTTGGATCTCGACGTCCTCGACCCTGCCAGGTCGCCCGGGGTTTCGCTTCGCGAGCCGCACGGACTCGATCCTGCCGCCGCGGTCCAGTTCATCAGGCGGCTTGCCGAATGGCCGACCGACCACTGCACCTTCTCTATCTCGGAGTACACCCCATCCGCGACGTTGGCGCGGCGACGCTCGGCTCGGCACTGCGAGCGCTCGAGTGTTTTGTAGAGGCACGGAGTTGCCGTGCCGACGACTGTTGCGCGCGTGTTGAACCCTGCTCTTGCTCGCTCTCCTGGGCGTTCAGCTCCACTTCCCGCCCACCGCGGGTGCCCTGCTTCGGCTCATGGGAGCTCGCGATGCCGTCCGGCGAGCCGACATCGCACTCGAGATCGCGGGCGCGGGCGCCACGGCCTGGCACGGAGACGATCTCACAGGCCAGATCGGTATCCGCTTCCTGGCTCGCCAGGGAAGCGAACTCTGGGGCGGCAGTACCGAGATCCAGCGCAACATCGTCAGCGAACGGCTGCTCGGAATGCCGCGCGAATTCGCTGCCGACCGCGATATCCCGTTCACTCAGGTCCGTCGCAACGCCATGCCCGCCCGCGAGCGCGATTGAGACGGCAGCCAGGTTCCGCGATGTGCGACCCTGGAGCACGCGATTCCACGAACCGACCGCAGGAAATGGAGCCACTGATGGCACGCAAACTGGATTTTCCCGTGTTCGACGCAGACAACCACATGTACGAGACGCAGGAGGCGTTCACCCGGTACCTGCCCGAGGAATACACTGGGCTCATCAAGTACGTGCAAGTCGGGAACCGCACGAAGATCGCGATCAAGAACACGATCAGCGAGTACATCCCGAACCCGACGTTCAACGTGGTGGCGCCGCCCGGGGCGCACGAGCTCCACTACAAGCAGCAGAACCCGGCCTCGAGGACCAGCCCCGGAGACCTGCCGGTCAAACCGCATGCCCGCTACGTCGAATCGATCCCCGCGTATTTCGAGCCCGCCGCCCGCCTCGAACTCCTCGACGAGCTCGGAATCGACCGCGCCGTGATGTGGCCCACGCTGGCGAGCGTGCTCGAGGAACGCCTGACCGACGACCCGATCGCCACCCACGTCATCATCCACGCGCTGAACCAGTGGATGCACGAACAATGGAGCTTCGACTACGAAGGCCGGATCTTCGCTACGCCGGTCATTACCCTGCCCATCGTAGACCGCGCGCTCGAAGAACTCGCCTGGGTCCTCGAGCGCGGCGCCAAGGCCATCCTGATCCGGCCGGCCCCGGTACCGGACTTCAACGGTCGCCGCCGTTCGTTCGCGCTTCCCGAGTTCGACCCCTTCTGGGAGGCCGTGCAGGAAGCCGACATCCTCGTGGGCATGCACTCCTCGGACAGTGGCGGCCAACGCTACCTGAACGAATGGGAGGGCGGAGACAACGAGTTCGAGCCGTTCAAGAGCGGACGATCCGCCTTCGCGGCACTCGTCGGAGCCGACAACCGGACGATCACCGATGTCGTGAGCTCGCTCATCGGCCACGGTCTGGTGACCCGGTTCCCCAGGCTCCGGATCATGCCGGTCGAGAACGGGAGCGCCTGGGTACGCCCCCTCGTCGAGAAACTTCGCAAGGTCTACGAACGCTCGCCCGCGCTCTTCGGCGAAGATCCGATCGCTGCATTCAAGCGCTGCATCTGGGTCCACCCCTTCCACGAGGAAGACACCCTCGGACTGATCGACCTGATCGGCGTCGACAACGTCGTATTTGGCTCGGACTACCCCCATCCAGAGGGCATGTACGACCCCATCACCTTCGTCGATGAGCTCGAGGGCCTCACGCTCGAGGATCAGGCCAAGGTCATGGGAGGGAATCTCGCTCGGATCCTGAAGGCCGCCTGAGCCGGCAGCGGGATTCCGGAGGCAACAACGAGCAATCGCTGGAGGCGCGACGATGACGGACCAGGACTCCGAACTCACGATGGATACGACCGAGGTCGACAAGTGGCTCGGCGTACCGCTCGGGGGCGGTCAGTTCCACGACGACATCCACGTCAACGACATCCGTCGCTGGGCGCAGGGGATGCAGAACCCCAATCCGCTCCACTTCGACCGGGGGTACGCTGCCGAAAGCTGCTTCGGGCGAATCGTCGCGCCGCAATCGTTTACCGTGAACTGCACCGTGGGCCACGGCGCGACGCCAGCGATCCAGGGTTACATCCAAGGCACCCACATGCTCTTCGGCGGCGACGAGTGGTGGTTCTACGGGCCGCGCATCCATCCCGGCGACAGCTTTCGTTCCGAGCGCATGCTCTACGACTACGTCGTCAAGCAGACGTCCCTCGCCGGACCCACGATGTTCTCCCGGGGCGACACGACCTACGTCAATCAGCGCGGCGAGATCATCGGCAAGCAGCGTTCGACGTCGATCCGCTATTTCGCCGACGAGGCTGCAAAGCGCGGCGGAGACTACGGAGACGCGCGGGAAGATCCCGAGTGGAGCGACCAGGAACTCGCCGAACTCGAGAAACAGAAGTTCGAGTACTGCCGTTCGTTCCTCGACCTGGGACACGAAAAGCGCCTGTTCGTGAAGGTAGGCGACCGGCTCCAGACGGGCGTCATCGGCCCGCACACCGTGGCGAGCCTCACGACGGAGTGGCGCGCCTACGCCATGACCGTATGGGGAGCGACGCACGAGGAGGGGGCCTCTTCGACGACGCGCGCGGGCTGGATCCCGGAGATGTCACGCGACGAGGAGGGTGCGAAACTCGACCCGGGCAACGCTGACGGGCTCTACAAGGGCCCCTCGCGTGGGCATGTGCAGCCGCGCTACGCCCGCTTGATCGGGATGCCCCGCAGCTACGGGTACGGCGCCACGATGGGCGCGTGGATCCTCGACTATCTGGCGAACTGGGCCGGCGAACACGCCTTCGTCCTTCACAGCAACATGAAGTACACGGGGCCTGCCCACACGGGCGACGCGACCCTCCTGAACGGTGAGGTGACCGAACTCGGCTACGACGAGGCCACCGGGCAGCCGATCGCGACGGTGAAGGTGAAGATGACGAACCAGAAGGACACGCTGATGGCGAGCGGCAGCGCCGAGGTACTGTTGCCCGCGGTCTAGCTGCAGGTGGCTGGCGTGAAAGGTGCGATCGACCCCCCAGCGACGCGGCCGAGGTCTCGGTAGATCAGGACCCGGCTGGCAGGCGGTCGGAAACCTGGCCAACACGGAGGGCCTTCCCTGCGAGCGCGGCTGCGTGAGCAGGATCCTCGATCAGGGGATGGACCAGACCAAGCACACCGAGGTTCGGGTCCAGGGAGTGCAGCACCATCTGACACGTGTCCCGTTGGACGACGTCGTGGTCTGCGTGCTCCGCCGTGGCAGCGAGCAGGAGCCAGTGGCCTGGCAGCAACTGACTCCCCGCGAGCTGGACGTGCGGCGCCTGCTCGCCGGTGGCGGGACCACCTCCTCCGTGGCCCACGAGCTGGACCTCAGCAGTGCCACCGTACGGACCCACATCGAGAACATGCGCGGCAAGATGGGCGTGCAAAACGAATGCGACACGCCTCCAGCACTTCTCGTCCCCGTTTTCGTAGACACACATTTTCGCCCGAAAGTGCGGTAGGAGTGTGTGATGACGAGGCGAACACGACGGCAGTTTTCGAAGGAGCACAAGGCAAAGGTCGTCGCCCTGATCCGTGTGGATAGGCAGGGGGAGACTTTTCTGGGATGCGGCATCTGAGACCCAAGGGGCGATCGAGCGCCGCCATTGCGCTGGCGCTCGCCGTGGCTGTCGCGGCGGGTGTGTTCGTTTCCAGCGGTCCCAGAGCCAAGATCCTGTTGGCCCGATTCCTCACCACCGGGTCGACCCCGCGCACCTTTGACTTGCCTCCCTTGACCAACTGGAAGCCGTCGGGCCCGCGCGTAGTCTCCGCTCATCCCGCTGCCAACGCCCGCCAGGTCGGCTTCGGCAGGGCGCTGCACACCGACCTGCACGGCTCCGACCAGGTCGGCACGGTGATCGCGCCGGTGATGACCAAGGCCTGGGACGCAGAGACGGACATGTTCGTGGCCGAAGGGCCAGTGTTCGACCGCAGCGGCAACATCTACTTCAGCCCGGTCTTCCCCCCGGAAGACGTGATCCTGGTGGCCCTCGAGCCCGAGCAGGGCCGGCGCTTGTGGGCGCTTGCGGGCCGCGGCTCCGGTGCTGGTACCCCCTTGGTGCTGGAAGATCCGGAGCGCGGCGAGGACCTGGTCTACGTCGGGACCTACCACCGGGCCGTCGCCCTCACGACCGGGGGCAAGCGGCTGTGGGACGTGGCCACCGGCCTGCCCGAAGCCGACCCCGGCGCCTTCGAGTCCGAGAAGCACAGCTTCGGCATCAACTACCACATCCAGGCGGACGCCCTGGTGGCGGTGATGGGGGACGGGCACGTCTACGTGCTCGACCGCAGGAGCGGCGCCCCGCTGCTGAAGGAACCCTTCATGATGCCGGGGGACAGGACGCCGGTGACCAACTTCTCGTTGCCCGAGGCGGTGAGCCGGGCGGCCAACAGCGAGATCTCCCAGATGGTCTCCGCCGCCTGGAAGGGCGAGGGCTCCGATCCGGTCGGGGCCGTGCTGCACGGTGCCGCGGGCGAGCTGCAGAAGGTGACCAACTTCTTCTCCATCGACAGCAACACCGGCCGCATCTGGATCGCCGCGACCCTGCCCGATTCCGAGGACGGCGTGGTCGATGGCTGGTCCCACCTCGCGGCCCTCTACGGCCTGGACCTGGTCTCCTCGGGTGGCGACTACCGGCTGGAGGTCGCAGTGGTGGCGCAGGTGCCGGGGGGTACCGCCTCGACCCCGACCATTCGCGCCGATGGCAAACGCATTTATGTGGCCGATGCCTTCGATACCGTCTACGCCATCGACGCGGCCACCGGCGATCGGGTCTGGTCGATCAACGTCGGCAGCAAGGTCACCGGCTCCCTGGCGGTGTCGGCAGATAACGGCGAGGTCTACGCCAATACCCGCACCGCCATTCACAAGCTGGTGGACCGCGGCGATCGCGCCGAACGGGTTTGGACCGCCAACCTGGACATGTACGACGCGGGGCTGTTCCAGGAGAACATGAAGGCGCTGGGGGCCGAGATCGCCGCCAACGGCATCGCTTTTACGGGCGCTGCCGGTGTGGTCGCCGGCAAGCAGAAGTTTCCGCTGAAGCTGGGCGCCGGCTTGATCGACAGGGAAACGGGTGAGGTGCTCTACTACGCCGAGGGGGCCGAGGATTCGGTGTCGTCGATGGTGACCGCGCCCGATGGCAGCCTGTATGTCGGCAACTCTCCCCTGCGCCGGGTGCTGGGCCGGGTGATCCTCGGCCAACGTCACAGCCCGCAGCCGGTGCTCGGCGGCATCACCCGCTTCAAGCCGGTGCGATACGACCTGCTGATTCGCGACGCCCTGTGGGCCGCAGCCAACCGCGCCGACAACGCCGCGCGGTGGGTCGGCTCTCATCCACGGTCGGTCCAGGCGGACATCCGGCAGATCCACATGCTGCTGGATCAGGCCGAGCAGGTGCGACCCGAGGCAGATGCTGAGGGTAGTCTGGACGCCGCCACCCAGAGGCAACAGGCAAAGGTGATCCAGCGAGTCCGGGGCCAATTGTCGGCGGACACCGAGAGCCTGACGCAGGCGGCGAAGGAGCTTCGCAGCCTGGTGCATTGACCTCGCGTCGGCCCGCGCGAGGCCGCTCGGTCAGTACTGCCAGACGACGGAGTCGCCGTTGAAGCGCGTCGTGACGGTGGAGCGCGACGTGGGCGGCTTCGGAAGCTCGGCGTTCCAGGAATCGTATGCCCGCGTGAGGCTCCGGACGACCTCCGGTCGTTCTGCGGACAGATCGATCGACTCGCCCGGATCGGCATCCACGTCGTACAGGCGTGTGCGCCCGCCCGCCAGGAACAGGAGCTTGTAGGGGCCCTGGCGAACGGCGGCGTGCGGTCCGAAACGCCAGAAGAGGGGGCGCTCTGCCGCGTCCGACGATTCTCCCCGCAGCCCCGGCAAGAAGTTCGTTCCGTCCAACTCGTAGGCCTCCACGTCCTCGAGTCCCGCCACGGCGGCCGCGGTCGGGAAGATGTCGAGCGCGCTGATCGGATGATGGTACGTACCGCCCTCGGGCAGCTGGCCTTTCCACTGGACGGCGAGCGGAACGCGGATTCCACCCTCGTAGAGGTTCCGTTTGTGCCCAGTGAGCGGCTGGTTGTGGGAGCCGTCGGTGTCGATGTACTTCGCCGCGCCGTTGTCGCTGGTGAAGATTACGAGCGTCCTCTCTTCGAGGCCCGTCTCCCGAAGTCTGTCCAACACGAGGCCGACTGCGTCGTCCAACGCGCTGACCATGCCCGAGTAGACACGCTTCGTCTCGTCATCGACGCCGGGGAAGCGGCCGTAGAACTCGTCCGTTACCTCCATCGGCGTGTGAGGCATGAGGAACGCCAGATAGAGGAAGAACGGCCGATCCTGGTTCCGGTCGATGAATCCGACCGCTTCTCGCGCGAGCTGGAGGGGCAGGTACTCGCGCAGCTCCGTCGGCTCTCGTCCGTCGTAGAGCGGGCCCTTTGGGTTGATCCGCCGGTCGAGCCAGAACAGGAAGCTCCCGTAGTGTCGGCCCGGCCAGCTCAGCTCGGCGTAGTGCATTCCGGCCTCGGTGCCGTAGAACGAATCGAAGCCCCGATCGAGCGGGTGGTAACCGGGCTCGAGGCGCTGGTGCCACTTGCCGACCGCGGCCGTGGCGTAGCCGGCCTCCCTCATGGCATCGGCGATGGTCTTCAGCGTCAGCGGAAACGCCCTCTGGATCGATCCGATCGGTGGGTCCACCTGCTGGTTCAGCTCCTGGCCCCAACGCTGCGGATACCGGCCGCTGAGGAGCCCAGCACGAGCGGGGTTGCACTGAGGCGTGGTCACGTAGCCGGAGCTGAAGCGTACGCCTCGGCGCGCAATGGAGTCGATGCGCGGCGTGGGGATCTCGCTGCCGTTCATCGAGACGTCCCCGTAGCCCAGGTCGTCGGCCAGCAGGACGATCACGTTCGGCGGCAGCTCGACCTCCGAGGCGGCCGAGTCTGACGGCGGAGCCCCGCACAGCAGAAGCACTGCGAGGCCAAGTCGTCTCCATCCCCAGGCTCGGCTGCGGTCGCCCCGTCGGAGGGAGGCTCGAGTCCTTCCCGCTCGCTGCACGGCTCCTCCACTCGTGCCGCCGCCGCGACCTCGCGGCGATCCCTGCCTCGGGAGCGTGGCACACGAGCGCCGAACACCCAACACCAGTCTCCGATCGTGGAGACTCGGCGCGCGTCTACGGATTCGACATCGAAGAGTTCGTCCGCACCGCCTGATCGTGTTCGGCGTAGTGCATCCAAACCAGCTGGCCATAGTCGTTCACGACTTCGCGTTTCGGATCGTGCGTCGCGTGAGGTTGGTGATGGAAACCGGGTTGCTATGTCCGACGACATCACTTCCGGTCGCCCCGCGTCCTAGCCCGCAGCGCCCGACAGTACCGCGTCCAAGCGCTCGAACTCCTCACGGGTTCCGCGTTCGCGCTCCGCCGGCGTATCGAGGCCGTCGAGGTAGGCGGCCTGCTCGGTGTAGATCATCCGCGAGCCGTCACCGTCGGCCGTGATGTCGACGGTCGCAAGCGAAACCGAGATTCGCGTCTGATCGAAATCGACGGTGTAGGCGTAGACGATGCGGGCGCTCGGCACGATCTCGTAGAAGTGTGCGTCGTAGCCGAAGACCCGGCCGTCAGGCATTTTTGCGGTGAAGTGTTCGCGGCCGCCAACCTGGAAGTCGAGCACCAGCTCGGGTGTGCCGAACCACTGGGTCTTGGAAGCGGGGTCTGCCCAGGCGTCGAACACGCGCGAGGGCGACGCTTCGTAGACACGGTCGATGTTGAAGATCGCGTGCTCGGCGGATCGTTGGGTCATCTTGTCGTCTCCTGATTGGCCTATTGAACCTTCTGTTCGGCAAGGAAATCCCCCAGCCGATCGAAGCTGCGTTCGCACATGGCGCGTCGCTCGGCGACCCAGTCGCTAGCCACCTCCAGTGCTGCGGGCTCGATGCGGCACGTCCGCACCCGTCCCACCTTCTCGGAGTGCACCAGCCCGCGGTCCTCGAGCACCGCCAGGTGCTGGAGCACACCCGGCATCGACATCGGCAGCGGCTCTGCGAGCTCGCTGACCGAGGCCGGCCCTCGGCTCAATTGCTCGAAGATGGCCAGGCGGGTCGGGTCAGCGAGTGCCTGAAAGAGCCGCTGGGCCGGTTCCGAATAGTTAAGCATATACTTAAGTGTTGCATGGATCGGATTCGGCGCAAGAGGGCGGGTCCGGCCCTGCCGCACCCCCGCTTCGATCCACTCGCGGTACGGCTCGCAGGCGCTCGCCTGCGGGCTGCGGCCAGGCCTCGGCGGCCAGTCCGACTGGCTCCAGTGGGCAACCGACAGCTGAGCTGTGGGATCGATCGAGTGGCGAGCGAACGACGCCAGACGGTCGGGCGCGAAACGGCGAGAAAAAGTGCGCCGCAAGAGCAGAGAGTTGGTGGTGGAGGCGGCGGGAATCGAACCCGCGTCCGCATGGGTTCTGGCCATTGCGTCTACGTGCGTAGTCTCGGCTCGATCTCGGGGAGGCCAGTCGCTGAGACCGGAGCAGCGCTCCCCTTGGTGGACAGCTTTTCTCGACGCCGTATGCGGTCTACCAGCGGGCCGGCGCCCAGTCTTCTGATGACGCCGGCTGCCCCGTAGAAGACGTCCGGGACCGGCGTCGCCTACTTAGGGTTTAGCTAAGCGGCGAGTGCGTAGTTTTCGTCGGCAATTACATCACCAACTTGCAGCTGGATTAACGAGGTCTCTGCCCCCTCGGCACGCGACAATCGCTTTCGACCACCCGTCGAAGCCGATCGCCCCCAACCTAGGGAGGGTATGCACCGGTAGCGGCGATGGCAATTCGACTCACGAGCCCATCGAGGCCGCCTTCGAACCGGGGCTGACGACCGTCAACCAGCCGGGCTAGGCTCCTTCTTTCCAACCGGAGGACTCCCATGGCAGCGGCGGACCTGATGAAGAACCGAGAAATCATCGACCCGGATTTCTACGTCGAACATGGGTACCCGCACGAGGCCTGGGCGGAGCTGCGCCGGGAGTCCCCGGTCTTCTACTGGGAGCGCAACACCGAGATGCCCTTCTGGGCTATCACGAAACACGCCGACATCACCCAGATCGGGAAGATGCCGGAGAAGTTCCTGAACGCGCCCGAACTGGTGATTCGAACCGATCCCGAACCCGAGGGTGAACGGTTCGAGCCGCCGCCGACGCTCATCCAGATGGATCCGCCGATGCACGGCAAGTACCGCAAGATCGTCTCGAAGCGTTTCACGCCAGGCGCGCTGCGGAAGATCCACGGGGACCTCGACCGGGTGGCGGCCGGCATCGTCGATAGCCTGCTCGCCGAAGGAGACGAGGGCGAGTGCGACTTCGTCGAGAAGGTCGCGGCGCCGCTTCCGATCGCCGTGATCTCCTGGTTGTTGGGTGTCCCCGAA
The DNA here is from genome assembly GCA_029261795.1 of Deltaproteobacteria bacterium. GTDB lineage: Bacteria > Myxococcota_A > UBA9160 > UBA9160 > UBA6930 > JAJDAP01. Next base: position 29,838 of record JAJDAP010000072.1, read on the forward strand.
TCGGACTGGCCGCTGCTCTTCGACTGGACCAACCGGACGCTAGGCGCGGGCGATCCCGAGTATCAGGTGGAAGGCACCGACCCGGGCGAAACCGCGCGCACGGCGATGATCGAGCTCTTCACCTACTTCACCAAGATGGTCGAGGACAGGAAGAAGAACCCGACCGACGACCTGGTCAGCCTGTTCGCCCACGCCGAGATCGATGGCCAGCCGCTCCCGCCGATGGACGTCCTTTCCTACTGCATGATCATCGTGATCGCGGGGAACGAGACCACCCGGAATGCGACGAGCGGTGGCATGGCGGCCCTGATCGATCATCCCGACCAGATGCGTCGGGTGCAGGAGGATCCGAGCCTGCTCGGTCCCTGCATCGAGGAGATCCTGCGCTGGACCAGCCCGATCATCCACTTCGCCCGCACGGCGACGGAGGATTTCGAGCTGCGCGGCAAGACCATCCGAGCCGGCGAGAAGGTCGCCCTCTTCTACCCGTCGGCGAACCGCGACGAGGAGGTCTTCGAGGACCCCTACACGTTCCGCGTCGATCGGAACCCGAACCGCCACATCGCCTTCGGGATCGGCGAGCACTTCTGCGCCGGTGCCCACGTGGCCCGCATCGAACTCAACTACGCCTTCCGCTCGTTGATCCCGCGCATCGCCGAGGTCGAGTACGCCGGCGAGATCGACCGACTCCGCTCGAGCCTGGTCGGCGGCATCAAGCGGCTTCCGATCCGGTACAAGCTGAAGCCTGCCTAGGCGGCACTTGTTGCGCACGGATGGCCGCGATCCCGTATGTTATGTCGTGATGAGAAGCGCAACCGCAAGCGGCCTGTTCGTCCTCCTGCTCCTCGTGCCAACGGTATTCGCGGCGGAATCACCACCGGTCCCGGCGGAGGCCGTGCTCGCCGACCTGCCCTACCTGGACCGCGACCCCTCCCACGTCTGGGTGGACCTGAGCGATGACCCCGAACGGCCGCTCGAGTTCATGCTCGATACCGGCTCCAATCTGAGTCTCATCGGAGAAGATCGAGCGCGCGAACTCGGGAAGACCGGACGAAGGGAAGTGCGCTTCGCGACGGTCACGGGCAAGAAGATCACGCTCAACACCGAACTCTCCCCGAACGAGCAGGATGAGGGTGTCGTCGGTCACGATTTCCTCAAGCGTTTCGTGGTCGAGTTCGACTATCCGAGGCGTCGGGTCCGCTTCCTCGACAAGGCGGTGTATCAGACCCCCGAGCGCGTCGATGACCCTCGCGAGGCGGTCCTGCCGCTGCGAATTCGCGGCATGACGCCAGAAGTCGAGATGAACCTGGACGGCCAGCCAATACGCGCCGTGTTCGACACCGGCGCAATCACCGGTCTGATGCTCGAACCGACTCCGGCTCGCAAACTCGGGATCGATCCCGAGAGCTGGCCGGTCGTCGGACAGATCGTATTGGTGAGCGGCCCGACCTTGATCCGGCTGGCTGAACCCGAGACCATCCGGTTGGATCGGTTTCGCTTCGACGGCCTTCCGATCAACCTGTTCCTCGATGACGTCCGAGGCCTGAAACAGGACGCGGTACTGGGGCCCGACATCCTGCGCCACTTCGTGGTTCGCTACGACCCCGCCAGGCGCCGTGTCTGGCTTCGCCTCGAACTCACCGACTCGGGCGCCTCGTATGCCGGGCTTCCCTATGCCCCCGGACGACGCACGGGGGCCTTGCTCTACCAGCAGATCCCGGGCCAGTTCAGCGTTTTCTCGCTGATCCCGGGCTCCCGGGCGCACTTGCGCGGACTTCACGTCAGGGATGTCTTCGTAACGTCCCCGGATGACGGCGACGCCTTCGCGGCGATCCACGAAGGACTCCGATCCGACGAACCTGTGATGGTCCTCCGCTTCAACCGGGACGGCGGCTGGGAAACCGTCGCACTCGGCCCTCCGCTCGAACCGACCGGCGCCGGGGACTAACGACCGCGCCGCATCGCCCGGTCGAGGTCGCGTCGTTCCTCGCGCTCGCGGATCGCATGGCGTTTGTCGTAGCTGCGTTTGCCACGGGCCAGCCCGAGTTCGACCTTTGCTCGCCCAGCCGTCCAATGGAGGTTGAGCGGAATCACCGTGAGACCCTTCTCCGCGACCTTGCTGGCCCAGCGCGAGATCTCGCGTCGGTGAAGCAACAGCTTTCGTTCCCGGGTCGGTTCGACGTTCGCGCGGCCCGCCTGCTCGTAGTGCGAGATGTGGAGATTCATCAGCCACGCCTCGCCCTTGCGAAATACCACGTAGGCATCCCCCAAGGTCGCGTGGCCGGCCCGCAACGACTTCACCTCGGGGCCCAACAGCGCCATGCCGGCCTCCGTCGAGTCGAGGATCTCGTAGTCGTGCAAAGCACGGCGATTGGTCGCGATCCGATCCGGATCGCCGCCCTTCTTCTTCTTGCCGGATTTCGCCACGGGCCGCAGGTTAGCGACCTGCGCGCGTTCAGCTTGGGCGCTCGACGCTACTCGACGATGCGGTTGCCGGCGCCGACGAAGACGCGCTTGGCATCCCAGTCGGCGACCTCGCTCTCTTCGACCTGCACGAAGCTCGCGATGATGACGAGATCGTGGGGCTTCACGAGATGGGCGGCGGCGCCGTTGATGCAGATCTCGCCGCTTCCCGGTTCGCCGGGAATGACGTAGGTCTTGAGGCGGTTGCCGTTGGTGCAGTCCCAGATGTCGACCTGCTCGTAGGGCAGCAGGTCGGCAGCGGCCATCAGGTCGGTGTCGATGCTGACACTGCCCTCGTACTCGAGGTTGGCCTCGGTCACGCTGGCGCGATGGATCTTTGATTTGAGCATGGTGCGGGTCACGGGGGATCTCCTGGGGTTCCTGCCGAGGGTTCGGTCAGGACTGCGAAGTCTCGAGGACTCGGTTGTCGATCAATCGGACGGTTCCGCCGGCTTCGGCGGGAAAGTTCACGGCCAACGCCAGCAGCGTCGGCCCTTCGAGCACGGCGTCGACCGGGGCAAGGGCATCGGCGGTTCGAAGCTCCGCGTAGTCGATCTCGGCGAGCGGGGCCTTGGCCAGTTCGGTGCGGACGCCGTGTAGCAGGGCCTCGCAGCGACGCTCACCGGAGGCCACGGCGGACTCGGCGGCGTCGAGCACGCGCGCGATGACCGGAGCCTGGCGCCGCGCCTCTTCGCTGAGCCGGACGTTGCGGCTCGAAAGCGCCAGACCGTCTGGCTCGCGAACCGTCGGCACACCGACCACGTCGATGTCGAAACCGAGGTCCGTGGCCATGCGCCGGATCAAGGCCAGTTGTTGGTAGTCCTTCTCGCCGAAACAAGCGACGTGAGGTTTCGCGGCGATGAACAACTTCGTCACCACGGTGGCCACACCGCGGAAGTGGCCGGGCCGCGAGACGCCCTCGAGCGGGCGGGTGATCTCGCTCAGATCGACCCAGGTCTCGGCACCCTCGGGATACAACTGGTCGTCGCCGGGCAGGAAGACGGCATCGACCCCGCGCGCCTCACATGCGGCGAGGTCGGTTTCGACCGTGCGCGGATAGGCTTCGAGATCCGCACCGGCATTGAACTGGGTCGGGTTCACGTAGATCGAAACGACCACGTCGTCCGCACGCGCGCGGGCCGCGTCCACGAGGGCGAGATGGCCCTCGTGGAGCGCACCCATCGTCGGCACGAGGCCGATCCGGCGCCCATCGGCACGGACGGCGTCCGCGCGCGACTGCAATGCACGTGTGGTTCGCAGGATGTCCATGGGCCTAGGAGTAGGAGTGCTCGTCTGCGGGGAACTTCCGCTGGGCCACGTCGTCGGCGTAGGCGCGGGCGGCCTGGGAAGCCAGGGCTCCCAGGTTCGCGTAGGTCTTCGCGAACGAGGGCGTCCAGTCGGTCAAGCCGAGCAGATCGTGCAACACCAGGACCTGTCCGTCGCACTCCACCCCGGCGCCGATTCCGATGGTCGGAATCGCCAGCCGTTCGGTGATCTCCCGGGCGAGATCCGCCGGCACACCCTCGAGGACGACGGCGAAGGCCCCGGCCGCCTCGACGGCGACGGCATCCGCGATCACCTGCTCACGCGCGGCATCGCCGCGCCCCTGCACGCGGTAGCCACCCATGCGGTGGATCGCCTGTGGTGTCAGGCCGACGTGTCCCATCACGGGAATCTCGGCGCGCACGATGCGGGAGATGGTCTCCTGCATGTGTTCGCCGCCCTCGAGCTTCACCGCAGCAACGCCGCCGTCCTTCACCAGACGGATCGCGTTGCGGACGGCTTCCTCGGGCGAGACCTGGTAGGAGCCGAAGGGCATGTCGCCCACCACGAGGGCGCGCCGCGCGCCTCGGGCGACCATGCGGCAGTGGTAGACCATCTCGTCGAGCGTCACCGGAAGGGTCGATTCCTCCCCCTGGACGGTGTTGCCGACGGAGTCTCCGATGAGCAGCACGTCGATGCCGGCCTCGTCGAAGATGCGACTGAAGGTATGGTCGTAGGCGGTCAGCATGGAGAAGGCTTCTGCCTTCCCCTTGCGTCGCTGCAGCGAACGCGCGGTCACGCGGTGCTCTCTGCGCGCGGATTGGGTCACGGTGGACATGCGGGATCCTCCGACCCCCGTGCTGACTGAATCCGTCGACAAAAGACGTCCCTGCCGGATGCTTCCGGTGGTGCGGTCGCGTCGCGGACTCCGAGTCACACCCTTCGGTGTAGCGGTCTCTCGGATACCTTGACTCGGCCGTTCCACCCTTCCGTCTCGCTCCCGAGGGATGCAAGCGTGCGAAGCTGGGTAGGTTTGGCTTCGTCCTCTATCGAACGGGCGCGGCCCGTCGGGGGGGTTGGTGAGGTTCGATGAGGACCGCGACTTGCGGTTCCTCTCAACTCGAGGACGATCCTAGACCCCGCTGCGAAAGGCTGTCAACGAATCAGTTGGGAGAATTTGCCCCACGGGGCCCGCCCCATGCCGCGCTAGCGGCGGCTCGATTCGATGCGTTCGCGCACGGCCGGCGCCAGGTAGCGGCTTTCGAGCAGCGGGCCGGCGTGGCTGCGCAGCGCGTCCGCCAGGGCCTCGATGCGGTCCTCCAGGGGGTCCTGGGCGGCGAGGATGACCCGCACCTCCCCTTGCACCCGGCAGTGCCCGCTACTGGGCGGAAACTCGCTCTCCGCCGTGGCCCCAGCGGTGAGGACCTGGACCCGGAAACCGGCCTCGCTCGCGAGCTCGGCCAGGAGATCGAGCAGGCCTGAGGCGTCCACGTCGGATCAGCGACGCCGCAGAACGGGCTGCGAGGCGAAATAGCGCAGCTTCTCGCTCAGCTCATCATCGAGGCTGTCGAGATGGACCCCGACCTCGAAGAAGCGACCGGGAAGGCCGATTTCGCCCTCATGGCTGCACCAGACGACCTTGCCGCTGGCCTCGACCCGCAGCCCCTCGGGCGGCAACTCGAAAGTCACCGTGATCTGGGTCCCGACACTCACCGGTTCGCGCATATGCAGACACATCCCGCGCGGGGACATGTTGACGGCGTACTCGCTGGTGGCCTCGGCGCCGTCGAGACTGAACTCGACCGGTATCGGAACCGAAAAGTCGCGGCGCGGATCCTGTCCCATGGGCTTCCCTAGTGATCGGCTGATTCATCGGTCAGACGGGCACCGATCTTTTGCCAAGCCTCGGGAGAAAGACTCTCCGCACGCGTCCGCGGATCGATCTCGAGGCCGAGAAGAACCGAGTTCACGTGCGCAGGGTCGAGGTTAGCCGCCCCTTTCAAGGAGTTCACCAGGGTCTTGCGACGATGCGCAAAACCGGCGCGCACGATCCGCTCCATGCGGGCCAACGCCGCCGGCTCGACCAGCGGCTCGGCCCGCGGCGTGAGCGTGATGAAGCTCGATACGACCCGGGGGACCGGATAGAAGCAACGACCGTGCAGGTCGAGGCTGCCACCCACTTCGACGACCCATTGGTGGATGACCGAGAGCGAGCCGTAATCCTTGGTGCTCGGTACGGCCCGCATGCGCGCGGCGACCTCACGCTGGACCATGACGCCGATTCCGGCGAGACCGGCCGCAACATCCAGGAGTCTTCGCAGCAGCGGCGTCGCCACCGAGTACGGCAGGTTCGCGACCACGCGCACCGGCGCGCCGCCCTCTGCGAGCTCGGCGATCTGGGCCGGCAGATCGAGCTCGAGCGCGTCGCCGTGGACCAGTTCGACCTCCGCGGGCAGGATACGCTCCTCGGTCAAGCCACGGACCAGACCGCCATCGATCTCGACGCTGCGCACCCGTTGCGCTCGATCCGCCAGCGCCAGGGTCAGGATTCCGAGTCCGGTTCCGATCTCGAGCACGGCATCCCGGGGACCGACGCCGGCCGCCCGCACGAGTTTCTGCGCCTGGGCTGCGTCGTGAAGGAAGTTCTGGCCCCGCTCGCGCGACGGTGCGAGCCCGTGGCGATCGAGGAAGGCCCGGGCTTCCGCCACGTTCACCGGCGCGCCCAGGGTGCATCGGCCAACGGCACCCGCGAGAAGGCGGCGAGTTCGAGCCCGTGGCATTCGCCCTCGGCCAGCAGCTTCGCCCCGGCCGCGGCCACCATCGCCGCGTTGTCGGTACAGAGTTCGAGAGGCGGGAAGAAGGCGCGAATCCCGTCGGCACTGGCGTGCCGTTCCATTTCGGAACGCAAGCGGCTATTCGCGGCCACGCCGCCGACCACGGCCAGCTGATCGAGTCCGTGCTCGCGGGCGGCTCGCAGCGCCTTCGTCACCAGGATGTCGGTGGCCGCGGCCTGGAACGAGGCCGCAAGGTCCGCCCGGGAGCGCGCGTCGATGGGCTTTGCTGCATCCACCGCCAACGCCACCGCGGTCTTGAGTCCGCTGTAGGAGAAATCGAAACCCGGTCGGTCCTGCATTGGACGCGGGAAGGCGTAGGCCGCCTCGTCGCCCGTGAGCGCGGCTTCGGAAATCGATGGGCCACCCGGGTACGGCAGGCCCAACAACTTCGCGACCTTGTCGAACGCCTCGCCGACGGCGTCATCCCGGGTCTCGCCGAGGACCTGGGGCGCTTCGTCTTCGGCGATGCGATAGAGCGCCGTGTGCCCGCCCGAGACGACGAGGCCCAGGTACGGACGTCGCAGCTCTGGCTCGGCGATCTCGGCGGCGGCGAGATGACCTGCCAGGTGGTGGACGCCGACGATGGGCAGATCGAATCGCCAGGCGAGCGCCTTGGCGAACGAGAGCCCCACCAACAACGAACCGAGCAACCCCGGGCCCGCCGTCACCGCGATGCCGTCGAGCTCTTCGGGCGTGAGTCCGGCCGCGCGGAGCGCGGACTCGGCCACCTGCGACACGGTGCGCGCGTGGTCCCTCGATGCTAGTTCCGGGACCACACCGCCATAGGGCCGGTGCACGTCGAGCTGCCCGTGCACGGTACTCGACCGGACACGCAGCCCGTCCTCGACGACGGCAGCCGCCATCTCGTCGCACGAACTCTCGATGCCCAACACCCACTTCGGAAGCGCAGCGTCAGACATGGCGGCAGGCTCTCACCCGTTGTTGCGCTCGAGCTGCTCCTGCTCGCTCTTGCACTCGATGCAGAGCTCGGCGACCGGCCGCGCTTCCAGGCGCTTGATGCCGATATCTTCGCCACAGTTCTCGCATTCGCCGTAGATGCCATCCTCGAGCTTCTTGAGCGCGTCTTCCACCTTGGTGAGAAGACCACGCTCTCGCTCGCGCAACCGACCCTGGAACGCCAGGCTCATCTCGGACGAGGCCGAATCGATCTCGTCCGGAAAATCATCCGGATCCAGATGGATCTCGCCAGCCACGGCGCTCTTTGCATGCTTGTCCAATTCCGTGCGTTGCCGCGACAGGATCTTTCGGAACTTCTCAATCTCGCGCTTTCTCAAGCTCTCACCCTTCTCATCGAATCATCCGCTCGCGCCAAGTAGCTCGAGCTGGTCTGCAGCAGGCTTCGCCCGGCGGGAATCCGGGTAGTCGGTCACGATTTTCTGGAATGCTTGCTGGGCCGCCTTGTTGAAGCCCGGCCCCAGCTGAAGCAACGCTTCCCCCTGTCGGTAGAGCGCCTCGGGCGCTTTATCGCTGTCGGGATGGCGGCTCGCGACGTCGTCGAAGCGCAGGATTGCGTTCTTGTAGTCCCCGTTCTTGAAATGACAGTCGGCGAGCCAATAGGAGGCATCGTCGGCGTAAAGCGAAGCCGGGAAAGATTGCAGAAAGGCAGAGAACTGGTCAATGCAATTATCGTTGTCGTCGGTGCGCCAGGCGTCATAGGCGAGCCGATAGGCGGAAAGTTCCTCCGACGACGCTCCCGGGGGCGGTCCAGACGCCTCCTCCGGCTCCTCGACCTCCCCCGCCTGGATCGGACCCGCTGTCTCACCGGCACGGCTGGCCGCGAGCCGAGCCGCCTGGGCCTCTTCGCGCGCCTGCTTGGTGGCGTGCTCGGCGACCTCGAGACGCCCTTCCAACGCCGCGAGCTCTTCGCGGAGCGCTTCGACTTCTGAGCGAACATCCGCGACGCCTTCGCCCGCCGAGGTGGTCCCCTGGGTCCCGATCTTGAGCTTGTTGACCTCGTATTCGAGCTTGCGGAACTCCGCCATGCTGATGCAGCCGGACAAGACCACGGTGACCAAGGCCACCGCGATTCCCCGCGCCATCGGCGCCAGCTGGATTCTCTTCATCGACGCTCCCCCTCAATCTGGGCGATCGGTCCGACGACCCGCCCGATCCCCTACCTGCGATACGGGCCCCAGTCGGCGGCGGTGTTCTCGCCCTCGCTGGTCAACCTCCGGAGGTTGCTCCCGTCCACATCGATCACGTAGATATCGGCTCGTCCGCGCCGCGTCGACGTGAATGCGAGCTTGCTGCCATCCGGCGACCAGCTCGGATGCTCATCGCTACGCCGGTGGGTCACGAGCGGTTTGTTCGAACGGCCGCTCGGATCGATCAGCCAGAGGTCGAATTGACTCTTCACGCGCGTCTCGTAGGCGATCCAGCGACCGTCCGGCGACCAGGCCGGGTTCGTGTTGTAGGTCCCATCGAAGGTCAAGCGGCGGACGCTGCTGCCATCGGCGGACATGACGAAGAGCTGGGGCGAGCCGCTGCGATCCGACACGAAGGCCAACCGCTCGCCGTCTGGCGACCAGGCCGGCGAGACATCGATACCGCGGTTGCGCGTCAGGTTGCGCAGTTTCTTCCCGTCGCTGTTCGCCAGGTGGATCTCGGTCGCACCGTCGACGCTCATGACGAGGGCGAGCTGATCCCCGGACGGACTGTAGACGCCGCGATACATGCGGTGATCGAGGGCGAGCGAACGCATGATGCGGCCGGGCGAACGCGCTCCCCGCGAGACCACGAACAGCCAGGGCCGGTTGCGATAGCGGTAGCTCGTGTAGACCACGGAATCGCCCTTCGGCGACCAGTTGGGGAACGAGCTGATCGACTTGTTACTGGTGGCGGCGCGCGAGCCGTCACCGTCTGCGTCCATCACCCACACTTCCCGATGGCCGCTGCGATCAGAGATGTAGGCGATCTCGGTATCGGCGACGCCGGGCCGCCCGGTCAAAGCGGCCACGATCTCGTCGGCGATCACCTTGCCGAGGCGGCCCGCATGCTTGGGGCGGCCGGTGAAACGTTTGCCTCGGATCAGCGCCTTGCAGGTGTTCACGTCCCAGAGTCGGAACTCCGCGCGAATGCCCTCGGCAGTGGTGGAGACCTGGCCCTGGACCAGAACGTCGGCCCCGATCTGGTTCCAATTCGGGCAGCGTGGCGTGCGGGCGCGTTCGAGTTCCGGCGAGCGGATCGGTTCGAGGAAGGCCTTCTCGTCGACGATGGCAAACAGGCTCGAGAACTCGAGCGCCTCGCGCAGCGCCACGTGAATCTCGGCCGCCGATTGCTGCGCGCCAGGGTCGGCGACGAAGCGCTGAACGGCGGCCTTGTAGTCCTGGCCTTCCGCACCCGCGATCGAGATCGTCGGACGTCCCTGGCCGCTGGCCGGAGGAGCCGACAGCAAGACGACCGCGACCACAAGACTGGACGCGAGCGCGATGACTTCCACGCGTGAACTCAACGTGCGTCCTCCGGACTGAACGAGAAGGGCCAGGTGCCCGCCTCCGGCGGTGCCGGGAGTGGGCTGGCGCTCTGAAGCGCGCGCACGACGCTCTCGTCGTACCAGGGGTTGCCGGAGCGGCGGGTCACTTCGACGTCGGTCACCTGGCCGCGGGCCGAGAGGCGGACCTCGACCTCCGTGTAGAGTGGCTGGCCCTGGAAGCCGGGAGCCAGCACCCAGGCGCCGCGAACTCGGCGCTTGACCTGGGAAACCCAACGCACCAGTTCGCGATCCGCGACCCGGTTGGCACCGGTCGCCGCGACCGCGGGTTCGCCATCCACCGGTTCGGCGTCGGCCTCGGGTTCGGGTTCGCCCATTTCATCGCGGAGTGCATCCAGGGCGCTACCAAGATCATATTCCGGTTCCACTTCCTGTTGCGGCGGCGGCTCCCGCGGCGGCGGTTCGGGCTTGGGCTCGCGCTTCTTCTCCTGGATCGGGCGTGCCTGCTCCGGGATCAAGACCTTCTCTTCCGGCGGCGGAGGCGGCGGCGGCTTGGGCGGAGCTGGTCTCGGAGCGGCCTTCGGTGTCTCGGGCGCCAGCGACACCATCTTCACTTCGATGATGCGCTCGCCCGGGAAGTAGGGCTTCGGGGCGAACCAGGAACCGGACGCCAGAAAGGCGCCGGCCGCGAGGTGCAGGCCGAACGAGGCCAGCAACATGCGCCCGAACCCGCTCGCGTGTGTCTCCTCCATCGCCCCGATCACCGCTTGACTCCTGTGCTGCTTGCTTCGCGATCGAATCCTCTACCGCGCATCGGAACCCTGCCCCGCCGGGGCGGTTCCCGGTGTTATTCCGGATCCGTGATGATCCCGATGCCGGGCGCGCCCGCGTTCTGGATGGCCGCCATCACCTTGGCCACCGCGCCGTAGGGTGCGTTCTCGTCAGCCCTGAGGAACACGTTCTCGTCGCCCCGATTATCGAGGATCGCTTTGAGCTTCTCCGTGAGTTCGCTCATTTCCACTGCCTGGTTTGCGACGAAAGGAGTGCCGTCCTTCTTCACCGTCACGACCAGGGGCTCCGATTCGAGGCGGATCGCCGTCGTGGTGGTTTCGGGCAGATCGACGTCGATCCCCTGCTGCATCAGCGGCGCCGTGACCATGAAGATGATCAACAGCACCAGCATCACGTCCACGAACGGGGTGACGTTGATCTCGGCCAGCGGCCGATGCTCTCGCCCGAGTCCCGGGCCAGCCATCGTTAGGCCTCGAGTCCGGGCGACGGCGAGCGATCCGCCAGTGCGAACACCGCGTCGTCCCGGACCTCTGCGGAGAACAAGTCGATGGCGCCCTGGAGTTCTCGCAAGTGGGCCACGAAGACGTTGTAGAAGATGCTGGCCGGGATCGCGGCCAACAGGCCCACGGCCGTGGCGATCAACGCCTCGGCGATGCCCGGGGCGACGACGGCAAGACTCGCACTCCCGGCCTCGCCGATCGAGGTGAACGCATCGATGATGCCGACCACGGTGCCGAATAGACCGACGAATGGCGCCGAACTCCCGGTCGTTGCCAGGAATGAGAGGCGACTCTCGAGCCGGACACTCTCCTGGCTCGAGGCCCAGGCCAGCTGCTGCGCCACGTTTCGCTGCTCGCGCGCATCGAGATTCTGGTTCCCCCCCGGCCCGCGATACTTCGCGATACGCAGCAGTTCCGCGTGGGCGGCGAGGAAGATCGCAGACAGGGGCGTGCGCTCGAACCGCTTTGCGGCATCGAGTGACTCTCGCCACGAACCTTCGTGATAGACCTCGAGGAACGTCTCGCTATCTTGCTCGGCGCCCGACAGCTCCCGCCACTTGAAGAGAATTGCAGCCCACGAAATGACGGAAGCTGCGACAAGGAGCAGGATGACGAGTTGCACGAGCAACGACGCTTCCCACACGAGCTGGAATAAGTCGAGGCTCACGAGACTGCCCCCCATGACCGTCTCGGCATTACCTGATTCACCTTTCAAATTCGGTGGTTCCAGGGCGGGGGCGATTCTAGGAGAGGGCCCTACCCCGGGCAACTTGGGTCGGCAGCCTGATCGACCGAAAGCGCTGGCCTACCGAGTTTTCTGTTCGCTCGTCGATCGCATGTCCACCCCGAAGGAGCCGTGATGTCCGTCACCGTCGAAACCAGGTCCGCCCTCGAAGCCAAGGCCGGAGTGCTCGCCATCCCGCTGGCAAAGCTCGCTGAGAACAAGCGCCTACCTGCCCGGATCACGGCCCTCGACAAGGCCTCGGGCGGCCGCATCCAGCAGGTCGTGGCTGCCGGCGACTTCGACGGTTCCAAGGACCAGGTCGTGCTGGTGAGACCGGACGAGGGCATCGCCGCAACGCGCATCCTGCTGCTCGGCCTCGGTGACGAGAAGGCTCTCGACGCCACCGCACTACGCGCCGCCGCGGGCTCCGCCCTTCGCGCCGCACGACGACACAAGGCAAACGCCCTTGCCATCCTTTCGCCGGCCGGCCGTCGGGTTCGCGCTGCCGCGGCGGGCCAGGCCCTGGCCGAGGGTGTCGTGCTCGGTGCCTACCGTTTCGACCGTCACCAGACATCCGACGAGAAGGACGCGAGCAAGAAGAAGGCCCAAGGCGAGATCAAGACCGCCCTGTTGTTCGAGAAGGGAGCCGATGCCCGGAATGCGCGTGGTGGTGCGAAGGTCGGCGTCATCCTCGCCGAGTCGCAGAACCTGGCGCGTGATCTCTCCAACGAACCGCCCAACATCCTGCCGCCGGTGGCGCTCGCGAAAGCGGCCAAGGACATGTCCCAGGACGTCGGTCTGAAGGTTCGCATCCTCGAGCCCAAGGAACTCGAGAAACTGGGCATGGGCGCGATGCTGGCCGTTGGCCAGGGCTCGGTGAATCCGGCCCGGCTGATCGTGATGGAGCACAACGCGCCGCCGAAGCGAGCCACCAAGGGCACCCGCAAGCGCAAGACGATCTGCCTGGTCGGCAAGGGCGTCTGTTTCGATTCCGGCGGCCTGTCGCTGAAACCCTCGGCGAGCATGACCAAGATGAAGCACGACATGTCCGGCGGTGCGACCGTGGTGGGCGCCATGCGCGCAGCCGCATTGCTCAAGGTGCCGCACCACGTGGTCGGAATCGTCGGCGCCGTCGAGAACATGCCGAGCGGCACCGCCTACCGGGTGGACGACGTGCTCACGAGCGCCTCGGGCAAGACCATCGAGATCACCAACACCGATGCCGAGGGCCGCCTGGTCCTGGCAGATTGTCTCGACTACGCCCAGAAGAACTACGCGCCCGCCGCCATCATCGACCTCGCGACCCTGACCGGCGCGGTGATCATGGCGCTCGGCGGCTGGGCCGCCGCCGTGCTCGGCAACAACGAAGCCCTCTCGAAGGCGATCGTGGCCGCTGGCGAGGCGACCGGAGAGCGCTATTGGCCGCTGCCGCTCTGGGAAGTGCATCGCGACCATATGCGCAGCAAGATCGCCGATCTGCGTCAGACCGGCGGCCGCGAGGCCGGAACCACGAGCGCGGCGGCCTTTCTCGGCCACTTCGTGAGCGACGACATTCCCTGGGCACACCTCGATATCGCCGGCGTGGCGGACACGGAACGGGGCACATCCACCCATGTCGCCGGCGCCACCGGCTTTGGCGTGCGCTCTCTGCTCGAATGGCTGCGCAACGGGAAGTTCTGACCGAATCGGCGAGTCTGACTCGGGGTCACGATCACACATGATTCGTGGATCCGGCTTGCAGGGTTTTTTTGACGGGCTCGAATAAATCCGTACCCTGCGCGTCGAATTCACGCCGAGGGGCAGCGGATGCCCCTCGCCGGCAGGGCCGAAGGTCCATCGCCACGGCACCCACCCAAGGAGAACCTGACTCATGAATCGCACCCTGATCGCGCTCGCCACACTGCTGGCCGCACTCGCATTCTCGGCACCGGCATTTGCCGACGCCGCCGCCGGTAAGACCACCTTCGAGCAGCTCTGCTGGACCTGCCACGGAATGACGGGCAAGGGAGACGGCCCGGCCGGTGCCGCCCTCACCCCGCCGCCGCGCGACTTCAGCATCGGCGATTTCGCCTACGACGCCGATGGCAACGGGACCCCCGGTGAAGACGCCGACCTGGCGCTCATCATCTCCAAGGGCGCTGCCGCATTCGGCGGCAATCCCTCGATGGCGCCGTGGGGCCATCTCTCCGACGCCGACATTGCCAACGTCGTCGCCTTCGTGCGTACGCTCAAGAAGTAGCTTCGGCGTCCTCGTCGGATCCGATCGATCTCGATGGCGGGGTCGGGGCCTTCCCCGATCCCGCTTTTGTTTGGACACTTTGTTTGGACACCGCGCGCTAGCTTTCACCTGTGAGTCCCGAGCGACCCGACCCGGAAGAGACCGTGATCCCGGAAGTGATCGAAACGCTTCCGGCGGTCCGTAGCGGTGAGCGCGGCGTCGAGGCTCCGACGGCGCTCAACGCCTACATGTCGCAGTTGCGGCATCACGATCCGATCTCGCGCGAGGAAGAGCACGAACTCGCCGTGCGCTGGATCGAAAAGGGCGACCGCGAAGCGGGTCGCCAGCTGGTGCTCTCGAACCTGCGTCTGGTCGTGAAGATCGCGATGGAGTACAAGCGCGCCTGGACCAATACCCTCGACCTGATCCAGGAAGGCAACGTCGGCCTGCTCGAGGCCGTGCAGCGCTTCGACCCCTACCAGGGCACGCGGCTCTCCTCCTACGCCGCCTACTGGATCCGTGCCTACATCCTCAAGTACCTGATCGACAACATCCGACTGGTGAAGCTCGGCCAGGGGCGCGCGCAGCGGAAGCTCTTCTTCCGGCTCAACAAGGAGAAGCGCGAGCTCGAACGTCAGGGCTTCAGCCCCGAGCCCGCGCTGATTGCCGAGCGCCTCGACGTAGACGAATCCGACGTCATCGAGATGGAGACCCGCCTCGGCCAGAGCGACGTCAGCATGGACGCGCCCCTGGGAAACGAGGAGGGCAGCGCGACCTACGGCGACTTCATCGCCGCGCCGCAGCCGAGCGTAGAGCAAGCCGTCGGCGACGAAGACCTGCGCCAGACCTTCCTTCGTTATGTGTCAGATTTCCAGGAAACGCTGGAACCCCGGGAGCAGCGAATTCTCGAAGCCCGCGTGCTTGCCGAGGATCAACTGACACTCCGTGAGTTGGGCGAGGAGATGGACCTCACCCGCGAGCGCATCCGTCAACTCGAAAAGAAACTGATCAGCGATCTACGCGAGTACCTGAGCGAGAAGGTGGTGGACTTCGAGTTCTACGCGCCGGGAAACGACTGAGCCTCGATGCAGGCCGCGAGCCACGCGAAGCTCGCGCGCCGAAAGCGCAGATGGCTTCGCTCCCAGCGTCGCGTCGCTTCGAGACGTTGCGCGCGTGGCAGCCGCCAGAAACGACGCCGAACGGGACCCCACAGGAGCGGCTCGTAATCGAGGACACGCGTCGCGAACCAGAGCCCGCATGCCGCCTTCGGACCGGCATGGCGCAGCGCCTGCTCGATGACCGGGATTCGGTCGGAGTCGCCATGCTCCGGCCAGCGCGCGTCGATCACGTTGTAGAGCGTGCGCGCCGTGGCGAAGGACACGAGATCCGAAAAGCTGCGCCTGCCCGGTGACGCAGCGTCGCCGCGTGCGCCCGGCGCGGGCCCGGGGTCGCACCCGGAGCGAGCCTCGAGCGCGGTCTTCCGATTGTCCAACGGTTCCCTGCCCTCCCCGGCAGCGCTCGATTGGGTCATTCTAGCCGTCGTGATGGGCGATCAACCGGAACTTGCCTGCATCCACGTGGTGGTCCACGGACGGGTCCAGGGCGTCGGCTTCCGAGCCTCGACCGAGGCCGAAGCCCGGCGCCTCGAGCTCGCCGGTTGGGTGCGGAATCGCGCGGACGGGGCTGTCGAAGCCCGCTTCGAAGGGCCCCCGGCTCGCGTGGCCGAGGCGGTCGATTGGTGCCACCGCGGCCCGTCGTGGGCGCGCGTCGAGCGCGTGGAGACGCGAGTGGCGCAGTCGGAAGCACGGTCGGGGTTCACGATCCGATGAAGCTCGCTCCCTCGCTCGTATCGTTGTGCCTCGCGATGGTCCTCCTGCTGGCCTGCCCGAACGAGGGGGGCAGCGCGGCTGGCGCGGCCGAACTCGGCGTCCTGCCCCGGGCACAGATCCAGATCGGGATCCAGCGGATCGCGGTGGAAGTCGCGGAGACCTCGGCGCAAAAATCCCAGGGGCTCTCGGATCGGCACACACTGCCCGAGGGACACGGCATGTGGTTCCCGTATCCGCGGCCTGCCAAGCTCGCCTTCTGGATGCGCAACATGCATTTCCCGCTCGACTTCGTCTGGGTACGCCGCGGCAGCATCGTGGCGCTGACCGAGAACGTTTCGCCGAAGGGCGGCGCGGGGACGCTGCTCCGCCCGAGGGAACCCGCCGACGCGGTCCTCGAGGTGCCGGCGGGCACCATCGCACGCTGGGGTTGGAAGGTGGGCCTGTCGGTGGAGGTGATTCCCGCCGAGCCGCACTAGCGATCCCGCCTCGGCAGATTCAAGCCGAAGGCCGGACCTGCCGACCCAACGAGGCATGGGTAGCGCCACCTCGATGTTGTTTGCACCGCCTCAGGCCCCGCTCCGGTTGGAATCGGACAAGGAGGTCGTGATCGGCCGACACCCCGACTGCGCGATCCTGATCGGGTCGGCGAAGGCTTCTCGACGCCACGCGGTCGTTCGTTGTTCGGATGCAGGCGTATCGGTGGAAGACCTCGGCAGCACCAACGGCACCCGCGTGAACGGAGAACCGTTCGAGGGCAGCCGCCATCTGGCGTCCGGCGATCGAATCGAGGTCGGCGATGTCCAGATCACCTATTGCCTGGTCGAGACAGCGGCCGCCTCAGCACCCGTCGGCGGCGCCGGTGATCAGACCATGGTCGCCTTTCGTGACGAAACGCCAGCCACGACCCAGGCCCTGGAAGGCGATCTCGCTTTGATCCCGATCTTCGCGGTCCTGCAGATGCTCGAGATGGGCAGCCAGAGCGGACGCCTCGACGTCGAGAGCGCCGAGCAGAGTGGCGAGGTCTGGTTGGTCTCGGGTGCGCTGGTCCACGCCGCCTCGGAAAAAGAAGCCGGACTCGACGCGGCCCTCGCCATCGCCCAGGCCGTGACCGGACGCTTCGCCTTCGCGCCGGGAGAAGCCGCGCCCGAAGCCAGCTTCCACGCCTCGGTGACCGAGGTCCTGCTCGAATCCTCACGCCTCCTCGACGAAGCCAGTGCCTAGCCTACGAAAGCTCTGCACAGGCGACCCTGCGCGACTTTCGGACAGATCCGAGCACTCCTGGGCGGATCGAACCATCTCTCGGGAGAGGATGTCGGTTCCTCTCGAGCGGAGTTGGGTCCCGGAAGGGCTGTTGAGGGGGTAGTTCGCGTAGATGTTAGGTAGCTCGGGTCAGGGTCGAACGCGCAAACGGGCGAGGGGCGAATCGAACGATGTCTCGAGGATGCGACGACTCCTAGGCTGAGCGAACCCCGCGCAATCCCCGGCCCGCCCCTTTCCGCTCACGCTCGTGGTGAAGTGTGCGCAGAGGTTCCCTCTAGCGCTCCAGGTGGGATGCCGGCCCCGCAGCGGCGGCAGGTGGTTCGCCCGACGCCGCGTCGGCCGGCGTGACGAACTCGCCGAGCACTTCGGCGCGCAGAGCCGCATCGAGCGAACGGGTCCCGTGGCCCAGGGAGAGACGAAGCGCTTCATCGAGCGGCATCCCGGAACCGATCCGCTCGAGCAGCGCCGCACGCTCGGCGGCCTGGGTGTGGCGGTCGATCCAATCTGCCGCCGCCGTCGAGATCGTGTACGCGAGACGTGCCTCGTCGTCGTCCAGGCCCGAGAAGCTCGGCGCAATGCGCTCGAGATCGATCCAGCGCCCCGTCTCGATCGCCATGCGGAGCTGGGAGCGTTCGGTCCGGGTCAGCGCCACGCGGCCCTGGGAGCGGCGTTCCAGCCACTCGGCCAGGCCTTCATTCAGCCAGTAGGGCTGATCGCCGCCGGTGCGCTCGCGAAAGATCGCGTGGCTGACCTCGTGAACCAGGAGCGTGCGCAGCTCTCCGGCCGGGTAGGCGCCGGAAACCACATGCACGCGCCCGTCGAAGAAACCCACGGTCTGGAAGCTGAAGCGATGGGCATGTGCCCGGGCATAACTGGCGCGGCCGTACAGAACCACGCCTAGCGAATCTGCCGACCCTCTCCCCAGTTCGCGATCGACCAGATTTCGGACGTCGCTCAGATAGCGAGCCACGGTCTGGCTGAAGACCGCGCCACCGGCATCGAGCAGTGCGCGATCCGCCTCGACCTCGAACGACGCGTGCGGCAGCGCCACGAGTTCGAGCGCCTCTGCGTCGAGTTTGGAGAGCGCGCGCTCATCGTCGAGCTGGGCGAGGCGCCGATGCACCGTGTGCCGCCACGGCGCGAAGCGATCGCCGGCCAGCGCCAGGAACTCGCGCCAGTGGATCTCGGCTTCGTCCCAGTGCGCGCGGCGATCCTCGAGCAGCCCCAGATAGAAGTGGGCTTCCGGGCGCATCGGATCGTCGAGCAGGACCTGGCGCAAGGCGGCCGCTGCGCGCAACGTCTCGCCCCGTTCGATGTCCGCGATGGCGGTCCGAAGAGCACGGACCTGACGGTCGACGGCACTGCTGGTCGCCGCCACGTCGGGCTCCAGGGGATCGCCCACCGAGCCGCCATCCCACAGCTCGTTGAGCCGGGGATCGCCCAGGATCATGACGCCGTTCGCGTCGGCGATCGTCTCGGGCGCGTCGGTGACATGGGTGCCACCGCCGGAATCCACCCAGACGTGCAGATCAGCGGCAGACGCTGCCAGCGCGGCAGACGAGACGCAGATGATCGGCAAGCAAAGCAGTAGGATTCGGCGCAAAGAACAGGACTCCCGACGTTGGGAGTGCCGTCTTCAGCCGTTCGGGTGACCTTTCCCGCTCTCACCGACCAGGTGGCCGAGCTCCGGCAGGATGAGTTTCTCGAGCGCGGTTCGGATCGCGCCTCGGGAACCCGGCAGGGCGAACAACGCCTGATCGCCGCGCAGTCCGGCAAGGGCGCGGGAGACCATCGCGGCGGGGCCGATCTCTTCGTAGGAGAGCATCCGGAACAACTCGCCGAAACCAGGTAGCTCACGATCGAGTAGCGGCCCGACGGCTTCCGGCGTCACATCGCGCGGTGCGATGCCGGTCCCGCCGGTAAGCAACACCGCTCGGCACCCCTCCGCGTCGAAGCCGGCCTGCGTCGCGGCGCGAATCGCCTCGACGTCGTCGGCCACGAGCGCACGGAAGACGACGCGATGACCAGCACCTTCGAGCAGATCGACGAGGAGCGCGCCACCACTGTCGTTCTCGAGCGTGCGCGTGTCGCTCACTGTGATCACGGCGCAGGCAATGTTGGCGGGAGCGGTCGCGTGATGCTGCGCGACACTGGCAGATTCGCCGGTCTCGGGTCGTGCGTCCCGCGCCACCTAGGGCGTGTCCTCGACCCAGTACTCGCCGTCGGTGGCGACTTCCTTCTTCCAGATCGGCACCCGCTCCTTGAGCGTGTCGATCGTGTAGCGGCAGGCGTCGAAGGCCTCGCCCCGATGGGGAGCCGCGGCGGCCACGACCACGGCGAGGTCGCCGATCTCGAGGTGTCCCGTGCGGTGTGCCACCGCGACGCGGGTGCCAGGCCATTTCGCCGCGGCCTCGGCGCAGATCTCGGTCATCTCCTGCTCGGCCATGCCCTCATAGGCCTCATACTCGAGATGCCGGATGTCGTGGCCACGCGAGGCGTTTCGAACCGCACCCACGAAGGTGACGATGCCACCTGCGTCCGGGCCGATCACGCGCTTCACCACGGCGCCGACGTCGAGGGCAACGTCCGAGAGCGTGCACAGGGCATCCTGGCCGCCGGCCACCGGCGGCAGGAAGGCGACCTCGTCGCCGTCGGCGAGCGACGGGTTCCCGCGCACGATCTCCATGTTGACGCTGATGCGCAGCTTGCCGGCCATCGCTTCGATCGGCGGATGATCCGCGGCCAACAGCGCCTGGAGATCCGCCAGGGACGCCCCCTCATCGAGGCTCACCGGGAGTTCCTTGGCCCCGGTGGCCTCGCGAATCGAACCGAATAGACGAACCGTGATCTGCATCGCGCAAGGAGACTAGCGCGCGCCCGGCAGCGCGGCGCCAGGCTCGGGGCTTCAAGCTGGCCTGCAGGAATGACGATGAAGAAGAATGCCGTCTCCCCTGGTTCGAGCCCTGCATCGCCGGGTCGAACTCGTGCTCGATCGATTGCGCCCCGCATTCTTGCGCGACGGCGGCAATGTCGAGCTACTCGAGGTGACCGAGGACGGCACGGTCCGGATCGAGCTCCAGGGGGCCTGCGTCAGCTGCCCGGCCCAGTCGGCGACCTTGCAGCATGCGCTGGTGCCCGCCTTGCGCGCCGAGATCCCCGAGATCGAGGCCGTGGTTCCCGTGCTCCAGGAGACGGCGCCGGGCCGCTAGACTCCTCGGCGGACGGGCATCCGCAGTTGGGAGCCGCATGACCGCACGCCGCACCAAACCAGCGCCGCGAACCAAGAAGACTTCGAAGCGCGCCACCGCAAGCTCGGCCTCGACACGCAAGAAGGCGGTCAAGAAAGCGGCCAGCACCAGGGAGAAGGCGGTGCGCACCAAGAAAGCGGCAGCGAAGAAGACGCGGAAGAAGCCCGTTGCCAAGAAGCCGGCTGGCGCGACGCCGGCCCGGAAGCCGAAGCTGGGCAAGTCCGCCGCGAAGACGGCGAAGCCCAGGGCGGCCGGGGGCAAGGCGCGAGCCAGCGCGAAGGCCAGGCCTGCCCGCCCTCGAAAGTCGAATTCCCGAACGCTCCGCATCGCGGCCACGCGCTCGCGCGAGATCGGCGCGATCCGACACGCGTACAAGCACGCGTCGGCAGCGATCCTGGAACTCTCCGGCGAGCTTCGGGTCGGGGACTGGATCGCGGTACGGGGCGCCACGACCGACTTCACCCAGCAGGTCGAGAGCCTTCGGCTGGACGATCACGCGGTGGCGTCCGCGTCCGCCGGCGACACCGTCGGGATCGCGACCCTCGACGCCACGCGGGTGGGGGACCGCGTCGAGCGGCTCGATCCATGAACGAGCGTGGGTTCCGATGAGCGAGCTGAAGCTCAAGAGCCTGCGTTGTCCGCGCTGTGGGGGTGCCGCGGATGCGCCGACCTGGCTCGATCAGGCGCTGCGACGAAACCTCGAGACGGGCAGCGTGGCGGTCGAATGCCCGCGCTGCCGGGTCGAACTCCACCTACGCGTCGAGCCCAACCGGGCCGCCGTCGGCAGCTTGTCGGAAAGCCGGCCGCGCATGTTCCGTCCGGAAGCGACCATCGAGCAGCCCGGCCTCGAGATCCGCCGGAAGCCCGACAGCATCTGTGTGCGCTGGCAGCGTCGTGAGTGGTGGTTCGAGCCGGGCTAGAGGCGCGGGCTCCGACACCTAGCCCTGCTTGGGGCCATCCGACTTGGGCTTGTTCAGCTCGTCGGTCTCGACGGCCTTCAGCGTCACCTTGGCAGCCTGGGCCTTTTCAGCCGGCGCCTTGGAACCGGAACGGGCCATCGTGATCGTGCCGTTCAGGACAGCACCGTCCTCGATGACGATGCTCGGCGAGTCCACGTTGCCCGAAACGGTACCCGTCTTGTGAATCACGACCTTGCGACCGGCCTTCACGTCACCGTTGATCGCGCCGCTGACGATCACCGTCTGCGAGATGATGTTCGCCTCGATCTCGCCGGTCTCGCCCACCACGAGGGTGTTCTCGCTGGTGATCTCGCCCGCGAAGTGACCATCGATCCGCACCGTGTCCTTGAAGGACAGCTTTCCTTCGAAAGAGGAGCCTTGATCGATGAATGCCGTCAGGCCACCCGCGGCGCTGGCCGTGGGGGTGCTGGGCTCCATGCCCTCCTCGATCCCGAACTCGTCACTTCGTCCACGCCCAAATGCCATCGGTTCTCCTCCTTGTCCGACCGTCCAGCCTGCGAATCGGCGACCCTGGGAGAAACTTGAGGGGCGCCGTCACACCGACGGCGTTCGAGCGAGATTTCGCTTCGGAACCCGCGGTCCATTAGACTGCGCCGCCATGAGCGACCTGAACGGCGATCCGCGCCAGGGCCTGCGAGAGAGCGTGGTGCAGGGACGCATCCACACGGCGTATCTGTTCTCGGGCGCCGGCGACGAGCCCCGCGATGCCGCGCTCGAGTTCGTGCGTGCCCTCGCCTGCTCCGCTGCCACCGGCAGCGCCTGCGAGGCCTGTGCGGCCTGTCGGCGCTCGGCCCCCGGCGACCCTGTGGAGATCGACGGTTCCGGCAAGAGTGGCCCGCTGTTCCGCCATGTCGGCGACCACCCAGACCTCGTCTGGATCGAGCGCGGCAGCGGCGACACGCGGGTCCGGATCGGTCAGGTCCGCGCCCTCCAACAGGCCTTCCGATTGCGCAGCATGGAGGGAGGCCGTCGTGCCGCGGTAATTGCCGACGCCGAGTGGCTGAACCAGGAGGCCCAGAACGCGCTGTTGCGAATCCTCGAGGAACCGCCGGATCGCACCACCCTCGTGCTGGTCAGCGGGCAGCCCGCCGGCCTGCTCGCCACCGTGCGCTCGCGCTGTCAGCGTGTTCGCTTTGCACGGGGGCAGGAGACTTCGCCGCTGGCATCGGATGAAGCCCAGGAGATCGTGGCGCATCTGGAGAACCTCTCACGCATGAGTACGCCAGACCTGCTCGATTGGGCCGAAGAGTTCCGCGGGCCGCGTGCCATCGCCGCGGCCGCGGTGGCCGAATTGCTAGGCGTCGGGAGCGCCTGGTTGCACGAGACCACCTGCGGACTTGCCGCCGCCGGCGCGCCCGTCGACGGCCGACTCGCGGCCTGGACCACCCTGAAGAGCTGCCGAAAATCCCTGGTCCAACGCAACGCCAACCCGCAGATGGTTGCCGAACGGGCGCTGCTCGCCATTCAGGAGGCGCTCCAATGAGCCGGCCCTGGGCAATCACGACGCCGATCTACTACGTGAATGGCCTGCCTCACATCGGCCATACCTATTCGACGGTCGTGGCCGACACGATGGCCCGTTACCACCGAATGGCCGGCGAGGACGTCTACTTCCAGACGGGCATGGACGAGCACGGCGAGAAGGCCGAGACCGCGGCGGCCGAGAACGGGGAGACGCCGGAGGCCTACACCACGCGCATCGCGAGGACCTGGCAAACCACCTGGGACAAGCTCGGAATCTCCTACGATCGCTTCATCCGTACGACGGAGCCCGATCACAAGATCGCGGTCCAGCGCCTGGCCCAGGCCCAGTGGGATGCAGGACAGATCGAGTTCCGGGAGTACGAAGGC
Source organism: Deltaproteobacteria bacterium (assembly GCA_029261795.1). Lineage (GTDB taxonomy): Bacteria > Myxococcota_A > UBA9160 > UBA9160 > UBA6930 > JAJDAP01. Next base: position 53,251 of record JAJDAP010000072.1, read on the forward strand.
CTCTATTGTGTGGGCTGCGAACGCTTCCTGACCGAGCGCGACATGGAAGACGGCCTCTGCAAGGACCATGAGACCGCCCCGGATCCGCGCCGGGAGGCCAACTACTTCTTCAAGATGAGCGAGCACTTCGCCTGGCTCGCAGACCTGCTGGAGAAGCAGCCCGACTTCATCCAGCCGGCTCGTTACCGAAACGAAGTACTGGCGATGATCCGCGAGGGCAGCGGCCTCGACGACCTCTGCATCTCGCGCCCCAAGGAACGCCTCTCCTGGGGCATCGAGCTCCCGTTCGATCCGGATTACGTTTGTTATGTCTGGTTCGACGCGCTGATCAACTACATGACCGGCTGTGGCTACCCGGATCAGCCCGGCTGGGAGGAGCGCTGGCAAGCCTGCGAACACCTGATCGGCAAGGACATCCTCAAGCCGCATGGCGTGTACTGGCCGACGATCCTCCATGGCGCCGGCCTGCCGCTGCCGAAGGCCCTCCATGTGCACGGGCACTGGCAGATCGCGGACCGAAAGGTCTCCAAGAGCCTGGGCAACCTGATCGACCCGCTACGCATCGCCGAACGCTATGGATTCGAGACGTTCCGCTATTTCATGCTGCGCGAGATGTCGTTCGGACTCGATGGGAGTTTCTCCGAAGCCGTCATGGTGGAGCGGGTCAACGCCCACCTCTCGAATGCCCTCGGCAATCTGCTCTCTCGCACGCTGAACATGACCGAGCGCTATTGCGAAGGGGTGGTGCCGGAGCCTGGGGAGATGGGCGAACCGGAGGCGGCGGTGCGCACGGCCGCCGCGACCGCGGCGGCCGAAGTCGATCGTCACGTTCGCGCCTACGAATCGAGCCAGGCCCTCGAAGCCCTGTTCCGTCTGGTGGACGCAACCAACAAGTACGTGGACCTGCGCGAGCCCTGGAAGGCCGTGAAGGACCCCGAGCGCGCCGAAGAGGTGCGGACCACGCTCTACACCTGCTGCCAGGCGCTGCGCTCGATCGCCTTGTTGCTGGCCCCGTTCGTACCCGATGCCGCGGCGACGATGCTCGAACGTCTGGGGATCGCCGGGCTCGCCGAACAGGCCCGGTTGCCCGCCGACGCGGCCGCGTGGGATACCCTCGAAGCCGGCACGGCCACCACCAAGGGCGACGCCCTCTTTCCGCGCCTCGAACTCGTGGCCGACGAATAGGCGACGAGCGGATGTGGATCGATTCGCATTGCCATGTCACCGCCGACGAGTTCGCCGAGGATCGGGCCACGGTGCTCGACGCCGCCAGCGCGGACGGCGTCGAGTGCATGATCGCCATCGGCTCCGGCTACGGAATCGCGCAGAACGCGCGTGCTGTAGCGCTCGCAGCGTCCGACCCGCGGATCTTTGCCACAGTGGGTGCCCATCCCCACGAAGCCGACCAGCTCGACGACGACGGGAAGTTGCAGATTCGCTCGTGGCTCGCACACCCTCGCGTCGTCGCGGTGGGCGAGTGCGGCCTCGACTACTGGTACGAGCAGTCTCCCCGCCAGATCCAACGCAATGTCTTCGCCTGGCAGGTCGCGCTGGCCCGCGAGCTGGATCTGCCCGTCACGATTCATGTGCGCGACCGCGAAGCCAGCGGCTATGAAGAGCTGCTCGACATCTGGCAGCAGGAAGGTGGGGGTCAGGTGACGGGCGTCCTTCACTGTTACACCCACGACGAGCCGTTCGCGCGGCGGGCCCTCGACCTGGGCCTCGAAGTCTCCTTCTCGGGAATCCTCACTTTCAAGAACGATCGCGGCCTGCGCGCCGTGGCAGCCGCGCTCCCGATCGAGCGCCTGCTCGTCGAAACCGACGCCCCGCTGCTGGCGCCCCAGGGCCACCGGGGACAACGCAACGAACCCGCTCGGGTCTCCCTGGTCGGCGAAGCCCTTGCCGAGACGCAGGGGCGACCCGTGGACGAGGTCGCCCGAATCACCAGCCGGAACGCACGCACGCTCTTCCGGCTCGCAGAGGTGCCCGCATGAACGAGCGCGACGATGTCCTCGCACTGGCCATTCGCCTCGCCCGGGAAGCCGGCGCGATCCAGCGCGAACGTTATGGCACGAAGCTGCGGATCGAGACCAAGAGCGCGGCGGTGGATCTCGTAACGGAAGTCGACAAGGCGTGCGAAGCGTTGATCGTGGCCGAGATCGAGCGCCTCCGCCCCGAGGACGCCATCCTCGCCGAAGAGGGCGGCGGTACCGACCGCGCCGACGCGACCTGGCGTTGGATCATCGACCCGCTGGACGGCACGACCAACTACGCACACGCGTACCCACGCTTCTGCGTCTCCATCGGCATCGAGGAGAAGAGAGAGCCAGCGGTAGCCGTGGTCTACGACCCGCTGCTCGACGAGCTCTTCAGCGCGAGCGCCGGCCAGGGCGCACAGCTCAACGGCGCCCCCATCCACGTTTCGCAGGAGGACGACTTCTCGAAAGGCTTGATGGCCACGGGCTTCGCCTACGATCGTCGCAAGAGCGACCAGGACAACGTCGAGCAGTTCATCGACTTCCTGAAGGCGGCCCGTGCGATTCGTCGAGATGGCAGTGCCGCCCTCGACCTTTGTTATGTAGCGGCCGGCAGGCTCGATGGATACTGGGAGCTCAAGCTATCGCCCTGGGACGTCGCCGCAGGCTGCTTGATCGTCGACGAAGCGGGCGGACGTACCAGTGACGCTCGGGGAGGGAACGAACATTGGACAGGACGACACGTGGTCGCGAGCAACGGAACGCTTCACGCCGCGATGCTCGAGATCCTCGAGGGCTCGGAGCTTTGAGCCGTTTCGCGGTCTCTGCGCTCGCGGCCTCATGGGTGGCGCTGGCGACAGCCGCGCACGGTCAGACCGCGGTCGTCGCGCCGCCTGTCCCCACCGACGCGACGATCCGCACCCTGATCGAGACGCCGAGCCGCGTCGTCGTCACCCGGCTCAGCCGACTCGATCCGATCCCGCTCGCGGACGGCGGCCGATTGTTGATCCACGCGATCGGCGCCTTCGAACCCGGCGAGGAAGACCAACGCAGCCTCGGGATCCGTATCGACCTCGAGACCTCGTCCCTGAGCAGGGCGCAGGGACGGCACTATATGGACGTCCACGAGATCGAGGGCCTGCTGAAGGGGATCTTCCTGCTCGAAGAGGTCGCAAGCGACGCCCGCGCCAACCTGGTGAGCGAGGCCGACTACGAAACCATCGAGGGCTTCGTCATCGGCGTCACGGCAACGAAGGGCCAGGTCGATTTCTGGGTCGAAGGCGGTCGCGGCGAGCGCGCCCACCTCGGCCTGGCGCGCAGCCTCGTCGTCACTTTGCGCCAGCGCCTCGAACTCGCCCGCACCCGACTCTTTACGGAGTGACATCCACTTCTGGGGCAGACCCCTCGCTTGCCCGGAACGAAGCCTCGAAGCCCTCCGCGCTCACGGGTATCTGATCGGCGGCTACCGCTTCGAGCCAGTAGACGATCTCGCCGTCGCCGCGGCGAGCCGCCAGCGCGCCGTCCCCGCGCGCGACGCCAAACGAGACGTCAGCGAGCGTCGCCTCGGCTTCGGCTCCGAAGACCACGATCCGGGCCTTTGGTGGTTCGAGGCCAAGGCCCGCGCGTTCGTCTTCGCCCATCGTTTCCGCCGCGATCTCGCTCGCTTCGAGTCGCGATAGTGCGGACAACATCGGGTTCGCGGCACCCGGCGCCAAGGCCGGGCCGGGGAAGCTCCATTCCGAGGAGGCGGTTCGCTCGGCGGTGACCACGAGGCCGTCAGCAAACGAGATCGAGAAGCGCTCGGCTTCGCTCGGAAGGAAGTGGGCGAGTTCGCGGAAGCGGAAGGCGGTCAGATCCCGCGGAAGATCTTGATAGGTCGCCTCGGCGATCTCGACGATGACACCACTCGGCCCCCGCGCGAGCCGGCGCCCTTCGGACCCGGGCGCACCGATCTCGAAGATCAGCGGCGGCGCCTCGGATCCCTGCGCCACCTCGACCCGAAGTACGGGCGTCTCGAAGGACGCCAACTGCTCCGCGGTCGGTTCGTCGACGAAGGCGTCGGCGCGCAAGAATCCGAGATCCGACAGCAGGGTTTCCACGGTCTGCGAACGCGCAGTAGCCGTGAGTGGATATTCGAGCTGCCAGCTATCGGAGTTCTCGCCGTCGCCGGCGGCGCGGCTCAAGGCGGCATAACCCTGGGGCCAGCGCACCGTGACGGCCGGGACCTCGGCTGGATCGATGTGCAGCAGCCGCGACTCACGCAACTGGTCGAGCGACTTCCTGAACGCGGTCGTGCGCCAGGCCGGCACCAGCCAGACCCTGGCCCCCTCCCCGTCCGTCACGTAGACCCCACCCCCGACCGGTGCGCTGCTGCCAATGAACAACGACTGCTCGCCCTCGCCGCTCCGGAAGCGAAGCTGCGGCTCCGCTTCGAGCCCGTAGGAGGCGAGCGCTTCGATCTCGTCGTAGCTGGCTTCGCTATCGAGTGAAGCGAGCGCACTCAGCAGACCCTCCGCTGCGACAGGATCGGCTTCCGCCATGACCGGAGCCGTCATTCTCCAGCGCCCGGCTTCGCGTTCCAGATGGGCCTCGGCCCCCTCGGTCGTCCGCAACACGAGACGGTCGATGGCCGCGGCGTCGAACTCGCCAAACACCCTGGTCTGACTGGCACCCGCCAGTTCGCGCTCGGCGGCGCCCTCGATTTCATGGAACCAGACGAACGCGCCAAGCGCCACCAGGACCCCGAGGCCGAGCCATGTCGGAAGGGTTCGCATCCCGTCTAACGACCTTGGGAGCGTCGCCGATTCCACCAGACGGAAACCCCGAGCAGGGCCACCACTTCGGGGGCGACGAACAGCCCGAGCACGCGGATGGTTTCGAACTGACCCTGTGAGATCCGCAGCCGGCTCGCCCGGGGCAGGGGCGGCCGGATCGCGATGGCCTCGACGTCCCCGAGCAACCAGTTGACGGTGTTTACGAACAGGTCGCGGTTGCGGAATTCCCGGATCAGTTGGTTGGTGACGAAGTCGGAATCTCCGAAAACAGCCAGGCGCCCGGGCGTCTCCCCGGCCAGTTCACCGGCGACCATCACGATCACACCGCCGACGATGTCCTCTACCGGATCCGGCTCCGCTTCCGAGGTCTCGAGCAACCGATCCATGTCGCGCTCGGCCCAGGAATACGGGCTCGTCTTGACGAGCGGCGAGAGCGTGCTCTCGGCGCTGGGTTGCACGCTTCGAGCCGTGTGGAACAGCGTGGTATCGCCGAGATCCCTCGTGATCGGATGGTCGGCGTACTCGGCGGCCAGGGGCGTGGTCGGCCGACCCGCCAGGCCCTGGGCCCGGTCCACGATGACGTCATCCCCCACATCGGCGCCCCAGCGGGCGAGATCGTCGTACAAGTCCGTCTGGGCGCGGGGATCGAGCATCACGAGCAACGAGCCGCCGCCGTTCAGATAGGCGTCGAGGGCCGCGTGCTCGTCGTCGTGGTAGGGCCGGGTCGGGCCTGCCGCGATCACCACGTCTGCGTCTTCGGGTACCGCACCCATCGCGGCCAGCAGCAGGGTCTCGACCTGATAGTTCTCGTTGCGCAGCGCCGCGGCCGCCTGGGCGAAGCCATCGACCTCGTCGGCACCCTCGTCCTGGATCGGACGCTCATTGTGGCCATCGAGGAAGTAGACCTTCTTCTGCTCGAGCCGCGTCAGACTGACCAGCGCATTGGTCAGCGCCTCTTCGCTGAGCGTATCCACGTCGACGGATTCGTTGCCGATCACCACGTGGAACAGGCCTTCGCCGACCGTGGCCGGATCCACGCCGAGTTCTACCAAGCGGCCGGGCTGCTGATTCGGATCGACGAATTCGGATTCGAAGGCAGCCGGTACGGCAGTGCGGTAGCGCTCCAGGAATTCGCGGGCTTCGAGCGCGACGGCCGTCTGGAAGATCGCGGTCACCTGCACCGTCTTGCCCTCGGCTTCGAGGCCTCGAAGGATCTTCACGCTCTGGCCCGAGAGCGAATGCACGGCGGCCTCCGTCCAATCGAGACGTGTGTGATAGCGCGTGGAGAGGAACGCCAGCAGCACCAGGATCGCGATCCCGATCGCGGTTTGCAGCACCGCGTTCGTACCGTAGCGACGCGCCCGGCGGGCACCCTCGGTGCGATAGCGCGCGCGCGTGGCTTCGAGGTTGGCCAGTAGCGAGACGAGCACGCAGCCGAGGCCGACCACGGCGTTTCCGACGGCGAACACGAAATCCCAGCCCGAGAACAGCTCGGCCGCCGTCAGGAAATGCAGGAAGAACGTGATGACGGCAAACGCGACGGCCACTGCGCCGAGGGCACCGAACAGGGAAGCGCGGCGTTCCATTAGCGCCACCTCACCGATTCGACCGAAGCCTTGGTGAGCAGCAGGAAGACACCGATCATGAAGCCGAAGTAGGCGAGCGAGCGCGTGTCGACCAGGCCGCGGGTGAGTTCATCGAAGTGGCCATCGGAGGAGATCCAGCGCAGGTTCTCGAGCAGGCCGTCGGCGCCGGCACCGCCAGCCTGGGCGCCCATCCCCACGTCGACCGCGAATCCCAGAAAGAACAGCATCAGCAGCACGAGCACCGAGAAAACGAATGCCACCAACGGGCTCGGTGTCATCGAAGACGTGAAGGCCCCGATCGCCGCGTAGGTCAGGGCCAGCAACCACAGGCCTAGCAAACCGGCCGCTGTCTGGAGCGGTTCGGGATCTCCGTAGGCGAACAGGATGCCGATGAAACCGGCCACCACGGCGATCAGCAGTGTGACCATCGCGCCCGCCGCCAGATACTTGCCGAGCACCAGCTCCCAGATCGTGATCGGGCTGGTCAACAGGAGTTCCTCGGTGCCGTTCGCCTTCTCGTTGCTGAACAGGCCCATCGTCAAGCCTGGAACCAACAACAGCAGCACGATCCAGATCACGTGGTAGTAGCCGTAGACGACGACCTCGTTCAGGTTGAAGCGATCGAGGGTTTCCAGCTGTTGGGTCTGTTCGAGGTATGCAATCGCGGCGTTGAACGACAACACCTGCATCACCAGGAAGAAGCCCGCCAGCAACGAAAACACCGCCAGCACGGCGTAGGCCATGGGGGAAACGAAATAGGATCGGAGTTCACGACCCGCGATGGCGCCGAGATGCCTCACTCCCCGTCCTCCGAACCCGATGCGGTCAGCGATGCTGCCGGCGGCGCCTCTGCGCCCAGTGTCAAGCGCGCGAAGGCCTGTTCAAGACTGCCCTGCTCGCTGCGGATCTGCTCGAGGGGTTGATCGAGCACCTTGCGCCCGTCGCGAATCAGGATCACGCGTCGGCAGATCGCGTCGACCTCGGCCAGGATATGCGTCGAAAGCACGATGGTTCGGGCGGTGCCTCCCTCGTCCGATCTCGCCAAACGCGCCAGCAACTCGCGGATCTCGAGAATCTGGTTCGGGTCGAGGCCCACTGTGGGCTCGTCGAGGATCAGCACTCGCGGCTCGTGGACGATCGCCTGGGCGATGCCCACGCGCTGGCGATAGCCCTTGGAGAGCGCGCCGATCGGCCGGCGGTGGACCTCCGTCAGGCCGCAGCGCTCCATCGCGCGATCGACGGCCTCCCGGCGCTTCGCACGCGGCACGTCCTTCAGCTTCGAGACATAGACGAGGTAGCCGCGTACATCCATCTCCGGGTAGACCGGGGGAGACTCGGGCAGGTAGCCGACGGCTCGGCGCGCATCGAGCGGTGCCTCGTGAATGTCGTAGCCGCCGATCACCGCGGTGCCGTCGGTAGCGGGCATGAAACCCGTGAGGATCCGCATCGTCGTCGTCTTGCCCGCGCCGTTCGGCCCGAGGAAACCGACCACGTCCCCGGCTTCCGCCTCGAACGACAGGTTGTCGACGGCGACGAAATCGCCATAGCGCTTGCTGATACCCTGGGCCTCGATCAACGAGTGCCTCCCCCCACCTTCTCCGCACGACAGCCGTTCAGGAAGATCTCGACCGTCGTGTTGGCGAAGCCGAGATAGTAGGCACGTTGTCCCGCTTCGTCCTCGGGTAACTCGGAAACGCCCAGGACCAGACTCGTGATCATCAACTCGAGCGCACCGATGAACAGGGTCGAGGCCACATCTCGAACACCAGCACCTTCACCCAGTCCGGTCGGACGCGGTAGGCATTCAGCATCAGCGTGGCGATCGAGACCATGCGGTCGCGCAAGCTCGCCCCACTCCTGCCGATGTCCTCGACGGCCGTGATGAAGCCCAGCCATTGTTGCTCGAAGATGGTGGAGAGGATCTCGTCCTTGTTCTTGAAGTAGTGATAGACCAGGCCGTAGGCGACCCCGGCTTCCCGTGCGATGTCCGAGACGCGCGCGCCGTGGTAACCGGCCTCGGCGAAGACCTTGATCGCGGCGTCGAGGATGACCTCGCGCTTGTCGCGGCTTCGTAGCCCCCGCAGCTCGCGCGTAGCAGCTCCGGGCGGAGCGGCAGCAGCATCGGGTCGGGGAGTCGGAGAGCGGCGGGGCATCGATGAGGGACCAGCGTCGGTCGAGCCGACAGAAACGATTTCGCGGCCGAGGGATGCTCGGCGGGGCAATATAGTACGCTCCGCCTACGAGTCGAGACCCCGGCTCCCCGCCAAACCCTATGCGAATCGCGCTCGTCATTGAACGCTTCGACCCCCGCGGCGGCGGCGTCGAAGCCGTCGCCTGGAACGTGGCCCAGGGTCTCGCAGCCGGTGCAACCGGAGGCGATGAGGTCCATGTGTTCGCGCGCAAGGCCGATGTCGCCGACGAACCCGCAGGCGGGCCCGAAATCCACCGCTTGCGGGTTCGCGCCGGCTGGCAGCCGATCCGGGTATGGCGCTTCTCCCGAGCCGCCGCAGCCGCGACCGGCGCCGGCGCATTCGACATCGTGCAGACCTTCTCGCGCACGCGGCATCAGGACATCTTCCGGGCCGGCGGCGGCTGCCACGCAGCCTACATGGAGCGCGCCTACGCGCCGTTCGGTTGCGCCCTGCGTCGCGCCTCGCCCCGCCACGCACTTGCACTCGCGATCGAGCGCGATGTCTTCGCGGACGCTGCCCAGCTGATCCTGTGCAACTCCGAAATGGTCCGCGACGAAATCGCCGAGCGCTACGGGGTTCCCGACGAACGACTCGCCGTGCTGGTGAACGGTGTCGACACGGATCGGTTTCGGCCCGGGCCGCGCGACGCCGCCGGGAGCGAGCGCGCCGCCCAGCCCCTCGCCCGCCGGGTCTGGTTGCTCGTTGGCAGCGGCTTCGAGCGGAAGGGCGTCGACACGGCATTGCGGACCCTGGCCCTGCGCCCGGCAGACGAAATCTTGTGGATTGCGGGCGCTGACGCGAGCGAACCCTGGCGAGCCCGCGCCGCAGCGCTCGGCGTCGCCGACCGCGTGCAGTTCCTGGGCAGACGCGCCGACGTCGAGAATCTCTACGCCAGTGCCGACGCGCTTTTGCTACCGACCCGCTATGACGCCTTCGCCAATGTCTGCCTCGAAGCCGCCGCCTCCGGAATCCCGGTCGTGACGAGTGGCAGCAACGGAGCCGCGCGCTGGCTCGAAGGCGGCGGCCTGGTCGTTCCGGATCCCGACGACGCCGAGGGCTTCGCAGCGGCGCTGGATCAGCTCGACGACGAGACCAGCCGCCGGCGAATCGGTGCTGCCGCGCGGGTGCGCGCGGAAACCACCAGCTGGCCCCGCTACATCGAGGCCTTGCGCGACCTCTACGAGCGGTGGGCCCGGTGAGCCTCCGCTTCGAATTCGCAGAGCCCGGAGTCGCGGACGCGATCGAAGCCTGGTTCGCCGGCGACAACCCCGAGACCGTCCTTCGCGACAACATCCGGCGACGCATCGTGCGAATCGAATCCGCCAGCGGGCCGTTGCTGCTGAAACAATTCCGTGTCGCCAGCGGCCGCCACCGTACGCGGGAGACGCTGAAGGCCCTGATCGGCGCGAGCCCGGCTGCAAAGGAAGCGCGTGCCTTGCGCCGCCTGACGGCAGCCGAGGCGCCGGTGCCGAAACCGTTGGCGCTCGGCCGGCTCCCGGACGGCGATCGCCTGCTCGCGCTCCCCTTCATCGAGGGTTCGAGCGCCGAAGAAGTTCTCGCCAGCTCCGACCCCGCGGCCCGGCGCCGCGCCTTCGCAGAACTGGGGAACGCGGTCCGGGCGTTCCACGCGACCGGCACCGTGCACCGGGATCTCCACCACGGCAACGTGCGATTCGCGCCTGATCGGGTGGTGCTGGTCGATCTCCAGAACGCGCGGCCAGGGCGAGGCCTCGATGCCAGGCTTCGCGATCTGGCGTTCCTGCTCTTCTCGTTTCGGGGCCGGATCGACGCCCAGGAACGCGACGTCATCACTCAGGCTGCGTTGGGCGCTACAGCCGCGAGCACGGCCGAACGCCTGGAAACGCTGATTCGCGAACGCGCCCGCCGCTACGGAGCGAGCCGAACCCGGCGCGCGATGCGCCCGGGCCGACGCTTTGCACCCTGGCAGCGAAGCTCGGGCTCCGGCCTTCGCCAACGACAGCTCGAACCCGAACGCCTCGAAGGCTGGCTCGTCGCCCACCAGAATGGCACCGGTGCCTCGTTCCCGATCAAGCGCGAAGGTCGGGTCTCGATCAGTCGCGTGGAAGATCCCGAGGGCAGTGTCGTGGTCAAGGAAACCGGCGTTGGCCTGGGACGCGCGCTGGCGGATCGCGTACGGGGCTCCGCGGGACGCCGGGCCTGGCGGGCCGGCCACGGACTGTTGGCGCGGGGGATCCCGGCCGCGGAACCGCTGGCCTTCGCCGAACGGCGGGTGCTCGGACTCCCGTTCGCGAGCGTTGTCGTGTTGGCGGCGATCGACGGACCCGACGGCGTGGGCGCCTGCGGTGAGCCCACCGCGCTTACGGCCCAGCTCGAGTTGCTCACGAACCTGCATCGCCAGGCGATCGACCACGGCGACCTCAAGGCCACCAACTGGATCCACCGAGAGACGGACGGCCACGCCGTCCTGGTCGATCTCGAGGGCGTCCGCTTCCAGAAACGCCTGTCGGACGCCCAGCGCATCGAAGGCCTCGCCCAGTGGAATGCGTCCCTACCCGACGCCGTCTCCGCAGCGGACCGAAAGCGATGCTTCGAACGTTATGTCGAGGTCGTCCCGTTCAACGGCGATACCGGGCTCGCGCTCCGTGAGATCGTGCGTCGAAGTCTCGTCCGGCGCCATCGCTGGAGTGGCCAGGGCTGCGGCGCCAGCGACGCTTAACTTCGGCCGACCGTGACCCACTGGTAGTAGGAAGAAGAGCCGGGAACCGCACCGCCCTCGCCCGTCGTGAAGACCAGCGTCGGCGTCGAGGTCGCACTGTCCACGATCTTCCGGAAAGCCTCGATCTTCCGCGTCGGATCGTCGGGATTCAGTCCGTGGAACACGAGCTCCACCTTGGGCTTCACGTCGAGGACGTTCAGCACCATGGTGGCCAACGTAAAGACCTTGCCAATGCCCTCGACCGCCTCTACGGAGAAGCGCGGGACCTCGACCTCATCAATCTTGAACGTGTACTCGAGGCGCACGGGGTTCTCCTTGTGAGCGGCCGCAGAGTGACCCTGGGCCGAAAGGGTGTCAAGCGAGGCGCGCTTCAGTCGGCCGAATCGAGCCGTTCGCGCTGGCGGATCGCGATCACTTCCTCGAACAGCTCGGTGCGATCGATCGCCCCGCTCGCGACCAGCAGCTTGGTCAACGCCTGCAGGATGATGCGGGTTTCGACGCCGCGGGCGGCCGCGTCGTCTTCGTCTTCGAACGAAGCGGCGATCGCCGTGACCGCCACGGGCAGATCGGGTTCGGCCGGCGCCTCGGGCGTGGCGTCCTCCAGCAACGGCGCCGCTGCGACCAACGGCGAGGTGTCGCCGGGAACCAGGGCGCTTGCCGCTGCGACATCGGACCGGGTCGACGGTGGATAGAAACGATCCAGCGCGAGCGAAAGCTGGATCGGGCCGACGACGACCGGTCGTACCTCGAGGCCCGTGGCGCGCTCCACCTCGATCGCCGCGATCGGCGACAACGGATTCTCCAGGCCCAGATACAACACGCTTCGCGATTTCGCCGCCCGCGGCTTGGCACCGATGAACAGCGGCAGGCATCGATGCTTCTCGATGAGCGCTGGCGACACCAGTGCCAACACCTCGGACTCGATCTTCTTGGCCGTGAGATCGATGGCTGGCGCATGGGTCAGCTGACAGACGGCGCGAATCCAATCCGCTTCGACAATGAAGCCGAGCCGGACGATCGCCTCCTGAAGGCTTCCGAACCGCTCGAGCTCTTCCCGGGCGAGCCGGATCTGGCCTGTGTCCAGGTGGCCCGCTTCACAGAGCTTCAGTTCGAGCGACTCTCCCAATGGATCCCCCACGAGCCGCCATCGACCGACCGCGCTGGGAGGTTGAGCCCCGACCTATTCGACCAGGAAGCAGCGCGCCTCGCCCCCGGCCACCGGCAGCAGCGTGGGAGCCTCGCTTCGACAGCGCTCCATGAACTCGGGGCAGCGGGTGTGGAAGCGGCAGCCCGGCGGCGGGGCCGATGGTGAGGGAACGTCACCGAGTACGCGGACCGCCTGGTGTCGACGGTCCGGATCGACGGAGGGCACCGCCGAGAGCAGGCCCTGGGTGTAGGGATGTCGCGGCTCCTCGAAGATCCTGGCGGTGGGGCCGCGCTCGACGATCTCGCCCAGGTACATCACCGCCACTTCGTCGGCGAGGTAGCGCACGACCGACAGGTCGTGGGTGATGAACAGGTATGCCAAGCCCATTTCATCCTGGAGTTCGCCTAGCAGATTCAGGATCTGGGCCTGGATCGATACATCGAGCGCGGAAACGGATTCGTCACAAATCAGGAGCTCCGGCTCCACGGCCAGCGCCCGGGCGATGCCGATCCGTTGACGCTGGCCGCCAGAGAATTCGTGCGGATAGCGCCACATCGAATCCGGATCCAACCGCACGCGGCGCAGCATCTCGGCGATCCGATCGGTCTGCTCGCTGCCGCCACCGCCGATCCCGAACGAGTGCATTCCCTCGGCCAGCACATCGCGCACGCGGAGCCGTGGGTTCAACGAGGCCATGGGATCCTGGAACACGATCTGCAGCTTCTGGCGATAGGGATGCAGTTCCGCTGGATCCAAGCTCGCAAGATCCCGACCCCGATAGAGGATCCGGCCTTCGCGAGGCTCTTCCAGACGAAGGATCGAACGCCCGACCGTCGTCTTTCCACAACCGCTCTCGCCGACGAGTGCCGTGGTCTTTCCCGCCTCGACTTCGAGATCGACCCCATCGACGGCCCGCACGTGACCCACCACGCGACGAAGCAGGCCCTTGCGGATCGGGAACCAGGTCCGCAAGCCTTCGATGGCAAGCAGGGGCGCTTCGCTCATTCGCCGGGCTCCGCCGCGAGCGCATGGCAGGCGGCGCTGTGCCCGCGGCCCAACATCTGGAAGTCCGGCGCCGGCCCGGCGCAGGGATCGAACGCGCGCGGACAGCGATCGACGAAGCGGCAGCCGGCGGGCCAATCGCTCGGCGGCGGCACGGTCCCCGCGATCTCGTGCAAGGGTTCGCCGGGCGCCACCAACGCGGGCATCGAACGCAGCAGACCCTGGGTGTAGGGATGACGCGGCTGGCGGAACAGTTCGTGGCGCGTCGCCTCCTCGACGATCCTACCGGCGTACATCACGGCGACACGATCGGCGAGTTCGTTCACGATGCCGAGATCGTGGGTGATCAACAGGATCGCCGTGCCGGTCTCGCGCTGAAGCTCGCGCATCAGCTCGAGGATCTGCGCCTGGATCGTCACGTCGAGCGCCGTGGTGGGCTCGTCCGCGATCAGGACCCGAGGCTGGGTGCACAACGCCATCGCGATCATGACGCGTTGTTTGAGGCCGCCCGAGAGCTGATGCGGATAGGCGTCCAACCGCTCGGCCGGATCCGGGATACCCACCCGAGCAAACAGGTCCGCAACCCGCTTGCGGGCCGCAGAGACCGAAATCTTTTCGTGGAGTCGAATCGCCTCGACCACCTGGGTGCCCACGGTGACGACCGGCGAGAGACTCGTCATCGGCTCCTGGAAGATCATTGATATCTCGGCGCCGCGAACCTGTCGCATCGCGGGTACCGGCAGCTCGAGGAGTTCGCGTCCGTCGAGAAGCACGCGACCTCGATCGATCCGCCCGGGCTTCGGGATCAAGCGCATACAACCGAGCGCGGTCATCGATTTCCCGCAGCCGGACTCGCCGACCAGGGCGAGCACTTCACCGGCTTCTACCCGGAAATCGACACCATCGAGGATCGAGACCCGCCACCTGCCGTCAGGGAACGAGACCTCGAGTCCTTCGACCTCGATGGCCGCGCTCACGGCGTCTCCCGCAAGGTGCGCGGATCGAGGATGTCGCGCAGGGAATCGCCGACGTAGTTGACGGCAAGCAACAGCGTGAACATGGCCGAACCCGCCGCCGCGATGTTCCACCAGATGATCGGTTCACGAGAGAGCTCGTTGCGGGCCTGGTCGATCATCTCGCCCCAACTCCCGTCGACACCGATCCCCAGGTAGGCCAGGATCGCTTCGGACAGGACGAGCTGCGAGAACATCAGCACGAACGTGATGATCACCAGGTGCATCAGGTTCGGCAGGATGTGGCGCACCAGGATCCGCCCGTGCGAAACGCCCAGCGCCCGCGCTGCCTGCACGTAGTCGAGTTCCCGAAGCTTCAGCGTCTCGCCTCGCGTGACGCGGCAGAGCCCGACCCAGCTGGTGATGCCGAGCGCCAGACAGACCTGCCAGGTTCCCTTGCCGAGCGCCATGATCAGGGCGATCAGCAACAGCAGACTCGGAATCGAGGCCAGTGTCGAGATCAGGAAGAAGATCGCGTCGTCGATACGCCTTCCGAAGTAGCCGGCGCTGATGCCGAATAACAACGCTAGCGGGATCGCGATCAAACTGGTCAGCCCCCCGATCATGAGCGCCACGCGGGCACCCTTGAGCGTCCGGTGCAGGACGTCGCGGCCGAGGATGTCGGTCCCGAGCCAGTGGCCACCTGGCGCCGCCAGGGGATCGCCTCCGTAGAACGCCGCGTCGGCAAGCGGCGCCGAATAGCTGGCCTCGCGGTCACCCTGGAACAGCCGATCGATCACGGTGCGCGCTTCGTGGGCGGCCAGCGCATCCTGCCCCTGGCCGCCGGTCCAGGCCACGGAATCGAGCAGGCCCACCAGCAGGAAGGCCACGATCACCAGCAGCGAGCCGCGCCGGCGGCGCCAGAGCTGGGCGAGCGCGTCCCGCCACATCCGATTGCCTCGAACGAACCGCAGCGCGAAGCCAGCAGCGACCAGAAGCAGCAGTACGATGGCGTTGGAAAGGACGTGGGGTGCCATCGGTTACTCCAACCGAACCCGAGGATCGACCAGCGCATAGCTGATGTCCGTCGCGATCTGACCGATGATGAAGAGCATCGACAGGACGAAGACCATCACCCGAAGGGTCGCGAAATCGTTCTGGCTGATCGCGTCGATCGTGAGCGAACCCAGACCGGGAATCCCGAAGAACGACTCGAGGAGGAGCGAGCCCGTGAACAGGAATGGAATCGCGAGCACCACGCGTGTCAGGATCGGAATCAGGCTGTTGCGCAGGACGTGGCGGATCATCACCCGAACCTCGCCGGCCCCCTTCGAGCGAGCCGTGCGAACGTAGTCGCGACCGGTCTCCTCGACGAAGACGGTTCGGTAGAAGCGCACGTCCGAGCCGACACCGCTCAAGACGCTGATGAGAACCGGCAACGCCAGGAAGCGGAGCAGCACGGCGGGGTCTGCGTCGAAGCCCGAAATCGGGAACCAACGCAGCATCTTCCCGACCAGATACTGGCCAGCGATGATGTAGAGCAGGATCGAGACGCTCATACCCAACACGCACAGGAAGACGCCGGTGGTGTCGATATAGGTCTCACGAAAGAAAGCCACGAACAGGCCTAGCAAGACCGCCAGCCCCAGACCGAACGCGAACGCGGGCACGGTCAGCGCGAGACTCGGGCCCGCCCCCTCGCGGATCCGCTGCGAGATCGGTGCGCCATCGACATCGCTGGCTCCAAAGTCGAAGGACAGCATCGTCGAGTAGTGGTGGAAGAGCAGGTTGTCCTCGAAATCCTGCCAGGGCCAGAGCGGGCGGTCGTAGCCATGGTTGGCCTTCCATTGCTCGATCGAGTCTGGCCTTGCCTTCTCGCCGAGCGCGCGCCTGGCGATGTCATCGGGCGAAGCCACCTGGAAGAACAACACGAACAGGATGCCGAGCACACCCAGCACGACGGCGACGCCAAAGAGCAGCCGCCGGACGACGAAGGCGAGCATCTACTGTCGCTCCCGGAAGAACGTGCGAAAGCCCGGGATGATGCCGACGACGAACATCCCCGCGATCGCAAAGACCGGCCAGACCACGGGCTCGTTCCAGCTCAACCGGACCCGAGCCCTCTTGACTGGATCGATATCCAGATACTTGGTCATCGGATACGACATCCCGAAGGGCTTCACGTTGGCGAGCCAGCCATGCGCCAGGGAGTATCCGACACCATTGAAGATCTCGATCCAGGGCCGCTCCTGCTCGAGGATCGCGACCATTTCGCGGATGATCGCGCGGCGCTCCGGGCCGTCTTCCATCACTTCCATCTGGTTGAAGAGCGACTCGAAGCCCGGGTGGCAGAAGTTCGCCGAGTTGGGCCCGCCGGTCGTCGATTTTCGCATCGCGCAGCTCAACAAGAACAGGAAGTTCTCGGGATCCGGGTAGTCTGCGGACCAGCCCCAGAAGTAGATCTGGTAGGCGCCGCGATCGACCTTCTCCTGGAACTCGTTGTAGGTGGTCGAGGAAAGCTCGACGTTGATGCCGAGCTTGCGCCACTCGTCGACGAAGTACTGGCGCTCGGGCCGCGACTGGGAGCTGACCTCGTAGGCATCGAAGGTCAGTTTCAGCGGAGCGCCGGTCGCGGGATCGATACCGTCCGGGTAGCCGGCCTCGACGAGGAGCGCCCGTGCGCGGTCGAGATCGACCTGCCGGTAGGGGTTCAGGTAGCCCTCCGGCGCACCCGAAATGACCGGCGGGATCGGCGTCTGTGCCGGTAGCCCGCGCCCGTTCAGGAACAGTTCGATCCACTTCTCGCTATCAACCGCGAGGCTCATCGCCTGCCGCAGCTTGCGACCCCGGTCGCCGGCAGGAACACCTAGCGTTTCGTCTTCCATGTTGAAGCCGAGATTGAATATTCCCGGGCTGACGGCCTTCTGCAGCCGGATCTCGCGGGCGGCCATCTCCGGCGACAGCCGCTCGCTCTGCACGACCTGATCGAAGCTCTCCTTGATGATGCCGCCGGAATCGTAGTAGCCCTGCAGGAATTTGTTGAAGAGCGGGATGCCCTCCTTTTCCAACCTGAACTCGACGCGATCGAGGAACGGCAGGGGGCGCCCCACGTAGGCCGCGTCCAGCAAACCCGCTTCCGCATCGCCGGGGGCACCTTCTTCCGGGTAGTGGGCCCCCGGCGCGCGCGGATCTGCCAGCCCATACCAATGGGGGTTGCGATCCAAGACGATTCGGGAGCGCTTGTCGTAGACGTCGATCCCGAACGGGCCGGTCCCGACCGGGTGGTCCGCATAACGTTCGCGGCCCGCCTCGCCGTCGTAGTATTCGACCGCTTCCCAGGCTACCGGCGTGGTGAACTCCATGGCGAACCAGTAGAGGATCTGCGGATAGGGCGAGTGAAGGGTGATCTCGAGCGCATGCGGGTGTTCGATGCGAACACCCTCGACCCCACCCAGCGCCGCGTACTGCTCTCGCGCCGGCAATGCGGCGAAGGCGGGATCGGCGCCGCGCCGTTCGATCAACGCCCGATGGAACTGCTTGAAGCCCTGGATATTCGAGAACTGGTCCCGAACCTGGACGTTGAGCGCCGGGTCGGCCAGACGCATCAACTGATAGGCCACGTCCTCCATCGTGGCTTCGCGGGTCACGCGGCCGGCGCCGCCGAGTTCGAAGCACGGGTCCGGTGCGAAATTGACACCGGGACGAAGCGTGAAGCGGTAGCGGACGCGTCCGTCTTCCAGCGGCTCGGCGGTAGGTACCTGCTTGGCGAGGCCTGGAATCAGCGTGTACGGCCGCTTCAGGAAGTGGTATTCGAGCAGCGTGTCGTACACGAGCCCGGTCACGCGATGGGCGCTGACGTTGTAGGCCTCGGCAGGATCCAGGCTGCGATGGGGGGTACTGAAGGCCGAATAGAGGACCTTCAGCTCAGCGTCGTGTTCGGGATAGGGGTTGTTGTTGCAGCCGACCGCGAGCACGCAGAGCGAGCCGACGAGCGCCGCGGCGACCCAGACTTGCCTCATCCCCCCTCCCCCTCCGCGCCGGAAGATAACGGCTCCCGAGGCCGAAGCCGGAACAGCGCGGGGGAAAGCTCGGGATTCTGCTCGACCTCCTGGAAGCGAACGCGGACTCGACCCCCATTCGCCGGGAAGTCGAGCGCGATGCTGAGCGGAAAGGCGCTGCCCCCCTCCGGCTCCTGCCACTCGTCGTACCGGGCGACGACCCAGTCGTGGCCATCGGGGTGCCAGCGATATCCGCGCAGGTGGCCGGCCGAATCGAAACGAAACGTCCGGTCGGCGTAGGAAATCACGGCCTCGCCGCTAGCGCCGTCCCAAGCGACGAGGTGCACCGCACCGGAGCCCGGCGACTCCGGCGCCGCGAGCAGCACCGAGACCGCGGCCGCCGGTGCCAGCGGCACGCCAAGGACCTCCCACAACACACCGGGGTGTACCGTCCCGTGCTCGATCTCGGGCGAGGGAGCACGGAAGACGTCGTAACCATCGCCATCCGTCGCCAGCACCATCGAGCGTTGGCCTAACAAGCCCAGAACCTCGATCCGCAACCGAGCGGGCTTCTCGAGCAGGAGTAGCTGACGCGTGAAGGCCTCACCGGAAGCGCCGTCGACCTCGGTTCGGGCGCGGGCCCGCAGCGAACGGAGCTCGTCGTGGCGCTCGGCAAGCGCGGCCAGGTAGCCGTTGGCGCGAACCTGGAGTTCATCGGGAACGGGCGCCACGGCCGCGGTACGACAGCCGGATACGGCAAGCGTCGCGATCACGAGAAGTCCTCGAAGGGCCCGGCGCCTCGTCATCACGGACGCGACATCTCCTCGCGGAGGGCTTCGAGCTTCTTCTCGAGATCCGGCTGTTCGACTGGACGGTGCCCACGCGCCATGGCGTCTTCGTAGCGAGCCAATGCCTCGGGCGCGCGGCCCAGGGCGCGGTAGACATCGCCGAGATGTTCGGAGATCACCGGGTCGCCGCCGGACAGGCTCTCGGCCCGCAGCAGCTCGGTTTCGGCGCGGAGCAGCCAGCTGCGCGCCTCGCTTTCGTGGCCGCGTTCGAGCAGGGGCTTTGCACGCTGGAAGAAGACCCAACCGAGACTGTCGGTGATGAACCCGTCCTCGGGTCTCACCTCGAGGGCGCGAGAGATCAACAACTCTGCCTGGTCGAGATCTTCACCCTGCTCGGCCAGCGCATAGCCCACATAGTTCAACGCCGCGGCATGACGGCCATCCGCCTCGAGAACCCGTTCCATCCAGGTCAGGGCCTCCGAGCCGCGGCCACCTTCGCCATGCAGCAGGCCGATCTGGTACAGGACCTCGACGTCCGGGTGCTCGGGTACCAGTAGCGCCTCGAGGTCCGAGATCGCGCCGTCGCGCTCCCCAGCTCGGGCTCGCAGGGAAGAACGGTAGAGCTGAACGGCGCGACGCTGCTCGGCGAGCAGGGCCCGGTCGAGAGAATCGATCGCCCTGGCAAGATCGCCGCGCTCTTCGTACAGATCTGCCACCTGGATCCGTGCGTCGACATAACGATCCTGGCCTGGCTCGATCGCATCGAGCACGGCCAGCGCGTCGTCGGGCTTACCGGCCTCACGACGCACGACGCCAAGGAAGAATGCCAGCTCGGATTGCTGCGGTAGCACTGCGAAGGCGCGAGCGAAGCGACCTTCCGCCCGCTCCCACGCCTCGTCTTCGTAGTCGAGAAACGCCAGCCGGAGCGTCGCGCGAAGGTCCGTCGGATGTGCGCGCTCGATGGTCTCGAGCGTTTCCACCGCCGCCCGCCGTTGCCCCAGCTCGATCTCGGCGTCCGCCTTGGCGATGAGCGTGGCGTGATGCTCGGGATTGATCGCGAGAATCTCGTTGTAGACGCCGAGCTCGCCGATGCGATCCCCGCGGTTGCGACGACTCTCCGCGATCGCGAGATAGAGCCGGATGTCGGAGGGATGCTCCGCCAACCCGTCGCGTAGAATTCGTTCGGCGGTGGCAGGATCGCCGAGGCCTTCCATGGCTGCCGACAGCAGCAGGATCCCGCGCACCTGGTCGGGCTCGTTCGCCTCGAGCCAGACCGCGACATCGCGCGCCGCTTCGAATTGCTGGATCGCGAAGTACGCGCTCGAGAGAATCACGGCCGCGTCCGGGCTGACGGGGTCTCCCTCGTCGTCGGTCAGGACTTCCCGGGCCGCATCGACTTCCTGTTGCTCGGCGTAGAGCGAACCGAGGAAGAGGCGCAGCGGCAGTTGGCGGTTGCCACCGTCCCAGGCGTGTTCGGCGAACTCGAGGGCCTCCGCTGGGCGGTTCAGTTTGGCGGCAAGATCGACCATGTGCAGCCAGACCGGTGCTTCGGGGTCGAGGGCCAGGACGCGTAGGTAGGCGGCCAGGGCCTCTTCGTGTCGGCCCTCTCTGGCCAGCTCGTTGGCGACCAGGAATTCATAGTCCGCTGAAACGCGCACCGAAGGCGGTTCCGGCGCCTGATGCTCGACGCGCAGATCTTCGAGCGGGGCGAGATCGGGCTGCGTCGGCACGTCGGCACCGGCCGGGCCGAAGACGCCCGCACAGCCGAACAAGCCGACAGGGCCGAAGAACACTCCTACCAACAGGAGAGGAGCCCAAGCTCCGCTGCGCGCTGCGCCTTGTCTCATCCGCCTTCGTCACTCCCCTACGTGCGGCGCCTGCCGATCAGGCCAACCGTCGTCCAACCCGTCGGTGCCGGATCGGACACGAACGCCCCGTCCGCTGCAAGCGCTGCCGGGTCTCTTCGGCCGCCCGGGAGGAGAGCTTGGGGGCGTCGCTACGAGAGGTAGCCCTTCTCCACGAGATACGAAACGAGGGTCGAAACACTCTCTTCCACGGTTTGACCCGCGGTATCCACGACGAGTTCCGGATCATTCGGCTCTTCGTAGGGAGCGGAGATTCCGGTGAATTCGGGGATCTCGCCGGCACGAGCCTTCTTGTAGAGCCCCTTCGGGTCGCGCTCTTCGCAGGTCGCGACGTCGGCCTTCACGTAGACCTCGATGAAGTCGCCCTTGTCGAACAGCTCCCGGGCCTGATCGCGATCGGCGCGATAGGGGGAGATGAACGATGTGAACACGAGCACCCCGCTGTCCGTGAACAGCTTCGAGACCTCACCGATCCGGCGAATGTTCTCGGTGCGATCCTCGGGCGAGAAACCGAGGTTCTTGTTCAGGCCATGGCGCACATTGTCGCCGTCGAGCACGTAGGCGAGCCGGCCGCGGTTCACGAGCTCGGCCTCGACGGCGACGGCGACCGTGCTCTTGCCGGAGCCGGACAAGCCCGTCAGCCAGATGGTGGCGCCCTTCTGCCCGAGCACCTTCTCGCGCTCGGCGCGGCCGATCTGGCCGCCGTGCCATGTAATGTTGGTCGCCTTCTGGTCTGCCACTGTCACTTCTCCGCGTACCCGGGAATTCGAGAGAGCGCAGCTTAGCGGTCGGCACCATCGGAGGCGACCGGCTCGGGCCCCGCGGCCTCCGACGGCGCGGGGGCCTGGGCTCGCAGCTGTGCAACTTCCTCCGCAATGCGCCGGGCCGCCGTCAGGATCTCGGCCTCGCTGGTGCCTCGACCCAGTCCGAAGCGCAGTGAACCGCGAATTCGCGCGTCGTCGTGGCCGCAGGCGCGCAGCACGTGGGAGAGTTCGGGCTTCGCCGAGGCGCAGGCCGAGCCGGTCGAAAGCGCCAGCTCGGGAAGCTTTGCGATCAACGCGTCTGCGGTGACGCCCGAGAACGAGACATTGAGATTGCCCGGAAGGCGTCCACTGCCGAGCGCGGGGCCATTCAGCACGACGGAACCGGCCTGTTTCTCGAACTCCGCCCAGAGCCGATCTCGGAGGCCTGCCACCCGCAGGGTCTCCTCGGCACATTCCGAAACGGCGAGTTCCACGGCGTGGCCGAGGCCCACCACCAGCGGTATGGGCAGTGTCCCCGAGCGCAGGCCGCGCTCGTGGCCACCGCCATACACGAGCGGTTCGATGCGGATCCGTTTCCCCGTCGGCCGACGGCGACGTCGAACGTAGAGGGCGCCCACGCCCTTCGGTCCGTAGAGCTTGTGGCCCGAGATCGAGAGCAGGTCGATGCCGAGGGCCTCGACGTCGAACGGAATCTTCCCGATGGCCTGGGCTGCGTCGCAGTGGAACAACACGTCGCGCGCCGCGGTACGCTCGGCGATCTCGGCCAACGGCGCGATCGTGCCGATCTCGCTGTTCGCGGCCATCACCGAGACGAGTACCGTCTTGTCGGTGATCGCGTCGGCCACCGCGTCCGGGTCGACGAAGCCCTCGGCGTCGACGGGCAGGACGCTGAGCGCCGCCCCGCGCCTAGCAAGCGCCGCGCAGGTATCGAGCACGGCCGCGTGCTCCGTCGCGGCACAGACGATGTGGCCACCCCCGGCGGCCAGCCAGGCACCCTGGAGGGCGAGGTTGTCGCTCTCGGTGGCGCCGCTGGTGAAGATCACCTCGCGGGGTTCGGCCGCGCCGAGCGCTGAGGCCAGCCGCTCGCGGGCCAGCTCGAGCGCCGCGTCGGCGCGCCAGCCGAAACGGTGGGTCTGACTCGAAGCGTTCCCGAAATCCTCCGTGAAGTACGGAAGCATGGCCTCGAGCACCCGCCGATCCACCGGCGTCGTCGCATGGTGATCCAGGTAGATCAACGCACACTCCTGACGGGGACGGACTCCTCGAGTTTCACAATTGCAAGTTTTTCAAACTTGCAATTGTGAAACTCGAGGAGTCCGTCCCCGCTCTCAGGCGCCGAAGGATTGGCCGCAGCCGCAGGTGTTTGCGGCGTTCGGGTTGTCGATCTTGAAGCCCGACTCCATCAGGGAATCAATGTAATCGAGGGTGGTGCCGACCAGGTAGAGCGCGCTCTTCTCGTCGACCCGGACCCTGACGCCCTCGCTCTTGACCTCGGTGTCGTCCTCGCGTTCGGCGTCGTCGAACATCAGCTGATATTGGAGGCCGGAGCAGCCGCCGCCGACGACCTTCATGCGCAGCGCGTGGGTATCGAGCTTTCCCTCGGTATCGAGCAGGCGCTTGATCTGCTGGGCCGCGGCTTCGGTGACATTGACAACGGACATGCTGGACTCCCGTGCACCTTGATTCGGTTGCACCGGAGGAAGGTAGCAGAGAATTCTCGATACCGGACTATATCGGTCCGCTATGAATTCCCCGAGGGGGTCAGCCACAGGAAGATCTCGCGATTTCCCTTCGGCCCAGCCACCCGGCTATCGGCCTGCCCAAGTGCCCGATAGCCGAGGCCCTCGGCGCAGCGCTTTACCTCGGCGACGGCCAGCGCCCGGTCGGCGTCGGAGCGGACCACGCCGCCCTTTCCCACCTTTTCGCGACCGACCTCGAACTGCGGCTTCACCATCACCAACAATTCGGCTTCGGGCGCGACTTCGGGCAGACGTGGCAACAACAGCGTCGACGAGATGAACGACACGTCCACGGTGACCAGACCGATCTGCTCGGGTACCTGAGCCGGAAGCAGTGCGCGGGCGTTGGTGCGATCGAGGACGCGGACGCGTGGATCGTTGCGCAGCGCGCCTTCCATCTGTCCGTAGCCGACATCGACAGCCACCACGGCCGCGGCCCCGTGCTTCAACAAACAATCCGTGAAGCCACCGGTGGAGGCGCCGAGGTCGAGGCAGGTCCGGCCCGAGGGATCGAGCCCCAGATCCTGAAGCGCACCCGCGAGTTTGTCGCCGCCGCGGGAGACATAACGTCGGGTTTCGCCGCGGAGCCGGATCCTTGCGGCTGCGCGCACCCGTGTCCCGGGCTTGTCGACCGGCACGTCGTCTACCAGCACCTCGCCCAGCCGAATGCGTGCCTGGGCGCGGGTCCGGGTATCGACCAGCCCGTCGGCGACGAGGCGCTCGTCGAGGCGCGTGCCCTTCCCGGCCACTAGCCCTTCGTGAGTTCCCGAAGCGTCGCGGCGATACCCGGCGCGTCGAGCTGTGCGTCAGCCAGCTGCAGGTTCGTATCGCCGTGTTCCATCAGCTGGTCCGGCATCGCCAGACAGCGAACGGGGACCTGGACGCCGGACCGCGACAGCACTTCGAGCACCGCACTGCCGAAGCCGCCCATGCCCGCGTGCTCCTCGACCGTCACCACCGCCCCGACCTTGCGCGCCAACGCCACGATGCGCTCCTCGTCGAGGGGCTTCACGAAGCGCGCGTTCAGCACCGCGACCGAGAGTCCCTCTGCGGCCAGCTCGGCCGCCGCCTCCATCGCGTCGTGCGCTCGGGTTCCGTAGGCAATGATCGCCGCGTCGTCCCCGTCCCGGAGGAGTTCCGCCTCGCCGATCGGAATCGTCTTGACGTCGGGATCCATCGGCACGCCGAAGCCCGCGCCGCGCGGATAGCGCACGGCTGCAGGGCCTTCGTACTCGACGGCCGTGCGTACCATGTGCTGGAGCTCGTTCTCGTCTTTCGGCGCCATCACGACGATGTTGGGCAGCGTCCGCAGGTAGGCGATGTCGTACATGCCCTGATGGGTCGCGCCATCAGCACCGACCAGGCCGGCACGATCCATCGCGAGCGTGACGTCCAGGTTCTGGACGCACACATCATGAACGACCTGGTCGTAGGCGCGCTGCAGGAAGGTCGAATAGATCGCGGCAACGGGTTTCATCCCTTCAGCCGCGAGCCCGGCCGCGAACGTCACCGCGTGCTGCTCGGCGATTCCCACGTCGTAGAAGCGGCTCGGGAACTCCTTCTTGAACATGTCGAGGGAGGTGCCGTCGGCCATGGCGGCCGTGATGCCCACGATCCGCTCGTCCTCCTTCGCCAGCGTGATCAACGCCTTGGCGAAGACCTTCTGATATTTGGGCGGGCCCGGCTTCGAGGGCGCGAACTTTCCGCTCTCGATCTCGAACTTGCCGACGCCGTGATACTTGAAAGGATCGTTCTGAGCAGGCTCGTAGCCGTAGCCCTTGGCCGTGAGCGCGTGCACGAGGATCGGCCCATCGCCCGCGCGCAGCATCTCGCGCACGTTCTCGAAGGTCTCGAGCACCACATCCATGCGATGGCCCTGGATCGGGCCGACGTATTTGAAGCCGAGGGCCTCGAACAGGAGCCCCGGCGAAAAGAAGACCTTGAGCGATTCCTCGGCCTTCTGCGCCCAGTGCACCATGTCACCGGGCATCGTGCCCAGAAACTCCTTCGCCCAGTGCTTCATGCGGCGCACCATCGGCGCCGAGAGCTTTCGCGACAGATACGACGACATCGCCCCCACGTTCGGCGAGATCGACATCTCGTTGTCGTTGAGCACGACCACCAGGTTCTTCTGGCCCAGGTGACCGGCGTGGTTCAGCGCCTCGAAGGCCATGCCCGCGGTCATGCCGCCGTCCCCGATCAACGCGATGCCGCGCTGGTCCTTGCCCTGGTGCTGGAAGGCTCGGGCCATTCCCAGTGCCGCCGAAATCGAGGTCCCGGCATGGCCGGCGCCGAACGCGTCGAAATCCGATTCGTGGCGCCGCAGGAACTTGCCGATGCCGCCATCCTTGCCGATCTGGGAGAACCCCTCACGGCGGCCCGTCAGCATCTTGTGGGCATAACCTTGATGCCCGACATCGAGGCATAGCTTGTCCGCTGGCGTATCGAAGATGTAGTGGATCGCTGTCAGCAGCTCGACGGCGCCCAGACTCGAGGCCAGATGGCCACCGGTCTTCGAGACGTTCTCGATGATCTCGGCACGCAAGGCTTCGGCGACCTCGCCCACGCGCTCCCTGGGAAGCGCCCTCAGATCTGCCGGACATGTGATTTGTTCGAGGATCGATCGATCCACGTCCGCGTTGCTCATAGAGGCCTCCCGACCGCATAACATGCCAACTCCCGGAGTGCCTGGGCCTCGGGACCGAAATCATCGATTCGTGCGAGAGCGCTCTCGAGCAGTGATTGCGCGCGATTCCTCGCACCAGCCTCACCTAGAACCCTCACCATCGAGCACGGTTCCCAGTCTCCGGCATCGAGCAGGTCGTCTGCGATCTGGAAGGCCACACCGACTTCCTCGCCGAACTTCGCCAACAAGTCGATCTGGGCCGCAGACGCGCCGCCGAGATGGGCGCCCGAGGTGATCGAGGCAGCGATCAGGGCCGCCGTCTTGCGCCGGTGAACCGACTCCAGACGGCCCACTTCGTCAGGGGCCCCAGCCGCAAAGGCGAGATCGTCCACCTGTCCGCCGACCAGACCCCGAGAACTCGCCGCCCGCGCCACCTCCTGCAGGGCGTCCCGGGCACGTTCGGGTGCGAGGTCAGCGGTTTCCCGGGCGAGTACCTCGAAGGCCAGGGCCTGGAGGGCGTCGCCGGCGAGCAGGGCAGTCGCCTCGTCCCAGGCTTTGTGCACGGTCGGCCGGCCGCGACGTTCGTCATCGTCGTCCATGCAAGGCAGATCGTCGTGGACGAGCGAGTAGGTGTGGATCAACTCGACGGCGGCGGCGGCCGGAAGGGCCAACTGCCAGTCGCTTCCGACGGCTTCGCAGCCGGCGAAGGCGAGCGCTGGACGCAGCCGCTTGCCCCCGGGAAACAACAGGTGGCGCATGGCCCCATGCAACGTCGCCGGCGGCGCGTCGGCAGCGGGTACCAGCTCGTCGAGGAAGGCGTTGATCCGTCCACTTCGGGCCGAGATCGCTTCGGGTTCCCTCAACCCGCATCCTCCGCGGGAAGATCGAAGGGCTCGGTGCCAGCACCCTGGCCGGTCTGGACCAGGATCTCGATGCGTCGATCGGCCGCGTCGAGTTCTCCCGCGCAGCGGCGGGAAAGCGCCACGCCTTCCTCGAAGGCTGCCAGGGCGGCCTCGAGTTCGAGATCCCCTTCTTCGAGCTGCTCGACGATCGCCTCCAGACGCTCCAGGGCCGCTTCGAAGCTGAGGTTCTCGTGTGCGTCCTGGGTCGTGTCCGCCGGGGTTCCCATCCGACGAAACTTAACGGAACCGGGGCACGCTGCGCCGGCCGGGCTCGGATCTTCGGCTCTCAGGCGCCCTCTTCGCCGCCGGAAGGATCGGACGCGGCACGGGCTTCCGTCACCCGCGCCACGATCTCACCGCGCTGCAGGTGGATTCGCACGTCCTCGCCGGGAGCAACCTCGTTGGCGCTTCGCAGCACAGCACCGGTGGGCCCTCTCGCGATCGCGTAGCCGCGGGCCAGCACCGCAAGCGGCGAGAGTGCGTCGAGCCGGGCTGCGGCCTCGGCCAGGCGGGCGCCTGGGTCATCGGTGCTGGCGCTGCCGGCCCGCCGCAGCCGCTCGGCGAGCCGCAGCTGCTCGGCGCGAAGCGGTGCCACCCAGCGACTGGCACTCCGCAGCCAACGGGCGCCGGCGCGTTCGAGCGGCGCGCGGCGAGACGGAACCGCGTCCGCCAACTGGCGTCCGAGCGTTCGATGGGCCGCGATCCATCGCTCGCGATCGGCGGCCAGCCGTGCAGCCGGCGCTCGGGAGCGCAACTCCGCCAGGGTCGTCCCGAGACGCGAGCGGGCCTCGGCCAGTTGGCCGGCAAGGGCGCGGTGGAGCCGATCCTGTGCCTGGATGATCTGGTCGCGGGCCGCCTCCCCATCGGGCAGCACGAGCATCGCGGCCGCTGAAGGCGTCGGAGCCCGAGCGTCGGCAGCGAAGTCGGCGATCGTGAAATCGACCTCGTGGCCGACACCGCTCACGACCGGGACCGGACAGGCCCGGATCGCCCGCGCCACGCGTTCGCTGTTGAAGGCCCAGAGATCTTCGAGCGAGCCACCGCCCCGCACGACCAGCACCACATCGATGTCAGGCTCTTCCTGGACCCGTGCCAGGGCCTCGGCGATCTCGCGCTCGGCGGTATCGCCCTGTACCCGGGTCGGCGAGATCAACAGCGGCACGCCGGGCCAGCGGCTTCCGGTCACGTGGATGACGTCGTGGATCGCCGCCCCGGCGGGTGAAGTCACGATGCCGATGCGGCGCGGAAACTTCGGCAACGCCCGCTTCCGTGCAGGATCGAACAACCCTTCGGCTTCCAGCCGCTCGCGCAGTTGCTCGAAGGCGAGTTGCAGCGCCCCCTGCCCGACCGGTTCGAGGTTTCGCACGATGATCTGCAGGTCGCCGCGCTGCGGATAGACCGTGACCTCGGCGTCGGCCACCACCTCGAGCCCATCCTCGGGATCGAACGGAATCCGCGCCGCGGTGCCCCGAAACATCGCCGCCTTGATCTGGGCAGCGCTGTCCTTCAGCGTGAAATAACAATGGCCCGAGCGCGCGCGGAACAGGTCGGCGATCTCGCCTACCACCTGGACGCGACCGAGTTCCTCTTCGAGCAACTCGCGAACCCCACCCACCAGCTCGCTGACCGTCAGCGGTCGGCGCGGTTCCTCGGGACGGGGGCGAGCCCGCTCTGCGAAGAGATCTTCCACCGCGTCAGGGCGTGGCGACCGGCGCAGCAGCGTCCGTCGTTTCCGTGGCCTTGGCTTCGAGGGTGGGCGCGACCTCGTCCTTGGCCTCGCGGAGCCGTTCGATTCGTTCGAAGTAGGTCCAGCTCTTCAGCACCTCGAGGGCGCGTTCGAGCTGCGGGTCCGTGGTGTCGGCCAACAGCGCGGAACGACGCGCCTCGCTGTCGCCCTCGAAGGCGGCAGCATCCTGGGTGATGTGACCGCGGAGGTCTTGCTCGCGCATCGCCGCAACCGTGGGCGGCAGCTCCCCTTCCGGGGTTGGCGCGCCGGCCAACAGGACGCGTTCGCCGACCAGGATGTCGGGCTCGATCCCGACTTCCTGGATCGAACGTCCGGAGGGCGTGTAGTACAGGGCCGTCGTCAGGCGCAGACCGCCACCGGAAGCGAGGGGATAGAGCGTCTGCACCGAGCCCTTGCCGAAGGTCTGGGCGCCGAGAATGAGCGCGCGATGATGATCCTGCAGCGCACCGGCCACGATCTCCGAGGCGCTGGCGCTGCCCGCGTTCACCAACACGACCATCGGGTAGCTGCCCTCCGTGTCCGGACGCGCGTGGAACTCCTGCACCTGGCTGGCGACCCGACCGCGGGTGGAGACCAGGATGCCCTCTTCGAGGAACAGGTCTGCCACACCGATCGACTGGTCGAGCAGACCCCCGGGGTTGTTGCGCAGGTCGAGGACCAGGCCCTTGAACTCGCCGGCCTCCTCGAGCGCACGATGGATGCGGCGGAGATCCTGGGTGGTGCGCTCCTGGAACTGTCGGATGGCCAGGTAGCCGTAGCCGGGCTCGAGCATGCGCCCGGTGACCGATGCCACCTTCACCTTGTCACGGCGGATCTGGAACGGCGAAGGGCGCTCGAACCCTTCGCGCCAGACATGGATCGTGATCATGGTTCCCTGGGTGCCGCGCATCAGACTCACCGCTTCGTGAAGTTCCATGCCCTTGGTGCTACGGCAGGGCTCGGTCCAGTCGTCGGGCAGCTCCGTCGGGCAGATGTCGACGATCTCGTCCCGGGCCCGGATTCCGGCGGCTGCGGCCGGCGTGCCGTCGATCGGCGCGATCACCTCGATGAAACCCTCGCGGGTCTTCGAGATCTCGATCCCCAACCCCACGAATTCACCGCGTGTGTCGATCTGCATCTCCCGGAAGGCATCGGCGTTCATGTAGCCGGAATGGGGATCCAGTTTGTCCAGCATCCCCTCGACGGCACCCTCGATCAGCATCTCCGTATCGACTTCGTCGACGTAGTCCGAACGCAGCAGCGCCAGCACGTCACTGAAGAAGCCCAGATCTTCGTAGCGATTCGCAGCATTGCTGGGCGCGCCCGAGACAAGACCGAACAGCAGAGCAGCACTCAGGGTGCCGCCGAAGAAGCCGATCAGAAAACGCGAAGGCGCCGAAGCGCGCGGTCGGTCGGACATGAGCCCTCCTTGGGCGTGGTGCGAAGGCGGCCACCTGTTCCAGTTCTCGATTCGGCCGTCAGGCGGCGCTTCTGAATCACCACGCCGCAACAACGCGTACGATTCTAACGATTCACCCGTTCCCGCCTACCAGAGCCGCCCGAGCCAGTCCGCGGGATCCTGAGCCGTGGCCCCCTGGCGAATCTCGAAGTAGAGGCGTGGGCCGGTGAGCGAACCGGTCTCGCCGGCCGAGCCGATCACGTCACCGGCGCGGACGCGGGCCCCGACGTCGACCGAGGAGCTCTCCAGATGGCCGGAGACCGTGAACCAACCTTCACCGTGATCGACGATCACCATGCGCCCATAGCCCGAGAACCAGCCTGCAAAACGCACGAATCCGTCCGCCACGACGTAGACCTCCTCGCCCGGGATCACCTCGAAATCCATGCCCTTCTGGAAGGTCTCGGTGCGATATTCGGCATCCACGACGCGTCCGAAGCGGCGCAGCACCTTGCCGGGAACCGGCGGTTCGAGCTCACCGCGGCGCGAGCTGAAGAGAACCGCGTCGGGCGCGATCTTCGAGACCCTCGCCAACTCGGCGAGCTTCTGTTCCAACGCGAGGGCGGCGGCCTCGAGTTCGTTCAGTAGCGCCCGCTCGCGGGCTCGATCGCGCCGGACGTCCTCCAACAGGGATTCCTTGGCACGCCGTTCCCCGGCGAGTTCCCGTTGGCGCTGGGCGAGCTTCTGCTTCGCGGCCGCGCTCTGCGCGACCGCCTCGTCCAGCCGCTCTCCCGCCAGGACGAGCTCGGCCTGCTCGGCGGCGTGGCGTTCGAGGAGCCGTTGATCCTGATCGAGCAGCAACTGGATCGCCTGGATCCGACCGAGCCGATCCCGCAGCGTGCCCGGCGAGAAGACCAGCCGCACCGGACCGGCGCCGCCAGCCTTGTAGAGCGCGACCGATCGGCGGGCCAACGCCGCCCGGGTTCCGGCCGCGCGCAGTTCGAGTGCTTTCCGTTCTGCTTCGAGGCGAGCCCGCTCGCGATCGGCCTCGCGAGCCACGCGCTGGGCGCTCGCGACCTCGTTGCGCAAGGCCCGCGCCGCCTGCTCCACTGCCTCGACGGCGGCGAACAAGCCGTCTTCCTGGTCCTGATAGGCGGC
This sequence comes from Deltaproteobacteria bacterium, assembly GCA_029261795.1. GTDB lineage: Bacteria > Myxococcota_A > UBA9160 > UBA9160 > UBA6930 > JAJDAP01. Next base: position 84,544 of record JAJDAP010000072.1, read on the forward strand.
CACACGCTCTCGCCGCTCGGCAATGGCAATGCGCAGGGCTTCGAGTTCGGCCGTTTCATCGGCGCCGCTCGGCGACGCCAGGAGTGTCGCCACCAACGGGGCGAGCAGGGCCAGCAGCGCCGGCCTCATGCGCGATCCCCGTCCTGGATCAAGGCCAGCGCGGAGCCGAGAACCCCGAGTAGTGCACCGGCCGTCACCAACCAGAGGGATTCATCGAGCCCCAGAAAGGCCGGCTCGGCATAGCCGAGCAGGAGTTCGAGGCCGCCGCGCAGCGAGGGCAGCAAGATCCAATAGAAGCCGTACAGCAGCAGCACACCCACGCCACCACCGACGATCCCCTGGGCGCCACCTTCGAGCAGGAATGGGGCCGCCATGAAGCTGCGGCTACCGCCCACGAGCCGCACGATCTCGATCTCTTCACGTCGCGCGTAGATCGATAGGCGGATGGTGTTGGCCACGATCAGCAGGGTCGCGAGCCCCAGCACGCCACCGATCGCGAAGGCCACACCACGGATCAGGGCCACGGCCTGCTGATAGCCCTCGATCCACTCGTGGCCGTAGCCGAGTTCGGCGATCCCGGGCAGACCTTCGAGGGCCTCCCCCAACACGCGGAGCCCGGCCTGATTGCGTTGCTCGGGCACCAGCGCGATTTCCAGCGAGGCCGGCAACGGGTTCTCTTCGAGCCCGTCGAGAAGCGCCGCACGCTCGCCCTGGGCGTCGCGGAAGCGCTCGAGCGCTTGCTCCTTCGTCACGAGTTCGACGCTCTCGACCCCGGGCGCAGTCTCGACCCGGGCGACGAGTTCCTGCTGCGAGGGGGCGTCGAGTTCTTCGGACAAGTACGCCGACACGCGGATCTCCGAGCCGAAGCGGTCGAGCAAGCGATCCATGTTCGAGACCAGCAGCATGAAGGCGCCCACGAGCAGCAGACACAGCCCGATCGTGCCAGCCGCCACGAGGCTTGTGACGGGGCTGCCGGTCACCCCGTGAAGGGCGGTCCGCAAGGCGGTACGAACCTGGGCGACACTGCTCAAGAGAGCGGCCCGCGTACCGGCGCGTCGTGCACCACTTCCCCCGCTTCGAGCCGAACCACGCGGCGGCCGTAGCGTTCGATCAGCGCGTGATCATGGGTCGCCACGAACACGGCCGTGCCCCGCGCGGCCGCGTCGGCGATCAGGTCCATGATCTCGAGGGTGAGATCGGGGTCGAGGTTTCCGGTGGGCTCGTCTGCAAGCAGGATCTCCGGGTCGTTGATCAACGCCCGCGCGATCGCGAGCCGTTGCTGCTCGCCGCCCGAGAGCGAGAGCGGATGGTGATGGCGTCGATGGTGAAGCCCGACGCGTTTCAACATCGCGAAGACCCGGGCACGCTTCTCGCGCTCGGCGACGCCAACCACGTCGAGCGCGATCCCCACGTTCTCTTCCACTGTGCGCCGCGGCAGCAGCTTGAAGTCCTGGAACACGACGCCGATGCGCCGACGTAGCGGCGCGATCCCGGCCGGCCCCACGCGTCCGACGTTGCGGCCCAACACCAGGATCTGCCCCTCGCTCGGCTGCTCTCCGGCAAAGATCAAGCGCATCAAGGTCGACTTGCCCGCACCCGACGGGCCCGTCAGGAAGACGAACTCGCCCTTCTCGAGCTCCAGCGAAACGTCGCGCAGCGCCCAGCTTCCGGCGAGATAGGACTTCGAAACGTGGAACAAACGAACCAGCGCACCGGCTGAAACCACGGGCCCCTCGCCGCGGGACATCACTTCCCGGGGCTGCGCCTGCGCTTGGATCGGGCGTTGTCGACGAGGTAGTTCAGGATCACCTCGTCCAGCGGCTTCTCCGAAACGATGCCCTCGCCGAAGCGCGAGCCACCGGTGGCGTCGTCGGCCTCCGGCAGAGGAGTGCCAACGACCACCGGGTCGGTCTCGACGGACCGCGCATCGGTTCTGCTGTCGGCGTTGGCGTCGAGGGAACCCGCTCCCAGACGCTCCTCGATCGTCTCGTCGAAATCGCCCGCCCGGAGTCGCTTCAGGACCATCTTGTGCTGGCCCTCCATCAACTCCTTCACGCGCAGCTCGCACTCCACATCATCCACGTGGTCGGAATAGCTCGACTTCTCCGAGAACATGATGTTCCCGCCGTGGAACAGGTGCGTGATGATATGGGGATGGTCGCGGCCGCTGTCTTCACTCTGCACGTGAAACAGCACCCCCCGATGGCGGATGTTCGTATTGAATCCCGAGAGCATGTCTCGGCTTCACCCCCATGTCCCAACACCACGAAACCGCTGCGAGTGTGACGCACCGATCGGGCCGATTACAAGCCAAGCCAGCCGACCCGCCCTTATTTTGGGGCAGTCAGCGGGCTCGAGACGCTATCGGCCCTCCTGAGCCTGCTCTGTAGAGCTAGCGAACCTTCCCTTCAGGCGGAGGAACGGCGTCTCCCAGAAGCGGAAGCTCAGCTCGGCCAGCAGGATGGCCAGGCCCGCCGCCACGACGAAGATGAGCAGACCCTCGGTAACGCCCAGCAAACCCATGAACCGCTTGGTCAGCTCGATGGCATGGATGTGCAGCAGGTAGATGCCGTAGCTGACGGTCCCGATCCGAACGAACGGCCGAAAGCGCAGGAGCGGCATCAGCAGGTGATCTTCCCGATAGACGGCGCTGCCGACCAGGCCGGCCATCAACAACTGCACCGAGAGCCGCCCCCAGCCGGCGATATTGGTCTCGCTGACGAGTGCAGCCAGCGCGACCAGGGCGAGCGCCCAACCGACGGGCGCGAATCGGGAAGCGAAAAGCGGCGCGCAGCGCTCGAAGCTGCGGCGCTCTTGGAAGAGGTGCGCCAGGCACACGCCCAGCAGGATCGGGGTGAAGGTGCATTGGACGATGCCGAGGCCCTCGAAAGCTCCGGCACCGCCCAGCCAACCCTCGATCCACGCTCGCGGCAGCTTGAAGTTGAAGAGCTGATTGATGCCGATGGCGACGGCCAGGATCGGCACGATGAAGCGCCGCAGGTTGCGCTCGATGAGGGGCCAGGCCAGGTAGAACTGCTCTTCCGCCGCCAGCGACCACACGATGCCGAATCCGACCGGGAAGAAGTTGCCCAGGTAGCAGAGGTAGATCGGCAGATCAGCGAGAAACTCACTCCCAAAAGATGAGTCTGCACCAAGGGTTACATAGTAAAGTGAAAGAAATAAGATGAGCCCGTAATAGAGCGGGAAGATGCGCAGGGTGCGGCGCATGTAGAACTTCGGGAGCGAGATGTCGCCGTTGCGTTCCCGCTCGCGCAGCATCAGCGTGACGATCAGGAAACCCGAGATCACGAAGAACAGGTCGACTCCCAGGAAGCCCAGGTTCGAAGCGGTCCACCACGACAACCGCACCGGCGAGTGGTGCCACACCACCACGAGAATGCTCAGGCAGCGCAGCCCGTCCAGGGCGCCGAACGCTCGGGTTCGCTGATAGGAATCGAATGCGTCGGCGCTCATGACCTGGCTTGGAGAGTGACGAAGACGCGTCCGATGCGCGCCTGCTCGGATTCCTCCTCATCGGTCGCTGCCTGCGGCGACTGCAGTCCGAAGCGAACGCCGACCGGACCGGCTCGGGAGCCGCGTTGGCCCCAGCGCGCGGGTGGCGCGCTGGGGCCGGGTTCCGGGCGCGGCGGCAGGGTCGGGGGGCCGACCTGCGCGCGCCCGCAGCCGTATTCCGATCAGCAGGCTGGTCGCGCGTGTCGCCTTCGGCGCAAGGCCGGCACTCCGAGGGCGATGCCGAGCAGCAGAGCCAGCTCGGGCTCGGGCACGAAGCTGGCGGTCGCCGGCGTCGGTGCGCCGGCCAACCAATCCGTGGCGTTGTCGTTGGTATCGCGGTCGGCGAAGTGGCGTGCGACCGAGTTCCCGGCGGTTGGATCGGAGGTCGCCGCGCCCTCGCCAGCGAAGAAGCTCCCGGCCGGGAAGCTTCCGTAACCGACGGCGTCGAGAACCGAAGCGCCGCTGCGCAGGACCACGGAATCCGGCCCGTTCTGGAAATCGAAGTCGGCGAGCTGATCGAAGCCGACCACCAGGGAGGCGCCAGCGGCATCGTGATCGGCGAGCACGAACAAGCCGCTGGCACCGATCGTTCCGGTGAGCGCGATGCTCACGGTCACCGAGCCGTCGGCGCCATTCACCCCTTCGATGGAATGACCGCTGAGGTCCGTCCCCGCGGCACCCGAGATCTCGACGAAGACCTTGCCGTCATCGCTGCCGACGGCGTCGTAGAAGACCTCCGAAAGCAGCGGCGTCGCGCCGGCCGTCGATGGAAGAAAGAGGAACGCGGCCGCCAGGCCACGCACGATGCGATTCATGGTCGAGTCTCCACGGGAGCAGGGAGGGATGAGGGATCGGTCTCAGCGCTTCGGAGCGCCTGACTCCACCAGCCCGCCGTCCAGGCGTCGAGGCCGGCCGAGAGTTCGGAGGCGCGGATCGAAAGCCGCACCCGGGCCGGATCGCGCGGTGCGAGCGCGTCGGTCTCGGCCAGCACACGCAGCCGCTCGAAGTAGAGCTGGTGCACCTCGTCGAGGATCTCGTCGCGCAACTCGATCCATTCGCGAACCTCGCGGGCGACATCCACCTCTTCCGGGTGATGGAGCGTCTCGCCCAGGTCCCAGCGGAGCACGGCGACGAGGTCGAAATCCCGGCCGCGATCGCGGTCCAGATCGTTCAGCTGGCGCAAGGCGCCGGAAGTGAAGGCCTCGTCGTATTGGCGCGACTGATCGGCGAAGCCGCCGTAGCCAAGACGCAGCTCGAATTCGGGCAGGCGGCCGCGTGCGGCCACGCGGCGTCGCCAACGATGGCCGGCGGCCGGATCGAGCCCATGAGCGCGAACCACGGCGCGCCGGACGCGCGCGATCGGGGGAGCCTGCTTTGCCCGGAGCTCAGCGAGGGGGCCAAGCTCGGATGCCTCAGAGCTGCGAAGCGGGCGCTCCTTCGAGATCCGCCAGACGCCTCGCGGACCCGCGGCCCAGGCCATGCCATCTGCCGCCGCCACGGCCGCGACCGGGCTGCCGGCCATGCCCACGATGCGCCAACCGGTCGTCGTGGCAAGGTAGAGCCCGCGGCTCGTCGCCAGCCAGACAGCATCGGCGTCGCTGGCCAGGCGTCGCGGGTCGGCGCCTGCCGGAAGCGCCTGAGGGACGGGCCGCGCGGTGTCGCCATCGCAATGGTAGAGCGCGCGATCGGTCAGGATGAAGACACCCTCGGGCGCACTCGCCAGGTCCAGCGGGTTGCCTGCGCCGGGTGGCAGCGCGATCCACTGCGCCCCGCTCACCTCGAGCCCGCGCACGACATCGATGCGTACGACGCGTTCGTCGACGATGGCCGCGAACCAGGCGCCCGCCCTGGACCAGGCCAACGCCCGCGTATCGCCGCGGGGAACCGAGGAACCGAGGGGACGCGCGGTTTCCGGATCGCTGTAGAAGAGACCGCCAGCCGTGGCGGCAAAGACGCCGTTTCCTCCCGCGGGCAGCAAGTCGCGGACCTGCCGCGCACTTCCCGGCGCCGGACCCCGCGGAACCAGTTGCCTCGATACCGGATCCTGGCGTTTCAGCCCCGCATCGCTCGCCAACCAGAGGGCTCCGTCTCGCGCGAAGACAGCGGCTCGAACCGGGCTTCCGCTCAGCAGCCGCTCGGCCAGGCCGCCCCCTTCGAGTGTCCATGCGCCGCGCGGATCTCCGACGATCACGCGGCCTTCTCGACTGGCCGCAACCGACAGGGCGGCCTCGGTGCGCACGAAACCATCCAGACGTTCCACGTTCTCGGTGGCGGCTGGAGCCGCGCCCGCCAGGAACCCGGCCACGCTCCACAACGACAACCCCAGCCCCAGCTTCGCTCGTTCGAACATGGGAGCCGGCTAGCGCAATCTGCGTGCCAGCTGGGCACGGCCGGCAATCGTCTGGCTTTCGCTGCAAATCCGGTGCGTTGGTCGCGAGCCCCGGAAACGGGCCGACGAGCGGGTGAACTCCCGGTCTCTCTCGGACGGCGCCGCGCGGTTCACGGCGCTTCGCCTTGACGACCCCTCGGGCCTCCAGAAGAATGCGACGGATGCGCCGCTTCCTCCTCCGAGCCCCGATGCTGTTCATCGCCCTCGCACTCTGCGCTGGCGGCGTTCCGGCCGCAGCGGCCCCGGACGATGCGCCGCGCATCTATCGCTGGGTCGATTCGGAGGGCATCGCCCACTACACCACCGACCCGGGGCGGATCCCGGCCGCCCTGCGCGGACGGCTGCCCGAGCCGGCGCCCGCGAGCAGCGCCGTGCGTACCACGAGCAGCAACGTCTGGGCGGAGCGAGACCGCCCACCGGACGCCGAGAGCCCCGAGGGTACCGATCCCTTCAACGAAGATTTCGGCGTCGATGATCCGGCCTACGAGGCGCGCATCGTCGAGATCGACGCGCAGATCGAGACGCTTCTCGGCCAGATTTCATCGGACGAGGAGATCTTGAAGCAACGCGTGGTCGGCGCCGGCGTCGATCCGATGTCGAGCGGTGACGATGCCGAGCTGCGCGAGATCGCGGCACGCCTGCCCGGCTTGCTCGCCGATCTCCGGGGACTTCGCGACGAGCGCGCCACGCTCGAGGCTCGTTAGTCCGCTGCATGTCCGTCGTCGCCCTCGCCGGCGGAGTCGGTGCCGCGCGCTTCCTGAAAGGTCTGGTGCGCGTCGTCCCGGCCGATGCGTTGACGCTGATCGTGAATACCGGGGACGACCGCGAGTTCTACGGCGTCCACGTCGCCCCGGACCTCGACATCGTCACCTACACCCTGGCCGGAGCCATCGATCCCGAGAAGGGCTACGGCCTCGCCGGCGACACGTTCCAGGTCGTCGATACCCTGGCCGGCTACGGACACGAGGCCTGGTTCCGCCTCGGCGACCGCGACTTCGCCGCCTGCCTGCACCGGACCCTGCGCCTGCGGGATGGCATCGGGCTGAGCCGGATCACGGATGAGATCCGGCGCGCCCAGGGCCTCGAGATTCCGCTGCTCCCGATGTCCGAAGCGGCCTGCCCCACCTACGTCCGCCTGTCGGACGGGAGCTCGGTCCACTTCGAAGAGTATCTCGCCAGGGACGGCGCACCGGACGACGTCACGGGCGTGGATCTTTCCGCTGCCGAAGCCGCGGACCCGGCGCCCGGTGTGCTCGATGCAATCGCGGGCGCCGACACGATCCTGGTCTGCCCGAGCAATCCTGTCGTGTCGATCGGACCGATCCTGGCGCTTCGCGGGCTGAAGGCGGCCATCGCCGCGAGCGGCGCGCCGGTCGTCGGCGTCTCGCCGATCATCGGAGGCGCGCCGGTGAAGGGCCCGGCGGACCGGCTGCTGCGCGGCCTCGGCGTCGAGGTCTCGGCCCGGGGCGTGGCCGGTTTCTATCGCGATTGGATGCACGGCTTCGTGATCGACGAACGCGACGCGGCCCTCGCCGCCGATGTCGAGGCCCTCGGCCTGCGCTGCAAGGTGGTCGACACCTTGATGCGCGACGTCGGGGTCTCCGAGAGCCTCGCCCGCACCACCCTCACCCTGGCCGACCAGATCCGGGGCCTGGCGTGAACGTGGCCCTGGTCCCGGTCAAACGGCTCGGCGAGGGAA
>JAJDAP010000073.1 GCA_029261795.1 Deltaproteobacteria bacterium
CACATAACGACCGTGGTCAGCACAAGCAGTCGAATCGTCCGGGCCACGTTCGTCATCAAGATCCCCTCCAGTTGCGCAGTTCTCATGCGCTGATCGATTTCGGCGTTGGTCCGGCGCTATCCTCGCACGTCTCGGGACGGAATTGAACAAGTTAAAATGCGCGATATTCGGGATCTGGGGTGAATGAGCCCCAGTTTTTCCTGGTGACGACGTTTCGAAATCGCGGACAGCAGGATCAGTACTCGATCGTGACCTGACCGTAGACCGTGCGCGGTCGGGCGAAGCTCTGGAAGCCTAGTGATGGCAACGCGTTGGCCCGGTATTTCTCGTTGCGCAGGTTGCGGGCGAAGAAGGCGAGCTTGATGCGCTCGGTCACGTCGAGGTAGACAGACGCGTCCCAGATGCCGTAGGCGCCTTCCAGGTCCGAGATCGTTCCCAGGTTCGCCAGGGTGAAGTTGTCCTGGTAGCGGAACGAGACCTGTCCGCCGTAGCCCATGCCGTTCGAGAGCTCGCTCTGGTAGAGCGCAGTGACTGAGCCGGTGTAGTCGGGCGTACGGCTGAGGTCCAGGGCGGAGAAGTCGACCTTTCCGCTGGTACCGGGTGCACCCGGGAATGCAGTGCCGACAGGTACCCGGCGTGCGTCGACGAGCGCTTCCTCGATCTCGATGTCCTGGTACCCGAAGCTTGCGCGCACCGAGAGACCGTCGATCGGCGTCGTCCAGGAGCCTTCGAGTTCGAGGCCCCAGCCCGCGGTCTCCTGGTAGTTGTTGTTGTAGGTGTTGGTCCCCGTCCCCGTCCCCGGGGTGGTGTTCACGACGAAGTTGGCCTGCTGCCCGTTGAGCTCCTGGTAGAAGCCCGTGAGGTTCAGCACGAGGTCGCCGCCGAGCAACACGTTCTTGGAACCGATCTCGTAGGTCGTCGCCTCCTCGGGAAGGTAGGTGTTGAAGCGCTCGGTACCTGAGAAGTTCGGCTGCGCGGAAGGAGGCGGCAGCGTCTCGGAAAGCGTCGCCCGGATCGAGAATCCGCCAGACCGGAAGCCCTCAGCCCGTGTGAAGTAGATCAGGTGGTTCTCGTCGATCCGGTAGTCGATCCCGAACTTCGTGATCGTCTCGTTGAAGGAGGCGTTGTCGTCGAAGAACGGCACCAGAACGCCCGCGAACGCGCCCGGAGTGAGTGACCCAAGCTTCGCGAAGGAGTCGAACTGGCTCGCGAACGCCTTGTCCTCGCTGATGAAGCGGAGTCCGCCCGAGACCGTCAGCGCATCCGTGATGTCAACTTCGGCCTGGGCGAAGTAGGCGACCGACTCGGTGTCCTCGTGGGAATCCTGCTTCGAGATACTGGCGGGCAGCAGGAAGAGTTCGAGGCTCAGATCGGTGAACGCGGTCAGCTGGACGCTGCTCTCGAAATAGTAGAAGCCGACGACGGTCCGGAACGCCTCGGTCCAGTCCGAAGCCAGACGGATCTCTTGCGAGAACTGCCGATTGGTCGAATCGCGCTGGATGTGAAGTGAGGGAGCTTGCAATCGTGGGTTGGGAGCGAAGCGACAACCGAGCCCGCCGACGTCGCTCAGGCAGGTCGAGTCGAAATCCTGGGTCACATCGTCGCTCGACGAGATGTAGGCGGAGATCGAAGTCAGGACTCCGATCGGCGTATCCCAGTTGATCTCGGCGCTGATCCGGGTTGTCTCGAAATCGATGGGCTGATCGATATCAGCCAGGGTCTGGAACTCACTCAGGCCGTTGGCGCCGGGTACGCCCGGCAACGACAACGTGTTCTCCGCCTGGACCGGCGTGGTTTCGCTCTCGTCATCGCTGTAGTCGAAAATCAGATAGATCGAGAGATCCTCGGTCGGATCGAGGGCGAGCGACGCGTTGATGCTCAGTTGGTCGATGTCCCCCAGCGTCGTGCCGTCGTAGAGGTTCTTGTAGTAGCCCTCGGATTCGCGGTAGCCGATACCGATCTTGAGGGCCGCGAGATCGCCGAACATGCGGCCCGAGTTCAGCACGGCTTTGGCCGCGAACTCGTCGAACGAGCCGTAGGAGAACTGTGCGCGCACGCCCATTTCGTCGGTCGGCCGCGTCCGCTTTATGTCGATGACACCGCCCGTGGTGTTCTTGCCGAATAGCAAGCCCTGGGGCCCGCGGTTGATTTCGACCTGGGCCACGTCGAACAGGTCCGCGAGTTGGCCGGTGTTGGACCCGAGGAACACACCATCCACAGAGACCCCAACGGCTGGGCTCTGGGTCTTCTCGATATCTGCGTAACCGAGCCCGCGGCTATAGATGGCACCCATTCCCGGGCCCGCTGTCTGCGAACCAATGAAGAGATTCGGTGCGAGACCCGTTGCATCGAGAAGATTCTGCGGGGCGGCCACTTCGAGGTAGGCTCCCGAGATCACGGTCACGGCGACGGCCACGTCCTGGATGTTCTCCTCGCGCCTGGTCGACGTCACGATGATCTGATCGATCGCCGAGATGTCGTCCGCCCCGGCCCGCGCCCAGACTGGTGCGGCCATCGTGATGGAAAGCGACACTGCCGATAGCAGCGCCCACTTGTCCTTCGTACTCATCAACCCCTCCAGGGTCGCACTGCGACCGTTGTACGATGCGCCGCTGGCAAGATCCCGGTTGGCTCGCTGGAGCCGGCTCCCCTCGAGAGTCGGCGTGCGCAACGCACTGATGATGCAAACGCATTCGCAGAAGTGCACCTGTTGAAGCGATTTCTTTTCGCATCGAGATGGAACGTTCGGCGTGGGAATCCGATTCTCGGGGCTCTCGTGAACGGCGGGAGGCCCCCTACGAGCGGGGGGCCTGGAACCATCCAGCGGAAGGATCCCGCTCGCGCCGCCCGCCTTTCGCTTCACGGAACGCGTCGGCCAGCGCCCATTCCTCGCCGGGAAGCGCCCTGCGCGTCCAGTCCATCACCACCCGTCGGTCGGCGATCTTCCATTCGCCGCCCCGTTGCTCGAAGCGATCGAGGTAGCGCGCGCCGAACAGGGCATGGACCTCGCCGCCGGCGCCGTCGGGGATCGGATGATAGGCGAGCACGTAGCTCTCCACATAGGCGCGGTCGCCCTGGCGCTCGATCAGCACGTTGGTGACGTGGTGCTGGCTCGGGATCGTGCTCTTGTCCATGAGCGCGACGAGCTGCTCGGCGAACGCCCAACCATTTCCCTGGAACGTGCCGTGATCGTCGCTGGCATCCGGATGGTAGGCGCTCTTCAGCAGCGCCAGGTCGCCGCGATCGACACCGCGGCAATAGCGAGCGAGTACCTTGCGGATCGAGAGGTCGGCGATGACGTCGTCGAGATTCATCGCGTCGACGCCTAGCTCTTCTTCGCCTGTTCCCGGATCAGTTTGACCCCGGCCGGATCCACCGGCATCCCGTGGACCTGGGCGTTGTGGCTGTGGCCGAGTTGCTGCAGCGACATCGCGGCCTGCAGCGCCTGCCAGAAGCCCTGGGCGTCCTGGGCTTGATTCACCGATTGCTTCGCCAGTTTGAGACCCATCGAAGGGCGCTGCGCGATGCGGCCGGCGAGTTCGAGGGTGAACTCCGGCAGCGCCTCGCGGCTGACGACGTGATTCACCATCCCCAAGGCCTTGCCTTCTTCGGCCGAGATCGCATCGCCGGTAAAGAGCATCTCCTTCGCCTTGCGCACGCCGACTTCCCAGGGATGGGCGAAGTACTCGACACCGTTCACGCCGAATGCGACCACCGGGTCCGAGAACTGGGCGTCCTCGCTCGCGATCACGAGATCGCAGACCCACATCAGCATCAGCCCGCCGGCGATCACCTTGCCCTGGACCTCGGCGATGGTCGGCTTCGGCAGGTTGCGCCAGCGCCAACACATGCCGAGGTAGATTTCCTGCTCGACGGCCATGTGGCCCTCGGCACCGGGCAGGCCGAAGCCGCCCCAGGTGCCGATCGTTTCGAACGATTCCATCGGCTCGCGATCCCGCAGGTCGTGGCCGGAGGAGAAGTGCGGGCCGTCGGCCGCAAGCACGATGCAGCGCACGGTGTCGTCCATGGCGGCGCGGCCGAAGGCCGCGTTCAGCTCGTAGGTCATCTGCCGGCCCTGGGCGTTTCGGGCTTCGGCTCGCGCGAGGACGATGCGAGCGACACCCTCGGTCGGTTCTTCGTAGCGGACGTGCTCCCAACTGGTGGGGTCGTCGATCTGGTTGGCGTTGGCCATGGTTACTCCGGCGGAATGCAGGGGAATCTCGAGGTTTGCAAACTTGCAAAGTGAGGAGTCCGTCCCCGCTCTGGAGGGAGGATTTTAACGCGTTCTAATCGTGTTATGGTCCTCGATCCAGCTAGGAGTGCGCGAAATGGGCCAGATGGATTTATCGCGGGAGACGTTGATCGAGGTCTATCGGAAGATGCGGACGATCCGCGGCTTCGAGGAGAACCTCCAGAACCTCGTTGCGGCCGGCAAGATCGGCGGCTTCATGCACCTCTACGCTGGCGAGGAAGCCATTGCTGTCGGGGTCTGCTCGCAGCTTTCCGATGCGGATCTCGTCGGCTCTACCCACCGCGGCCACGGGCACTGCATCGCCAAGGGCGTGGACGTGAAGGCGATGATGGCGGAGCTGTTCGGTCGCGCGACCGGAACGAACAAGGGCAAGGGCGGTTCGATGCACATCGCCGACGTCGACAAGGGAATGCTCGGCGCGAACGGCATCGTGGGCGGCGGCATTCCCCTGGTCACCGGGGCGGCACTGACCGCGCAAGTCCTGGGCAAGGACAACGTTGCCGTCGGATTCTTCGGCGACGGTGCGACGAATCAGGGCCAGTTCCACGAATCGCTGACGATGGCCGCCAACTGGAAGCTGCCCGTGCTCTACGTGTGCGAGAACAACGGCTTCGGTGAGTTTACGCCCACCGAGTTCGTGGTGCCGGTGAAGGACATCGTCGAACGCGCCAGGTCCTACTCGATGCGTGCGGTGATCGCAGACGGCATGGATTTCTTCGACGTCTACGAGAAGGCCGGCGAAGCGATCGAACTGGCGCGCAAGGGCGAGGGGCCGACCCTACTCGAGTGCAAGACCTACCGCTTCTACGGCCACTATGTTGGCGATCCCACCCCTTACCGGAACAAGGAGGAGGCCGAGGATTGGATCCAGAACCGCGACCCCCTCGACATCTTCGAAACGAAGGCGACGGAAGCGGGCGTGATGAAGAGCGATGATTTCCGCACGGTCGATGGCGAAGTCGAGATTCTCCTCCGCGAAGCGGTGGAGGAGGCCGAGGCCGCACCGATGCCCGAAGCTGCGGACGTCCTGACCGACGTCTACGTGAGGTACTAGCCATGGCACGTGAGCTGAATACCGGCGCCGCGATCAACGAGGCCATCGCCATCGCGATGCGCAGCGACCCGAACGTGATCCTGATGGGCGAGGACGTTGCCGGCGGCGGCGATCGCTCGAAGGAAGGCACCGAAGAGATGGGCGGCGTGCTCGGCACGACGCGCGGGCTCGTCGGCGAGTTCGGCATGAACCGGGTACGGGATACACCCATCGCCGAGATGGGCCTGATCGGAACCGCGGTCGGCGCGGCGGCCACCGGCCTGCGTCCGGTCGCCGAGCTGATGTTCATGGACTTTCTCGGCACCAGCCTCGACCCCCTGCTCAATCAGGCGGCGAAGCTCCGCTACATGTTCGGCGGCAAGGTGAAGGTGCCGCTCACGGTGCGCACGGTGAGTGGCGCGGGCATGCAAGCCGCGGCCCAACACTCTCAGTCGCTCTACTGGATGACGACGGGCATCCCCGGGTTGAAGACGGTGGTTCCGTCCTCGCCGGCCGACGCGAAGGGTTTGCTCCTTGCCTCGATTCGCGACGACGATCCCGTGATCTTCTGCGAACCGAAGGGAATCCTGAACCAGGTCGGTGAGGTTCCCGAAGGCGACTACGAGATCCCGCTCGGCGAGGCCAACCTCGTGCGCGAGGGCAGCGACGTGTCGTTGGTCGCGTTCGGTGCCACCGTCGCCATCGCGATGAAGGCCGCTGAAGCGCTCGAGGGTGCGGGTACCAGCGCCGAGGTCCTGGATCTGCGCACGCTCTCGCCCCTCGACGAAGTCGCCATCCTGACTTCGCTCGAGAAGACCGGACGCATGGTGATCATCGACGAGTCGACGCCACGTTGTTCGATCGCCAGGGACATTGCCGCGATCTGCGTCGACAAAGGTTTCGATTTCCTGAACGCGCCGGTCAAATGCGTCACGGCCCCGCACACGCCGGTGCCCTTCAGTGCCGTGCTCGAGAAGGCGTTCCTGCCTTCGGCGCAAGACGTGCTCGACGCTGTTGGCGAGATGGGCTGAGGGGCGCGATGCCTACCGCGATTTCGATGCCCAAGCTCGGCATGACCATGGAAGAGGGCACCGTGGTCCAGTGGCCGCTGTCTCCGGGGGACCCGGTCGAAAAGGGCGATCTCGTGCTCATCATCGAGTCCGAGAAGAACGAGGTCGAACTCGAGGCCCAGGTCTCGGGCGTATTCCGACACGTCTATGTCGAAGAGGGCGAGACCGTCTCTTGTGGTTCTTTGTTAGGCGCCATTACGGATAGCGCCGACGAAGCCTTCGATGCGGAAGCTTTTCACGCAGCCGAGGATCGCCCCGAGAACAAGTCTGGAGGTACGCTCCAGGTCAAGCTGGCGCCGGCCGCGGCGAAGCCAGTCGCGTCGTCGGCGCGTGTCGGAAAAGCCGTCGCTCCGGCCGCTCGCGCTGCGGCGAAGAAGCTCGGCATCGACCCCCAGGACGTCCCGGGTACCGGACCGAACGGTCGCGTCACCAAGCAGGACGTCGAGGCGCATGCCGCCGCCCGTGAAGCGTTGGTTCCGGTTGCCGAAGGCGTTTCGCTCGAGGTGCTGGTGCAGGGCGAGGGCGACGCCGTCGTGTTGCTGCCCGGCCTCGGAACCGATGCGTCCGCCTTCGCCCGACAGACGCCGATGCTGGCCGAGCGTTTCCGAGTGCACGGCGTGAATCCGCGCGGTGTCGGGCTGTCCGATGCGCCAGCGGATGCGAGCTACGAGGTCGGCCAGACTGCGGCGGACGCCGCGGCAACCTACCGGGGCGCCGCACACGTCATCGGCGCAAGCCTGGGTTCTGCGGCCGCGCTCGAACTCGCGCTCGCGCACCCTGAACGCGTGCGTTCGCTGACGTTGATCACGCCCTTCGTCGCGGCGACGCCGAGACTGCACGCGGTTGGCGAAGGCTGGTGCCGGATGTCGGCCGAGGCCACGCCGGAGACGCTGGCGGCCGCGCTGCTGCCATGGTTCTTTTCCTCGGGCTTCCTGGCCGATCAGGGCGCACGCGGCCGCACCCTGCGCGGCCTCGCCCAGACGCTGGCGCGTGTCCCGGCGAGCAGCCTCGAGCGAATGACTGCGGGCATGGCGAGCTGGTCGGGTTCACGTGTGGCGGATCTTGCGCAGATTGCGGTTCCAACACTCGTCATCGTCGCGGGCGAGGATCTCCTGACGCCGGGGGCGGAAGCGTTGGCGGCGGAAATTCCGAACGCGAAACTTCTCGTCGTCGAAGGCGCGGGCCATGCGGTCGCGCTCGAAGCTCCGGACGCCGTGAACGAAGCCATCGCGGCACATCTGGCCTGACCATGGTTGCTTTCGCAAAACGACTGGCAGAAGAACGACCCGAGCAGATCGCACTCCGCGATTCCGACCGCACCTTCAGCTGGGCCGAACTCGACGATGCGCTGAACCGCACGGCGAATGCGCTGCTCACGGCCGATCTCGGACCGGACCGGCGCATGGCGGTCTTCGCCGAGAACGCAGCAGAGACGGCGATCGCCCACATGGGTGGCTTGATCGGGGGCGCGTCCTCGGTCCCCGTGAATTTCCATCTGACCGCCGACGAGGTCGCCTACATCCTGCAGGATTCCGATACGCGGATCCTGTTCGTCGGACCGGAGACCGCCGAGCGGGGTGCCGCGGCCGCGCGCGAGGCCGGTGTGGCGACCGTGGTCGGTTGGCATTGCGACGGGGTCGCGGGCGTCGCGTCGTGGGAAGCGTGGCTCGAAGCGGCGTCCGCGGACGATCCGCCGGTCGATCACGCGCCGCGCCCGAACCTGCTCTACACCTCCGGCACCACCGGGCGCCCGAAGGGAACGGACCTACCGCCTACCATGTTCGCGGCCGGTGATACGGTGGCCGAACACCTGGAGAACGTGGCGAAGGGCCCGTTCGCGATGTTCGGCACCCACGGCGTGATCGGCCCGCTGTACCACACCGGACCACTCTCCGGCTCCCGGAACCTGGTGGGCGGGGTGTCGGTGGTGATCCTGTCACGCTTCGACGCCGAGGGTGTGCTGCGTGCGATCGCCGAGTTCGGCATCGAATCTTCGGTCATGGTGCCGACACACTTCGTGCGGCTTCTCGCGCTGCCCGACGAGACGCGCGCAAGGTACGACCTCTCCAGCCTGAAGTTCATCTTCCACACCGGCGCTTCGTGCCCTGTCGATGTCAAGCAGGCCATGCTCGATTGGTGGGGTCCGGTGATCTGGGAGGCTTACGGTGCCAGCGAAGTCGGCACCACCTGCTCGATCGGCCCCGAGGATTGGCTCGCGCATCCGGGTTCCGTCGGCCGGGCCGCTCCTCCCTTCGAGACGCTCGTGGTCGACGATGAGGGCAACGGGCTCCCGGCGGATACCGAAGGAAGGCTCTACTTCCGCGACACCACCGGCCGGGGCGTCATCTACCACAACGATCCCGAGAAGTCGGCCGCTGCACATCTGCGGCCCGGTGTGTTTACGTTAGGCGAGATCGGCTATGTCGACGCCGACGGTTTCGTCTACATCACGGATCGCTTCAGCGACATGGTCGTCTCCGGCGGAGTCAATATCTACCCGGCCGAGTCGGAGCAGGAACTGATCAACCACCCCGGCATCGCGGACGTGGCCTGTATCGGAATCCCGCATGCTGAAATGGGCGAAGAGTTGAAGGCCCTGGTCATCCCGGTCGATCCCGCTGCACCACCGAGCGAAGCCGAGATCATCGCCTGGGTTCGCGAGCGGATCTCGAGCTACAAGTGCCCACGCTCCGTGGCTTTCGTCGACGATCTCGGACGGAACACCATGGGCAAGATCAACAAGCGCAGGCTCCGCGCCCCGTACTGGGAAGGTCGTTAGGTGAGCGGCGAGTCGCGCGTCGCGATCGTGACGGGCGCCGCCTCGGGCATCGGCCAGCTTCCGCCGAGCGATTCATCGCGGCGGGAGGCGCCGTCGTCGCCCTGGATCTCGATGGGGATCGTATGGATTGGGCCGAGGGAGAGGCGCGCATCGCCACCCTGGCCGGTGACGTCACCTCGGAGGCGGTCAATGCCGAAGCGGTCGCACTGGCCGAGGAGCGCTTCGGTCGCCTGGATGCCCTCGTCCTGAACGCCGGGTTGCCGGCGGCCGGCAGCATGGAGGAGCTGCCGCTCGAGCAATTCGATCGCGTCGTCGATGTGAACCTCAAGGGCCCACTACTCGGCATCCGGGCTGGCGCCCCCGCGCTGCGTCGTGCCGGCGGCGGCGCCATCGTGGTGACGGCCTCGATTTCGGGCCTCGGCGGCGACCCCGGCATGTTCGCCTACAACGCGGCCAAGGGTGGCGTCGTGAATCTGGTGCGCAGCGCGGCATTCGAATTGGCGAAGGATCGGATTCGCGTGAACGCGGTCTGCCCTGGGCCGATCCGCACCCACATGACCGAACCCGTGATCGCGGCTGCTCCCGATTGGGCGGAAGGCCTCCTCGCGCACATCCCACTGGGACGCTGGGGCGAGGCGGACGAAGTGGCCGCCGTGATCGAGTTCCTGGCATCGCCAGCGGCAAGTTTCGTCACGGGTACCGTTCTCCCGGTCGACGGTGGGGTCCGTGCCGGTTCCGGTCAGTTCCGTCCGCCCTCGATCGGCTGATTTCGCATCGGCTAGATGCGGCGCGTCCGCGGCTCCAGGCGCTGGCAGTCTGGGTGCGTCCCCGCGAAGCTGTCGAGACCCATGAGCGATCTCGCTTCCTATACACGCTTGCTGGCGGAAGCCGGCGTCGGACACGCCAGCCGAAAGGGCACGCTGGAGCCCGTCCTCCAGATTGCCGACGGCCTTCCGCGAGGCCGGGCCCTGGATGCACCGTCGGGCCCCGGCGCTGTCGCCGGAGCCCTGCTTGCAATGGGTTTCGACGTCACCGCTGCCGACCTCGAGGACGAGGTCTTCGGTCTCCACGGCAAGGTCGCCTTCCGCGCCCTCGATCTCGAAGATCCGCTCCCCTTCGAAGCCGACACTTTCCGGTTCATCCACTGCGGCGATGGCATCGAGCACATGGAAAACCCGTTCGCGCTGTTTCGCGAGTTTGCCCGGGTGCTCGAGCCTGGTGGAACCCTGGTGGTGACGACGCCCAACTACTTGACGGTTCGGCGCCGCCTGAAATTCCTCTGGCGGGGCTCGATGGAGAGCCCGATTCCGAGGCGCCCGGGCTATGCCTACGGGCCCAAGTGCGACCGCGGCCACATCAATCCGGTGACCCTGCCGCGCATGGCCTACATGGCCGAGAACGCGAATCTGGCGCTGACCGGGGTCCGAACCATCGGCAGCCGCACGCGCCAGACCCTGTTCTCGCTGCCGATGGCGGCGTGCATCTGGTTGGCCGGGCGTTTTCGCTCGCCCGAGCAGAAGCCCGACCTGTTCTTCCCCCACAGCGCGAGTTTCCGGTTGCTGGTCGGAGGCCGAAAGTTGATCGCCGTGTTCACGAAGGCGGGGTAGCGCCGCCTGTCCGCCGCAGGGCCGGTCTTTTTCAGGCTCCAATCTTCGCTTTATCGTGTTAAAATGCGCCGCCTGGTCCATCCGAGGGCCCTGCTGGAGTGTCCCCATGAGCCTGCTAGCCGAGCAGATGTCCGAACGCCGAGAGCGAATTCTTCAATCCGCTCGCGAAATCATCGGCGAGCACGGTTTCGAGGGCTTGACCATGCGTGAGCTGGCCCAGTCCGCCGGTGTCACCGTGCCCACGATCTACAACCTGATCGGGAGCAAGGACAAGGTTCTCGTGGCTGCGGTGGCCGAGCAGACCGAGCGCTTCCTGCGCGGGATCGAGCGTGCCGCCGGCGACGTGATGGCGATCGTCGACGCCAACGTGCGCGAGCTGCTTCGAATGCCCCGTTACTACCGTTCGCTGTTGCGCCTGATGCTCACCTCTGCTGCGGCGGCTCCGGCACTCCAGAACGTGGCAGATGCGCTGCGTGGTCAGCTCCGATCCGCGCTCGGCGAACTCGCCGAAGAGGGCGGCATCGAGGACTGGGTCGATCTCGACGCGCTCCAGGAGCAGATCCAGGCGACGCTGTGGGTGACGAGTTTGAACTGGGCGAATCGGCAGATCCAGAGCGAGGAGCTTGCGGGCCGCACGGCGTACGGGACCGCGCTGCTGATGCTGGCGGTGACCCGCGGAGAAAGTCGCGACGAGTTCGCGCGTCTGGTGCGAGCGAGTCAGCGGCCTGCTGCACCGCACGCGGGCAGGAACGTGACTTCGCTGGAGAGGCATCGATGAAACTGCGCCATCCCATCTCGGGGGCGATCTATACCAAGCGTACCGACGGCAACGTCGACGTCGAGGAAGACGACAAGGTCGGCGTCTTCATGACGGACGGACGGTACCTGAGCGGTGATGTCCACTTTGCGGATCCGCACATGCTGAACTGGTTGGAAGGCGAGGGCGCGTTGCCCAATCGCCGTACGGGCAACATGAGCGCGGCCGCCGCTTCCGGGGCCGAACGGCCCGTGGGCGTTGCGCCGGCGAAACTCGGCAAGAGCACTCGAACCGAAGGAAGGAGAGGTCACATGGATCTCGGACTCGACGGAAAGAAGGTCCTCGTTACGGCGTCGACGCGGGGCATCGGCCTCGCGATCGCACAGACCTACGCGGACGAGGGGTGCGACGTCGCAATCTGCGCACGCGGCGAAGGCGGCATCGAATCCGCAACCAAGGATCTCGAAGGACGCGGTGCGAAGGTGTTCGCGCGCGCCGTCGATGTGGCGGATGGCGAGGCCTTCAAGCAGTTCGTGACCGACGCAGCGGCGGGTCTCGGCGGCCTCGACATCTACGTGAGCAACGCTTCCGGAGGCTCCGGCCCCGGCGAGAAAGCGTGGCAGGCCAGCTTCGATGTCGATGTGATGGGCGCCGTCCGTGGTGTCGAAGCGGCGTTGCCAAGCCTGGCCGAGTCCGACGCGGGCAGCGTGATCTTCATCAGCTCGACGGCCGCGCTCGAGTACCTGGGTGTTCCCCAGGCCTACAATGCGATGAAGGCGGCTTTGATTGCCCATGCCGGCGACCTGAGCCAGGCGCTCGCGCCCCAGGGTGTGCGCGTCAACGTCATCTCACCGGGGCCGATCTTCTTCGAGGGCGGCAACTGGGAAATGATCAAGCAGGCGATGCCGCAGATCTACGAGGGTGCCCTCGCCCAATGCGCCATCGGTCGCATGGGAACCCCGGAGGAAGTGGCACGCGCCACCGTGTTCCTTTCGAGCCCGGCGGCCAGTCTCATCACCGGTACCAACCTCGTTTGCGACGGTGGCTTCACCAAGCGAATGCCCTAGGAGGATCGTCATGGCGATCGAACCCCTGATCGAAATCCCCGCTGGCGAGGGCCCTCGCTCCTCGGGCCTTTCCTACCAGGACCTCCTGGATCTCGAGACCCGACCCGTTCCGGAAACGTTGCGGGAGCAGTCGGCCCGCGAGATACCGGTCGTGAAGGTGCCCATCGACCGCTACACGTCGCGCGAGTTCCATGACCTCGAGGTGGAGAAGGTCTGGAAGAAGGTCTGGCAGTTCGCCTGTCGCGAAGAGGACATTCCCGAGGCCGGCGACCACACCGTCTACGACATCGCGGACATGTCGATCTTGTGCGTTCGCGGGCCGGACATGCAGATTCGCGCCTTCCACAACGTCTGTCTGCATCGTGGCCGCGCGTTGAAGGATTTCGACGGGCGCAGCGACGAGCTGCGTTGCCCCTTCCACGGTTGGTCCTGGAACCTCGATGGCTCGCTGAAGGAAATTCCCTGCCGCTGGGACTTCCCGCATGTAGAGAAGGACGAGTACGAGTTGCCGCAGGTAAAGGTCGGAACCTGGGGCGGCTTCGTGTTCATCAACATGGATCCGCATTGTGAGCCGCTCTCGAATTTCCTTGGCGATCTGCCCAACCACTTCGAGCGCTGGCCTCTCGAGAAGCGCTACAAGGAAGCCCATGTCGCCAAGCTGATGCGCTGCAACTGGAAGGCGAACCAGGAAGCCTTCATGGAGGCCTACCATGTGGTGGGCACGCACCCGCAGATGCTCGCCGGCATCGGTGATGCAAACACCCAGTACGATGCCTGGGACACCTTCTCTCGCGCGATGACGCCTAACATGACACCGAGCCCTCATCTGACCTGGGAACCCACGCAGCAGGACCAGATCAACTCGATGATGTCGGCGAGCCTCGACAGCCCGCCCATGTTCAACGTGCCCGAGGACATGACCGCGCGGCAGATGCTGGGCCAGATGACCCGCATGCAGCTCCAGAACACGGTGCCATCGGTGCAGAGCCTGACGGATTCGGAGCTATCGGATTCGTTCTACTACTCCTTGTTCCCGAACTTCCATCCCTGGGCCGCCTACAACCGGATCGTCTATCGATTCCGCCCCTACGGCAACGAGCCGGACAAGGCCATCATGGAGGTGATCTACCTGTCGCCCTATCAGGGGACCCGGCCGTCACCGGCCAAGGTGCACTGGCTCGATTTCGATGAGCCGTGGAGCAACGCGAGCAAGGAGTTCGGCAGCTTGTCGAAGGTGTTCGCCCAGGATTCGTACAATCTGCCCAAGGTCCAGAAGGGCCTGGCGGCGGCGAATCATAGCCACGTGACTTTCGCGAACTATCAGGAGACGAAGATCCGTCACTTCCACTCGCTGCTCGAGAAGCACATCAACGCCTAGCGAGGCTGGTTTCCCGTGCCCCTGGAAGTGCATGTCGATCATTCCGCTTGTCGCGGCTCGCGCTCCTGTGTACGCCGCGCCCCGGCGACGTTCTCGCTGAATGCTGCGCGGCGTGCGATCGTTGCCGATGAGCCCGGAGATTCGGAAGAGGCGATTCGTGAGGCCGCGCAGGCATGCCCGTTCTTCGCGATCGAACTGAAGGAGACACCCGAATGAGCGATCCCAAGGCCCGCGTCGACGCGTATCTCGTCGCCGGCGGCCTCTACCACGACATCGACTACGCACGCGTAGAGCTGCTGAAGTTGCTGGCCGAGCATCCCCACGTCCGCGTGAAGGTCGGCTCGGACTACCGCGATACCGAGGGCATCGCGGCCTCCGACTTCCTGGTGACCTACACCTGCGATGTCCGGCCCACCGACGAGCAGCAGGAGGCGCTCGCAGCCTATGTTCGAGGTGGCGGTCGCTGGATGGCCCTGCACGGAACGAATTCGGCACTCGACTTCGTCGAGAACGGCGTGGACGCACCGCGTTCCGCCTTCCCGAAGATGGCTCACACCCTCGGTAGCCAGTTCGTGGCGCACCCGCCGATCCAGCAGTACCGCATCGAGAAGCGCGCGCCGGATCACCCGCTGGTCCACGGCGTCGACGAGTTCGAAACCGACGACGAGCTGTATCTATGCGAGTACCACGATTTCGAGAAGCTCGAGGTGCTGCTCGATTGCCAGTACTCGGGCAAGGCCGAAGGCTTCATCGAAGCGGATTGGGAAGACGCCGACCGCCACCTCGTGATGTACCTGCGGCCACTCGGAGAGGGCGCCGTGCTCTACAACACCCTTGGCCATTGCCGCGGCCATTGGGACATGCGCCCGGCCATGGACTACTTCCCGGCCGTCGAGCGCTGCTCCTGGGAGAAACCCGAGTACCACGAGCTGCTCCGCCGCAGCATCCGCTGGTGCCTCCGCGAACTCTGACGCCGCAATCAGTCGACGCGCCTTCTTCGAACCCGGACTTCGACGTGCCATTCGTGGATGCCGGCCTCGTTCAGGCGCCCGCGGGTCTGGAGGAGTTCGAAGGAGGTCGCCCCGTTCATGGCCTTCTGGGCCGTCTCGACCGCGTTCGAGATCGCGGCTTCGAGGCACTCGGTCGAGACGCCGGTGACCTCGACGCCACCGGTTCCTGAGTGGAAGACCTCGTCGTGGGTCTGGGCGCGTTGCAGGCCCCGCCTACGCGCTTCCAGCATCCCGTCCTCCCAGAGCCGCTCGGCTTCGCCATCCGAGAGCTGAAGCTCGCTGCGCAGCCGTAGCAGGAACTGTTCCTCCGCCGGCTCCAATGTAAGGTCATCGAGGACCTGTTCGATCGCGTGGCCGTAGACTTCTCGCGCGAGTTCGTCATGGACTTCGGTCACGTCGCTCGAGCGGAGTTGGAGTGCGTGGCGCAGGTGTTGTAGATCGTCGGTCGTATGCCACCGGGTTCTCGCCTCTGGCCGCATCGAGTGTACGGCTGATCGGCGGCGCGCGATAACATGCGGTGCACTGGAGGCCACGATATGAGCAGCGACCCCAACGCCTGGCGCAGCGAAACGCCGGGGACAGAGGGCTGGGCCCGGACGGCGCGCCCCGGAGACCCGGCCAAGTACTTCATGGTCTCGGCAGATTGCCACGCCAACGAACCGGCCGACCTCTGGGCCGAGCGCATCGCGCCCGAGTACCGGGAGCGGGTTCCTACCTTCGCATTCAACGCCAAGACCAACGCCAAGTACCAGGTGACCGAGGGCTTCCGGCCGATCCGCTTGCGCAACATCAAGTTCGAGGGCGAGGACAAGGAGCGCAACGGCTCCGGCGCAACGCCCGAGGAGCGAATCGCCGACCACGCCCGCGATGGCGTCGACGCCGAGATCATCTTCCCCAACAAGGGCCTCACGATGTGGGCCACGCCGGATCCGATCTTCTCCCAGGCCATGTGTCGCGCCTGGAACGATTGGGCGTGGGAGACCTTCGGCCCCCACAACGACAGGCTTGCGCCGCTGGCCTGCCTGGCCACGGGAGACCTGGAAGGCGCCATCGAAGAGACGAAGCGCAGCGCCAAGCGCGGCTTCCGCGGCCTGACGATTCCCTGCAAGCCCGTGTGGGGTGGCCACGATGCCGCCCACGCGAACTACAACCTGCCCGAGTTCGATCCCTTCTGGGAGGTGGTCCAGGACTGCGATCTTCCCATCACGTTCCACGTCTCGACGGGTCGCGACCCGCGCGCCTCGAGGGGCAACGGCGGCGCGGTGATCAACTACGCGGTGCACTCGCTCTCGCCCACGATGGAGCCGGTGGCCAATCTTTGCGCTTCGGGTGTGCTCGAGCGTTTCCCGGGCATCAAGTTCGCCACCATCGAGGCCGGTATCGGCTGGGTGCCGTGGGCGATCCAGGCCATGGACGAGGCGTACAAGAAGCACCACATGTTCGTACGCCCGAAGTTGAAGATGCTGCCGAGCGAGTATTTCAAGGAGCACGGTTTTGCGTCGTTCCAGGAGGACAGCGCGGGCCTCGACCTCGCCCGCGAACACGGCCTCGTCGACAACTTCCTCTGGGCCAATGACTACCCGCATCACGAAGGCACCTGGCCACACTCGGCCGCCGCCATCGAACGCACCATGGGCCACTTCCGCGACGACGAACGCGCCAAGATCCTGGGGCTGAACGCGGCCAAGCTCTTCAAGTTCGACGTTCCGGATGCCGGTTAGGTGGAGAACATCCTCCACGGATCGTGTGCATGCGGAACCGTCAACTACGAGGTCCGCGGACCCTTGCTGGGCGCCGTCACCTACTGCCACTGCTGGCGCTGTCGAAAGCACTCGGGCTCGAGCTTCGGTACGACCGCCGGATTGAAGGCCACGGATCTGACGGTGATGGTCCCGGATGGGGCCCCGCTCGGCAGTTGGGAATCGAGTCCCGGCGTCAGGCGGTACTTTGCAAGTTGCTGTGGCTCGCCGCTCTACAAGGAGGACGACGCCAGGCCCGAGTTCGTCGCGTTGCGTCTCGGCACACTCGACGACGACCCGGGCCGGCGAGTCGAAGTCCACTATGCCGTGGCAAGCCGCGCGCCCTGGGTCGAGATCCACGACGATCTACCCCAGAAGAGCGGAGACGGGCCGCCCTTCGGCCGGCGTGAGTAGCTAGGCCGGAGGCGCTGCTTCCGTCAACCGATGCACGTTCACGGGGATGGCACTCTGCCGCGCCATGCCCGAGATGGGGTCGTAGTCGGTCGCGTCGTCGACCAGCCGGTTGGTCGAGGCGCCGACCTCGCGGACCTTGGCGTCCTGGCTCGGCGTGTCGCCCCAGGCGTGGGCCATCGAGATGACACCGGGCCGGATTTCGTCACTGGCTTCGGCGACGGCCGGGATGCTCGCGTGGGCAGAGCGGATCTCGATGAGATCACCGCCGGCGAGGCCGAGTTCGGCAAGGTCGTTCGGGTGCATGAAGGCCGGGTTTGTGGTGCCTTCCTTGCGGACGGCATCCAGGTACTGGCCCGACGAGTTGTAGACCTGGCGCAAGCGACGCGAGATCAGGCGGTGGCTGAAGCCGTCGGCATCTTCGCCGTACCCCGCACCGGTCAGGGAGAACACCTCAGCGCGGATCTCACGGAGTTCCTCGCAGAGTTCGGGGGGCCCCACGTCGAGGCGCGCTTCGTTGCCCGGGTCGGCACGGGCCACGAAGACTTCGACATCCCCGTAGACCTGGCCGCCCTCGGCGGCTCGAATCTCTTCGAGCGCCACGCGCGGCTTCGGAAGCACCAGCTTCATCACGTCGAGCTTCGAGGGCCGCACTTCGAGCGGAACCTCGCCGCCCGCGAGCTTGATCGGCGAGCCCAGACGGTGCGCCAGCTCCCAGTACACCTCCCATTCCTCGATCGCGTCGAAGCCGGGGTCGGCGACGGCTTGCGTGTAGTGCACGTAGGGCGTCGAGTACCAGGAGTCCGTCAGGATGTTCACGTCCTCGCGTTCGAGGGTCACCTTGGGCGCGATCACGTAGTCGGCGAGCTTGGCCGTGGACGACAGTCGGATGTCGACGCACACCATCAGTTCGAGGCTGTCGATGGCGCGGAGGACCTTTTCCTGATTGGGCCAGGCGATGACCGGATTGCCGCCCATACAGAGGAGTGCTCTTACCTGGCCCTCGCCGGGGGTGAGGATCTCATCGGCGAGGGCGGCTGTCGGCATCTCGCCGACGCCGCCGATGAACAGCTCCGACAGTCCGCGGACGCGAGAGTCGGCACCGATTCCCCAGGCCTTGAACGGGGCGATCGCCTGGGCCTTGCGCTGGTGCGCGCTGAGAATGCCCGGGTTCGGTACCTTGTCGCCCGCGCGATTCACGCGCCCGCATAACGACCCGAGCGCGAGCACGAAGTGTTCGGTCGCATTCGGGTGCGGCGCCATGTTCGGTCCCGTGCCACAGCTCACGCCACCGCGGGCTCCGCCGGCGAACATGCGCGCGGCGGCGATCATCTGCTCGGCGGGGACTCCCGCGCGGGCCTCGACGTACGCGGGGGTGAAGCTGTCCACGGCCTCGCGAAGTCGATCGAAGCCCTGGACGTGGGCGTCGCAGAAGTCCTTGTCGTAGAGCCCCTCTTCGATGATCACCCGCGCCATTCCGGCCAGCAGCGTCGGGTCCTCGCCAGGCTTCGGCGCCAGGTGGATATCCGCATAACGTGCCGCCTCGGTGCGCCTCGGGTCGATCACGATCATCTGGAGCCCGCGCTTCTTGGCGTCCCGCAGGCTCTTGGAAGGACTGAAGGCGGGGATTCCGCCGTAGGGTGAGAAGACCGAGACCAGCGGGTTGTTGCCGACCACGAGAATGACGTCAGCGCTCTCGAAATCGTGGCCTCCGCCACTCCAGAGCCCGTGCCGCGCCATCGCGACGAACTTGGCGGGTTGGTCGATCGTGACGCTCGTGTAGAACGAAGGCGAGCCGATTCCGGTGTGCCAGGCCTTGGAGACCGCGAGCTGGGCCGAGTTCTGGAACGAGTGGGTACCGCAGTAGCTCGCGACGGATCGCGCGCCGTTCGAATCGATGATCCCGCGCAGCTTCTCGGCAATTTCGTCGAGGGCCCGCTCAGTGGGGATCTCCTCGAAATCGCCCGCAGGGGTGCGCTTCAACGAGGAGCGCAGGCGATCGGGGTGGTTCAGGACCTCGGGGAGCTGGCGGCCCTTGATGCAGGTATAGCCACCATAGACGGGATCGTCGGCGTCTCCGCGCACGGCGACCAGGCGTCCGGTTTCATCGACGTCGGCATCGAGTGCACAGTAGGCGTGACAGAAACGGCAGTAGGTCTTGTGGGTCGTGATCGACATGAGGTCCTCGTTCCGTGTAGCGAGACTTCGAACTAACTTCCGGCGAGCTTCGCGACGACGGGAGCGAAGGCTTCCATCGCTTCGTCACCCACCGTGATGTACGAAATCTCGTAGGCCTCTCGGCGCCGCTGCAGCTCTTCGACGACCTCGTCCACCGAACCGAACAACGCGTGGGGATGAGCGCGCATCTGTTCGGGGGTGATGCCGAAGGCGCCGGCCATGCCTTCCGCCGCCGCACCCATCCCGTCGCCAACGAAAGCGAAGTAGGCGGCGATCTCGAGTTCCAGGTCGCCAAAGCGGTCTCCCGCGGCAGCGCGGATCCAGCCGACCTTCTCGGCGGTCGCCTCGGCGGTGCCACTCAGCACACCGTCGGGTCCGATCACGCCGGAACGGTTGTTGAAGTTGAGGCTCACGATGTTGGCCTCGCGGGCGGCGAGGGAGAGCACGCGCTTGCCACCGCCCCCGATCATGATCGGCGGGTGTGGCTGTTGGATCGGCAGCGGCGCCCCTTCGTAGCCGCTGATGTTCACGTGCTTGCCTGAAACCGAGATCTGTCCGGGAGAGAAATGATCCTTCAGGAACGCAACGGTCTCGGCGAGCCGGCTGATCCGCACCGGTGCCGGATCGAAGCTGAGGCCGATCGCTTCGTATTCGCCCTGCAGCCAACCCGCGCCGAGGCCCAGTTCCAGCCGCCCCCCGGAAAGCAGATCGAGGGTGGCCGCCTCCTTCGCGAGCACGGCGGCGGGCCGGTAGTCGATGCAGAAGACGCGGCAGCCGACGCGTAGGGTCGTCGTTGCCTCCGCGGCCACCGCGATCGCGGGCACGGCGGCCAGCGTCTGCAGCGGGTGATTCGTCGCTTCGAGCGCGGGACCGTTGCCGATGATGTGATCGGCCAGGTGAAGCGCGGAATAGCCGAGGGCTTCGGCCTTGCGCGCGCGTTCGCGCCACTGGTCGCCGGAGTCGGCGCTGAAGCTCTGGATCGCGAAACGGAAGGGGCGGGGCATCGGAATTCCTCGATCACGGGTCCAACGACAGACGGTCTGGATTTTCACCGCTTGAACGTGTTAAAAACGGTGAGCATTCTACCGCCTCCACCGGCCAAGGGGGCAGCTTTCACGCAACCGGCCGGTCCCATTCCGAGGAGAACCGATGAGCGACACCAGCGCCGATATCCAGGCGATCCGAAACCTCGTTGCCCGCTACTCCGATGCCGTGAATCGTCGGGATTCCGCAGCCTGGGGCGATTGCTGGGCCGAAGAGGGCTCGAGCTGGAAGATCATGGGCATGGCTCCGGAAGGCCGCGCCGGAATCGTCGACCTCTGGGAGCAGCTGATGGGCGGCTTCCCGTTCGTGGTGCAGATGCCGAGCGAGTGCCTGGTCGAGGTGAGCGGCGATACCGGAACCGTGCGCGCCTATCTGACCGAAACCGGGAAGGGCCCGGATGGGAAGGGGTTGCTGACCCTGGGCGTCTACCACGACCGCGTTCAGCGCGACCCCGACGGCTGGCGCTTCACCGAGCGCGCCTTCGATTCGATGTACTCGGGCCCGACAGACATGAGTGGAGAGCCCGCCGGCTTCCCGGAGGATCGAAAATGAGCAAGGACATCATCGTCGTCGCAGGAAAGATCACGGTCGATCCGGCCAGGCGCGACGCCGTGTTGGCCGAAGGCGCACAGCTGATGATCGACACCCGCACCCAGAAGGGTTGCCTCGACTACGTCTGGAGTGCGGACCCGACGGACCCGGCGCGCATCTACGTCTTCGAGCGCTGGGAACGCCAGGCGGATCTCGCCGCACATCTGGCCGGCGACTACTACCGGCGGATGCGCGATCACATGGGAACGGCCGGCCTGACCGCTGCCGAGACGCTCAAGTACCGCATCGACTGGTTCGAGCAGGTCTACGACGAGACCATGACGCCGCGCGCGGATTTCTTCACCGCTCCGAACTAGATCCTGCCGACCGGGAGGTCGGGGCCGACCGGGAGGTCGCGTCGACCGGGTGCACGAGCCACCCAGGCGCGAGGTTCTCGACCAGTCCCAGCCGTTCCATCTCCCGGTAGACCTCGTTGAGATCGCGGGTCACAGGGTTGTCGATGAGTTCCATCGGGCCTCCTCGGGCATCAGGATACCGTCCCTGGCTGACCGGGCGTCACCCGCTGACGCGCAGGTAGCGTACTATCGGCGGGTTATCCCCTCGCCGTGGAGGACCCGATGTCCCTGAAGTCCCTTCTCCCTCTACTCGTGGTCGCACTCTCGGTTCTCGGTGTGCAGTGCGGTTCGCGCACCGCCATCCAGGTCGTGTCGCCCGGCAACCTCGTGACCACGCCTTCGTTCGTCCTCGAACTCGATATTCCGGCCGGGGCCTTGGTCGATTCCATCACGCTGAACGGCGCGCCTATCATCGCCGTCAATCAATCGGCTTTCTTGACCGCGGTCATCGCTCCGGGGCCGCCGCTACGCGACCGGAACATTCTCGAAGTCCTCGGCACCAGTGCCGATGGCACGCAACTGCGCACGGTTCACGATTTCGCCTACCTGCCGCCGAAGGCGCGGCTGCGTCGCATCACCGATGACGGCGATCTGATTCGCGGTCCCCTGGCACACTCGCAGCTCGGCGACTTCCTGCTCGAGAACGATGTGGCCCGTTTCGTGGTCCAGGACGTGGCGAAACGCGATCTCTACAGCGTCGGCCAGTTCGGCGGAAACCTGATCGATGCCGAGCTGTTGTCGAACCCGGGCCGCGACCAGTTCCTCGAAATCCAACCGATGCTGAACGTCGAAACCGTCATCAATGCGCAGACGGCCCAGATCATCAATGATGGCCAGGACGGCACACCCGCCATTCTACGGACCTGCGGCCCGGACGATCTGCTCGACTTCGCGAACCCGTCGAGCGCCATCGTCGACGCCGGGATCAGCCCGCCGACCGCCTTCGACGACCTCGACCTGCCGATCGAAGCTTGTACCGACTACGTGCTCGAGGCCGGCGTTCCGTGGATTCGCATGGATACCACGGTCTCGAACTTCGGCAGCCAAGCGCTTCCGCTCGCCGTCGGAGATTGGTTGAACGCGGCCGGACAGTTCCACCAGTGGGATGCGCCACTGCTCCAGGGCGAGAGCGTGCTCGCCGAGTCGGGCTTGATCAGCTACATCGGATACGGGGAGGCAGAGGGCATCGACTACGCCCTGCATACGCCTCCGGACACGAGCCCGGGCAGCGCGGCGCCCAACTTGTTCACGACGAGTGGTGTGAGCGTGGTGCTCTACAACGCCAACGCGTTCGTGACGTTGCTCGGCTTCGATCCGCCCTTCCTGGTTGATGCCGGTGCCGATCGTGTCTTCACGCGCTTCTTCTCGGTCGGCGACGGCTCCGGTGCCAACGGCGTCGCGATGGCCGCCGCGATCTCGAATGCGGCGACTGGCGAACTCGAGGGTTGTGTCACGGTGGCCGGCGTACCGCTAGCGAGTTCGCGCGTCTCGTTGGTGCAGCGGAACGCAGCGGGAAAGCCAATCAATGTCGATGCGCAGTTCGTGACGAAGGCCGGCCTGTGCCCGAACTTCGCCGGCACGCTGCCGGTCGGGAACTACGAGATCGCGGCCGCGCGTGAGGGAACGCCCTATGAAGGCGGTGGGACGATTCCGGTCTACACGCCGCTGGCGATTGCAGCGGGCCCGACTCCCGCGACCGCGAACATCGATCTGCCGGCGACGGGCAGACTCGAGATGGTCGTCCGGGACGTCAACGGGGAGCCGCTTCCGGCTCGCGTCACCGTGGTCGGCCTCGATCCCAGTCCGCCCCAGCTCTTCCCGGGGCCGGTGGCTCCCGGCTTCGGAGGCGCGACCCTGGGCGTCTTTGCGGACCCGAAGGACCAGCTGCCCTTCGGTGTGGCCGCGTTCAGCTACGCCGACGCCGACGGAAACGCCTCGCTCGATATCGAACCCGGCAACTATCAAGTCGTGGTGAGCCGCGGGACCGAGTATTCGATCGACTCGTTCCCGGTCTCCTTTTCGGCCGGACAGACCGAGGCGTTGGCAGCCACGCTCGAGCGGGCACTCGATACCACCGGCTTCATCTCCTCCGATTTCCACGTCCACGGCATCGCTTCGGCGGATTCGCGTGTTCCCCAGATTCGGCGGGTGCTGCAGTTTGCTGGAGAGGGCGTCGAGAACGCGGTCATGACGGACCACCACGTCCACACCGACCTGAACGCCACGATCCAGGCGCTCGGCCTGGAGGGTGTGTTGACCTCGACGATCGGCGAGGAGATCACCAGCTTCGACTACGGGCACTTCAACGGCTACCCGTTCACGATCGATCCGACCCGGCCGTCGGGCGGCTCTACTGACTGGGGCGTTCCGGCGCCGCCCGGACAGGATTTCCCGAGCTTCGGCGCGTTCAACGCGACGCCGCCCGAGATACTCGGACTAGCGGTCAACAGTGCCCAGGCGACCCCGGATACGACGGTCCAGATCAATCACATCGGAAGCCACTTCAGTCCACTCCGGATCGACACATCCGCGCCGGGTCCGATCGTCGATGATCTGGACGATGCCGGGCGCGCCGCGCGGCGGCTTCCGCCGCTCTCCGCCAGCGGCAACCTGTTCCAACACTTCCCCGCCCTCGAACTCTGGAACGGGTCGACGCGCGGCGCCCAGAGCGAGTTCCTGGACGAGCGCATCGGGGTCTGGATGAACCACCTGAACAAGGGGCTCCGCACCACGGTCATCTCGGATACCGACACCCACACCTTCACGAACCTGCGCACGGCGGGTGCCCGGACCTGGACCGCTTCTTCGACCGACAGGCCGCGATTCGTCTCATCCGGCGAAGTAGCGCGCTCCGTCGACGCCGGCCGCGCGGTGGGTGGCCAGGGCCTCTACGTCCAGACGCGGCTCGTGGCCAGGGACGGTTCGGAGGCCGAGGCCGATCTCGGCCTCGGCGGCTCGACGGATCTGACCAGCGCGAATGGAGACGTCGATCTCGAGATCCGTGTCCAAGCCCCGGCCTGGGTCGAGTTCGACACCATCGAGGTCTACGCCAATGCCGTCACGACGCCGGTAGATCCGGCAGCACCCTACGCATTCGGTGCCACGCCTGACCTGGTGCTCAGCGAAGGGGATTGTCTCGCCGGAACCCAGGGCGATGGTGATTTCGATATTGCCACGGTGGTGTTGCCGAGGCAGCTCAACACGCGGAAGGAAGTCAACGTCGTGGTCCCCTATCGCGGGCTGACAGAGGACACCTGGTTCGTCGTGGTGGCGCGCGGGGCCGATGGCGTCTGCGAGCCGATGTTCCCGGTCTACGCGTCGAGCATCGAACCGGGAACCAACGCGAGCCTGGGCGATCTTCTGGACGGCAACATTGGCGAAGGCGGTGTGCTCGCCCTTGGCGTGACGAACGCGCTCTTTGCGGATGTCGATGGGACGCCGGGTTTCCAGCCTTTCAATCCTTGATCCAGCGACTCCTGTGCGGGGCCATCGCGTCCTTGGGGCTCGTGGCAACGTCTGGCGCAGCCTCCTACGCGGAGGAGCCGGTGGCAAAGGCGTCGCCGAGTTCCATGCTCGTCCAGACGCTGGAACACGCGGCACTCGTCGTGGTCGGCGAAGTCCTGGAGGTTCGATCGTTAGGCGACGGGGCGTACCAGGCCGAGTTCCGGGTCGAGCAAACGATCGTCGGAACTGCTTCGGCTTCGCACTGGATCGTCTGGGAAGAGCGGGCGAACGCGCGTCCCCCGCGGCTCACGACGAAGGATCGGGTCCTTCTCGGCCTCGCCCCGCTGGTCGTCACGAGTGGCTGGCGTGAACGGATCGAAGCACTGCCCGGCCCCGCCGACGCCCGGCTCGCCATTGCGGGCTCAGCTGGCGCCTTTCTTCAACGGCCGAGCGTGGGCGAGGTGGTCCTGCTCGATCACTTCCTCGCCCTGTCTGTGGCTCGGCGCAGCGGTCCCGACGGGGTTCGCCACCTGCTCTCGTTGGCGGCGGAGGCCCAGCCGGCGCTGGCGCGGGCGGCCGCGGAGCGGCTGAAATCAACGGGTTTCGCACGGCTCTCCATGCCCGTGGCCGAACTCGCGATTGCGGCGATTTCGAGGCCCGCGGAGAGCGGCGTGCCGGCGGCCATGCTTGGTTGGGTCGAAGCACGCAAACCCGTCGAACTCGTCGCACCGCTCGACCGCGCGCTTGCCGCAGCGGGGCCGGCGGCGGCATTGGTTCGTGTGCGTGCACGGCTGCCGGGTCCGTTCGAGGCGCGGCTCGCGCCGCTCGCCCGCGATCCGCGTCCAACGATGCGCGCCGCAGTGGCCGCCTCGACTTCGGATCCCGAACTCTGGGCAGCTCTCGCGACGGATCCGAGCGGCCTGGTTCGCGAGGCTGCCGTATCGCGTCAGCCGCCGGGCGAGGCGGGCGTCGCCATCCTGGCGCGCACACTCGATGACCCCGAGCCTCGCGTTCGTGTAGCGAGTGCGCGCACGTTGGCTGCGCGGGGTGACGAAGCCGTTCAGACGCTGCGCCGGCTCGGTCTCGAGGCGGGTAGCCCTGCGCGAGAAACGGCGCTCGCTGCGCTGACGTTGATTCGATCACCCGCGGCAGCAGGCGCGATCGCCGAGATCGCGCGCGATCACGGCGATGCCAATATGCGCAAGCTCGCCGAACTGGCGCTGACGAGACAGATCGGCGACGTGCATCCGGTCGATCCGTAGCCCATCATCGCGTCCCCATGAGCCATCCCGATCTCGTCGCTGCCGCCAGGAAACTCGCCCCGGAACTCTGTGCTCGCACGGATGAAGTGGAGCAGGCACGCCGCGTGCCGGCGGATCTCTCCGACCAGGTTGCCGCCGCAGGTTTCTACCGCGCGTTCGTTCCCGAAGCGCTCGGTGGCGACGAGATGCATCCAGGCCTCGCAAATGCGGGAATCGAGGAGCTCGCTCGTTCCGACGCATCGGTGGCCTGGGTCGCCTTCATCGGGATGACCTCCGGCTCGTCGCTGGCCGGGATCCCCGAAGCGGCGGCACGCGAAGTCTTTGCCGACGGCGAAACGCTCGTCACGGGTGTCTTCGCGCCGATGGGCCGCGCCGAACGAGAAGGCGATGGGTATCGCACCAGCGGGCGTTGGTCCTGGGGTTCGGGGGCCGACAACGCCGATTGGATTCTGGGCGGTTGCCGCATGTTCAAGGACGGCGAGCCCGAACTCTCGCGAGGCGGCGGCCAGCGTTCGCACATGGTGCTCTTTCCGCGGGATCAGGTGAACATCGTCGGGAACTGGAACGCATCCGGCCTGTGCGGTACCGGTAGCGGCGATTTCGAAGTCGCCGACGCGTTGGTTCCCGATCAGCGTATCGTCGGCTTCAGCCAGGACGCGCCCCTCGAGCGACCGCTTTACCAGTTCCCGCGCTTCGGGCTGCTCGCCCTCGGTATCGCCGCGGTTGCACTCGGCACGGCTCGAGCCGCGCTGGACGATCTCGTAGCGCTGGCCGGCGGCAAGACGCCAATGGGGAGCCGGAGGCCCCTGGCCGAGCGCCCGGCGACGCAATCGGACGTGGCCAAGGCCGAGGCGGTACTCGGCTCGGCGCGGCTGTTCTTCTACGACGCCATCGACCGTTGTTATGCCCGCGCCGAGGCTGGCGATCCGCTCCCGGCCGAGTTTCGCCGGGATCTCCGCCTGGCCACGACCCACGCCGTGCAAGCAGCCGCCGAAACCGTCGACCGGATGTATCACCTCGGCGGGGGCAGCTCGGTCCACCGCAGCCACCCCCTGCAGCGCCGCTTCCGCGACATCCACGTCGCCACCCAACACCTGATGGTGGCGCCCCCCACCCTCGAGGTGATCGGAAAGACCTATCTGGGGGTCGACGTGGATACCGGCCAGCTCTAGAGCGCGCGGGTTCAGGAAGCGTTGGCGATCCGGGCCACCAGGCGTCCCATGGCCTTACGTTCGACCATCTCGCGGAACGCCTCGGGGATTTCGTCGAAGCCGACGACGCGGGTAACCGAGGGCCGATAGCGGCCTTCATTGGCCAGGCGGAGAATGTGGTCGTGGGCCTGCTGCTCGATCTTGGGCAGCTCCTCGCCGTAGCCGTAACCCATGCAGCAGCCGACGAGGCTCCAGTTCTGGATGTAGAACTCGTTGGGGTGCACGGGCAGCAGGCCGCCGGCGTGGCCGGCCATGACGTGGCGGCCTTCGACGGCGAGTAGCGGGCGCGCGCGGGCGCCGGGTTCGCCCTGCACGAAGTCGATGATGGCGTCGATGGCGCTCGGGCCCACTTCGCGTCGGACGGCTTCGACGAAGTCTTCCTGGTGGTGGTCGATCACGATCTGGGCACCCAGGCTGCGGCAGAAGGCGGCCTTCTCGGGACCGCCCGCGATCGCGATCACGCGCGCGCCGGCGGCGACGCAGAGTTGGACGGCCGAGGATGGGACACCGCCTGCAGCGCCAAGGACCAGGACCGTCTCGCCGGCTTTCACGCCGCCGCGTCGATGGACGGCATGATAGGCGGTGTGCGAAGCGATCAGGAATGCGGCGCCTTCTTCGTCGGAGAAGACCTCCGGGCACTCGTAGAGCGTGGGTGCGGTGGCGACGCAGCGTTCCGCGAACGAGCCGAAGGGTTGTGGCGTGAATGCGACGACGCGCTTGCCGAGCAGATGTTGCTGTGAGGGAGAAGCTTCTTCGACGATCCCGACGGCTTCCTGGCCCGAGACATAGGGGCGCTCGATCGGGATCGGATATTCGCCCGTGGCCATGGTGACGTCCGGCCAGGCGAGTCCCGCGGTGAGGACCCGCATCAGCACGTAGTCGCGGCACGGTTGCTCGTGGTCG
The DNA here is from genome assembly GCA_029261795.1 of Deltaproteobacteria bacterium. Taxonomy (GTDB): domain Bacteria; phylum Myxococcota_A; class UBA9160; order UBA9160; family UBA6930; genus JAJDAP01. The sequence goes on from JAJDAP010000073.1 coordinate 28,093, forward strand.
TTCCGTTCGCGCAGGCCCACCAGATCGAGGCACAGCCGCTCCATCGCTCCGTGGCTGGGCTCCGGGAAATCTTCGAGCCGGAACGACTCCCAGGGATTTCCCTTCTCGCGCACCACCCAGGCCTTCATGAGGATCCTCCACGGGGCAGGGTGGCGCATCCGAGCGACGAATCCCCCACTTCAATCGTGACATCGGACATGTCATGATCTCGATTCGGAGGTTTCCATGAAGCGCATCGCGATCGTCATCGTCGTCCTGCTCGGGGTCGGGTTCATTGGCGTCCAACTGGCCGTGCGCGGCGTGCTCGGCGCCCCCGAACGGCGGGGTGATGTCCTCGAGCAGCGTGTTCCCGCGGCCGTGATCGAGCACCGGCGGGCGCTGCAGGCGAAATCTGCCGAGGCGGCGGGAGCCGCCGATTCGAGGCAGATCCTGTTCGGCGATTTCCACGTGCACACCACCTTCAGCTTCGACGCGTTCCTGATGAACATGCCGATGACCGGCGGAACCGGAAGCCATCCGCCCGCCGATGCCTGCGACTTCGCACGCTACTGCTCGGGCCTCGATTTCTGGTCGATCAACGACCACGCCGAGAACCTCACCCAGCGGCTCTGGACGGAAACCGTCGAGATGGTGCGCCAGTGCAACGCCGTGGCTGGGGATCCTGCCAACCCGGATCTCGTGACGTACCTCGGTTGGGAATGGAGCCAGATCGGGTCGCGTCCGGACAATCACTACGGCCACAAGAACGTGGTGTTGCTCGAAACGGCGGAGGGGCGGGTTCCCGCGCGGCCGATCGCCTCGCGTGGCCCGGCGACGAGTTCCGCAGCGAGAGCCGTGCCGGGCATTCTCTCGGCGCCCCTGATCGCGATCAACGGCAAGCGCGGCCTCGATTTCGCACGCTTGATGAACGACATGATCCAGGCCGAGCGCTGCCCGAGCGGCGTCCCGGTACGGGATCTACCGCTCGATTGTTCCGAGGGTACCGTCACGCCAGAAGAACTCTTCACGAAGCTCCGCGACTGGGATCTTCCGACCCTGGTGATTCCCCATGGCACCAGCTGGGGGATGTACACGCCGGCAGGCTCCGACTGGGCGAAGCAGCTGCCCGGAACGGACAGCGAATTGCAGACGCTCGTGGAGGTCTTCTCCGGCCACGGGAACTCCGAACGCTATTTCGATTGGCGCGCGGTCCGCTTCGATGCCGATGGCGCGGCGCGCTGCGCGGAACCGCAGGAGGGCTACCTGCCTTCCTGCTGGCGAGCCGGTGAACTGATCGAGGAGCGCTGCCACGAAGTCGGCGAGAGCGCCGAGGTGTGTGCCGAGCGCGCCGTGGCAGCGCGCCAGAACTACGTGGACGCCTATCAAGCGGGCTGGAAGACGCTCCCGGGCCACAAGGCCGACGCCTGGCTGGATGCCGGCCAGTGCCCCGATTGCTTCTTGCCAGCCTTCAACTACCGGCCGCTCGGTTCGGTGCAGTACATGTTGGCGGTTCGGGATTTCCGCGATCCCGACCGCCCGAAGCGTTTCGCGTTCGGCCTGCTCGGGTCGAGCGACAACCACTCCGCGCGTCCAGGTACCGGCTACAAGGAATTCGCTCGGGGCGATATGAGCGATGGTGCCCGGCCGGGCGTCAGGCCCCCTGGAAGCGGTATTTTCGGTGGCGGAACCGACGGGGAGCGCGCGGCCGAATCCGTTCCCTACGTCGATGAAGGCGGTAGCCCATTGCGATTGTTCGAGACGGGCCGCGCCGGGAACTTCATGGCCACGGGCGGTCTCGTTGCGGTTCACTCCACAGGCCGGAGTCGCCAAGCGATCTGGGATGCCCTGAAGCGCAAAGAGGTCTACGGCACCAGCGGACCGCGGCTGCTGCTGTGGTTCGAACTGCTCGATGAGGCGGAGACCGGCGAGGTGGCGATCCCGATGGGCTCGTCGACCCTGCGACGGGCGACGCCGCGCTTCCGAGCACGAGCGCTCGGCTCCTTCGAGCAGCAGCCGGGCTGCCCCCAGCACTCCGTCGATGCCTTGGGGAACGATCGCATCGATCAGCTCTGCCTGGGAGATTGTTATTTCCCGAGCGACGTCCGGCGTGTGATCGAGCGGATCGAGGTGGTGCGAATTCAACCGCAAGCGTTCGAAGGCGAAGAGATCGGCGCCCTGGTGCGAGATCCCTGGCAGGTCTTCGAGTGTCCAGGAACACCGGATGGCTGCAGCGTCGAGTTCGAAGACCCCGAGTTCGAAGAGGATGGGCGAGATGCCGTCTACTACGTGCGCGCCATCGAGGAGCCCTCGCCGGTGATCCATGCCGACAACCTCGGATGCAGCCGCGACGAGACGGGGAGCTGCCTCGCAGTTGCGCCGTGCTCGGAGGGCGATTGCCTCGGCGAGGCGCGCCAGCGCGCGTGGTCATCGCCGATCTTCGTCGACTGGGACGCAACCGAGGCGATCCTCGACGAGCCGGGGTTCGCAGCGCGGTAGCTCGCCGCCAGCGTGAGATCCATTATCGTCTCGCCTCGCGCCTGCTGGAGTCGTACTACCCGCGATGCCGACGATCACGCTCTACGGCCCGCCGAACATCCCGTACCTGACCAAGGTGCGGTCTGCGCTCGGCCTCAAGAAACTCGAACACCAGTGGCTGGTGCCGCAAAGTCAAGAAGACTACCTGCGCTGGAGCCCCAAGACGGGGCAGTTGCCGATGCTGCAGATCGACGATGACTGGATCGAAGATTCAACCCGGATCCTCGATGCCCTCGATGAGCGCTTCCCGAACCCGCCGCTGCTGTCCGAAGACCCCAAGGCCGCGCGCTCCCAGCGCCACCTCGAGCAGTGGGTCGAGGCCGCCTTCACGTTCTACTGGATCCATTACCTGCGCGAGATCGCGGATACCGGCGTGGCCGCCCCCGGCACGCAGGGAATGGCCGGAGAATTCGCTCAACGCCTGGACGACCTCGTCAACTTCCTTGGCGGACGCCCGTTCTTCTACGCCGATGTACCCGGGCGCGCAGATCTCGCCGTGCACTCCTTCCTGGCCGGCATCGGCAGTGCGGCCGGTGAGGAAGTGGAGGGCGAGGTTGACGCGCGCCCGGCACTTCGCGAGTTCCTCGATCGCGTCGAACAGGCGACCGGGGTAAGACGGGACGACACGCCGGAGTGAGCGGGCGGCTGGCCCAGTGGGTCGTGCGCCGTGAACCACCCGTGCTCGTGCTGACGACCGCCGTTTCGGATCCTGTTTCGGATCCTGGTAGCGCCTAGCCGATCAGCGCCTGGCCACCATCCAGCGCGATGCTCTGGCCGTTCACGTACGACGAAGCGTCCGAACACAACATCGCGACGAAGCGGCCGATGTCCTGTTCGCAGTCGCCGATGCGGTGCATGGGTATCGTTTCCTGGAATTCAGCCGCTTCCTCGGGGTTGTTCTCGATCCACCAGGCCAATGCGGGCGAGGATGCGTGGGGCAGGATGACGTTGGTGCGGATGCCGTCCTTGCCCCATTCGCAAGCGGCCGCGCGCGTGATCGAGCGGATCCCCTCCTTCACCGCCGCGTAGGCGCCGTAGCCGCTCATGTCCCAGCGCTTGCCGGCGGTGCTGGCGAGGTTGACGATCGAGCCGCCGCCCTCGAGGTGCGGTCGACAGAGCTTCATCAGGCGGAAGGTGGCGAGCGGGCCGGACTCGAAGCCGGCGGCAAAGGCATCGTCGGTGACGTCCGCGAGGTTGCCGAGCGGAACTTCCTGGGCATTGTTGACCAGGATGTCGATGGTTCCGAAACGCTCGACCGTTTCGCCGACACAACGCTCGAGATCGGCGTTGTCCTTCACGTTGCAGCCGATCGCGATCGCCTCACTGCCGCGCTTCTCGATCTCGGCGACGGTGGCCTCGAGCTTCGAGACCGTCCGGCCCACGACGGCGACCCGAGCGCCCTCGGTGGCCAACGCGAATGCGATTCCTTCTCCAACGCCTTGCCCTGCGCCCGTCACCAGCGCCACCTTGCCATCGAGCATCGTCATCGTGCGGCTCCTCCTTCGTGATGTCGTAGTCTAGGGTGCCATGGCACGCATCGTCTCGATCTCGCTCGTACTCCTCTACGTCGCATTCTTTTCGTGGTACACGAGCTTCGCTGGCCCGCTGAGCCAGGAGGAGGTCGACAGTTTCCTCGCCGCTGCCCAGGAGCGCCGGCCGGGCGAAGATCTCTCGCTGCTGCGCGATTTCCTGGAGGGCGATACCGGCGACGACTTCGTGATGATCAACCTGATCGATTCGCCGGAGAAGCCGAAGCCCGTTCCCGGCATTCGCCCTGACGAGACGACGGCGGAGGTGCAGGCGCGCTACATGGCGCACATGTGGCCGCAGCTTGCGAAGCGCGCCTGTCACCCGGTGATCATGGGGGCTGCGGCAGCGCCGGCCCTCGACATCTGGGGAATCGACGGCGCCGACGTCTGGACCACGGCCGCCGGCATGCGCTACCGGAGCCGCCGCGACATGATCGAGATCGCGGGCAACCCGGCGTTCCAGGGTCCCCATGAATTCAAGATCGCGGCGATGACCAAGACGATTGCCTTCCCGATCGATCCCTGGTTCCACTTCGGCGATCTGCGGCTCGTGTTGGGACTGATCTTCTTCGCGATCGGTGCGAGCGTGCATCTTCTGGCGCGGCGTTCGCGCTAGGGGTCATTCGCCGCCGGGCATGCCCGCCTGGACGTAGCCGGCGGTCATCCCCATCGACACCACGCACGCGGGGTGGCGGGATCGCGCCCCGCCACCCCGAGGCGTTCGAGTCACTAGCCGGCGAGGTAAAGGAACTCCTCCTGCACGATCTTTCCGCCCTCGACGGTGTAGATGCCGACTTCGGACATTTGCGTCCGCTCGCTGCTGGGCTTGTGCGTTACGTCCAGTTCGAACAGCACCACGAACTGATCCTCGCGGTGTCCGCAGAACGGCCCGGTTGCGGACGAGGCGTGGACCTCGTGGTTGTCGTACCACCAGACGCTCTTGCCGCGCACCGCGTCGAAGCCTTCCATGCGCTGGGGAAGGGCGTCACTACCCGCACCCTCGATGCTCACGATTCCCTTGCCGTAGAGCTTGTCCACGGCATCGAGGCCCTGGCCCGCGTTGCTGAGCTTCACCAGTTCCTGACCGATCTCCAGATTCGTCATTGCGTCGTTCCTTTCGTTGCCCTGCCACGATCGGGCGCGGGCGTGGGTTCCATGGCGACTCCAGACTAGATCCAAATAGGTCACGCTTCGCGCCGCTCCCGCCGCTCTATCTCGAGGAAAGCGAGGCGGTTGGCCTGTGGCTCTCGGTACAACTCGCGCGTCACGCGGCGCGCATCCCCTATTCGGGGGGAAGCCAGACCGGATTGAACAAGGTCCTGGCGGCGCTTCCCGAGGCGCGGCGCCGCAACCTCCGGCGCCTGGCCCAGCGGATCTTCGTCGGCGAGCAGGCCTCGGCGAGCGTGCGTGCCTCGATGGGCGAGACCGTGCCCGCCCTGCTCGACATCTTCGAGCGCTGCTTCAGCGACGAGGTCTGCCTGGGTTTCGACTACCGGGATCGGCGAGGCAACCGGACCCGCCGTCGGATCGAGCCCCACGGAATCTACGTGGACATGCCGGTCTGGTACATCCTGGCGGTCGATCTCGACAAGGATGCGGCCCGCATGTTCCGGATGGACCGCATTTCGAACCCGCGGGCCCTGTGCCGACACTTCTTGCCATCCAACCAGGTTCTCCAGACGTTCCTGGAAGAGCTGCCATTCTGGTCCGGAGAAGCACGGCCACTCGCGTGATATCCTCCGCGTCCCCATGCCCCACGTCACCCGCTACAACGTGATGCCGATCCCGGCCGTGGCCGAACACGAGGAATCGTTCGAGGCCGGCCCGGTGCGTGTCGGTGTCGAGTACCGCCTGCTCACGGACGCCATCGCGGCGGCGACGGAGCTGGAAGGCGCCGAAGGCGAGACCCGCGGCCAGACGACCGAACTCGACGACCGCGGCGTCGCGCTTCATGTCTACGCCGAGCAGGACGGCGAGGAACGCGAATTCTTGCGCTTCGATTGCTTCCTCGAAGACCCGCACTACCACTATGTGTCCTGGCGCGACAAGGCGAACGAGATGATCCACCTCGACCCGGTCGCCGATGGGGATCCGCTGGCATGGGCACTGGATCGGATCCGCACGCGGCTGCCGCAGATGCTGACGCGAGCCGGTGCAGCCGACGTGGCCGCGCGGGTGGATCTCGCTGCCGTGGAGGAAGCGTTGCCGCGAATCACCCAGGCGGCCTTTCGAGCGCGCTACGACCACGCGGACGACGACGTGATCTTGTCCGGTGCGTTGGGTGGTGGCGCGTGAGCGCTGGAACACGCGCCGCGCGCATCCGCTCGGACCTCGGCCACCCGGTCATCGATGCCGACGGACATATCATCGAGACCGCCCCGGTCTTCCTGCCTTTCTTCGAAGACTTCGTGCGCGATATCGCGGGCGGCGACATGGCGAAGCGCTTCCGCGAAAAAGGCGGCATGGATTTCGACGAGATGGTGCTGCGCCCGTGGAGCAACCTCTCGTGGGAAGATCGCCGCAACAGCTGGGCTACGCGTCCCTCGTGGTGGTCGCTGCCCGCGGCCAACTCCGTCGATCGCGCCACGTCCCACCTGCCGGGCCTGATGCATCGGCGCCTCGACGATCTCGGCATCGATTTCGCCGTGCTCTACGGCAGCCGTACGTTGACAACAACGGCGATCAAGGACGACGAAGTCCGGCAGGTGGCTTGTCGGGCGCTGAACGCATTCAACGCGGAGGTCTACGCTCCCTACGCCGATCGGATGACGCCGGCGGCGCACATCCCGATGAACACGCCGGGAGAGGCACTGGCGGAACTCGAGCACGCTGTCGGCGAGCTGGGCTTGAAGGCGATCATGATCAACGGCCTGGTGCATCGGCCGATCGGTGAGAGCGAAGGCGAGGCGCAAGATCCGCGGCTTCCGAATTGGGGCTCGGGAAGCGGCGAGCGCATCGATTGTCTGGGTCTCGACAGCGCCTACGACTACGACCCGTTCTGGCAGCGCTGCCTCGAATTGCGCGTGGTACCGGCGTCGCACACGCCGGGCATGGGTTGGGGCAGCCGCCGCTCGGTTTCGAACTACATGTCGAACCATCTGGGATCGTTCGCGGCGAGCATGGAAGCGCAGTGTCGCTCGCTCTTCATGGGCGGCGTCACCCACCGCTTTCCGGAACTGGCGTTCGGGCTGCTCGAGGGCGGTGTCTCCTGGGCCTGTCAGTTGTACGCGGACATCGTCTCGCACTGGGAGAAGCGCAACCGCGAGACGATCCATCATCTGGATCCGGCGCGAATCGACACCGACGAGATGCTGCGCCTCTTCGCCGAGTACGCCGATGCCCACTTCCACGCCGATGTTCCCGGCCTCGAAGAGGCCTTCACGAAGCTCGAGCCCGAGCCTCCGTTCACCGACGAGTGGGAGCCCTGTGGAATCGAGACGAAGCAGGATGTGCATGACCGCTTCGTGCCGAGCTTCTACTTCGGATGCGAGGCCGATGACCCGGGTGTGGCCTGGGCGTTCAATACGAAGGCGAACCCGCTCGGCGCGAAGCTCAACGCGATGTTCAGCTCCGACATGGGCCACTGGGACGTGCCCGACATGACCGGAATCCTGGCAGAGGCTTTCGAGCTGGTGGAGAAGGAACTGCTGACCAGCGATGACTTCAGCGAGTTCGTCTACGGCAACCCGGTCCGCTTCTATACCCGGTTGAATCCCGACTTCTTCAAGGGAACCCGGGTCGAGTCGGACGTCGACGCGCTGCTGGAGCGTGGTTAGTTGGGCGCACTCTCGGGCCAGGTCGCCATCGTTACCGGTGCGAGCCGCGGTATCGGAAAGGGCTGCGCCGTGGAACTCGGCGCTGCCGGAGCCACCGTCTACCTGACCGGCCGCACGGTGCAGGAGGGCAGCCATCTGCTGCCGGGCACGATCGGGGCGACCGCCGCCGAGGTCAGCGCGGCCGGGGGCGAAGGCATCGCGGTCGCTTGCGACCACGCCGACGACCAACAAGTCTCCGAGCTCTTCGGCCGGGTCGCGAAGGAACGCGGTCGTCTCGATGTGCTGGTGAACAACGCCTTCCTGATGCCCAAGGAGCTGACCGGCGGCAAGCCCTTCTTCGAGAATCCGCTTTCCAACTGGGACGACATGATCGGGATCGGCACGCGCTCGGCCTACGTCGCGAGCTGGCACGCGGCTCACGCCATGGTGCCCCAGGGGCGAGGCTTGATCGCGAACATCTCCAGTAGCGGCGCCAGGGAATATGCCTGGCATGTGGTCTATGGCGTGGGGAAGTGCGCCCTCGACCGGATCACTGCGGATACCGCCCACGAACTCGCCCCCCATCGGGTTTCCGTGGTCTCGCTCTGGCCCGGTCTGGTGCTCACTGAGCGCACCCGGGGAGCCGCAGCGTCCATGCCGGATCTGGACTTCGACGGCGCCGAATCGCAACGCTTCACCGGGCGCGCCGTCGTCGCGTTGGCTTCGGATGCGGGGCGGATGCGCTTCAGTGGCCAGGCAGTGGCCTCGCGGACGTTGGCCGACGAGTACGGCTTCACCGACGTCGACGGTTCCCTGCCCGATGGACCCTTGCACGACCGACCCGACAGCGCCTCCTGACCCGCAGCCCACCAGCGAGAGTACCATTGAATCGAATCCTATTGTTATGTCTCCTCGTGGCCAGCTTCGGCTGCGCCAGCCTTCCGCCCGAAGAGCCGATTCGCCTCGAGCCCTGGCTCGACGCCGCCGCGAAGCGCGACGTGCGAATCCTGCGCGACGAATTCGGTGTGCCGCACATCTATGGCAAGACCGATGCCGACGTCTCGTTCGGGCTCGCCTATGCGCACTCCGAGGACGACTTCGAGACGATCCAGAAGGTCCTGCTCCAGACCCGGGGGCGACTGGCTGCGGTAGACGGAGCCGAAGCTGCACCGTTCGACTATCTGGTGCACGTGCTCGGTTTCTGGCAAGACGTCGAGGCGCGCTACGAGAGCGACATCCCCGTAGCGGTCCGTGCCATCGCGGAGGCCTACGCCGAGGGGCTCAATCTCTATGCGGCGGAGAATCCGCGCGACGTGCTGCCCGGTTGGTATCCGGCCCGAGGCCAGGACCTCGTGGCCGGCTTCATGTTTCGCACACCGTTCTTCTACGGAATGCAACGCACCCTGATCGAGCTGCTGGCAGAAGAGCGTCAGCAGGAGATCTCTGCGGCGCCCGGAGATCAGGCGATTCGGCCGTTTCCCGCGCCGCCGGTCCAGATGGGCTCCAACGCCGTTGCGGTGGCGCCCTCGCGCTCTGCGGATGGCGCCACGCGTCTGTTGGTGAATTCGCACCAGCCCTACACCGGCGCCGTCGCCTGGTACGAAGCGCGGCTCAAGAGTGAAGAGGGCTGGGACATGATCGGCGGGGTCTTCCCGGGCTCACCGCTCATCCTGCACGGCACCGGGCGTACGCTGGGTTGGGCCAATACGGTCAACCTGCCCGATCTCGCCGACGTCTACGTGCTCGAAATCCACCCGGACGATCCGGATCTCTACCGCTACGACGGGGAGTGGCTGCGTCTCGAGCGCACGGAGGTCACGCTCCCGGTGCGTCTCTTCGGTCCGTTCCGGATCGGCGTCGAACGGGAGATCCTGCGCTCGGTTCATGGTCCGGTCCTGCGCACGTCGCACGGGACCTACGCGCTTCGTTATGTGGGGATGGGCGAGATCCGCCAGCTCGAGGAGTACTACCGACTCAATCGCGCCACGAACTACGAGGAGTGGCGGGCCGCGCTCGAGATGCAGGCGCTTCCCTCGATCAATTACGTCTACGCCGATCGGGAGGGGCGCATCGCCTACTTCTACAACGTGAAGTCGCCGATCCGTGCGGCGGGCTGGGACTGGCAGAAGTATCTCCCCGGCGATCGCTCCGATCTGGTATGGGACGAATTCCATCCCCTGGAAGAAGTGCCCCAGGTCGTGGATCCAGCGAGTGGCTTCGTTGTAAACGCGAACCATTCGCCCTTTCGTGCGACTGTCGGCGACGAGAACCCGAGAGAAGACGACTACCCGAATTGGGGCATCGAGACCGGAATGACGAACCGCGGCTTGCGTCTGCTGGAGCAGTTCGGGGCCGACGAATCGATCACGGCCGCGGAGTTTCACGCTTACAAGTACGACAAACGCTATTCGGTCGAGAGTGAAGCCCAGCGCATCACGGCGGAAGTGCTCGCCCTCGATTTCGGCGACGACGCGGCTCTCGTCGCCGCCCAGGCCCATCTGGCCAGCTGGGAATTCGGTCTGGAGATCGACGACCGGGCTGCCGCCCTCGGCGTGATCACGGCGACGGACGTGGTCGTGGCGCAGCTCAGCGGAAACGAACCGCCTAGCGTGGAAGCGGCTTTCCGGTCCGCGGTCGAACGCCTCGAGCGGCATCACGGCAGCTTCGACGTGCCATGGGGAGAGGTGAATCGCTTCCAACGCGGCGATCTGGATCTCCCGATCGCCGGCGGCCCCGATGTGCTGCGAGCCGTCGAATCCTTCGTGCTCCGTCCCGATGGCCGCTACGTGAGCAATTCCGGCGATTGCTACATCCTGTTCACTGAGTGGGCCGCGGATGGCACGCAAACAGTCGAAACCATCCACCAGTTCGGCACCGCCACGCTCGACGAAGACTCACCGCACTACGCCGATCAGGTGCCGCTCTTCCTGGCCCAGAAAACCCGCCGTGCACGCCTGGAACTCGAAGAACTCCTCCCCCACGTCACCCGCGAAACCCGCCCAGGCCGCTAGGAGCGGGGACGGACTCCTCAAGTTTCAAGATTGCAAGTTTTCCAAACTTGCAATCTTGAAACTTGAGGAGTCCGTCCCCGCTCAGTCGAGTTCGGGGTTGGTTTCGAGTTCGTCGATTTCATGCTCGACGCGTGTGAGGTCGGCGCGGAGTCGGGCGAGTTCTCGGACGGCGTCTACGCTGTTACCGTTCTCCTCGCTGGCGGGTGCCTGGCGGGCGATCGCCTGCTCGAGTTCGCGGTGCTCGGTCTTGAGCGCGCGGAGCCGCTCGGCGGCATCTGCCTTGTCGAAGGCGAGTGTTTCCGAGCCTTTCACTTCGTTGGGGCTGGCGCTCCTACGCGCGCGCGGCGCCGGGACGACCTGGGTTTCCGGCGCGAACTGGCGTTGGTTCATGAAGGTCGGCGAAACGATCTCGATCCCGGCCTGGTGCAGGCGATCGAGAACGTTGACGCGCAACACGGAGCGCGTGGTGATCAGCTGCTTCGGGTTGGGCAAGAAGCCCGCCACCCGGTAACCGACGGAGAAGTTGCCCAACTCGAGGACGTGCACAAAGGGGTCCTCGAGGCCACTACTGCGGGCCGCCGCCGAGAGCAGCGGTTCGACCACGGCATGGTCCACGTCGTAGCCGAGCGAGAGATCGGCGGAGATGATTGTGCCCGAGCCCCGCACCACCCGCACCGGATTCGAGATCACGAAAACGTTCGGCAGCGTCACGAGGTCGCGGTCCTCGGTCTGGATCTCGGTGTGGAGTAGCCCCTGTTCGGTGACGCGGCCAAAGTGGCTTTCGACGCGGATGAAGTCGCCAGTACGGAACGAACCCACCACGCGCAACATCAGTCCGGCCATGACGTTGGCGACGAGCGTGGTCGACGCCAGACCGACGAGGGCCGAGAGCCCGAGGCCGATCAAGCCGGGCAGGTTCTGACGCCAGGCGTCGCTCAGTGGCAGGGCGTAGATGACGCTGACCAGGGCGAACAGGCCGAGACCGACCATGGCCATCTGTTGCGGAAGCCTGGTGCGGGCCCGCTGCGCGCCGCTGCGACCGAGCAGCAACCACCAGGCGACGAACAGGGCGAATGTCCAGAGGAGTGCGACGATGGCCGCCGGGGCGAGTTCGCGTAGGGCCTCGTTAGGCAGCTCGCTCACGGTGCGAAACTCGAACGACCGGCCACGGCCCAGCGGCCCTGGCGCAACGCGACGATGTAGAGTGAATCGAACTCTGCGCTCACGCTGCCGTCTTCGCGGTAGCGAGCGAAGCGTACGGCCACGTGCACTTTCTCGGGTCCTGACTGGATCACGCGCCGGGAAAGCCAGGCGCTGTGATGCCAGTCGAACTGTGCCGAGAACTGTTCGAAATCGAAACTCTCGCGCATGGCTTCCGCCGACGGATCGAGACGCGTGACGCCACTGGCGACTCGTAGGTGCGGAAAGTGGAGCGTGTCCGTCCAGGCGACTTCGTCTCGCGCGTTGAAGGCGGTCATGAACGCATCGAGCACCTGCATGGCGTGCTGTTCTGGCGTCGACTCCTTGGCGACGCTCGGCCCGCAGAGCAACAAACTGGCGAGCAGCGCCAGTCCGGTGAGGATGGTTCTCATTCATTCGCTCCTTCGCGGCAAGCGCGGAACAGGACATGGAGGCCGAGGCCCTCGACGCTGGTCTCACCGACGACTTCGAAGCCGTGACGACGATAGAAGCCCAGGTTGTTCGGATTGCCGGTTTCGAGCACGACCCCGGAAGAGGCCGGGGCCGCCTCGGCGTCGGCGATGACACGATCGAGCAACCGGCTGCCGACCTGCTCGCCCTGGTTCGCTTGCCGAACCGCGATGAGCGCGACGCAGTGTGCGGGCGCCTCGGGCATCTTCGCATCCGTCGCCTCGTTGCAGCGGGCGAAACGTTCGACGGCGCGCTCGCCGCAGACCTCGCGCATCGCGGGAAGCAGTGCGGGTTCATCGGGGATCTGCGGGCTCGGCCCCATGACGTAGGCCACACCCACGACCCGCTCGCCCGCGTAGGCCGCCAACACCGGGAAGCCGAGCGTCGTATGCCAGTGATGCCCGGCTTCGCAATAGCCGCGCACCCGGTCCGGGTAGCCGGGCTCCTCCGATAGGAAGCACCAGGCCATCCAGGGGTCACTCGGGAACGCGTCCATCAGCACATCGATCGAGGCGCAGCGATCCGCTGGATCGAGAGCGCGAACCTGGAGCTCGAGCATGGGCGGAGTCTAACAGCGCTAGCCGGCGGAAACGTGGACCCAGCGCGCCTCGGCCGTGGTGCAGACGTTGCCATCGGCGTCGCGAAGCTCCCCGGTCACGAAGTGGCTTCGGCCATCGGCGCGTTCGTATTGGGCGCGGAGGACGACCTCGGCCAGCGTCGGGGCCGGGCGCTTGTAGCGCAGGGCGAACGAGGCGGTCACGACATCCGCGCCGGTATTCCCGAGCGCCGAGGAGACAGCCATGCCCAGGATCTCGTCGAGCAGTGTCGCCTGGATGCCGCCGTGGATCACGCCGTCGGGCCCGCGAAAATGGTCGGGAACGGCATAGCGGGACTCGACCAGCCCGGGCTCGAGTTCGCGGAACTTCATCCGCAGGCCAAGTTCGTTTTCGGCGCCGCAACCGAAGCAGGTGTTGTATTCGGAGCCGCGGGCGATGTCTTGAGGGGAGGGCATTGGGGGCCTTCATTCGATGTCGATTCGGTTGCGGTGGCTCAAAGCTCCTGGAAGAAGTCGCTTCCCTTGTCGTCCACGACGATGAACGCCGGGAACTTCTCCACCTCGATCTTCCAGATCGCTTCCATCCCCAGCTCCGGGTACTCGATCACTTCGATCTGGCGGATGCAATCCTGGGCGAGGATGGCGGCCGGGCCTCCGATCGAGCCCAGGTAGAAGCCGCCGTACGCCTTGCAGGCCTCCGTCACCTGCTTCGAGCGGTTGCCCTTGGCGAGGGTGATGAAACTGCCGCCGGCATCCATGAACTCGGAGACGTAGGAATCCATCCGGCCGGCCGTGGTCGGTCCGAAGGAGCCCGAGGCCATTCCTTCCGGCGTCTTGGCCGGGCCCGCGTAGTAGATCATGTGGTCGCGGAAGTAGTCGGGCAGCGGTTCGCCGCGCTCGAGCCGCTCGCGCACCTTCGCGTGGGCGATGTCGCGGGCCACCACAACGGGACCGGTCAGCGAGAGCCGCGTCTTGATCGGGTACTGCGAGAGCTGGGCGCGAATCTCCGACATCGGGCGGTTGAGGTCGACCTCGACCACTTCGCCCGGCAGATCTTTTGTCGGAACCTCGGGCATGTACTGGGCCGGGTTCGTTTCGAGCTGCTCGAGGAAGATCCCCTCGCGGTTGATCTTCGCCTTGATCTGGCGATCCGCCGAACAAGAGACGCCGATTCCTACGGGAAAGGAAGCCCCGTGGCGCGGTAGCCGGATCACGCGGACATCGTGGCAGAAGTACTTGCCGCCGAACTGTGCGCCGATGCCGGTGCGCTCGGTCAGCTTGTGGACCTGCTCCTCGAGTTCCACATCCCGAAAGGCGCGTCCGTGCTCGTTGCCCGTGGTCGGCAGCGTGTCGAGATACTTCGTGCTTGCGAGCTTCACGGTCTTGAGGGTGAACTCGGCGGACATACCGCCCAACACGATGGCCAGATGATAGGGCGGGCACGCCGCAGTGCCGAGCGTCCGGATCTTCTCGTCCAGGAACTCGAGGATGCGCACCGGGTCCAGGATTGCCCGGGTCTCCTGGTAGAGGAACGATTTGTTCGCCGAGCCGCCGCCCTTGGTGACGAACAGGAACTCGTAGCTGTCACCGGGCTTGGTGTAGAGCTCGATCTGAGCCGGCAGGTTGCTTCCCGTGTTCTTCTCTTCGAAGGTGGTCAGCGGCGCCATCTGCGAATAACGAAGATTCGTTCCGGTGAACGTGTCGAAGATACCGCGGGAAAGAGCTTCTTCGTCGTTGGCGCCGGTGAACACGTTCTCGCCCTTCTTGCCGATCACGATGGCGGTGCCCGTGTCCTGGCAAGACGGCAACACCATGCCGGCGGCCACGTTCGCGTTCTTCATCATCTCGGTCGCGACGAAACGATCGTTCTCCGAGGCCTCGGGGTCGGAGAGAATCCTGGCGACCTGCTTCAGGTGGCCCGGCCGCAACAGATGCGAGACGTCGCGCATCGCTTCGGCTGCGACCAGCCGTAGCGCCTCCGGCGCTACCCTGAGGATCTCGCTGTCTCCGACCGTCTCTACGGACACGAGGCCTTCACTCTCGAGCTGGCGGAACGGGGTTCCGTCGTCTTCGAGCTCGAAGATCTCCTGAAAATGGAAGTCCGGCATGGGGGCTCCTTGACGCAGGCCGATTGCGAAGCCCGGAAGTCTAGCGACGCCCCGACCGACCCGAATGGGGCACTGGCGTCACGGCCCGGCACGGCTCGGGTTAGGATGGCTGCATGTATGGTCGCCTTCGTCGACTCCCTGTGCTGATGCTGCTCCTGCTGGGTCCCTGCGGCGGAGTGGCGCTCGCAGATGCCGAGCCCTCGCCGATTCCGGTCAGCGATCTCTTTGCCAATGCCGCCTTCAGCGCGCCTCGGCTCGCGCCGGATGGCAGCCGCATGTCGGTGGTGGTTGCCAGAGGGGAGGACCGGTTGATCATGGTCCGCCCGGTCGCGGGCGGGGAACTCACGCCGATTGCCAGGGCCGACAACGACGAACTGCGATTGAAGAGCGTCTGGTGGCCGAACCCGGACCATCTCCTACTCGGCGCGACGATGCGGAACCTCACTGCAGTTGGGATGCGCTCCAGGGCCTCTCGCTTGTTCGGAATCGCCGCGTCCGGTGGGAAGCTGCGCTGGCTAGGCCGCCGCTGGCCCTTCTTCGCGCGCGTGTTCCTGGCGCATCAGGACCGGATCGTTCACGACCTCCCCGAACAGCCCGATCATGTGCTGGTTGAGTATGGCGGAGCCATTCGGCGGATGAACGTCACCAGCGGCGCGCTCCGGTCGCATCACGGGGCAAAGCGCTTCGTCTACCAGTGGTTCGTCAGTGACGATGCGCAGGTTCGTGCTGGCGCCGGCGTCTTCCCGGTCGACGAGTACTTTGCGGTTGCCCGGGATACGCCCGATGGCGATTTCTACGACATCATTCGTCGCCCCTTCTGGCCAGCAGTGGGGCCGGATCTCGTCGGCGTCTCCCCGAATCCAGGGATCGTCTACGTCAGGGCACTGAAGGACGGTCGTTTCGCCTTGTACGAATGGGATCTCGACGAGAATGCGCTCGGCGCGTTGTTATTCGCCCATCAGGCCGCTGATATCTTCGGATTCGCAACCGGATCGGATCGTCACACGTTGATCGCGGTTCCCTACGTAGACGACGTGCTTCAGTTTCACATCCTCGATCCCGCGTTCAGGAAGGTCTACGCCTCGCTGTTGAGGCAGGTCCGGAAAGACCATGGCGCGGCCACCGAGCTAGCGCCGGTGAGTAGCAGCCGGGACGGCCGGGCACGACTCTTCGCCGCCAGCGGGCCGACCACGCCGCTCGTCTACTACTTCTACGACGCGACTGCGAACCGGTTGACGAAGCTGATCGAGACCGCTCCGGCGATTCCGACCGACCGGCTGTCCCTCTCGACTTCAGTCGAGTACGAGGCCAGGGACGGGATGAGGATCCCCGCGGTCCTGACCCTGCCACGGGGATTTCCTGAGACGGGGCTTCCCCTGATCGTGATCGTGCACGGGGGACCGGGCGAGCGTGACTGGTTGCGTTGGGATGCCGAGGTACAGCTGTTCGCGAGCCGAGGCTATGCGGTCCTGCAACCCAACCATCGCGGAAGTACCGGCTTCGGCGTCGCCCACGCGAGCGCCGGTGACAAAGAGTGGGGCGAAGCGATCCAGGATGACGTCAGCGACGGTGTGCAATGGTTGGTTGCACGGGGCATCGCGGACGCCGACCGCGTTGGCATCTACGGCGCCGAGCTCGGTGGATACACGGCCTTGATGGGAGCCGTGAAGTCACCCGAGCTCTACCGGGCGGTAGCAGGGTTCGGCGGTGTCTACGATCTCGAGGAGATGATCGATGACAACCAGTGGTACAACTACTGGTCCAAGAGGTGGCATGAGCACCTGATCGGCGACGATTCGAAGCGGATGGCGCGCAACTCGCCGCTGCAGCGGGCCCGCGAGATCCAGGTCCCCGTGTTGTTGGGTCACGGGGGGGATGACCCGCAAGTCCATCCCGGTCAGTCGCGCGACATGCACAGGGCCCTGAAACGTGCCGGTAAGCAGGTCGAATACATGGAATTCGAGAATGAGGTCGACGGCTTCCTGTTCGAGCGGAACCGGATCCAGTTCTACACGCGCCTCGCCGCGTTCTTCGACGAACATCTGGCACCGCGCGGGCAGGAAGCGGCGGAAGCCGAGGAACCGGCGGCAGGGTCCGGAGGTTAGGCAGGGATCAGCGGGCCCTGCGGGCGCGCTTGACGATCTCGGTCGTGCGCACGCCGGGAATCTGCCGCAGCCTGCGGATCTCGAGTTCGAGTCCGTCCGGTACGTCCTTCTGCCGCAACACGGCGAGGGGCCAATCGCCGCCCTTGGCGTAGACATCCGGCCGTAGTGCGGCCAGTGTGGCGCGGGGTGTGTCTCCGCCGAAAACCAGGACCCGGTCGACGCAGTGGAGCGCGGCCAACATCTCGGCGCGTTGGCGTGCCGGCAGGATCGGCCGACCGCTGCCCTTCAGCTTGCGAACCGATGCGTCGGAGTTCACGCCGACGACGAGTCGGTCTCCGAACGATGCCGCTTGTTCGAGGCTTCGGACGTGACCGACGTGGAGAAGATCGAAGCAGCCACTGGCGAACACCACCCGTTCGGAGCGGCGCTGGCAGCCACGGATCCAGGCGGCGGCCTCTTTGCGAGAAACCAGCCGCTCGCGCGCCGAGCTTCGGGATGCGTTCGTCATGACTTCACGAGTCCTCGTTCTGATCCGCTTCCCGCGTCGTCGTTCTCGGAATCACCATCGACTGGATTCGCTGGATGCCTCCCACCACGAAGGCGGGTAGGGCGAGCACCATGCCGGCGCCACCCTGGGCCAGTGACTCCAACGGAACCACCCGCGCCGCTGGCGACCCGATCGGTCCGTCGAGCGAGAAGTAGGCACCCACGAGGTTCCGATTCCTGCCGAGGACCACGCGGTTCAATAGTGGGATCTTCTGGATCAGCCCGTCGAGGCGGGGGAAGAAGAAGATGCCGACGACCATCGCGAGCTCGGCGTCCTCGGCGAAATCCAGTGTCCCCGAGGCGGCGCCCCGGACGTCCGGCGAGGTCAGGGTCAGGTTGATGATCTCGAGGCGGCCCTCGCTCATGCGCCCGGAAAGATCGATGGCGTCGTAGGGGATGCGGTCGCGATCCTGAAAGGGTGCAAACCGATCGCCTGCCATCACGACGGCGAGCACGATCGGGATCTGCTGGTGGATCTCGCCGGTTCGCGCATGGAGCGCTACCGCGCCCGAAGCGTGGGCGAGCGGGTTCTCGTTGGGGTGGAGCTTGCCACTTACCGCGAGTGCACCATGCAGGTGGCCCGAGAGCATGCCGCCTTCGAGTCCCGCCGAGGCCCAGAGATCCTGCAGCGGCACGTCGGCGACTTCGACGGCGGCTTCGTAGAAAGGGGCGCCAGCAGCTCCGAGCTCGATCTCGGCGTCGCCTTCGATGGATCCGGCTGGTGCCAGCAGGAGCTGGGTGTCCTGTAGTTCGACTTGCGTGCCGTGGGCCATGACCCGACCCGACGCGCCTCGGATCTGCCAGGTTCCGATGTGGTTGGCTTCGATCTCGAAACGGCCCCGTGCCCAGGGCAGCGATGCTGGATCGGCTGGCAATTCGGGAACCGGATCCTGCGCCTCCGTCCGGTCCGAGGTCAGGTTGGGTCGGATCGCATCGATTCCGACGGGCGCGCCGACGGTCGCGGTCAGGACGACGCGTTCGCCGCTCTCGCTCTCGCGGTAGGTTGCGTTCGCCTCGATCGGAAGGCCTGCCCAGATGGCATGTGCCACCGATGCGTCGAGCCCGTTCACATCGGGTTCGAGGGTTGCCGCAACGTCCGCGATCTCGCATAACAAGACAGGATGTGCGACGCGGTCGAGTTCGAGACGAAGCCGCTGCCAGCTCGGCGGGGCGCCCTCGATGCTCCGCGAGGTTCGCCACTCCGTGAAGGAATCGAGTCCGGGCAGCGTGTCCACGTGCGCCGGACGAACGCATTGGAAATCGTCCGGGTGCCGGAGGTGAGCGAGACCGACGATGGCCGCGTCGATCTGTTCCAGACGTCGCTCGCCGTACCGTGCCGTGAGCCCGGACACCTCGAAGCGATCGCCGTCGAAACGCAGATGACCGGATAGGCCGGTCAGCTGGTCGGTGGCGCCGGCCCGCAGCACGGCCTCGCGGAATTCCATTGCGACGCTTAGTTCGCCCGGACGAGCGAGTGGACCACTCCGCATGATTTCCTCGAAGCCGGCCTTCGTGGTTCGCAGCGCCACCTCCAGGTGGGCCAGGGTGCCGCTCTCGATGCGCTCGTGAACGCGATTCGTCGGATTGTGGATAACGGGCGGCAGTTGTGCGATCAGATGGCCGACGTCGTCGCGCGAGAGTTCGTCGACGGACAGCCGCGCGCGCATGCTGGCTCGGCCTACGAGGGGGAGCCCGAACGCCCCGTCACCGGCGATCGAAACGCCTCCATCCTCGAGTTCGGCGAAGCGGATGTCGAGCTGGGAGGCGTTCCCACTTGCGTGGACCCGAAGCCGCGGCCGTTCGAGGGCGAGATCGAGCGCGGGTCGCTCCGGCGAGCCGAGCGTGCCGCTGATGTTACGGCCGCGAAGATTCAGGTCGAGGAACTGTGGACCGCCGTCGGGCATCCGCCAGCGCGCGGTCCCAGCGAAACGCCCACGCAGCCCGGTATCGAATGAGAGCGCTTCGGCAAAGCGGGAGATCGGGATCTCCCCCATCGAGATCACGAGCCCCACTTCTCCAGAAGTCGCTCCCAGCTCGATTCGCACCGGTGTCGTTTCGTTCGCCGCGACCTGGAGATCGCCTTCGAGGTGAACTTCGCCCTGGAAGCCCAGCCTGTGGCAGAGAAGCTGGCCGTGGGCGTCGCGAATCAGCGGAACCACCTCCCCATCGAGCGTCTGCGAAATCGCCAGCCCGCGGATTTCGAGTTTTGGGCCGAGGCAGGGCTCGCGGCGAAGCCGGGCGGCCTGCTCAGCCAGCCAGGCGATGTCGCTGGACAAGTCGGGCTCTGCCTCGGTTTCCCAGTCCGGAATCAACGCTCGGGCGCCATCCAATTCGAGATCCCGCAGGTCGAGGCGACCGAATATCAGCGAGATCGGGTTCAGCGAGGCGGAGAGCCGCTCGGCCTCGAACGCCCCGCCAGACGGCCAGCTGATGCGCGCATCGATCGCCTGGAGGTTCATCCATGGCAGGTTCTCGCCAAAGGCCAGGTCGACGGTCCCGAGCTTCACCGTGGCGTCGGCGAGCTCGGAGAGCTGCCGCTCAGCGCTGGCCTGAAGCCGCGCGGGTGCAATTCGAGCCGCCGTCACGAAGCCGGCCAATGCAGCCAGCGCGAAGACGAACAACCCGATCGCGACGATGGCGATGGCGCGACGCAAGTTCCCCCCGGACCTGTAGGACGGTAGCGGACCCTTCGCGGCCTCCCGAGCCGAGTCCGTGTCGGTCCTCCAGGATGCGGTTGGACGCTCTTCGCCACCCGATCGATTCGAGCCCGAGGACGAATTTCGCCCCGATCACGCGTCTCTTCCCCTCGGGGATCAAGGGAATCAGCGAAGTTGCCGATGCACGAACCTTCATGCGCAGGCGACGGCGCTAGCCAGCGCCGCGGGCTTCCTGAGGCTTTGCCAAGACATCGGCGAAAGACCCCGGATTCGGTCCAAGCCTCGATTTTCACTCAAGAAATCGGCTCGCGAGGACGAATCGTGTCCAGAACCCAGCACTGCCCCAAGGGGTCCGATGTGAGGAGCGTGCGGTGAGCACTGATGACCGACTTCCCAACCGCGTCCGCGAGATTCGCGAGAACCGGCTGATGACCCAAGCGCAGTTGGCCCGCAAGGCCAAGGTTGCTCTTCGCACGGTTCATTCCGTCGAGAAGGGTATGAACTGCCGGATGGATACGAAGCGCAAGATTCTCCTTGCGCTCGGTCTTCGCTTCGAAGACAAGGATTTCGTGTTCCCCTCGCGCGGCGGATCGTTGATCCCGCCGATGCAGAGCGCCTCGCCCGCAGCGTCGGAAAGCGGCATGCAAGGCGCGGGGATGGCGAGCGCCGGTGGCATGCAAGGCACCGCGACCTCCGAGTCCGAATCGGGCAGCGGTGGCGGCTGGCCGGGCAACTAGCGGAACTCGATCGAAGTGCGGGCTGAAGAGCCCGCGTCCGATCTTCCACCATCGGGTACCATCGACCGCATCCTGGTGGAGGGTTTGGTCATTCCGGATCGCGGCGCCCTGTACGCGGACGTGGCCGGGATTGTTTCCCGGTCCCACGATCTTGCTGAGACGCTCGACAACGTCGTCGACCTGGTCGCGAAGCGGCTGGACGCCGATGTTTGTTCCGTCTACCTGACTGAACCCGACCTGGGCCACCTCTCGCTGGCGGCAACCATGGGGCTCGAGCGTTCGGCCGTGGGTCGCGTTCGGCTCGCCACCGGAGAGGGGTTGGTGGGCCATGTCGCCGCTACCGGCAGGGCCCAGGCCTTTCGGAACGCCCAGACCGATCCACATTACCGCCACTTCCCGGGTACTGGCGAAGAGGAGTTCCAGTCGCTGATGGCGGCGCCGCTCAAGGTCGCCAGCCTCGGTGTCCTGAACGATTTCTCGATCGGTGTCCTCGTGGTGCAGACCCGCGAGGAGCGCGGCTTCGAGAATTCGGATCTGGAACTGCTCTCGACCTGCGCGCACCTGCTTTCGCCGCTGGTGATGAACGCTCAGCTCCTCTCGGTGGTCGCGGGCAGCGACGACGCCCGCGAGCAGATGCTCGAGCAGCTGGGCCACGCCGGCGTCTTGCCGGAACGCGACGGTGCGCCGCGGGCAGAGCGCAACGTGCGCATCGAGGGGACACCGACCTCGCGCGGCATTGCGATCGGCCAGATGTACTTCCTGGGCGATGCCATCGACTTCAGTCGCATCGAATACACGGCGGACCCGGACGCCGAACAGGAAATGGCAGCGTTGCGGCGCGCGGTCGAACGTTCGCTGACCGAACTCCATGCCCTGCGTGATGATGTCGCTGGCCGTTTCGGGCCCGATTTTGCCGCGGTCTTCAACACCCACATCCAGATCCTCGAGGACAAGGGCTTCGTCTCGAAGATCGAGGCGATCACCGAACGCGACGGCGATGCGCTGTTGGCGGTGAAGTCGGTGCTCGACGAGTACTCGCAGATGTTCCAGGCCATCGAGGACCCGTACTTCAAGGAGCGGGGCGTCGACGTGCTCGACGTCGGGCAGCGGGTCGTGGCGCGTTTGCTAGGCGTTCGTAACGATGCCCAACCCCTGTCGGACGGGGCGGTGGTGGTGGCCTCGCACCTGCTCCCGGCGCACTTTGCGACCCTCGAGACCGAGAAGGTCGCGGCCATCATTTCCGAGCACGGTGGGCCGACCTCGCACGGTGCCATCTTCGCCCGCGCCCTCGAGATTCCGGCGGTCACCGGCGCCACCGGCATCCTGGACGCCGCCCGCGCCGGCGAGCACGTGATCGTCGACGGCGAGACGGGCACCATCTTCCTGTCACCGGACGAGAATCTCCGCGCCGAGTACGAGCGCGCCCAACATCGCGCCCTGGTCGCGGTCGAACACCTGGACGCGCTGGCCGGCCGGCCGGCGGAAACGCTCGATGGACAACGGGTTCGGCTCACGGCGAATGTGGGCCTGCTGTCGGATCTTCGTCTGGTCGATCGCCATGGTGCCGAAGGTGTTGGCCTGTTCCGCACCGAGCTACTGGCGCTGGTGCATCGTGGCTTCCCCAGCGAGGAGGAGCAGGAGAAGCTCTACGAAGAGGTGGCACGGGCCCTCTCGCCGCGGCCGGTCACCATCCGGACGCTGGATCTCGGCGGCGACAAGGCGATTCCGGAGCTCGACTTCGAGGACGAGGAGAACCCGCAGCTCGGTTGGCGCTCGATCCGACTCTCTCTCGATGAGATCGGAAGCTTCCGGGCGCAACTTCGAGCGATCCTGCGCGCCAGTGCAAGCGGCAACGTGCGACTGATGATCCCGATGGTTTCCTCGATAGAGGAGCTGCGGCGCGTGCGCGCGATCGTCGAGGAAACGAAACAGGAACTCGCGAAGCAGGGCACGGCCTTCGATCCAGAGCTTCCCGTCGGCGTCATGATCGAAGTGCCATCGGCTGCCGTACTTGCGGATGTGCTCGCTCGCGAGAGCGACTTCTTCTCGATCGGCACGAACGACCTCACCCAGTACACGCTCGCCGTCGACCGCGGCAACCAGCGCGTCGCCCACTTGTTCGACCCGCTGCATCCGGCGGTGCTGGCGTTGATCGACCGGACCGTCCGCGCGGCGGATCGCGCCGGGATCCCGGTTTCGTTGTGCGGCGAGATGGCGAGCAACCCGCTCGCGGTACCGATCCTGGTAGGCATGGGGCTTACAGAGCTCTCAGGCGTCGCTGCCAGCGTGCCCGTCGTCAAGGAGATCATCCGTGCCCTCGACCGCGGCGCCGTCGCCGACGATGCCCGACGCGCGCTCGAGTGCGGCTCAGCCTCCGAGGTCCACGCGATCGGGGCGGAGCGGATCCGCCAATCGGGTTTGCTCGATCATCCGGACATCGGAGATTGGCTGCGGCGCCAGATCGAGGCGAAACGCTAGGGAACCTTCGCGCAGATCACCTCACAACGACGGTGAGCAGAAGGGAGCGAGCGCGCAGGGGTTGGGCGTCCGCTGGGCGCCGGGGCTCAGGAGAGATTCTTCTGCGCTCCAGCGTACGCGTGGCGGCGGAAGGTCTTGAGGGGTGGGGTGGCTCTCGACTCTACGAGGAGGGCTCGCAGATTGCTCTCGCGGGCCGGCCTCTTGGATCGAGGACGTGCGGACTAGCGGTGCCTGCACGAGGGGATGCCGGGCAGGGGCGGTGAGGTCGGTTCAGCCCGGAGCGGCAGCGGGGTCCAGGAGAGGACCGGCTCTCTTCCAGCCTTCGTTGAGGAGCCAGGTGTGCGTGAACGCGACGGCCCGGGTGCCGGGCTTTCCTCGTGCCGCGATCACGAGATCGCGCGCCGAGCGCTTCCAGCCACCGAACCTTCGACCGGAAGAGGCGGGATCGATGCGCACACTGCTGGGCGGCCGCTTCATGTGCCGCCTGGCGTTCATCAGGACATACCGCAGTGCGTTCCGCACCTGGGTCGGTGTCTTCAGCACCACATGGTGATACCGGTCCTTCAGGACCGGTCCAGAGCGTGCGAATACCCGATTC
>JAJDAP010000074.1 GCA_029261795.1 Deltaproteobacteria bacterium
TCTTTGACGATCTTCTCGCCGGGGCTTTTACGTATTGCGTTGGTCTGTCTCATGTCCCACTCCTCAGTGGTTACGATGAGCCAAGAACACTCTCTTATCAAATTACCCTAATTGGACCCATAAGCGCTGACGTCAGACATGCGGTTGCGCATACAGCCAGTATCGAAATTAGAGTTTTTTTGAATTTTTTACGATCGCTGTCAAAAAGGCCAACGGCGGCACTCAGGGCATCGCATTTTATTGCGGCGTTAAGTTCGGTTTCCAACTCGGCGATTTGCTAGCTCTGCGGGTTGGGAAGATTAGTGACAGCAGCTGGTCCCCCGCCAGTAGAGAAAGGCGAGCGTCGTCGATCTTGTTTTTGTAATCGATTTTCATGAAAATAGATAAGAATGTATCTTTTTTCATTGATTGTAAGCGTTTTTCATGAAATACTCTTTTGGTAATAGAAATGCTAGAAGAAAAACCGCTTTTCATGGATGACGCCCAAAATAATCAGTTTTCAGGCCCTGTAAGCGTTTTTCAGGAAAGTCGCCTGCCGGAACGGGCGACGCCTGTAGGCTATGCTGCGTTGATTGAGGCTTATGAATTGCGGGCTCCGGCGCCGCTGACCTTAAGCGCCATTGGAAGCCGACACAAAATCTATGAAGAAAATGGATGGCGCATCTACACGCCGCGTTATGCGCCAGCCACAACTCTAGAAGGCCATCTCGTATTCGCCCTGAAATATGAAGGGCTCGATCTTGCCGTTCTCAAACGGCTGTTTAAGGCGGCACCCGCTGATGAGTTTGAAGCCATCATTCGCGCAAAACCGACCAGCGCCTATATGCGGCGTATCTGGTTCTTGTATGAATGGCTTTTGGAAACCCGGCTCGACCTAGAAGACGCCAAGACGGGGAACTACGCTGATATTGTCGATACGAAGCTGCAATTCGCAGTCGCCGGCAAAACATCAAAGCGCCACCGCGCGCGGAACAATTTGCCCGGCGGCAATGGGTTTTGCCCGCTTGTCCGGCGAACGGACGCCTTAGAAAAGTTCATTGATGCGCAGCTAGACCAGCATGCCGCCGCCGTCATTGGGAAAATCTCCGCAAGTGTCCTAGCGCGAACGGCCGCATTCCTACTCCTGAAAGATTCGAAATCCAGCTATGCTATTGAAGGCGAGGCGCCGCCGCAAAATCGCATTCAGCGTTGGGGGAAAGCGATTGGCGAAGCCGGTAAACATCCTCTCGATGCGGAAGAGTTCCTTCGCCTGCAGCGGATCGTCATTGGCGATGACCGATTTGTTCGCCTCGGGTTTCGTGATGAAGGCGGCTTTGTCGGCGAACATGACCCAGAGAGTCGTTTACCGCTGCCGGACCATATCAGCGCGCGGCACGAAGATTTGCCTGAACTTATTCAAGGCATGATCGATTTTGATGCCGATTATGCTGCTGACTTGTCACCGGTTATCGCCGCCGCCATCCTGGCGTTCGGCTTTGTTTACACCCACCCCTTTGCTGACGGGAATGGCCGCCTACATCGGTATTTGATCCATCACGTCTTGTCCGCGCGCGGCTTTAATCCGCCGGGCATGGTGTTTCCCGTTTCAGCCGCGATCCTCAAGCGCATTGACGACTATCGCCGCGTTTTAGAAAGCTATTCAACGCGGGTTTTGCTGCTCATTGAATGGGCTCCGACGGATCGAATGAATGTCCGCGTGCTCAATGAGACCGGCGATTTCTATCGCTTCTTTGATGCAACGCCTCATGCTGAATTCTTGTTTGAATGCGTTGCGCAAACAATTGAGACGGACCTTCCGGAAGAAGCGGCCTTCTTAGAGCGTTATGATGCATTCAAGGCCCGCATTGAAGCTCTCATTGAAATGCCGGCATCCACGATTGATTTGCTTTTCAACTTCCTCAAACAGAATGGCGGAAAGTTATCCAAGCGGGCGCGCGAAAAGGAGTTTGAAATGCTCACCGACGACGAAGCGCAAGGCATTGAGGAAATCTATAACGCGGTGATTGAAGTTTAGTCACCGTTGACAAGCGCTGTCGTCGACGCAAGTACGTTGTTTGCCCACATCGTCTTGCACTGGATTTCATCATGGTCTTCAAACCAATGTGTCGCGCCGGGTAAGAGATCAAAGGAGATTGGGTGCTTAGCGAGCGGGTTGTGAAAGACCTCTAGCTCCTGGCACCAAGTCTCGCCCCACGGCCATAAGCTTGAATATTCTTTACTGGCGATGTCGAGTTCGAAGGGGATTGAAGTGAGCGCTCCCGGCGAACGATCGAATAGATGTCCTTTTCTGATCATTTTAAGGCCTGGCGGTCGCCAACCGGCGAAATATCCCATGCGATTGAATTTCGACAAGGTCGCCGCGTTACTGAAAATTACGCCTGACAAATGCGCATTATTAGGATCGCGAAAGAGGCCCGCGGGAATTTCGCTTTTCCCTTGAAGCTTATCGATTGGAACGCCTACGGCTTTTTTCTCTTGGCCTGAGCCGACGGTGTCTGCGCGGACGCCGTAAAGATAAGTCGGCAAAGCCTCCCGGCTCCAAACCATTGACCCCGATGCATGAAAATCAGCGATCGCAATTGCAAAAGGTTTTCCGCGAACATGGTCAAGCAGATGGTATTCACGCTGCATCTTGCTGCGCAGCGTTTTGGCGAACCGCTCCGCCGGCGCGCCGGTAAGTCTCTCGACGCGGTCCTCGGGCGCATGCACCCACTGGCCGATGCCGCCGGCGCGCGGTTCGGGAGAATTCGCCGTAACGGCTTCAACCCAGCACGTCGCGCCTTCACGCTCAATGAGGAAGTCCGGGGACTCAAAATCCTGGACGACACGCACGCCCTGTTCACGAAACGCCGCCAACAGGTAGAGTTCGAAAAGTCGCGCTGCGAAATTATTAGTTTGGAAATCAGACGCGAAATTTCTATCAGGGTTTGGAAGCGCGAGATAGCATTCTCCGATCGCCATTAAGGCTGGTAAGTGAGACAATGTCTTGGTGATCAGTTCAAACTCCGGCGATACGCCTTTTGAGCCCGGCCTTAAAAGCGGCGATCGCTTTTTTGCGCCGGACGGTAAGGGTTCTGGGTCTCCGCTCGCATGCATAGTTGCGCCAATCCAATCGAGCGCCGCCTCTGGTGTTTTGAATCCTGTGTGTGTGCCAGTGAGCGCCCAACAATGATCGATGCGTCGACGCAAACATTTTGCTGCGTAGTCTCGATTTGCCTGGTCAACGAGAATGCATCCACACGCCGATCCTGAACCAAGTTTGTAGCCCGCAAAATATTGAAGGGGCTCGAAGTTTGGGCCGCGACTGAGCGACAGTCCGTATAGCGCGAATTCGCGCTCACTAATCGGCTTGATCAACATTTTCGAACTACCAAACTTATTTCCGCTCGACACTAGTAAAATCCATCGTCGATTACGTTAACGGGCATCCAAAAAAGTCTCACTTGGTTTTGAGCAAGTTACACTATGCTGCGCCCCTTGGTCAGTCGCCACGAAACGCCTTTGTCGCGAATGATCCCTGAAACCGCTTTTCCGCGATTGCGCTCCAGCACGTCGCGCCACGGAACAAGTGAAAAATGCTTCGCTCGCTCAATAACGGCGTAGCGTCCGCTCGGACGGTCTATGGCGTGCGTATAGATTCCGTCGATACGCCCTTTCCGAAGTGCTGGCGTAAAAGCTTTTCCGAGCGTATCGGTGAGCCCGACGCCGGCATCGGCAAGATCGCGGGCTTCAAGGGCGGTGATCGTCTCTGGCGTGAGACGGTGCTGGCCTTCCCCAATGAAGCCCTGTTTCATTAGAAACCCCCGTCTGACGGCGCGGGCGGTTTCAACATCGCCTGCAAAGCCCCGAGCGCCCGCTGCGTCATCGAAGTCTCTAAGGTGTTCATCCAGCCAAGTGGCGCCAATCGCGGTCTGCATTTGCGATAGTCGTAAGGACGAATGCAGTTCGATGGCGACAGGGCGCCTTTCGGCGGCGGCTTTCTCGAACGCAGCGGCGCGTTTTAAATAGTCGGCTGAGACGCGCCAGGTCCCATCATTCTTGCGTGTTATATGGCCAGCTCGTCGTAGCGCTTCCAACCGTCGGATATGGGCGTCAACAAATTCAGGCCTTGCTCCTTTATCTGCCGCCATGTGCATGACCGCACTGTAGCGACCATTATTCGTGTTAGCGATCTTCGCAATCGTATGATCGGACTGGCGCGGCTCCATATTTGGTGCGCGAATTGTTACGATTTGACCTCTCGCAAACTCGGATAATTTGTCTTCGCCGCCAATCGCCGCATAGACGGGTTTGCCTTCAAGGCTGTCCACAACGACAAACGCCTGATCGTTAACGTCATCGGCGAGGCCCTTGTCGATGATAACGCCAGTAATCGGCTTTACGCTCTGTGACGTTGCGTCGAAGATCGAATTGGCGTCGAGCATTTGTTGCGTATCTGAATGCGCCATGGCGCGGTGTAAGGATTTGATGATGTCGTCACGCTCGCCCATTCGGCGTAGCGCCGCCTCGGCGCCGGGCGCCAAGCGCCAGCGTCCCTTGCCGAGACGTTCCGCTAGTCCAAGGTGCTCTAATTTTTTGGCGCGCATTCGAACGAGTTGTTGGCGCCAACCCGCGCTTCGTTTGGGTAGTTCTGACAAATCAACCACGCCATCCTGAGCGCGATCAAAGAGCGAGCGGTCGAGCGTTGTCAATCGTTCCTGATTGACCATCATAGCCATGCGCTTGCGGCCCTCGATTTCAGGGACAGGCCCCAACTCTAGTTCGACCAAATCTTGAGCCCGTTCACGCATGCCGTGGGCAATGTATTTTCGCGGGATAATGAGATCCGTTCCATCGTCACGTTTGCCGCTGATGATCAGATGAGTATGCGGCTGGCCGGTATCGTAATGATTGGCGGCGACCCAATCGAGTTTCGTCCCGAGATCATGTTCCATCTGGTTCACCAGATCGCGCGTATAAGCGGTTAGGTCCTGCAGCTCGCGCGCATCTTCTGGTGAGATGATTATCCGGAATTGATGCCGGTCATCCGCGCCGCGTTCAATACACGCCTCTTTGTCGACGTCCAATCCTTCCCGGTCATAGAGCTTCGCGGGTTCGCCATTTGGACCGGTTCCGTCGCGCTCCACATAATCAAGATGCAAACGTTGTGCGGCGGCGCCTTTTGCGTCCATTCGCACAAGATGCGTTTTGACAATGACGCGACGTTGAAAATGATTGCTCGCCGCGCGCGCCTGGCGACCATGTCGGCGCGAACCGTGACTGCGTGAGACCGTCATGGCGCCCTCCGATACTTTACGAAAGAAACCGCGGACTTTCTTGGCGCCATTGGGTGAGCGAATACGTCCAAGTCTAACCTCGAACTGATTATCACCTGGCGCCGTCATAATTAGCGCCAATCGCAGCGATTTCGGCGTAATTGCGGAAGGTCACTCCCTGCAACGCTATTAATTACGGGTCGTACGGTGGAAACGGGGGTGCTCCCATGCGCCAAAGGGGCGCCCCCTAAAAAGATGTGCAGACAAGGGGTTAGCGCCGAAGGGGCGCCCCCGTCTTTTATCTTGCCCTCCGCGCCATTCGCTTCGCTCATATCCCGCGCCCAGCCATGTGCTATGCCTGACGCCGCCAAATCATCCGGCTTTACCCCGAGATACCGAACCGTACCGAGAACATTATCGAGCAGCACTGGACCAAAATACCGGCTGTCCCAAGAGGTCTGCACATCAGTAGAGACGAGAAAAACTTCGTGTTTTTCAAGGGTGATACAGCCATGCCAAACCGGCATTGCGCGCCCCAAACTGTCCTGCATGGTGGCGTGAATATCAGGACGGTTTGGGGCGCTTATGACGCCATTTATGGAACAGACTTTCTCTCCCGTCACTGCCCACACGGTTTTAATAATAGGAATATGTTGCGGTAAATAATGCCGGTTGTCGGCAAGTTTTCGCGCTGTTTCTGGTGCAAAGGCTGCAACTTTTACATCACGTGTAACACCACCATTCGAGTCAAGCGCGTACCATCCAATGGGGGCGCTTTCGCTTCTGTTGTAGATAAGGAGCGGCGTTGGCGGCGAGACGATTTCCCATACGACGGCAGCACATAATGCCATAACGGCGGCGCCTGCGATAAGACGTGTCAACGTGGGTTCCCCTTTATTGGTTAGTTGAATTCAACCGCATTAACTCCGCCCGTTTCAATGGCGTTATGAAGTTGTCGCCATCGCTGCGGCGGTATATTTTCGAGAGGTCCGTGGGCGGATTTGAGTTCATCAAATAGGTTAAGTACGCGCTTCACACGGGTCTTGCCTCTGGCGCATAGCAGAATTTGTGCGCCCGGGTTAACCCCCGGCACAGCTGTCACAGGCCCGCTGTGTGTCGCCATGCAAATGAATAATCGCCAGTCCTGTGTGCCGTATTTATTGCCGCGCCAGCGCTCATAGGCGAACATCTGGCCGGGAGAAAATACTGCGAATTCGCGCCTCCAGCCTCGCCGAATTTTCATGACAGATTCGCCAAAGATCAGACGGTTATTGATACGGTTCTTGCGATAGGAGATGATCGCGACGGTGAGTTGGCCCTCCATCATCGCCGCGTACCATCGCCACTTTTATGATCACGCGACTTATCTTGATGACTGTCAAATGCTGGTAATTCTGAAGGGTTGGAATGGCGCGCGCGTGACCAGAGATTCAGATCATCAATGTGATAAACAACCTTGCCGCCATGTTTGCGCCAGGCCGGACCTTCCTGACGCCACCGCATCGCATTGAGCGTGCTTTCCTCAAGCCGCAGATAAAGCGCGGCCTCTTTTGTGGTTAAATATGGGCTATCATTTCCGTGGTCTAAAGCCGATTGCATGGCCTCACCCCCCTTTACTCTATTACAAACCTGAGACGCATTCTGGCGTTCAGCTCAGGCAAATTGAGTGAAATTTGAAGGTTTTTGAACCGTCTAAAGCACGACGTTGCATAAAAGCCGGACGGAAATTAACTCTATGTTAGAGGGTTTTTTTGTTCAGCAGATCAAGATACCCACCAGCAATCAATGTATTTACGCGGGCGATTAACCTGCGAGACCAGTTCTCAAAATGTTGGTCTTTATCTCCCCAACGCCCCGATACGGTTGTCGCGCCAAACACGATTTCTGCAACATCCCGGTGAGTGCCGCCCGCTTTGACAATATCGAAAGCGATAAGACCATGGCTTAGTCTCTTAGAGTTCCGCATACGGCCGATCAAGGAAATTTTACCTCCAGTGGAGTGATAAAGCGATAACAGTTGATCGGCAGTGTCCAGACGTCGTTTGAGGTGCTTGACGCCTCTAATACTAAGGCCAACACACCCGTGATCATTGAGTGGTGCGGGGTTTTTGCAGTGTAATTGCACCCAAAAACGCTTCCCACTCAGCAAAATATGACGCACGCCGTCCACCGTATCAAGCAGGACACGACGTGTCTGGATAGCTGACAAAACAATCTCGTCGCGCTCACTACCAGCTTCTAAGCCTTGACCACCTATGGGATAAAGTTTGATTGGTAAAGTTCCGGCGAGATGTTCGGGGAGCCAAAAGACGTTTGCTTCAAACGCTGTCCGGTCAGGATCGGCGAATGTTAACAGGCCCCATTTTTCAGCAGCGATCCAACGGCGACGTTCGCGGATAAGGGTTGCGCCTGTATTGAGGGTGGTCGGTTTTTGTCTGCCAGGTCGCGATAGGAAATAATCCTGTCGATAAGCATCATTGCGTCGCAAATGCTCCCATGCCCATGCCGCATTTGGCTGTTTTTTGGGTGCGGCGTTCTCTCCAAGCATGGTTAAATTCCCACTGGATTTTTAGTCTGTGAGGAATTGTTCACAGTAAACATTGAGATAAAATAAACTAAGAATAGAAAAACCTGCCCTACAATGAAGTAGGACAGGTAACTTAGATTTGATTTCTTGGTTAGTCTTGCGGGTTCCACAGAACGGCAAACTCGTTGTCTTCGCCGCCATGGGCAAGTCCGAGATTTGCGTAAACTTTCCGTGAGCCGATCATCGGATGGGCGAGTGTCAGTGATACATACGGCTTGCCGCTGTTCTCTCCAACTTTGTTCCAACCGCCGCCAATCTCACCTAATCGGGTGGAAAAGATGCGAAAGTCCGGTTGTCTGTCGGTCTCTTTTGCGTCGTTCGCAACGATTTCGATCTTGGTATTGATCCCCATCGAGATACGTCCTGCAAAGTTGCCGTCTTCACCTTTCGTTACAATCCCTAGTGCTTGCGCCATTTTTAAGTCTCCATATTTTGCCACAGACGGCCAATCCCCCTGCTGACGCCAACATGGAAGCAGGAGCCGGACTGTCTAAAGCCGCCCCTAGGAGGCGGGCGAAACGAAGAGAAGCGCCCGGAAGACGCTGTTTTTTGTTTCGCGATGAGCCGCGCCAGCGGTGAGGAAAAAACTGGGGTTGGAGGGTCTTGGGGCAGACTGG
>JAJDAP010000075.1 GCA_029261795.1 Deltaproteobacteria bacterium
CGTCACCATCTATCTCACCGACCTCGCGGACTTCGCCACGGTCAACGAGATCTACGCTGGCATCCTGCCAGCGGGAACGAAGCCCGCTCGCGCCACCCTCGGCGTCGCCGCCCTCCCCCTCGGAGCTGCGATCGAAGTCGATGCGGTCGCCCACGCCAGCTAAGAGAAGGCCGGAGCCCCGCGGGGGGACTTCAATGGCGGGGTGGGGGGAGACTGGTTAGGTTGGCCGAATCGGGCTTTCGGCTGATTTCCGCCACCGGACCAGGCTTCCGTGGCGTCGAGAAGGATTGTCGTTGAGCGATCGCGTTCCGATGACACCGCGCGGGTTTGCGATGATCGACGAGGAGTTCAAGCGCCTCAAGAGCGTCGACCGCCCTGCGATCGTCAAGGAGATCGAGATCGCCCGCGCCCACGGCGACATCTCGGAGAACGCCGAGTACCACGCCGCCAAGGACCGCCAGGGCCAGATCGAGGGTCGCGTCGCCTATGTCGAGGACCGTCTGGCACGTGCCCGGGTGATCGACGGTGCCGGCCAGGGAACGGACCGGGTTACCTTCGGCGCAACCGTCGTGTTGTCCGATACCGAGAACGACGAGGAAGTCGCCTACACGATCGTGGGCGAGGACGAGGCGGACCTGGCGGACGGCCAGATCAGCGTGACCTCGCCGATCGCCCGTGCGCTCATGGGGAAGGAGCTCGACGCCAACGTTCAGGTCCGCGTGCCGAAGGGTACCCGCGAGTTCGAGATCCTCGAGATCCGGTTCGACGCCTCCGATTGACCGGGCTCGACTACCGCCACGAGCGGTAGTCCGGCCACGGCGAGGGCCGATTGCGTAGCCTCCAGTTCAAATTCAGCGCCCTGGTCATCGCCTTGCTGGTCTTGGCGGCGGGCGCCCTCACCTGGATCGCGACCGACCAGGAACGCACCGCACTCGAGATCGAGATCGAGCGGTTCGCGGTATCGCTGACGCAGAACCTCGCCGGAGACGCCGAAGTGCCCCTGCTCGCGGGGGACCTGCTTGCCCTCGAAACGCTCGTCGGCCAGGCTGCTGCCGAAGACGGCGTCGTTGCGGTGCGCGTCGTCGATCGCGATGGCCGGGCGATCGCGGCCCTTCCGGTCGAGAGTCAAGGCCAGCTGTTTCCGGCGCTCACCGGCGCAGGCTCGGTGCAGGAGACCCGGATCCAGCATCGCGGGAGACTGTTGATCCTGGCGGCACCGGCGGTATTCGACGGCGTCCCCATCGGCGAGGCCCAGCTCGAACTCGACCTCGTCGCCCTCGTCGAGCCGCGTGTCCGCGAGACCCAACTGCAGCTGCTGACGGTCGGCATCGCGGTGCTGGTGTTAGGCGTCGGGTCCGGGCTCGTGTTCGTGGCGCTGCTGGTGGGCCCGCTGCGACGCTTGCGCTCCGGCGTCGAGCGATTGACCGCGGGCGATCTGAGTGCGCGCGTGCCACCCACTTCCGGCGACGAGGTGGGCGAGCTGACCCGTGCCTTCAATGAAATGGGCGAGTCCCTCCAGCAGAAGCAACGGATCCAAAGCGCCTTCGGCCGCTATGCCAGCGACTACGTGCTGAACACCCTGCTCGAGAACCCCGAGGGCGCGGAACTTGCCGGTGCCGAACGGGAGGTCACGATCCTGTTCGTCGATGTCCGGGGCTTCACCCGGCTCTCCGAAGGCCTGAAGGCCCGCGACGTGGTGTCGCTCCTCAATGAGGTCTTCCAGACCGTCTCGGACGGGATCCTGAAGCGCGGTGGCACCATCGACAAGTTCATCGGCGATTCGGTGATGGCCTACTTCGGCGCCCCGGCCCCGAACCCGAACCATGCGATCGATGCCGTCGGCGCTGCGGTCGAGATCCAGCGCGCCATCGCCGAGCGCAATGCGGCCCTCGGCCCGGACGGTCAGCGCGTCGAGCTCGGAATCGGAATCCACACCGGCGTCGTGATCGTGGGCAACATCGGTTCGGACCGGCGCACGGACTTCACGGCCATCGGCGATCCCGTCAATGTTGCGGCGCGGCTCGAGAAGCTGGCAGCGCGCGGGGAAGTCCTGGTTTCCGAAGCGGTCCAGCGCCGTGTTCGCGACCTGTACCGGCTCCACTTCGAGGGCGAGCGCCAACTTTCGGGTCGGCAGGAGCCGGTTCACGTATATTCGGTCGAGGTCGGGGAATCTCCCACGACCGGGTGAACGCCTTCGCTGGAGTTTCCCAAGACCCGTGCAACTGCTCGCCCCCCATCACTCGGGGACCGCGCATCCCTTCTCGCGAGCCTGGTTCGTCCTGGTGACGTGTGTCGGCGCGCTCTTCGCGGCTTGTACGTCGCCCCTCGAACTCGGCGAGACCCGCTACCAGGAGGGCGACCAGGTGGGGGCCCTCGAAGCCTGGCGCCGGGTGGATGCAGACGATGCGGCCTATCCGGAAACCCAGCAGCGCATCGCCGAGGTCGAGGACGAGTTCCGCCAACTGGTGCTGCGTTATGTCCAGCGCGGACGTTATTTCGAAGAGAAGGGACGTCTGGCCGAATCGGTGCTGAATCATCGCCTCTCACTCCGCTTGAAGCCGGACCCCGAGACGCTCGCCCACGTACAGCAGCTGGTTCGCGTTCTGGCCACGCGCCGCGCGGCCGTCCACGAGCGCTTCAGCGAGCGCTTCGCCGCGGGTGATCTATCCGGGGCCCGCGCCGCGCTCCAGGACCTGCGCGAACTCGATCCCTTCTGGCCCGGCGCCGTCAGCGACGAACAAGCCTTGCAGGCAGCCTGGCAGTCCGAGATCGAACGGCTGCTGGCCTGGGGTCGGGTGGGCTTCGACGCGGACAATCTACCGCACGCCGAACGCGCCTTTCGGGATGTCCTCGCCCTCGATGCCTCGAACGAAACCGCGCTCGGCTATCTGGCGTTCATCGAACAAGCCCGCGTGGACGGTGCCGCCACGCGCACCGCCACCGAGGCGGAGATTCGCGCCGAAGGTTTCTACCGCAACGCCCTCGGTGTCGAGGCTCGCGGTGATCCGTATGCGGCGATTGCGCTCGACCTCGAGGCGTTGGCCGCGGACGACAAGCACAAGGGCGCGAAGCGGCATCTGGATGCCATCCGGACGCGATTGGCCGACGAAGTCCCGGCCCTGATCGAAGCCGGCCGTCGTTTCTATCGGCGGCAGAACCTGCAGGCCGCGCTCGATCAATGGCGCCGAGCGCTGCTCGTCGACCCTGACAATGTCCAAGCGCGCGACTACTCACGGCGGGCAGAACGTTTGCTCGAGAATCTCGAACGCATCCGCGAGGACCCACTGCCCGGAGTGAGCGCGGGGCCCGGCACCTCATGAGGCACGCGACCCCGATCCTCGTGCTTTCCGTCGGACTGGCAAGCGCTGGCTGCGTATCCGGCCTGCCTTCCGCCGCGAGCCTGATCGAGACCGCGCCGGAAGCCCCTCCGATTCGCGAGGATCTGGCGGGGACACTTCCGGCCATCGAGGGCCTACTGGCGCTCTCCGGCGAACTCCGCGCCATCCCGTTGCGTTGGCAACCCGTGCTTGCCGGTCCGGTCGCCGGTTACCTGGTGGAGCGCGCGGCCTCCGAGGACGGCGAGTTCGAACGCGCGGCCGTGATCGCCGACGGGTTCGTCGCGCGTTGGGTAGACCGCGGCGCTGGCAGCAGCGGACTCCTCGATGGCGAGACCTATCATTATCGTGTTCGCGCGATCGCCGAAGACGGAGCCCTTGGTGCGCACGGCAAGGTCGTTCCCGGCACGACGGCGGCGTTGCCAGAACGGCCGCGCCGGGTCCGCGCCATCAGCGGGTTGCCACGGCGCGTGGCGCTCTCCTGGGATCCGTCGACGGACCCGACGGTGGCAGGCTACCGCGTCCTGCGGAGTCCGAGCGCCCTCGGCGAGTTCCGGCTGGTCGCCGAACTCCCGGATCGATTCGCCACCAGCTGGATCGACGAAGGGCTGGGAGACCTGCGCGTCTTCTACTATCGGGTTTCGGCCATCAACGCGGCCGGAGGGACCGGCGACCCGAGCCCGCCCGAGCGTGCCGTGACGAAACCCGAGCCTCTCCCCCCGGACGGCGTCGAAGTCGAGGCACTCGAACTCGGCCGCAATCGGATCGTCTGGCGACGCAACGTCGAACAAGATCTGGCTGGCTACCGGGTGATCCGCAAGCACGGCGATGGACGATCGCTCAGCACCGACCTTCCGCCGGATCAGATCGAATTCGTCGACGAGGGTCTGGGCGCTGGCGAGGATGTCGCCTACACGATGCAGGCCTTCGACCGAGACGCCCTGGTCAGTGGCGATTCGGGGCCCGTCGTGGTCAGCAGCGTGGCCTATGGGCTGGCCGGAACCGTGACCCGCGACGGCGTGATTCTGGTCTGGGACCCCGCCGCCCAGAGCCCGCTGGCCGAAACACGTGTCCTGCTGCTCGGCGCCTTCGGCGATGAGGAATTGGGCCGGGTCAAGGAAGCGCGCTTCGTCGATCACGAAGCTGCTCCGGGGCCCCGCCGCTACCAGCTCGTGGGCCTAAGACCCGACGGCAGCGAGGCGCCTTCCTCGACGCGCTTGGAGCTTCAGGTTCCGCCGCCGCCGGCCGACGAGCCATCAGCTGCGGTCGAGATCCCGCCGGATCTGGTCGGGGAAGCAGGAGCTGCGGCCCCGGAAATGCCGGCTAGAATCCGCGGCCCTGATCCCCGGTAGCTCAGTTGGTAGAGCAGTCGGCTGTTAACCGACTTGTCGCAGGTTCGAGTCCTGCCCGGGGAGCCACAGCGCCCCCACCCCTGGCAGCACGCCCGGCACCGCGCGACTCTAGCGGCCGTGAGCGCACCCGAACTCGAGCCCGGCTACACCCTTCGCCTCGCGAAGGAGGATTTCAAGTTTGCGGCCGCCCACTTCACGGTCTTCCCCGACGGAAGCGGAGAACTGCTACACGGCCACAACTTCCGGGTGCGGGTCGAAGTCGCCGGCCCAAGAACCGATGACATGGGCCTGCTGGTGGATGTCGCGGCCCTGAAGGACCAGATCCGCTCGGTCTGCAATGCGCTCGACGAGGTCACCCTGATCCCGGAAAAGAGTCGCTTCCTCAGCGTGCAACACGAGGGAGATTCCGTCGAGGTGCGCTTCGGAGAGCGAGACTATCGCCTGCCCGCCGCCGACGTCACGCTGCTTCCGCTTCCCAATGTCACCATGGAACTGCTGGCCCGGCTGCTCTGGGACAAGATCTCCCCAGCGCTGCACCATGCCGCGAACGTGACCACCCTGCGCGTCGAGGTCGAAGAGACCTCGGGCCAGAGCTGTGCCTACACGGCAAGTACGAATGCCTAACATGACGGCTCCCCTGGCAGGCATCCGCGTGGTCGAGATCGCGAGCTTCGTGGCGGTCCCGGCGGCCGGCGCGCTACTCGCCGATCTCGGAGCGGAGGTGATCAAGGTCGAAATGCCCCAGGGTGAAATCATGCGGCACGCCCATCCACGCACTTCCGGCTTCAAGAGCGACCTGAAGGAGACGCCGCATTTCCACATGGACAACCGCGGGAAGCGGTCCCTGGCACTCGATATCAGCGTGGATGCCGCCCACGCGGCGTTACTCCAGGTGATCGACGGCGCCGACATCGTCCTGACGAACATGCTTCCGGAACGGCTCGAGCGATACGGCCTCGATGCGAAGACGCTGCTCGCTCGGAAACCGGAATTGATCTTCGCGGCGTTGAATGGCTACGGCAGTGCCGGCGCCGAGAGCAACTCTCCCGCCTTCGACTACACGGCCTATTGGGCGCGCACCGGCTTCATGGATGCGATGCGCGAACCCGACGCCGCGCCGACCTTCCTACGGCCCGGGGTCGGGGATCATGCCGCCGCCCTGGCACTGACGACCGGTGTCCTGGCAGCCCTGCGCGTCCGGGATCAAGGTGGCGAAGGCCAGGAAATCGGCGTGAACCTGATGCACATGGGCTTCTACGTTCAAGGCAACGACGCCTCGCCGGCCATGACCACCGAGCAGGAAGTGCCACGCCACGACCGCAAGCGACCGCGCAACCCACTGTGGAACCACTACGAAACCAGCGACGGACGTTGGCTGTTCCTCGTGATGATCGAATCCGAGCGATACTGGCGAACCTTCTGCGAGGCGATCGAGCGGATGGACCTGATCGCCGATGACCGCAACGAAGGACCGGTGGGTCGCTACCGCAACAGCGAAGCGCTGACGGCGGCCATCGCCGAGACGCTGGCATCGCGAAGCCTGGAAGCGTGGGAGCAGGTCTTCGCTGCCCATCGGATCATCTGGGCGCCGGTTCGCACCCTGCTCGAGGCGACCCGCGACCCGCAAGCGGAAGCGATCGGCGCCTTCGCCCGGATCGAACACGAGGACGGCGAGATGCGCACGGTCGCACCACCGATCCGCATGTCCGGCCACGAGATGCCAGGCACCCGGCCGGCCCCCGCACTCGGCGCAGACTCCGACCCGATCTTGCGCGAAGCCGGTCTCGACAGCGACGCCATCGCCCGCGCGCTCCGCCCGAAGCCGTAGGGCCGCGCCCACGGCTGACGACTCCGGGTCGGTCGCTACTCTGTGCGGCCGGATGGCGGCAACTCGGGGGGACGATTTCATGGGCAAGGTTGTCGTCATTGCGGCGCTCGCCATTCTCGTTGGCTCTAGCGTGGCGCCCGGCGTCGCCTCGGCGGAAGAGATCGCCTGGAGCCGAGGGGCACCGCTCAACCTGCGCCGCGGCGCCGGCACGGAATTCAAGATCGTCGGATCCGTCAAGCCCGGCGACCGCATCGAAATCAAGACCCGTGGCAACGGCTGGACCGAGGTACTCACCGGCAACGGCCGACGGGGCTGGATCGCGGCCGGCTATCTGGACCCGGTGGCGCCGCCGACGACGCGCCTGGCCCAACTCGAAACCGAAACCGAGCGCCTCAAGCAGGATCTCGACCTCGCCACCCGCGAAGTCGACCGGCTGGAATCGTCCTACGAAGAAGTCTCCGGGCGAGACGGTCAGCAGCGTTCGGAACTCGATCGCCTGACCCAGGACAACGCCAAGCTGCGCGCCGGATCGGCCTGGGCCGACCGGATCGCCGGGGCACTCGTCCTGTGCACGGGCATGGTGTTAGGCGCCATCTGGCATCGCATGGCGACGCGCAGCCGGGGAACCCGACTCCGCCTCTAGGGAACCTCTGCGAAGGCCACCTCACCACCATCGTCAGCGGAAACGGGTGAGCCTCCAGGCTCGGGCTTGACCGTTCGCGTGGCGGCGAAAGGGCGTGAGGGGTGGGGTCGCTGTTGACTCTACGAGGAGGACTCGCAGATTGCTCTCGTGGGCGGGCTTCTTGGATCGAGGATCTGCGGGCTAGCGGTGCCTGCACGAGGGGATGCCGGGCAGGGGCGGTGAGGTCGGTTCAGCCCGGAGCGGCAGCGGGGTCGAGGAGAGGACCGGCCCGCTTCCAGCCTTCGTTGAGCAACCAGGTGTGGTGCGTGAACGCGACCGCCCGGGTTCCGGTCGTTCCTCTTGCCGCGGCCACGAGGTCGCGCGCTGAACGCTTCCACCCCCCGAACCAGCGACCTGACGAGGCTGGATCGATTCGCACGA
>JAJDAP010000076.1 GCA_029261795.1 Deltaproteobacteria bacterium
AGATCTGAAACGCGAAGTCCAAGCCTGGGAAGACGACCGCAACCAAACGACGAAGGGCGTGGACTGGCAGTTCACGACGCACGAAGCGCGTGTGAAGCTGCGACGCCTCTACCCCCGGCTTCTGGCGTGACAAGGGACTAGAACTTCACGACTATGTCCGTCTGAAGACGGACACGGTCAGCATTCGAAGTCGAGCCCGAGAAGAGCGAGTTGCTCTCGATGTCGTCGCTGACGAAGAGCGTCAGGTTGAGGTCGGTGTTCTTCCAGATCGACTTCGAGCCGTAGACCGTCCAGCCCTTGCGGTTGGTGCGGCCATCGGTGAGGTCGGAATCGATGAACTGAGAGGGGAAGTAGTCCGCTTCGAGCCTGTAGTAGCCGAGGCCGATCTTGGCGAGTTTTTTCTTGTCGCCGATCTCGAAGCCCACACCCCAGCCCGTATCCTGGTCAGAATCCTGGACGAAGTCCTCGGCACCGGAATTCTTGGCCCAGTGGAAGTAGAACAGGGCCGGCCAGTCCTCGATACAGTCGCACGAGACGTATCCCGCCAACTCGATCACATCGAATCCATCCGGCGTGCCGGCGGGCACGTTCGGGTCCGTCAGCTCGACGTTGCTGCCGCCTCGACCCAGGAACGCGGGATCCACGGAACCAAAGCTGTACCAGCTGACCCGTCCACCGACTTCGACGTTCTCTGTGACGGCGGCGGAGAGCCCGCCCTGGATGCCGATGAAGTGCGGATCCTTCCGCGTGCCGTTCTCGTCGAGGACCATGTAACCGACGTTGGCGAACGCCGAGATCCCGTCCGCCACGTCGCCCTTCCAGCGGACCGCAGCGCCCTCGGGATTGATGTCGCTGTCCCAGAGCATGTAGTCCTTGCCCTTCTTCCAGCGGAAAGGATTTCCCTGCTTGCCGACGACGACCTTCAAGTCCTTCTCGAGCGACGGCTTCAACTCGATGTAGGCCCGATCGATGAAGATCGAGTCGGGACCGAAGTCATTCTCCTTGCCGGCGGACTGATTCGTGCTGCGAATATCATTCTCGCCGGAGGCCAGCCGGAATACCGCGGTTACGTGATCGTTGACCTTGGCTTTACCTTGGAGCCGCAACCGGTAGCGGCCCCGCGTTCGGTTCTGCTGCTCGAAATTGTTCGCATCCTCGTCGAACCAGAAGTTCTCGAGCCGCCCGCGTAGGTCCCCGGAGAACTCGATCCTTCCGAGCAGGCCGGACTGTTGCGTCTGGTAGCTCTGGTTCTTGGCCATCAGCTCGGTGTACTTGGCCTCATCGATATCCCCGCGATCGCGCAGGATCTCGAGGACCTCCCCGATGACGGGATCGTCGCCTGCGAACGCCGGGCCAGCGCCTAGTAGAGCCAGCGCGACCAGCGTCACGATGGGTGAATTCATCACGAAACCTCTCCTCCAATGGCTCTTCGATGAGCCGAAATGTGAGCGTGTGCGGCTACTCATGAACCGCGAGCGCACACTAGGAGGGGATTGGGTGGATCTGGTGTCCCTTCCGTGACGAAGCGATGACGTCTGCCGGTTGCCAGGCGCTAGAACGAAACGACGATTGCGTCTCGATCAGCGCCGCAGGCGCTAGAACGAGACGACGATGTCGGTCCGCAACCTCATCCGGTCCGCGTTGGTGACCGAGGCCGCGTGGAGTGCGTCCTTCTCGATCGCATCGCCAATGAAGAACGAGAAGCGCAGGTCCGTGTCCTTCCAGACTTCTCGAGACCCGTAGGCGGTGAAGCCCTTCCGGTTGGAAAAGAAATCGGTCACGTCGCTATCGATCGTCAGGGCCGGGAAGTAGTCGGCTTCGAACTCGTAGTAGCCGATGCCGAGCTTGCCGTGCTTGCGCTTGTCGCCCACTTCGAAGGCGAGACCCCAGCCGGTGTCCTCTTCGGAACCGGTGACCCGGGAGTCCGCCGATAGGTTCCGCACGAAGTGACCGTAGACGAGTAGCGGCCAGTCCTCGGAACATGCGCAGCGGATCCACCCGGCCACTTCAACCGCATCGATTCCATCGCCCGGGCGTCGCGCCAGCTCGACGTTGCCGAAGCTCGCTCCCCGCTCGTTGAAATCGGCGATCGCGTTCGCGTCGCCGTCGGACCCGAGCGAACCGAAGCTGTACCAGCTCGCCCGACCACCAAACGAGACATCGTCGGACCAGTCCTTCGAGAAGCCGCCCTGTAGCGCCAGAACGTGCGCATCCTGTGCGGCGGTGTCTTCGTCGAGAATGTAGTAGGCGGCGGTCGAGAAGAGCGCGAACCCGGCGGCTTCGCCTCGCCAACTCGCGCTCACCCCTTCGGGATTGATGTCGGGATCCCAGAGGATGTAGTCCGAACCGTTCTTCCAACGCAGCGGATTGGCCATGCGCCCGACGCGAAAGCGGAGGTCGTGTTCGCCCGGCGGGCGCACTTCGATATAGGCGCGATCGAGAAACAGCGAGTCCGGAGCGAAATCGTCGCTGTCGCCGAAGGTCGTATTCGTGCTCCGCGAGATGCCCTGCCCGGAAGCAAGCCGGAAGATGGCATCGATGTGATCGTTGACGCGGGCCTTGCCCTGGAGCCGCAGCCGATAGCGACCCCGGTGGCGATTGTCCCGCTGATCGCCGAAGGCGTCGTCGTCGTACCAGAAGTTCTCGAGGCGCCCGCGGAAATCGCCACTGAGTTCGATGCGCCCGAGCAGTGACGAGCGACTCGACTCGTAGCGCTCGTTCTTGGCGACGAGTTCCTTGTACTTGTCCTCGTCCACGATGCCGCGCTCGAGCAGGATGCCGAGCACTTCACCGATCACGGCTTCGTCCTCGGATGCGGCGGGCGCGGCCGTCAGGCCGAGTGCCAGGATTCCAGACAACGCGATCGCCAATCGGCTCATGATTTGCTCTGCTCCGTCGGGGAAAAGGGTCCCTCATCGTAGGGAAATCCGGCATGGATTCAGACCCCTTTCAGCCGAAATCTTCCAGAGGCAACCTCA
Organism: Deltaproteobacteria bacterium; assembly: GCA_029261795.1. Classification (GTDB taxonomy): domain Bacteria; phylum Myxococcota_A; class UBA9160; order UBA9160; family UBA6930; genus JAJDAP01. The sequence goes on from JAJDAP010000076.1 coordinate 2,979, forward strand.
CGCTCACCGTCGTCCCTTCGCCCTCCCGGGATTCGACGAAGACCTCGCCACGCATCGCCTGGACCAGGTGTTTCACGATCGAGAGGCCGAGGCCGGTCCCGCCGTGATCCCGCGTACGTGCCTTCTCGACCCGGTAGAAACGCTCGAAGATCCGCCCGAGGTCCGCTTCTGGGATGCCGATTCCGGTGTCTGCCACTTCGATTCGGAAGCGACCGGGCTCGTCCTGCAAGGTGACGACGATCTCACCGCCGAGCTCCGTGTACTTGAGCGCATTGTCGAGGAGGTTCAGCAGGACCTGCTCGATGGATCGTCGGTCCGCGGAAGCCTGAAGGGTGGTCCCCACCTCCAGCTGGTTCGTGATCTGCCGCTCGTCGAAACGGGGTTGCAGATCTCGCAGTGCGTTCCGACACAGCGCGGCCACATCCACGGGCTGGAGTTCCAGGGGGGTGCGGTGCCCCTCGATACGCGAAAGCTCCAGCAGGTCCTCGATCAGCGCGGAAAGGCGTTCCGAGTGGCGCAGGATCACGCCGAGCTGCTGATCTCGTTGTTCCGTTCCGACATCGGAACCGAGCAGGGTTTCCGCGAAGCCGCGAATCGCGGCGAGCGGGGTGCGGAGTTCGTGGGAAACGTTGGCGACGAAGTCGCGTCGCATCCCTTCGAGCCTGCGAATCTCGGTGACGTCATGGAACACGGCCACGGTCCCGAGCAAGCGTCCTTCGTCGGGGAACAAAACCGCGTGCATCTCCACGTGCCGATCCGCCGCCAATGCGATCTCGATCGAGACGGGCTCCTTCCTGGAAACCCGCGACAGCGCCTCGTCGATTTCCGGCCGACGGATCAACTCGAGCGGGGTCCGCCCCTCGACATTCCCCCAGGCATCGAAAAGCTCGCGTAGCCGACGATTGGCCAGCAACGTTGTGCCATCTCGATCGAGCACGAGAACGCCCTCGACCATTCCGTTCAGCACCGCACGTAGGCGCTCCTGTTCGGCAGAGGCGGCATCGAGCTGGGACTGGGTGTGCTGCGCTGCCTCGTTGACCGTATTCGCGAGCTCGGCCACAGCGCTGGGACGCGTCCAGCCGAGGCGGCGTCCCGCCCTGCCGGTAACTGGAGCCACCAGGGCTTGCTGTAGTTCGTCGATTCGCGCCCGGAGCCTCCGCGACGCCAGGACCGCGATGGCGCTGGCCGCAACGCCACCCACCGCGAGCCCGATTGCGCTTCCCCACTGCGCCACCACGAGCGTCGTGACGCCGACAAGGATCACGAGCACCAGTCCGAAACGAAAGGTTAGGCGGTCCACCTGTTACTCCGTGAAGCGGTAGCCCACTCCGCGGACCGTCTCGATCAGATCACCGGCTTCGCCGAGTTTTTCGCGAAGCCGCTTCATGTGGGTGTCGATGGTTCGCTCAGTCACCGTGATCTCGTCGCCCCAGACATCGTCGAGGAGGCGCTGACGAGTCATGACATGCCCGGGCCGCGAAATGAGGTTCGTCAGCAGGCGAAATTCCTTCGCCGTCAAGTCGACGATCTCGCCGGACACGGTGCATCTGTGGCGATCCGCATCCAGCTCGAGGCCGCGATGTTGGAGGCGCCCCTCGGAAGTCGTGGCATCGTCGCTGTGCCGCCTCAAGATCGCCTTGACCCGAAGCGTCAGCTCCCGTGGGCTGAAGGGCTTCGTTACATAGTCGTCGGCTCCAACCTCGAAGCCAACCACCCGGTCCACTTCTTCCCCCTTCGCCGTCAACATCAAGATCGGCAACGCCCGGTGCTCCGGGTCCGTTCTCAGTTGCCGGCAGACGTCGATTCCGGAGAGGTCGGGAAGCATCAGATCCAGTACCAGCAGGTTCGGCCGGGTGCGCCTGACCGCTTCGAGACCCTGGCTCCCCGTGGTCGCAGTCTCTACCTCGTAGCCCGCCTGGGCGAGGTTGAAGCGGATCAGCTCCAAGAGATCCGGTTCGTCGTCGACGACGAGGATGCGTTCGCCCATGGCCGCGGAGCATACGGGACTCCGACGTTGCACCGGAAGAGCCGCTACCCGTCGGCTCGGTGGGTTTCGCTGAAATGTCGCACCGCTGACACACCGTAGACCCGCAGAAGAGTGATTCCGGTCACTATTCCCTCGATTCCCAGCGCCGATGAGTCGAAGACACCTGTGGGGCGGATGTCCCATGGCGTTCTCCTCGGGAGTCTTCAGATGGCGAATCGATGGGCCTTCGCGGCCGTCCTGGCCCTGTCACTGATCGGCAGCGCGCCGGCCGCAGTTGCCGAACCGGCCGCGATCGCGCCCTCGGGAGCGCTCCGGGAGAAGGCGGAAGCCTCGTTCCAGAGCTTCGCGCGCGGCTGGGTCCAGGACCTGCGGCAGCGCGAGGCCAAGGCCAACAAGGCCGGACAGGATCACACGGCGCCGGGCCGGGAATGGCGCGTCGAGTTGCGCCCGACCGGCCGGGTGAAGACCCCGTACGTCGGGATCCTCCACTACACCGAGAACCGCATGCAGTGCCGTACGGCAGGTGCCTGTAAACGCATCGGCGGTAACGGGGTCAGCGAGATGTTCCGCTTCCAGAACGGGAAGTGGGTCTACTAGCCCGAGCCGCTCGATCCAAGCCAGCGGGCTGCGCTGCTGTTGGCGCCGAGAATCGCGCCCGGCTCAGGGACGCGGCAGACCGAGCCCGGGGCTCCAGAGGAAGAAGAACCCTGGCTGCGGGAGTGCTTCCGCGAAGCTGCGGATCGCGGGCTCCGGTGTCGTCGGTAGCGCGGCCGAGAACAGGTTCTCGGGTGCCGCGCCGCCGCGATGATAAACGATCAGACGGGAAGGCCCGCTGAGCCCGGCTCGTGCTCGTACGGCCTCGACGGCCGACGGAAGATCCCCGATCGCATCGATCAAGCCTGCTTCGTGCGCCTGACGTGCGCTGTAGATACGGCCGTCGGCGAGTTCTCGAATGCGGGCTTCGTCGAGTTTCGGACGACCCTTCGCCACGACGTCGATGAACTGGTTGTACATATCATCGAGGACGCTGCGAAGTTGGACGCGCTCCGCTTCGCGCACCGGCCGAAACGGCGAGCCTGCGTCCTTGAAGGCGCCGCTCGTGAGCGTCTCGTCGGCGACGCCAACCTTCTCCAGGAGCCCGGCGACATTGAGATCGACGAAGATCACGCCGATCGAGCCGGTGACCGTGCTCGGATAGGCGCGCACCCAGTCCGCGGCCATCGCAACGTAGTAGCCGCCCGAAGCTGCCACGCCCATCATCTGGGCGACGACGGGCTTGCCGGTCGCGGCCTTCCATCGCTTCACTTCGTTGTAGAGCACTTCGCTGGCGATCACGGTTCCACCGGGCGAATCGATCCGGAGCAGGAGTGCGCTCACCTCGGGATCGTGTCGCGCGAGGTCGAGTTCCTGGCGGACCCGGGCGGGCAGGCTCTCATTGCCGCCGATGCCGAAGGTGCCACTGCTGCCGGACATCGAGATCGCGCCGCTGATATCGACCATGGCGATCTTGGGACCTTCGCTCCCCAAGACGGTGGCTTCCTGCAGGGGCGAGCGTTGACCGAATGGCAGCTCGATACTCACGCAGGCGCTGAGAGTCAGGGTGGCGAGGAGGGCCAGGGCGAGTCGGAGATGAGGATGGCTCATGTGGCTCCTTTGATGTCGGAAACGGTGTGAGCGTTCCCGAGAGCGCGCCTGGTTCAAACTTGCAACTTTGCAACTCGAGGAGTCCGTCCCCGCTCCAGGGCTTGAACGTAGAAGCGCGGGACCCGGCGTGCCGGATCCCGCGCTTCCTTGACGTCTCTCACCCCCCCAGTTCGAGACGTCACGAATCGATGGATCAGCTACAGCCGCTGCTCGCGCCGCAGTTCGGGCACTTGTAGCAGGCGCCGTTGCGGACGGTGATGCTGCCGCACTCCATGCAGGCCGGGGCGTCGGCCTGATTGACGAAGGTGGTGTGCTCACCGGCTGCACGATCGGCTGAGCCGCCGGCCACCGCCACTCGCGGCGCGACTTCGGCGAGCCCGGTCACCTCGGCCTGTGTCACCTGCTCGTCGGCGGGCGCCTCGGTTTCGAGGAAGCGGTTCCCCAGGTACCGGAAGATGTAGTCCGGGATGGACTTGGCCATCGGGATCTCGCGGTTGTTGGTGAAACCCGAGGGCTCGAAACGCGTGTGGCTGAACTTGTCGACCAGCGCCTTCAGCGGCACACCGTACTGGAGTGCAATCGAGGTCATCGTCGCGATCGTGTCCATCAGGCCCGAGATGGTCGAACCTTCCTTGGCCATCTTCAGGAAGATCTCGCCCGGCTCGCCACTCGGGTAGCGACCGACGTGCAGGTAGCCGTCGTGGCCCGCGATCGAGAACTTGTGCGTGAGGCTCTCGCGCTCGTCCGGCAGCTTCACCCGGATCGCGCGGCGCTGATGCAGATCGATGACCTCGGCGCCCTGCTCTTCCCGATCCTTGCCGGCGTTGAGCGGCTGGGTGCGCTTCGAACCGTCGCGATAGACGGCGAGTGCCTTCAGCCCGCGCTTCCAACCTTCGACGTAGGCCGCCTTCAGATCTTCGACGCTGGCCTCGTTCGGCAGGTTCACGGTCTTGCTGATCGCGCCGGAGAGGAACGGCTGCACTGCGCCCATCATGCGGATGTGACCCATCCAGTCGATGGAGCGTTCGCCCTTGGCCGGCCGGAAGGCGCAGTCGAAGACGGCCAGATCCTGCTCGCGCAGCCCCGGTGCCCCTTCGATCGTCTCGTGCTCGTCGATGTAGGCCACGATGCCATCCACCGCGGCCGAGTCGTAGCCGAGTTTGGTCAGCGCCATCGGCACCGTGCCGTTCACGATCTTGAGCAGGCCGCCACCGACGAGCTTCTTGTACTTCACCAGCGCGATGTCCGGCTCGACCCCGGTCGTATCGCAATCCATCATGAACGCGATGGTGCCGGTCGGTGCGAGCACGGTGACCTGGCCGTTCTTGTAGCCATGCACGCTGCCGAGCGCGAGTGCTTCGGCCCAGGCGTCCTGCTGTGCCTGCCAGAGATCTGCCTGCACGCCTGCCGTGGGCACCTCGGCTGCAGCGTCCTTGTGCATTCCGATCACTTCGAGGAAGGGCTTCCGGTTCTTCTTGTAGTGCGAGAACGGTCCCATCGCGCCAGCGACTTCGGCGCTGGTTCGATAAGCCTCACCGCACATCAGCGAAGTGATCGCGCCAGCGAGGTTGCGGCCTTCGTCGCTGTCGTAGGGCAGGCCCTGGCTCATCAACAGCGCACCCAGGTTGGCGTAGCCGAGACCCAGCGGTCGGTAGAGGTGGCTGTTCTTCGCGATTGCGGGCGTCGGGTAATCGGCGAAGTCGACCAGGATTTCCTGGGCGAGGATCGTCAGCGATGCGGCGCGTCGGAAATCAGCGACCCGGAAGCTACCGTCCTCGGCCAGGAACTGCATCAGATTCAAGCTGGCCAGGTTGCAGGCCGTGTCGTCGAGGAACATGTACTCGGAGCACGGGTTGCTCGAGTTGATCCGGCCCGAAGCCTTGACCGGGTTCCACTTGTTGATGGCGGTGTCGTACTGCATCCCCGGATCGCCACAGACGTGGGCCGCTTCGGAGATCTCGTTCAGCAGTTCGCGAGCCGCGAAGGTATCGACCGGCTCGCCGGTCGTTACCGCCCGGGTACGCCACTCGCGATCGTCTTCCGCCGCGCGCATGAACTCGTCGGTGACGCGCACCGAGTGGTTGGCGTTCTGGAAGAACACCGAGTCATAGGCGCCGCCAGGGACGTTGAATCCGCCGTCGTAACCGGCCTCGATCAGCGACCAGGCCTTCTTCTCTTCGCTCGCCTTCGAGTGGATGAAGTCGCGGATGTCCGGATGGTCGACATTGAGGATCACCATCTTGGCAGCGCGGCGTGTCTTCCCGCCGCTCTTCACCACGCCGGCGAAGGAGTCGAAACCCTTCATGAAGGAGACGGGGCCCGACGCGGTGCCGCCGCCCTTCAGATCTTCCCGGGAAGAACGGATCTTCGAGAGGTTCGAACCCGTGCCCGAACCGCCCTTGAATAGCATTGCCTCGGTCTTGGCGAGGTCCATGATCGATTCCATCGTGTCGTCGACGGAATTGATGAAACAGGCGCTGGCCTGCTGGGTGGTATCCGGCACACCCAGGTTGAACCAGACGGGGCTGTTGAAGGCCATCTTCTGGCTGACCAGCAGATGGCTGAGTTCGCTCTTGAAGCGTTCGCCGTCGGCGGGTGTGGCGAAGTAGCCGCCCTCGCTGCCCCATTCGTGAATCCGATCGACGACCCGCCCGATCAGTTGTTTCACGCTGCGCTCGCGGCTGGGCGTTCCCAGGTGGCCGCGGAAATACTTCGAGACGACGACGTTGGTCGCGAGCTGCGACCAGGCCACCGGAATCTCGCAATCGTTCTGCTCGAAGATCACCTCGCCGCGTTCGTTCGCGATGGTGGCCGAGCGGAGTTCCCATTCGATCTCGTCGAAGGGGTGGACGTCTGCCTTCGAGAAATGGGCCGGGATCGACACGCCACGCGGTGCACTCTTCGCGCTGGTCGTCGTGCGACGCCGCGTCTTCGTTCGCCCAGTGGCCTGGCCCTTGCTCGTCCGCCCTGAAATCGATGTGTCGCCCACGCTATCTCCCCCGCCGGTCACTGCCGTTGATCATGTTTCCATTGAATGCCGCTATTGTCGCCGTCTGGCCAGTGCTGGCCGAGTCGTCCTGACCGGCTCCGGTCAGCCGTGTTGCTGACCCTGCAAGTAGCGAGGCTCGGACGTCCGAAATCTGCTTCCCGAGTCTCTGCTTCCCTGAGTCGTTCCATCGATCCATCTACTCTTGGTTGCCGTCGTCGCGTTTTCTGGAGATTCTCCAGAGACGAGCGAGGCCCCGGGTTTCCCCGGGGCCTCAGAGCCAGGGCAGGTCCTCCTTCCCGCCAAAGCTCATCCCTTCCGGTAACCGCCTGTTCAAAGAACCCCCCAGGCCACCGGAAGGAAAATCATCCCCGCAGAAACGTCTTTTACATGTCTCCCAGGCACCGAGTCAACGAAAAAGCACAAGATCTGGGGCCAGTCGGCCGACACTAGCACAAGTCCTCGTGGTAGAAGGGGTTTCTGATCACGAGCGAGCATCGCCCATCGTTCAAGTTCCCTCCGTCGCTCGCAACGCCTTCCGTAACCCACTGAAAATAAAGGGTTGACGCAGCGCGCTAGCGCGCGCGTCACGAGCGGGATCGGGGCCCTGGCGGCAGCAGCCGTCAGCTGGTCCGGGCGAGGCCCTGGGGTGTGCCGCCGGCGAGGAGATCGTCCATCTCGAGGACCGAGATCGGCGGGCTGAACAGGTAGCCCTGCATCGACTCGCAACCGATTCCCTCGAGGAAGGCGCGCTGCTTCTCGGTCTCGACGCCCTCGGCGACGATCCGTAGCCGCAGCGCCCGCGCCATCGAAACGATGCCCTCGGTGATGGCCGCGCTCTCGGAATCGAGGACCACATCGCGGACGAAGGTGCGGTCGATCTTCAGGATGTCGACGGGAAAGCGTTTCAGGTAGGAGAGCGACGAATAGCCGGTGCCGAAGTCGTCCAGCGCCACCTGGACGCCGATGCGTTTGAGTTCTCGCAAGGTCCGCTGCACAGCGTCGCAATCGGCACTGAACACGTTCTCGGTGATCTCCACCACGAGTTGGTTGGGCGGCAGCCCGGTATCGAATAACACCTGGCCCATGCTTTCCAGCAGGATCTCGTTCTCGAAATGCGAGGGCGAGATATTGATCGCCATGTGCATCGGCGGGTGGCCCTGAGCCAGCCACGACGCCGCCTGGGCGCTGGCCTCTCGAAGCACCCACTCGCCGATCGGCACGATCAGCCCGCAGGACTCGGCGATGGGAATGAACTCGTTCGGCGAGATCGCGCCGAGATCGGGGTCGGTCCAGCGAATCAACGCCTCGACCCCGTGGATCCGACCGCTCCGGATGTCGACCTGGGGCTGATAGAAGAGATCGAACGATTCGTTGTCGATGGCGGTGCGAAGCCGCTCCTCGATGGCGATGCGCCGCACCTCTGCGTCGCCGATCGATTGCGAAAAGAATTGATAGTTGTTGCGACCGCGTTCCTTGGCCTCGTACATCGCGACGTCTGCGTTGCGCAGCAGCGACTCCACGTCACCGCCGTCGCCGGGGAACAGCGTGATGCCGATCGAGACACCAACGGCGAGAACATGCCGGCCCACGCTGAAGGGTTCCTGCACCGCTTCGAGGATTCGCTTGGCAACACTGGCCGCGTCGGAAGGGCCGTCGATCTCGGCAAGGACCACCGTGAACTCGTCGCCACCGAGGCGCGAGATCGGCCCGAGACCGGTACCCGTTTGCCACGTGACGAAATCGGATTGGCGCAGGCACATCTCGAGCCGGACGGCGACGGCACACAGCAGTTCGTCGCCTATCGAGTGGCCGAGCGTGTCGTTGACGCGCTTGAAGTTGTCGAGATCGAGGAACAACAATCCCACGTTGCGGTCGTGGCGCTGCGCCACTGCGAGCGTTTCGCTGAGCCGCTCCATGAAGGCGTTGCGATTGGCGAGCCCGGTCAGGCCATCCCGATAGGCCAGATGCCGCATCTGCTCGGCGGCCTGCATCCGCTCGGTGACGTCCTGCACGCTCCCCGAGATCTTCGTTGGGAGTCCGTGGTCATCCATCAGGACCTCGGCTTCCCAGGAGACGTAGCGAAGTTCGCCACTCTCGAGCTCGATGCGACACTCGTCACTCCACGACTCACCGGTTTCGGCGGCGGCCTGAAAGTGGTCGCGCAGGCGGGCACTCTCGTCTGCCGGACAGCGCGCCAGTAGTGCCTGGATCGTGTTCGGGCCGGCCGGGTCTGCACCCAGCAGATCGTGCAAGCCATCCGAGACCTCGAACTCGCCGCCGGCGGCATCGACCTCCCAGCTGGCGACAGCGGCGAGGCGCCGCATCAGGTCGCGGCTGCGGGCCAGTTCGCTTTCGCGTTGGCGGAGACGCACCCAGGTTCCGATGCGGCGCGCCAGCAGCCGCCCGTGAAGCGGGCGCCGAAGCAGGTCGCTTGCCCCGGCGTCGACCGCCCGCCGAATCGCGGCTTCATTTCCGGCGGCGACCAGGAGCAGGATCGGTGTCTGGCGGGTCTCCGGCCGGCGTCGCAGGACCTGACAGAGCGCGGAACCCGAGATGCCCGGAAGGCGATCGTCGAGCACGATGCCGCCTGGCCGACGTTCGGCAACGGCTTCGAGGACTTCCTGCGCATTGCGAGCGAAGTCGACCCGCACGCCTTCGGCGTTCAATGCCGCCGAGGCGGAATCTGCCTCCATGGGTCGTAGCCCAGCGAGGAGAACCCGATTCTCGGGTTTGGTGACCTGCCTCATAGAGCAGCCTTCCGTTGCCCGTCGCACAGCGGGTCTTCGGAAGGGATCGGTGAGTCAACCGATCAGCTTGACGAGAAAGGGTGCTAGAGGCGGGAAATCAGCCTGCAACGTGGCGATTTCGCACCACAATATGGCTTTCGGCTCCGTCCGCGCTGATCTCCTTGACCGCCAGGGAGACGCGGTTGTCGCTATCGAGCGCGGCCCAATAGCGCTCCAGGATCTCGCTGGCAGAGCCCTCGAGCGGTAACCAGAGCGGCTCACCCACGAAGGGCGGCAGCGGGTTCCCGTCCCCGATGTAGGTCGTGAGCCCCTGTCCGAGGCCCGCCGGGGGCGACGTCGTTCGATAGCTGAAACGATCCGTCCGGGCTGGGTCCGCGGGATGCGCCTTCAAGATCGAGAGCGCGATCTCGGGTGCCGCCCCGCGAAGGTCGAGCAGTCCGTTGATTCGCGGTGTGTAGTTGGGTGCATCGTGCTCACGTTCCCGGCTCGACAACGCTGCCTCGAAGGATTGCCCGGCGCCGATTCCATCCGCGGCCGTCCGCGTCTGGTCGCCGTTGGTTACGAGATAGACGTCGGGCAATTCGAGCATCGCTTCGTAGAGCGTCAACGAATCATCGCCCACCCCGGCACCGCCATCCCAGGGCGCGGTTCGCAAATCGCATCCGTCCGCGACGAAGACGCGGTTCCGGCTGCCCGCACTGCGACCCATGATCCAATAGACCTGGATCCACTCGCCAGCGGAAGCGCGCCCGATCACGAGCCCGCGGCCCGGGTATGGATTCTGCTCGACCCGAGCCGCGAAGTTGGCCTTCGCCTCGGCCGTGAGATCCCTCATGCCCCGGACGCTCCCGCTTCGGGCAGGCGCCCGTCGTCCATCGTCAGCCGAAAGCAGAGGCCCTCGGGCAGCTTGTAGCGAACGTTCAAGCCGATCAGGAGCGCGGTCCACTCCTCGACGTAGCGTGCGTTGTAGAGCGGGCCGCCATTCACGGCACGCATTCCCGGAACCAGCGGGCAAAGCGCCATCACGGCTTCGCGCGGTTCCCTGGCACCGGACACGATCACGTCGCACTCGACCGGGTCGGCCAGATGCTGAAGGCGATGGGCCGGAACGTTCTGGAAGGCGCTCACGACATCCACGCCATCGGGCACCAGACTCGCGACCAACTCCGAACACGAACCCTGCCAGACACCGACGGTACGCATCGGACCGTCGCCGATGGCCGTGGCCAGCGGCACGCCCATCGAAACCACGATCTGACCGGGCTGGAGGACAGCCTTCAGTCCCTTCACGGTGCTGGCGGTGTGCTCGAAGGGAACCGAGAGGATCACGATGCACGCGCGCTTCGTGGCTTCGGCGTTGTCGAAGCCGGCGACGTTGGCGTCCGGAACCTTCTCGCGGACTTCTTCGGCCGCGCTCAGGGCACGGTCTTCCTTACGAGAGCCGATCACGACCGGGCGGCCGGCGGCTGCGAAGCGCAGCGCCAGACCAAGGCCCTGGTCGCCGGTTCCGCCCAGAATGGCGATGGCATTCGAGTCGGGGGTGTCACTCATGGCGCGGGAGGCTAGCCGCTAATTCCGACGGTGGCGCACCCGGCTGAGGGCTAGGCTTCGGGCGTGTCAGAAGCTGCCGCCACCGATGCGACCACGCCGACCAAGATCGAACAGGCCGGGGAACGCCGGCTCGCGATCCATTGGGCCGATGGCGCTCGCCACGAGTTCGACGTTCGCGCACTGCGGATCGCGTGTGGCTGCGCGCAGTGCGTCGACGAATGGACCGGAGCCGGTCGCCTCGACCCGGCTTCGGTCCCCGAGGACGTTCACCCGATCCGCATCGAGGGCGTCGGTCGCTATGCCCTGCAGATCGATTGGAGCGATGGCCACTCCGCCGGGATCTATCCCTTCCGCCGCCTTCGCGAGCTCGCTGACGCAAGCGGCTAGGGAAGCTCCGCACGCGCGACCCAGCCTGGTTCGGGGGCTGGAAGCGCTCCGGTCCACTCCTGGACCCCGCTGCCGCTCCGGGCTGAACCGGCCTCACCGCCCCGACCGGCATTCTCGCGTCTGGGCACCGCTAGTCAGCACGTCCTCGATCCAAGAAGCCCGTTCGCAAGAGCAACCCGCAGACCCTCCTCAGAGGGTCGAGAGCCACCCCACCCCTCAGAACCTTCCGCTCACGGTCGTTGTGAGGTGGTCCATGCTGAGGTTCCCTAGCGCCGACGGATCTGATCGAGGAACGACTCGCCACCTAACAACCGCATTTGCTCGCGAATCTGACGCGTGCGATCGCGCACGTGGCGAGAAGGCCGAGCCGCGGACATGCGCCGAGGCGAGGGCAGGATTGCAGCGAGTCGCGCCGCCTGGTCCGTGGATAGATGCCGGGGGGAACGCCCGAAGAAAGCGCGACTTGCGGCAGCGGCGCCATAGGTCCCGCTGCCGAACTCGGCCACGTTCAGGTAGATCTCGAGGATCCGACGCTTCGGCCAGAGCAACTCGATCGAGGCGGTCAGCCAGGCTTCCAGACCCTTCCGCAGCCAGCTCCGGCCGGGCCAGAGAAACAGGTTCTTGGCCACCTGTTGGCTGATCGTGCTGGCCCCGCGGGCCTGACGTTCGCTCAACACCTCCCTGATGGACTCGAAGTCGAAGCCATGATGGCTCGGGAACTTCTGATCCTCGGCAGCGATGACGGCCAAGGCCAGCTGCGGCGAGATCTGATCCAGATCGGCCCAGCGAACGGACGCCGTCTGACCGGACGCTGATTCGTAGTGCAGGATGAATGCGGAGGTCGGCGGATCGATCAGGCGCCAGGGCGCCACGAGCAGGATCGTGACGCCTAACGTCGAGAACGCCAGCCAGCCGAACCCCCGCAGGAGCTGCCGGCGCCAACCATTGCTTCGGCGAGCCGCCACCTCCGGCCTAGGGTTCCAGGCCCGTAGTAACGGGATAGGCACGCCCGTCGAACACCGTGGCCAGCACGCGCAGCCTTCGCCATTGCGAGACCGGCGTCGCGAGCGGATCCTGATCGACGACGGTGAAGTCCGCGCGCTTGCCAGCCCGAATCGAGCCGATCTCGTTCTCGAGGCCGAGTGGGAAGGCCGCGTCGATGGTGATCGAGGCAAGCGCCTGCTCGGCGCTCAACCGCTCCTCCGGCGCGTGGAGGGTCCCTCCCATCGAGCGACGATTGGTGGCCACCCAGGCCAGGAAGAGCGGGCTCGCCGGTGCCATCGTCAGGTCCGAATGGAGCGAGACCGGAACCCCCGCGCGCACCAGTGCGCCCAGGCGCGACATCTGCGAGGCCCGATCCGGCCCGATTCCGTGGCTGCTGTAACGATCCGCCAGGACGTAGAGATAGTTGGGATTCGCGCTCACGGCCGCACCCAGAGCGGCGAGCCTCTTCGCCTGCTCGCTCGTCGAGAAGCCATAGTGGTGCAGCGTGAAGCGATGATCCGGACGTGGCCGCTCGGCCTGCAAGGTCGCCAGTACGTCGAGTGTTGCGGCGACCCCGGCATCCCCGTTGGCGTGAACGTGGATCGTATAGCCGGCGTTCCAGAATTCCCGGGCGGTCGACTCGAGGAGCGCCGGCTCCATCAGCCATTCACCGTGATGGCCATCGATGTAGCCGGGCGGTCCCATCTGCATCAACTGGGAAAAGAATGCGCCGTCGGCCAGCAGCTTCACGTGGCGCCGCAGCGGACGCACGCGGTTGGATCCGGTGTCCGGCGTCGACTCGAGCGCCTGGCGGGCTGCTGCCGCCCCTTCCTTCTCGAAGACCTGCAAGGTCGCGGGAGCGCCCACGAGCCAGGTACGGAACGGGACGTCGTCCCCGTCCAGCCCCTGTCGGATCAGTGCGGTATCGCCTGCCAGCGAACCGGTCATCAGACCGGTCGCCATATCGGCCATCGTCGTGATGCCGCCCTGGTGGGCCAGTTCGCGCAGGATCGAAAGCCCCCTTCCCAGGCGCTCGGGAGCCAGTAGCCGCGCACCCATCGCGCGCAGCGGAAACGTGTTGCCGGTCTCGAAGAAATGACCGTTGTCCAGATCCACATGTGGGTGGTCGCCGATCAGCTCCTTGGTCAGTCCGGCGAGTTCGAGCGCTTTCGAATTCAGCACCGTCTCGTGAAACGATCGATGCCAGATGACGATCGGACGCTCTCGCGAGATCTCGTCGAGATCGGAACGTGTGATCGGGCCGTGGAAGAGCGGATGGTGGCCCCAGGTATCGAGCCACGCACCGGCCGGGAGCGCGGCTTCCGCCGCGCGCAACCGGCGACGATAGGCCTCGGCCCCGTCCACGCCCGGATGCACACCGTCGGGCAGGGTCCAGTCCTCCGGCGTGATGAACGTCATCGGCAGCAGCAGCGCACCCAACAAGGGATGCAGGTGGTTGTCGATCAAGCCCGGCAGCAGGACTTGCTGCTCGAAGCAGCGATCGAACCGGTGCGGCTGTCCGGCGAGCCAGGGCTCGAGCGATGCTTCGCTACCGACGGACAGGATCATGCCATCGCGCACCGCGACGGCGGTGGCGTCGGGTTGCGAGGCTTCCATCGTCACGATCCGCCGCGCGGTATACACGACGATGTCGTCGGCAGCCGATGTCGCCGGGGCGAGCAAAGCCAGCAGGAGCACGCACGGGGCCAGGATCGTTGCGGGGCGTTGCATGCGAATCTCCTTGCAAATCAGAAGCGATCGTCCTTCAGGACACCGATCCAGTCGAGGTCGCGGTACTCGCCGTCGACGTCCATGCCGTAGCCGATCACCCAGACATTCTCGATCGGGAACCCGACGTAGTCGAGGGGAACCGGCTCGATGCGTCTCGAGACCTTGTCGAGCAGGACACAGACCTTGCGGGTGCGCGGCTCTCCGAGATCGACGATGTCGAGAATCCCTTGCAGGGTGACGCCCTCGTCGGCGAGATCATCGATGACCAGCACATCGCGTCCCTCGAGGACATCCGGATCGAAGTGCTCGATCGTCACGGGACCCAGCACGGTTCCCTCGCTGCGGTGCGCGCGAACGTCGAGACGCTCGGGCACCAATCCGCGCTCGGCGAGATGCTGCAGCAGATCGTCCGTGAAGCGCCCTGCTCCTTCCAACACGCAGAGCACGGTCAGTGGAGAATCGGCGTAGTCGCGCCATAGGCGGTCCGCGATTTCGCGAACCCGCCGGCGCAAGGCTTCCTTTTCGATGAGCGGCTCGATTCGCATCAGCTCGGGCGATCCGTCGTTCTCGGGAGGCTGACGACGCTACCACCTCGCGATGACTCTCGGCGAACGATGGACGACATCACCACCGACATCGCACACGCCTTTGCCATCCTTCTGGTGGCGAAGCTGTTCGTCGGTCCGGTAGTCGCCTACCTCGGCATCCAGGCCCTCGCTTGGCTGTCCCAGCGCTTCGGCGCGGACTTCTGGCCTGAATCCCCACCCGATCGATATCGCCATCGACGGTTTGCTAGGCGGCATCACCCTGGCCGCACTCGGATTCGGCGTCGAGCTGATCGCGCTCTTCACGCTGGTTTCCGGTGTCCACGGGTATTTCCAGCACTCGAACCTGAAACTCCGGCTCGGGCCGCTCAACTGGTTCTTCTCGATGGCGGAACTTCATCGTTGGCACCACTCGCCGATCCTCGAAGAGGCGAACCACAACTACGGGCAGAACGTGATCGTCTGGGATCTCGCCTTCAGAACCTTCTTCTGGCCGAAGGACCGTGAATCGCCCGAGGAGATCGGCATCCCCGAGTTCTCCGCCTTCCCGATGACCTACTGGGCCCAGCTCGCCTCGCCGTTCACATGGAGCCGGATCAAGCGGGAAAGCCGCGCAGCCTGACCATCGGAGGGTTCCGGCGCTCTGGGTCAGGGACTGGCCTCCGGGAGTGCGAACGCGACCACGGCATCGCCGACCTCGGTGCCGAAGCGCCCGTGCCCGCCCGCCGCGATCACGATGTACTGCCGCCCGCCGATCGCGTAGGACATGGGCGTCGCATTCGGGCCCGCAGGGACGCGGCCCTTCCAGAGCAGCTCTCCGGTCGCCGTATCGAAGGCGCGCAGATAGTTGTCGGCGGCTGCGCCGATGAAGGTCAAGCCACTCGCACTCACGATCGGCCCGCCGATCACGGGCGTGCCCATCTCCCAGGGAACCGGGAACGGCGCGACGAAATCCTGAATGGTCCCGATCGGCACCTTCCAGCGGATCTCTCCGCTCGCGAGGTCGATCGCGGCCAGGAAGCCCCAGGGTGGCGCGACGCAGGGCGCCCCGAGCGGGCCTAGCAGGATCTCGCGGCGCATGCCGTAGGGTGTGCCTTCCTGCGGGCCATGCTCCAACTCCGGGGCCTCGGCACGCGCCGCCGCGAACGATTCTCGCTCGTAGAGTGTCACCTGCCAGGCGATGTCCATCACATTGGCGATCAGCAACTGACGCTCGGGATCGACGGCGATGCCACCCCAGTTCATGCCGCCCGAGTTGCCCGGGACCATCAAGGTTCCCTGCTTGGTGGGTGCGGTGTAGGCGCCCTCGAAAGCGAGCGATTCGATGCGGTCTCTGCATACGCCGGTGTCCCAGGGCGTCACGCCCCATGCGTCGTCAACGTCGAAGGTCTGGCGGATCAGCGGTTCGGGCTTCACCGGAAAGGGCTGGGTCGGTGAGAGCACGAAGCCAGGCTCCTTGCGCTGGGGAACCGGTCGCTCTTCGATCTCGAACAGCGGTTCGCCGGTCTCACGATCGAACATGAAGACGAGGCCCATCTTCGTCGGCTGTGCCACCGCCGCGATCGCGCTTCCACGCCGACGCATCGGAAACAGCGTCGGCTGTGCCGGCACATCGAGGTCCCATACATCGTGGTGGACCGTCTGGAAGTTCCAGACGATCTCGCCCGTCGAGGCGCGGAGCACCACGAGAGAGCTGCCGTAGTAGTCGAGTCCTTCGCGATGGCCGTTCGCGTAGTCCGGCGTCGGATTTCCCGTTGGCAGGAAGACGAGGTCCCGCGCCTCGTCCACGGACATCGGCGCCCAGACGTTAGGCGTCGAGAGCATGTAGCCCGAATCCTCGGCTCTTTGGCCACCGGCACCGGCTTCCACGGGCGGGGCCAGATCCCACGCCCAACGAAGCGCCCCGGTCCGAACGTCGAAGGCGCGCACCACCCCGCTCGGTGCGTTGACCCGGGCATTGTCCCCCACCGCTCCGCCCACGATCACGAGATCTCCGGCAATCACGGGCGCCGAGGTCAGCGAATACTCGCCGGCCCAACGGATCGAGCCTACGCCCTCCTCGAGCACCACCTCCCCTTCGTTCCCGAAATCGCGACAGGCTTCGCCAGTCTTGGCGTCGATCGCGAAGAGTCGCGCGTCGACGGTGTTCAGGAAGACCCGCCGCGCACATTCGCCCTCCCCCGGGCTCTCCCAATGCGCGACGCCGCGGCAGGTGAGTTGGTTCGCGTAGTTCGCGTGGATGTCGACGCCGGGGTCGAAGCTCCACCTCTCCTCGCCCGTAGCAGGGTCGACCGCCAACACGCGGTTGAAGACGGTGCAGACGTAGAGCATTCCGTCGTGAAGCGTCGGCGTATTCTGGAACGCACTCGTCGTCTTGAACGGCGGACGTTCTCCGGCCTGATCGCCCGTGTGAAGCGTCCATGCGACTTCGAGCCGGTGGACGTTCTCCGGTGTGATCTGCTCGGCCGCGGTGTAGCGCATGCCACCGGCATCCCCTCCGTACTCGGGCCAGCCCGCGTCGGCTGCCGGCGGGATCTTGGCGCCAGGCGAACAAGCCAGCAGCGACGCCACGGCGACGAGAACGGGGAGGCGTTTCATTTCTGGGGCTCCAGGGGCTCGCGTTCGTCAGACACACCGACGGCGTCGAGCCACTCGATGAGTCGAGCATTGTACGCGCCGGGTTGCGCCAGGTTCACCACGATCGCCTGGCCCGCTTCGCCGTGGTGCTCGACATGGAGCCCGTCGTCGCGATTCGCGAGACCTTCGAGGAAGCTGGCGTGCTGCTCGCGCGTCCCCGGGGCTCTGACGAGCTCGTCGACGCCGACCGGCTGCGCCGCATCGAAGCGGCCCATCGCGACGCGCTGAACGCTGGGGAACGAACCATGAGCGAGTTCGTGGCTCAGGAAGATCTGCTGCTGGCCACCGACCTGCTGGTCCACTTCGCCCATTGGATCACGCCGGGTTTCATGCCGAAGCGTTTCGACACGGACTTCTTCCTGGTCCCGGCACCGGCCGACCACCTCGCCGTGCACGATGGCGGCGAATCGGTGGATTCCGTCTGGACCACTCCGGCTGCCGCGGTGGCGGCGGCCAAGAGCGGCGAGCGGACGATCATCTTCCCGACGTTCATGAACCTGAAGAAGCTCGGCGAGAGCGGTACGGTGGGCGCCGCCATCGCTAGCGCCCAGCGCCAGCCGGTCGTCACCGTCCTCCCACAGATCGAGGAGCGGAACGGCGCCCATCTCGGCATTGATGGGCACCTAGCGCGGGAGCCGGTAGCCTGCGCCCATGCCCCCGTTTGATCTCGAAGCCGCTGGGCGTTGCGCCGAAGCCGCCGCCGATGCCGCGCGCAAGGAAATCCTGCCGCGCTTTCGAAACGTGTCGGTCGAAACGAAGAGCGACGGTTCGCCGGTCACCGAAGCCGACCTCGCGGCCGAACGCGCGATCCGGGAAGTCCTCGCAGGCTTCGACCCGGAGCTGGCGATCCTGGGCGAGGAATTCGGCGCCGACGGCGACGCCGAGGAGCGCGGCTGGATCATCGATCCGATCGACGGAACCATCGGCTTCGCGCGCGGTCTGCCGCTCTTTGCAACCTTGATCGCGCTGGTGGAAGACGGTGAGCCGGTACTCGGATTGATCGACCTGCCGGCCCTCGACGAACGCACGATCGGTTGGCGCGGCGCCGGGGTGCGACGCAACGGCGCGCCGTTGCGCATCTCGTCGGAAACCCGGCTTTCGCGGTCCCTCATCGCTCACGGGGATCGGTTCTGCTTCGATCGCTTCGGCTGGCGCGATGGCTTCGACACGCTCAATGGCGAGCTGCCGCTCTTTCGCGGCTACACCGACGCCTTCGGGCATGCCCAGGTCCTGGGTGGCGGCGTCGACGCCATGGTGGACGTGGACCTCAACCCCTGGGACGCGGCGGCCACCCAGGCGCTGGTTCCCGAGGCCGGCGGAAGGATCATCACCGTCGACAAACGCGCCGAAGGCCAAAAGCTCGGCCTGATCTTCGGCAGTCCCGCCCTCGTCGAGCAGCTCGAAGAGCGCTTCAAAAGTTAGGCGACGACCCGGAGGTGAAGCAGCTCCACCTCCGGGATCACCTCCCAGGCACCCTTGCGAACTAGGGCAGTACCAGCAGGGTCGCGCCACGATGAGGCGGATGCAGATGACACTGCAACGCGTACACCCCGGGTTCGAGCGCCGGTAGCTCCACGACGTACTCCTCCTGCGAGGGCAGCACGGTCTCGACGCCGAGCGCCGGGATCGTGAAGCCGTGAGGAATCTCCGTGGTGTTGTAGAAGCTGAGGGACCGACCTTCGCCGGCCGTCAGAACCACGGTCGAGGGAATGAACACATTCTTCCCTCCCACCTTGGTGCTGACCATCTCGACCATGGTCCGATCGTCGTCGAACCCAGTTGCGCCCTTGCCGTGGTGTCCGTGATGACTTCCAACCCGCGAACCCTGGCAACCGAATGCCAGGAGCGCGAGCAGAATCACCGCGCCGGAAAACACGCGGGCACCGAAACGATTGCGGTTCATCGGCGGCTACTCGAGTGCCGAGCCGACGGCGTCCTCGGCGGCATTACCGACTGCGTCACTCGCCTCGTCACCGGCGCCCATCTCGGCGGCCTTGTCATGGGCCATCTCGCCAGCCTTCTCGGCCATATCGCCGGTCACGTCCAAGGCACCGGCGGCAGCATCGTTCACGGCATCGCCTGCGCCTTCTGCGAGATCGCCTGCTGCGTCGGCGGCACCGGCGGCCACATCACCCACCAGGCCGGCGGCGTCACCCAGCACGGAACCACCCTCTTCGGCGGCTTCCTCAGCGGCGCCGGCAGCGGCCTCGACCGGGTTGCCGGAATCGTCTCCACCGCAACTTGCAAGCAGGAACGGACCAGTCAGGGAAAGAGCCAGGATCAAGATCATTCGGGTCATTGGGTTAAACCTCCTTCAGCGCCGCTGGGACGCCCTTGCGGGGGGAGCAACGGCTCCACCAGCCGCTATCGTACGACGTTCTTCACCCATCGTTGTGAGGGGAATCACAAAATGAGTGCTCATGAGACCGGCCAGGGTTCCCTGGATGACGCAAAAACCTTGCTGGATGGGGCCCAATCCCTACTGAATTCCGCGCTGGACGCCGCGCGTCGCCTGACCGACGGTGGCAAGACCATCGACGATCACCAGGTCCTGACCGAACGCGTCGTCTACGCCGCCACCGAGGGACGCGCCGCGCGCGAAGTCCTCGCCCTGGTCGAAGCGGCCCGCGCCGAGGGACGCGCGACGCCGATGCTCGAATCCACCGCGATCGCTGCCGTGGCGGATCTGGTCGCCAACCTACGCGACCGTCTCGATCCGATCCTCGACGATCTCGGCATCGGGAACGCCGCTCTCGAAGCATCATTCCCGCCCGCCCTACAGACGCGGCTGCGCGCCGCCGGAAACGAAGCGGCGCTTCGCGCGATCGGTCGGGATGCCATCGAGCGTCGCGGTCGCACCGAACCGCCGCTGGACGAGATGCTCGAGCAGGTGCGCGACAGCGTGCGCGAGTTCGCCGAGAACGAGGTGGTCCCGCACGCCGAACACATCCACCGGCAAGATCTGGATATTCCCGAAGCGTTCATCCAGAACATGGGCGAGCTCGGTTATTTCGGACTGTCGATTCCCGAGGAGTACGGCGGCCACGAGATGGGCAACCAGGCGATGATCCTCACCACCGAGGAACTCTCGCGAGCCTCGCTGGCCGCCGCCGGATCCTTGATCACACGGCCCGAGATCCTGACCAAGGCGCTCGTTGCGGGTGGGACGGAAGAGCAGAAGCACGAATGGCTGCCGAAGCTGGCCACCGGCGAAGTGATGGTGGGTGTCTCCGTGACGGAGCCTGACATCGGAAGCAACGTCGCGGGCGTCAAGTGCCGCGCCTCCCGCGCCACCGTCGAGGGCGAGGAGGGCTGGGTCATCAACGGGCCGAAGGCCTGGTGCACGTTCGCGGGGCGCGCCAACGCCCTGGCGCTGCTGGCTCGAACCGACCCGGACACACCCGGTGCCCGAGGGCTCTCGCTCTTCATCGTGCCGAAGGATTCCTTTCCGGGTCACGAGTTCGAGATGACCCAGCCGGGTGGCGGTCGCATGGTCGGCAAGGCCGACGCCACGCCGGGCTACCGCGGCATGCACTCGTTCACGCTGAACCTGGAGAACTACTTCGTCCCCGCAGCGAACCTGGTCGGCGGAGAAGACGGCCTCGGCCGCGGCTTCTATCTCCAGATGGGCGGATTTGCCGCGGGCCGCTTGCAGACTGGCGGGCGCGGTTGCGGCCTGGCCCAGGCGGCACTCGAGGAAACCGCCAAGTACGTGATCGATCGCGATCAGTTCTCACAACCGATCAGCGAGTTCCAGCTCACCCAGTACACCCTGGGCCGCATGGCGGCGAAGCTACTCGGCGCTCGGGCCATCACCTACGCCGCCGCGATCGAAATGGACGAAGATGAGCGCGCCGCGGCACCGCTCGCTGCGCAGGCCAAGCTCCTGGCCTGCGACATCGCCGTGGAGATCGCTCAGCAGGGACAGTTGATGCACGGTGGCTGGGGCTACGCCGAGGAGTATCCGATCTCGCGATACGTGGTCGACGCCCAGGTGCTGCCGATCTTCGAGGGCGTGAAGCCGATCCTCGAGCTCTATGCCATCGGCCGCGCGCTGCTCGCGAACTAACGAAATCGCGCGATGGTTCCGGAGGGTCGCATGGGCTGGATCCTGGTAACGAACGACGATGGTTGGGACTCCCCGGCGCTGGTGCCGTTGGTGCGGGCGCTCTCCCCGCTGGCCGAAGTGCGCACGGTGGTTCCGGACCGCGAACGCAGCTGGATCTCGAAGGCCATCACCCGCTTCGATGACGTCGAAGTGGAACGCGCCGACAAGGAAGACTGCGCCATCTGGCGAACCACCGGCTGCCCGGCCGATTGCGCCCAGATCGGCATCCACTCCCTGTTCGACACCCTGCCTAGCCTGGTGGTCTCGGGCATCAACGTCGGCTTCAACCACGGACTGGCCTTCTTCTTGTCGAGCGGGACCGTCGGTGGCGCCACCGAGGGCTGGATCGCGGGCCTACCCGCGCTGGCGTTCTCGACCGGCGTGACCGAGCACCACGAACGCTGGGCAGGCGAAGTGCTCGAACCCGAGGCTCGTGGCGACTGGGAGCGGGGCGCCGCGCTCTGCGCGCAGATCGCGGCCACGGTCCAAGAACGCGGGATGCCCGGCCACTCGGACCTGCTCTCGGTCAACTTTCCCTGGGGCTCGGGCCCTGAAACGGCCCGGGAAGTCACCGAACTCGGCCGCGTGGGCTACGACCAGGTCTTCCAGCGTCAGACGGCCACGACCTACGCCCACAAGTTCTCGGGCTTCAGCCGACGCTCAGGAGCGAGCCTCGCCAAGAGCGACCTCATCGCCGCGCGGCAAGGCGTCGTCTCGATCACACCCGTGCAGCTGCCCTCCACGGCCGAGGTCCCCGATGCGGAGCGGGGCGCGCTGGAGCAGGCCGAGCGGTCCGAAGACGCGGACCGACCGCGAGAGTTCTAGAGCCTCTCGCAGACCTCCGCACAACGGCCGCGAGCGGACGGCATTGCGCATCCGGGGTCTGGACCAGCTAGGCGAAGACGCGGCCGACGCTTCCTCTGGGTTCACTGAAGCCACGAGAGCGGGCTCTCCAGCGTACGCGTGGCGGAAGGTCTTGAGGGGTGGCGTGGCTCTCGACTCCACGAGGAGGGCTCGCAGGGTGGCCTTGCGAGCGGGCTTCCTGGGTCGAGGACGTGCTGACTAGCGGTGCCTGCACGAGGGGATGCCGGGCGGGGCCGCGGGGACTGTTCAGCCCGGAGCGGCAGCGGGGTCCAGGAGCGGACCGGCTCTCTTCCAGCCCTCGTTGAGGAGCCAGGTGTGGGTGAACGCGACGGCCCGGGTTCCGGGCGTACCACTTGCCGCGATCACGAGATCGCGCGCCGAGCGCTGCCAGCCCCCGAACCATCGACCCGAAGAGGCGGGATCGATTCTCACGATGCTTGACGGGCGCTTCATGTGCCGCCTGGCGTTCATCAGGACATAGCGCAGTGCATTGCGCACCTGGGTCGGTGACTTCAAGACCACGTGGTGATACCGGTCCTTCAGAACCGGTTCAGAGCACGCGAATACCTGATTCACCGCACGCGCGAGACGCGCGCCCAGCGACTTCATCCCACGCCCCAGGGCGTCCGCATCCTTCGCCTCCACCAACAGATGGACGTGATTGGCCTGGATCGAGTAGTGCGCGAGCCGGAAGTCCCCGCGGTCACAGGCCTTCGCCCAAGAGCGTTCGAGTTCTCGTACCAGCTTGACGGTTCGAAGCGACGGCACGCCATCGCGCACCTTCAGGGTGACGTGGCAGGGAAGCCGGGCGGCAAGTCCCGTTCGGCGGAGATGAGGAATACCGGACCCTGCCTGCGGCTTTCGACCGGCCCCGGGGGGCTTCCCGCCCCACCCGGAGTGTCGCAGTTCGAGCTGGATTCCGGATGACCTACGCGGCACGGTATTGATTATAGCGATATTAGACTAACAACCAACGACAATCGACATCGCATCCCAGAAACACCGTTCGAGCCGCCCCACCTCCGCTCGTGCCCTCGACCGGGGCCCGATCCACCTGGCAGCGGGCAGCACGACTATCCGGTTGCGGATGCAGTGCCGAGCTGCTCGAGCCCTCTGCCCGGAATGCGCGCAGGGTCGCTGGTGCAGAGCTTGCCTGGCGATCGCACCGCGCGCGGCCTGCTATGCGGAGCCTTGGCATCAGAGTCGGAAGCGACCGACCTCGGTTTCGAGGCCTCCGCTTCGCTGCGACAGCGCCTCCACGGTGGTCTTCATCTCCTCGGCGCGCCGCGTCGTCTCCGTGGCGCCTTCCTGGAAGACCTGCACGGACTCGAGAATCTGGGCCACGTCGTTCCGTTGACCCTGGGTCGACTGGTGGATCTGGGCGACACCGGCGACCAGACGCTCGACGGCCTCCGTTGTGAGCCGCGTCTGCCGCGACTGCTCGGAGGTCGAGCGCTTCAGGTCCTCGGCCAATTGGCGCACGGTCTCGACACTCTGCTGAATGTCGGCGCTGGCGTTGCTTTGCTCATGGGTCGCGTGACTGACCTGACCGACCAGATCCTTGACGCGATCGAGTTCCTCGGCGACGGCCTGGATTCCGTTGCCCTGGCCTGCTGTCGCCGTAACGATGGCGCTGACGGCCTCGCTCGAATCCTCGGCCGTGGTGCGAATCTCACGCAGCGCCGCGCCGGCTTCGGCTGAACGCAACGCGCCTTCACGAACGCGTTCGGAACCGACCTCGGTGGCCTCTACGGCCGCTTCGACGCCGCGCAGCACCAGCTGGATCGAGTCGGAGATCTCTCGCGTCGAATGCTGGGTTCGCTCCGCCAGGCTCTTCACTTCGTGGGCAACCACGGAAAAGGCCTTGCCATGCTCGCCGGCCTGGGAGGAGATGATGGCCGCGTTCAGGGCGAGCAGGTTCGTCTGCTCGACGACCCCCTCGATCACCTGGAGTACCTCGTGGATCGATTGGCTGCGTTCGGCGAGCTCCGACACGATGGTCTCGAGGCCGCCGAAGCTGTCCTCGATGCCCTTCATGCCGCTGATCGATGCGTCGACGGCGGCCTCTCCGCGGCGCGCACTCTCGGCGGCTTGATTGGTGGACTCGAAGGTTCGTCGTGCATTCTCGGCGACGTCGGAAACGGAATCCCGGAGTTCGCGCATCGAGTCGATGGTCTTGCCAGTGGCCCCATCGAGGTGGTCGGCGTTCTCTGCGATCTGACGGATCGCGGCGGTCATCTGCAGCACTGAGGAAGCGGCTGAATCCGAACTCTCGAAGACCCGCTCGATGTTATGCGAGGCCTGTTCTCCCGCGGCATCGATCTCGCTCATGGCCCGGTTCGACTCTGCGGCGGTCTCCGACAGTGATTCGGCGGTCGTGCTCACTTCGAGTACGGAAGAACTCATGCGTTCGATGGATTCGATCGTCTCAGTGGCAGCGGTTTCCTGGCGGCGGGCCTCAGCGAACATGGCCTCACTGGCCTCGCCGAGGCGGGAGGCCTCTCCGTTCACCGCCAGGGCACTCTCACGCACCTGGGAGACGACGTCGCGGAGGCGACTCTTCATCGTGCCGAAGGCACTGGCGAGCACGCCGACTTCGTCGTCTCGAACGATCTCGACCGTGGCGGAAAGGTCGCCATCGCTCATCGCCTCTGAGTTGCGTGCCAACTCGTCGAGCGGGCCCACGATGTTCTCGCGAAGCCGGGCTGCGATGAGCCAGGCACCCGCCATCGCGACCGCGGCAATCGTCGCGACTATGGCGATCAGCTCGATGATGCTCGTGACGAGACCGGACGTGTCCGCCCGAATCACCAGGCTTCCGACCAGCCGCTTCTCGCGGGCAATCGGCCGGACCCAGTCGACGAACGACGTGTGAAAGTTGGTCCCCTTCATCGCCGAGAGATCCTGGAGATCGAGACCAGCCGGAATGGCACCGTAGGTGGCGAAGACCTCGCCCGAGGGCCTCAGCAGGGCCGCGAAGACGACGTCACCACTGGCACCCAGGGCGGCGAGGGCTTCTTCGCCCGCCTGCGGATCATCGAACTCGAAGGCAGGAACGCTGTAGGCGCTGATCACGCTTCCGAGCGAGTCGAGCCTTGCTGTCTGCTCGCTCTGGAAGAGACGCCACTCGAGCATCCCCACGACGACGAGCGTAACCGCGAGTGCAGCACCGGTGGTCCAGATGATTGCACGCGCAAGGACCGAGCGGATCGAGCGCGTCGCAGTCTTCTGCATCACTCGACTCCCGAAGCCAGGCGAAGGAACTTGGAGCTGAGCTTCATCCCCTCGCGCTTGGTATTGCGCCCGTTGACGTAGAACATGACGCGACCGTCCCTCATCACGAAGCCGACGTCTCCGAACTTGACGAAGCGCTTGTGTTCGGCGACGCGAATCGCCGGATGTCCGTCGAACAAGCTCGCCTGCTCTCGAAGTCGGCCGTAGTTCCTGTCGGGGAAGTAGACCAGATGCACGCCGCGGGTCGCCTTGCTGGCGTCGACACTGACGACTTTCAGGTCTCGTCCCTGAACCTCGTAGCCCTCCACCAGTTCTTCCATCTCGGACACGAAACCCTCATCGTTGACGACACCGATCACGATCGGTGACGAATCGGAGGCGAAGGCGCCGTCCGGCCAGGTCACGTACTTGGCGAGGTTGTACAGGAACAACCCCTTCGTTTTGGTGTCGTCGGACCATGCCGGCGCCGCAGCGGTAGAAAGAGCGATGCTTGTCAGGACGAGACAAGCCAGACGCGTGATGCGCGAGTTCGCGAGCATGGAACCTCCTGGGTCAGAGTCCGGGATGCAGACTGCTGGCCACGGTTCTGATCGGACCTCGGGGGGCCGCGCTTGAGTGCGGAATACTGAGGAAAAACCCCTAGGAACATGGTGGAGTTTCTACTCGGTAATACCCTCGCGTGCGGTTCGCTCCACCTCTGCCATCACCCGCAAGAGGTTCTCTCCGAGCACTCCGCGAACGGTCTCCGGGGAGTGACCGCGATCGAGGAGCCCCTGCGTCAGCGCGGGGAGTTTCGAGACATCTTCCAGCCCGCGAGGCATGCTGAAGACCCCGTCCCAATCCGATCCGATGCCCACATGGCCGGGCCCGGCGACCCGGATCGCGTGGTCGAAGTGATCGAGCAGCACCGAGAGCGTCGATGTCGGGACCTCCTCCTTGGCCAGGAGCTTGTCGAAGGCCTCTGCTCGAGCCTTGGGATCGTCGGCATGGCGTTCTCGCAAGCGGCCCAACTCCGGGCCGAGCCGCTTGAACAACGATCGGATCGGTTCCACGAGCGCCTCATCCACGTAGCCCGAGTAGAAGTTGATCATCACGACGCCACCATTCTCGGCGAGCGCGCGCAACATCTCGTCACTCATGTTGCGCGGGTGATCGGCGACACCGCGAGCGGAGGAGTGAGAGGCGATGACCGGGGCACGCGAGACACGCACGGCATCGAAGAAGGTTTCGTCCGACACGTGGGAAACGTCGACCATCATGCCGAGCCGGTTCAGCTCGCGCACCACCTGCTCGCCAAAAGGCGCCAACCCCCCGTGCTCGGGCACAGGGACTTCGTTGGTCCCGGACGAATCTGCCCAGGCCGTATGGAACGAATGGGTGAGCGTGAGGTAGCGCGCTCCCAACCGATAGAGGCTCCGCAAGGCCGGCAGGCTGTCCTCGATGATATGTCCGCCTTCGAGACCCATCAGGCACGCGATCTTTCCTTCCGCCGCCGCGCGGCGGATATCGCTCACCGTGGTCGCCAGCATCAGGTCTTCTGGAAATTGGCGCACGAGTTCGTGGACGGCGTCCATGCGCTCCATCGCTTCGCGGACGGCCGCGCCACGTCCTGGCGTTGGCCCCATGTAGATCGACCAGAAGACCGCATCCTGGCCGCCCTCGTGGAGCCTCGGCAAATCGACGTGGCCGTCTGCATGCCGCTCGCTGAAGCGCCAGGCCGGGTCCTGGAACTTCGGCGTCGTGTCGACGTGGGTATCGATGACGATGGAATCGAAGTGCAGTGTCCGAGCAGGCTCGGCGAGGACTTCCCCCTCCTTGACATCGGGAGCGGGCGGTTGCCCTGCCGTCGCGCAACTGCCCGACAGGAAAACGATGAGTGCGAGCAAGGGTCGAGCGTTGGCACGAAGCATGGGAACCTCCGCCGGCGACTCTACCGGAGCTGTGAGGCGTGCCACACGGAGGGAACGTCGGTCTGCCAGCGCGGCAGGATCACCGTGATCGCGATCTCTTCCATCATCGAAACGAATGCGAAGGCGGCGGCGAGCCGGATCGGCCAGATCGGCGCGCCGGCCAGTACCGCGATCAGCGAGAACGCCAGCAGGATCGCCGACGCCTTGGCGCCCCAGGTGTGGTAGCTCGGCATTCGGCCCCAGCGCAGGAAACCCACGCACAGGGTCGCGGCCAGGCTCGCCACCAGGAGCGCGATCCAGCCGAGTTCGGCTTCGACGAAGTCGGGCATCAACAGCCAGACGGACACGGGCAACACACTCCAGGTGGCGAGGTCGGCGCGACTGTCGAGCTTCGCTCCGGCCTCACTTGCCACGCGGAAACGCCGGGCCAGGAAACCATCGGCAGCGTCGGTGGCGAAGGCCGTGATCAACAACGCCAGGAACAGGTCGCTGAGGCCGAGCCAGGCGAGGCCTAGCAACACTGGCGCGAGCGCCAGGCGCAGGCCCGAGAGCCAGTTCGGAAGATGCGGTCGGATGCGATCGAACATGGGTTCCTCCTCTGGCCTTCCCTTCCGCAGGGAACGTGCCAGCCGGAGGGCCCTCTCTCGAATCCTTTTATTACAGGGAGTTACAGCGATAGTTGCCGATTGGCGACGGCTCCGGCGTTGGCCCGAAACGTCCATTCCGTGTACTGGCCCCGGCAGCCAGTGACGGCCTCTAGCCCTCGTCGGTGTAGCGGCGCTCGGCCTCGTAGTACTCGGGGAAGCCCACGATCTCGCGGAGCGTCTCGAAGGAGATCCGCTGAGCGTCGCCGGGATGGCCGCCCGCCTTCATCGTGTCGAGCGCATCCTGGACCGCTTTGGCCGCGACCTCGATCAGGGTCAAGGGATAGGCCGCAATCTTGAATCCGAGGCCTTCGAGTTCGCCCGCCGGCAGGAGCGGCGTGTCCCCACCCTCCACGAGGTTGGCCATCAGCGGTGTGCCCTCGAGGGCGCGGCCGACCTGTTCGAGTTCGGCGCGGCTCGTCGGTGCCTCGACGAACAGGATGTCGGCCCCCACGTCGCGGAATGCGAGGGCCCGGTCGATGGCCTCGTCGATGCCGTGGCCCATACGCGCATCGGTGCGGGCCATGATGAGCAGATCTTCGCCCTCTTCCCGCGCATCGACGGCGGCCCGCACCCGGGCCACGGCTTCGCCGCGCGGAACCACTTCCTTGCCGCGGGTGTGACCGCAGCGCTTCGGCGCGACCTGGTCTTCGATCATCGCGCAGGCGAACCCGGCGCGGGCATAACCATGCACCGTGCGTTTGACGTTGAGTGCATTCCCGTAGCCTGTGTCCGCATCCCCGATAACGGGAAGATCCACGGCCTCGCACAGATTTCGGCCCTGATCGAGCATCTCCGCGTAGGAAATCAGCTGGGTGTCTGGAACGCCGAGCCGCGCGGCCGAGACTGCGAAGCCGCTCATGAATGTCAGTCGGAACCCTGCCCGCTCGATGAGACGGGCCGAAAGGGCATCCCAGCAACAGGGCATCGGTAGGAAGCCCGGCTCGGCCAACACCTGGCGCAGGCGATCGGGCGCTGTCGTGTTAGTCGAAGGCAGCGAACAACTCCTCGAACGCGACCATCTGGTTGCCGTTCGCCGAAGAGGGCACCAGGATCGGCGTCTTGACGCCGGCCTCGTACCAGGCTTCGAGGCCCTCGCGAACCTCGGCCACGGAACCGTAGAGCGAGACGTCCTTCAGCCACTTCTCCGTCATCAGTTCGGGCAAGCGCTCGCGCTCCTTGGCTTCGAGCGCTTTCTCCACGGCTTCCATCTCCTCGACGTAGCCTGCCTCCTTCCAGTAGTTCCGGTAGTTCGGGAGCATCAGGTACATCGTCAACGTCTTGCGATTGACGGCGGCGGCAGCCTCGCGATCGTCGGAGATGCAGGTCGGAATCATGTCCGCGACCACGAAGTCGGGATCCGCCGCTTTCGCCGGCGGCAGTGCCCCGAGCGATTCCGAAACATGCGAGCGCGCCACGTTGGCGAACACGACGCCGTCGCCGATCTCGCCCGCCAGCGCGACCATCTTCTTTCGCAAGGCCGCAACCACGATCGGGGGCAGTTCGCCGACCCGGGGCGTCGCGCGCAAACCCTCGACGAACTCGCGGGTATCCGCGAGCGGCTTGCCGGTCTTCACGCCGAGACGCGCGTTCATCGGCGTGTGCGAGACGCCGATGCCGAACTGGAAGCGCCCGTCGGAGAGCTCGTGGATGAGGGCTGCCGTAACGGCGTAGTCGGAGACCTGGCGCGTGTACATGTTGGCGATCGCGGTACCGAACGGGATCCGCTCAGTGGCGAATGCCAGCGCTTCACAGAGCCCGACAGCGTCGCCGAAACTCGCGCAATACAGGCCGGCGTAGCCGCGCTTCTCGCATTCGACCGCCAGGTCGAGGGTCTTCTTTCTCCGGCCAGGTACGGCCGCCAGGGCAATCGCGGGAAGGGATGTACTCATGGCGAGCAGGCTAGCAAGAGCGGGGACGGACTCCTCGAGTTTCAAGATTGCAGGTTCGGAAAACTTGCAATCTTGAAACTCGAGGAGTCCGTCCCGGCTAGACCTCGGCGGTGTATGGGGGGGCGGGGTCGTACTGGATGCCGCGCTGGACTCGGCGGGCCACGTCGGGCGAGTGGATCTGGCCGACCAGCCAGAGCGCCATGTCGATCCCGGCCGAGACGCCGGCCGAGGTGACCAGATTGCCGTCGCGCACGTAGCGCGGCCCATCGAGCACTTCCACCTCCCCGCGCGCGCGAAGCTCGTCGACGAAGCCCCAGAATGTGGTGACCCGCTTCCCCTTGGCGAAGCCAGCTTCGTGGAGCAGGAGCGCTCCCGTGCAAACGCTCGTCACCCAGGTCGCGCTCGCCCCCGCCTTGCGGAGATATTCGATCATGCGCGGATTGTTCACTTCCGTGCGGGTGCCCATGCCGCCTGGCACGAGCAGGACATCGAGCGCTGGCGCCTCGGCGAAGCTGCAGTCCGGCAGGACGCGCATCCCGTTGGCACATTCGATGGGCTCGAGGGTTTCGGCGATCAACAGGACCTTCCCCCCGCCGCCCGCCTTCGAGAGGGAAGCGAAGACTTCGAAGGGACCCGCGAAATCGAGTTCCTCGACCACGGGAAAGAGCACGATGCCGACGGTCGTACCGCTCGGGTTTGCCACGGGAACTCCTTGCCTTGGGCGCCTGGATTTTGTAACAGAACGATCTAGTGAGTCGCACCGGACAAAATCGACGGCGAGAAGGTATCGCCGGAGAGACCGCCGTCGAGATCGCGGAGAGCGTCGAGGACGGGGTTCGCTCGGGCCGGCTGACGCCGGGCGCAGCGCTGCCGACGGTGCGCGCCCTGGCCAACGAACTCGCGGTGAGCCCGACCACGGTGGCCGGCGCTTATCGAATCCTTCGCGAGCGGGGCCTCCTGCTCACCGCGGGTCGCCGGGGCACGCGGATCGCACCGGCACCGCCGGTCCACGCCGCGCTCGCGCCAGAAGTCCCGGACGGAACGCTCGACCTGGCGACGGGCAACCCCGATGCAGCGTTGCTTCCGAGGTTGGGCCCTTTCCTCGGGAAGCTCGATCCGGCGCCCCACCTCTACTCGGACGAGATCCACGCACCCGAGCTGCTGGAACTCGCGCGCGCGCGGCTGCGGGCAGATCGATTGCCGACTCCGGCGCTCGGCGTCGTGAGCGGTGCCCTCGACGGCATCGAGCGGGTGTTGCTCTCGCGCTTGCGGCCGGGCGATCGTGTCGCCGTCGAAGATCCGGGTTTCACTGGCGTGCTCCATCTGGTTCGCGCGCTCGGGCTCGGCATCGTGCCCATGGCCATCGATGATTCCGGGCCGCTTCCGGACGCGCTCGAGGCGGCGCTTCGCGCTGGCGCGCGCGCCGTCGTGCTCACTCCGCGCGCCCAGAACCCCACGGGTGCCGCGCTCGATCCAGCCCGGGCACGCGCGCTACGGACCGTGCTCGAGGATCATCCGAGTGTGCTCGTCATCGAGGACGACCACTGCGACGTCGCCTCGGGTAGCCCGGCACGCAGCGTCTGCGGTGGCGCTACCGAGCACTGGGCAATCGTCCGGTCCGTCTCGAAGACCCTGGGGCCCGACCTGCGATTGGCGGTCCTGTCTGGCGACGTCGAGACCGTCTCTCGGGTTTCCGGCCGGCAGCGGTTGGGTTCGCGTTGGGTCAGCCACATTCTGCAGGAACTCGTCAGCGCGCTCTGGCAGGACCGCAAGACCCTGGCAGCCCTCGAGAAGGTTGCGACCCGCTACAGCGAGCGCCGGGAGGCCGTGATCGCGGCCCTGGCCGGGCACGGCATCCGGGCGTGCGGCAGGAGCGGACTCAACGTGTGGGTGCCGGTCGCGGAAGAGACGGCGCTGGTTCAACGGCTCGCGAACGTTGGCTATGCGGTCAAAGCCGGCGAGGTCTTTCGGATCGACTCGCCGCCCGCGATCCGCGTCACGACGGCATCACTCCCAGTCGGGGCGGCACCGGCCTTCGCCGAGGCGTTCGCCAGCGCCGTCGGAGCGACCGGCGGCGCACTTCCCGCCTGAGGTCGAGCAGCCCGAGCTCAGGAGGCCGCGGCCGGCGCACCCTCGGACCAGACCGGCTCGTAGACCGGTGGTGCGCCCAGCGCGAGTTCCGCGCGGACCTTGTCGAGCGCCATGGGCAGGAGTCGCTCCCAGTCTGCGGCGTCGAGCCACTGCGCTTCCTTGCCGCGGCGCCAGGCCTTGCGAATCATCTTGCGCGACTCGGGGCCGCCACTCCAGAACACCTGGGCAACGATCAAGGCGATGCCGTGATGCCAGGCCTGGGCCGTGCCGAACGAGAGCACGGAGACTTCGCCCATCAGGTCGCGGCCCCAGCCGGTCGTCACGTGCTGGAGATCGTGGCAATCGCGCAGGCGATCATAGAAGCGGCGTCGATCCTCATCGATGGCTTCGCGCTCGACGGTCTCGCTGGCCTCGACGAGGCCGTCGGCCGAGATCTGCTCACGCGCCGTGAACTCTGCGTAGGCCCTGCCGAGACTTCCCTGCGGCAGCGACTCGAGATAGGCCCGATCCCGCAGCGTCTCCAACAGATCCCGCTTCTCCGCGATGACCTTCCGGCCCGTCTCGGTCTTCACGAAGCGCGCGTACTGGCGCTCGCCGGACTTGCCTGTGAGCGCGCGGATGATGACGAAGACCTCGTCGGTCTTGTCCGGATCCTGGCGCAGCCGCTGAAGCGCTTGCCAGGCTTCGCGGAACCGCAGGCGAGTCTCATTCTTCTGGGTCATGGTGTGCTCCCGGGCGCGGGATCGTGCGGTGATCGGACGGATCCTCTAGAAGGCTGCCGGCAGAAGTGTCCGTCAAGAACTTACTTACAATAGAGTAAGTAACGGCCGATAGGCAACCCGACATGAGCAAGAAAGAGCCCACCGCCCGAAAACGCCTGCCCGCCGCCAAGGCCCAGGAGCGAATCCTCGAAGCGGCCCAGAAGCGCCTGGCCGAGGATGGGCCGGACGGGCTGCGGCTCCAGGATGTCGCGGCGGATCTGGGGATCTCGCACCCGGCCATCCTCCACCATTTCGGCAGCCGCGACGGGCTGATCACGGCGCTGGAACGACGCGCCATGCGCGCCCTGCAAGACGATCTGCTCTCTGCCTCGGCGCCCAGCGGACCGAGCGGCCACGCGCTGGGCGCCCTCGACCGCGTGGCTCGAACGCTGGGAGACGAGGGCCACGCTCGGGTCCTCGCCTGGTGGGTGCTGCACCGGAGCGGCAGCCGCGAAGAAGCGCTCGATTGGAGCATGCTGCGCGATCTGGCCGACGGCATCCACGCGCGCCAGGCCGAGAATGCGCAAGCCGAAGGCAAGCCCGAACCCGACCCGAAGGAGACGGTCTTCGTGGTCCGGTTGGCCGCTGCGGCGCTGTTCGGAGAAGCACTGCTCGGTGATATCCTGAGCCGCAGCGCTGGCCTCGATGACCCCGCGGAGGCCTCGCGAGAATTCAGGCGCTGGCTCGCGGAGCTGCTCGACCGCTAGCCCCTCGGTTACCGTCGGGACTGGCTGACGAATCCCAGCAGAATCCTTCAGGCTTCAGGAGAACTCCGTGAACCAACTTCCCTACCTGCTCTTCGATGGCGACAACCACTACTACGAGGCCGAGGACGCCTTTACCCGCCACATCGACCCGAAGATGAAGAAGCGCTGCATGCAGTGGGCCGAAGTGAACGGACGGCGAAGCCTGCTGGTAGGTGGAAAGGTCAACCGCTTCATCCCCAACCCGACCTTCGACCCGGTCGCGCGACCGGGCTGCCTAGATGACTACTACCAGGGCAAGAATGGCGCCGGGCTCAGCATCCGCGACGCCTTCGGAGAGCTCGAACCGATCCACCTCGAGTACCGCGACCGCGACGCGCGGCTCGCCGTCATGGACCAACAACGGGTGCAGGGTGCGTTCTTCTTCCCGACCTTGGGCGTCGGCATGGAGGAGGCCTTGATCCACGATCCCGAGGCCGTCATCGCCTCGTTCCGCGCATTCAACCGCTGGATCGAAGAAGACTGGGGGTTCGCCTATCAAGATCGGATCTTCGCCGCGCCCTACCTGAACCTGCTCGACCTCGACAACGCGGTCTCAGAACTCGAGTGGGCGCTCGAGCGCGAAGCGCGCTTGATCGTGATGCGCTCGGCGCCGGTGCGCTCGAATGGCATCAGCCGCTCGCTTGCGGATCCCTACTACGATCCCTTCTGGGCCCGCATCAACGAAGCCGGCATCACCGTGGCGTTCCACGGAGGTGACGCCGGCTACGGCCGCTACCTCGACGACTGGGGCGAAGGCGGCAGCGTCGAATCGTTCAAGAGTTCCGGCTTCAAGAGCGTGGTCGGCGGAAGCCGAGCGCCCTTCGACACCTTCGCGGCACTCGTCTGCCACGGGCTCTTCCACCGTCATCCGAACCTGCGGGTCGTCTCGATCGAGATGGGCGCCCTGTGGGTGCCTTGGTTGATCCAGAGCTTCAACCGCGCCTATGGCATCAGCCCGAAGGATTTCGTCGAGGACCCCGTCGAGACCTTCAAGCGGCACGTCTGGTTGAACCCCTTCCACGAGGACGACGTGAAGGGGCTGGCCGATCTGGTCGGCGCCGACAACCTGATCATGGGCTCCGACTGGCCCCACGCCGAGGGAATGAAGACGCCGATCGACTACCTGCGCGAGCTGCAGGAACTCGAAACCGACGAGATCCAGACGATCATGCGCGACAACGGCATCTTCCTGACCACGCCGCGTCCAAAGAGTGCCGGCTAGGAGACACCATGGCCCATCTGTTCCGCGTCCTCGTTCCCGTGACGGATATCGAGAAGGCACAGGCCTTCTACGCGGAGGTCCTGGAACAGCCGGGCCAACGGGTCTCGCCGGGCAGGCACTATTTCGATTGCGAAGGCACGATCCTGGCGTGCTTCGACCCGGTTGCCGATCAAGACGGTCGACCCGCCTCGCCCAACCCGGAGGATCTGTACCTCGCGGTCGCAGATCTCGAAGCCAGCTACGCCGCTTGCCAGCGTGCCGGGGCGGCGTTCCGCATGGTCAACCCACCGATGGTGGGCCCAATGGGCGAGATCGCCAAGAGGCCCTGGGGCGAGACCTCCTTCTACGTGAACGATCCCTTCGGCAACCCGCTCTGCTTCGTTTCCGCGGACACGGTCTTCACCGGCGCCTAAAAAAAGCTGCCAGCCAGCTCGTCCGCAAGTTGCAGATAGGCATCCACACGACCTGCGATCGCATCGAGGGAGCCGATACCGCCGCCGCCGGAGGAACCCTGGCGCGCGCGGGCCAGAACGCCCTCGACGATGCAGGCCTGCTTCCACCAGCTGAAGGCCATGTAGTAATCGTACGCATCGAGGGAACGGCCCGAACGCCGGGCATAACGTTCGGCGACCACACTTCGGCGCGCGAAACCGAGAGCCAGCGTCGGCGGATCCGACAGCGCCGAGATCGGATCTCCCGGATCCGCCCAGTAGAGGAGCGACCAACAGAAGTCCGCCACGGGGTCGCCGAGCGTGCAGAGTTCCCAGTCGAGGACAGCGCCCAGCGTCATGTCCTCGGCGAGTACGACGTTGTCGAAGCGGTAGTCGCCGTGGGCGATCCGGCCGGCGTCGACTTCCTTCGGAACGTGGCGTGCCAGCCGCTCGTGCAACTCGAAGAGCAGCGGCACCTCGCGGGTTTCGGCCGCCTCGACCTGCCTGCGCCAACGCGCGAGCTGACGTTCGACGT
The DNA here is from genome assembly GCA_029261795.1 of Deltaproteobacteria bacterium. Taxonomy (GTDB): domain Bacteria; phylum Myxococcota_A; class UBA9160; order UBA9160; family UBA6930; genus JAJDAP01. The sequence goes on from JAJDAP010000076.1 coordinate 38,619, forward strand.
AGTCGGTTCGGGTGCGCGCGAGGTCGCCCAGGCCAACCGCGTCCACGTCGATCGCGTGCAGGGCCACCTGGCCATCGATCAAGGCGTCGGTCGCCTCGTCGCATTGGGCGGGGCTCCAGCTTGCCGCTTCCGCCGGCGTTCGAAGAATCGTGCCGGCGGCAAAGCCCATCACGTAGAACGGTGCGCCGAGCACCGCTTCGTCGGTGCAGAAGGCAAGGGGCGCCGGGACCGGGACGCCCTGCTCCGTACCACCCAGGGCCGCGATGATCTTCCACTCACGGGCGACGTCATGGGCGTTTCCGACCCTGGGACCCAGCGGAGGGCGCCGCAGGACCCGGGCCTGGCCCGCGCCATCGACGAAGCGATAGGTCAGGCACGAGCCGCCAGCCGTGACCAGTTCGAATGCGAAGGGCGCCAGAGCCTCCGGAACATTCGCCACCAGCCACGCGGACAAGGGCGCGATTTCGATTCCTCGCGGCACGGCTTCGGTCTCGGCCATGGCTCCTCCTCGATGGTCGAGGCTAGCTGCTGCTGGTGCAGGCGGACGAAGATGGCAACATGGAAGCATGAGCTGGTTCACGAAACTCGATCAAGCTGCTTTCGCCGCCGAAATGGTCGGACGAATCGCCTTCGAAAAGCTCCAGACCGGCATCGTCTTCAACCCCCAGGCCAAGCAGCTCCGCGATGACCCGCACCCGTTCTACCGGAAGCTGCGGGAACGGGATCCGGTGCATCGCTCGGGCATCGTCGATGGCCTCGTGCTGACCCGCTACGACGACGCGCTCCAGGTGCTCTCGGATCGAGCCTTCTCGGCCGAAGATCGCAGCTGGCGCCGTTGGTCGCGCTTTGCCCGGATCATGGCCGGGCGCGGTGTCCCGGACCCCTACGAACGCGATCCCTCGATGCTGCGCCTCGATCCGCCCCGCCACACGCGGCTCCGCAGCCTGGTCAGCAAGGCCTTCACGCCGCGTGCCATCGACCGACTGCGACCGCGGGTCGAGGCCCTCGCCGAGGAGTTGCTCGATCGACTGCCGGCGACCGGAACCATCGATCTGGTCGACGCGCTCGCGGTGCCGCTCCCGGTCATCGTGATCGCCGAACTATTGGGCGTTCCCAGCGAGGACCAGGATCGCTTTCGGGCCTGGTCCGAACACGTCGCCATGAGCCTGGGCGATGGCAGTGCTGCGACCCTCCGCAACAGCCAGAAGGCGACGGCTGAGCTTTCGACCTACCTCGGAACGATCGCTGACCAGCGACGGGCAGAGCCCCGTGACGACCTGATCTCGGATCTGGTCGCGGTCGAGGAAGAAGGCGATCGACTCAGCGAGGGCGAGATGCTCGGCGTCTGCGTCTTGCTCCTGGTCGCCGGGAACGAGACGACCACCAAGCTGATCGGAAACGGGGTCGTCGCCATGCTCCGGCATCGCGAACAGCTCGAAATCCTGCAGAGCGAACCGAAGCGGATCGAGGCCGCCGTCGAGGAGACCCTGCGCTACGACGGCACGGTGCAGTACACCTCGCGCTTCGCGACCGAGGACACGGAGATCGGGGGCTTCCAACTAGCAGCAGGACGCCAGGCCATCGTCGTGCTCGCGGCCGCCAACCGGGACCCGGATCGCTTCCCGGACCCGGACCGCTTCGACGTGAGCCGGGATGACATCCGCCATCTCGCCTTCAGCCACGGCACACACTTCTGCCTGGGTGCGCGTCTGGCTCGCCTCGAAACCGAGGCTGCCTTCAAGGCGTTGATCGAGCGCTACCCGCAGCTCGATTTCGCCGACGCGCCGGTTCGATGGAGTCCCAACACGATCCTGCGCGGGCCCGAGGCGTTGCCGCTCGCGCTCGCCGGAAGGCACGCGATCGATTAGGTTCCGCTGCCGAAATCGGCAGGCGCACTGCTTGCGCCCTACCACCGGAATGAGCGAGCCCATGTCCGCGAACGAGCGCGAGAGCCGACAAGCCAAAGCCGAGGAACTGCGGGCCCGGGGACTCAACCCCTACCACGATCGCTTCGCGACGACGCACGGCCTGGCCGCCGCCGGCGCGCTCGATGACGATGTCGCCGTCGAGGTCGCGGGGCGGGTGCTGGCCATGCGGAAGTTCGGCAAGTTGATCTTCGCCACCTTGAAGGATCGCAGCGGCACGCTGCAGGTGAGTTTCGAACGGGATCAGCTCGAACCGGAGGTCTTCGAGATCCCGAAGAAACTGATCGACATCGGCGACTTCATCGGCGTCGGCGGCGTGATGTGGACGACCAAGAAGGAAGAGAAGACGGTGCGCTCGGCGAGCATCACACCGCTCTCGAAGGCCGCGCGTCCGCTGCCTGAGAAATGGCACGGCCTCCAGGACCGTGAAGCCTGCTACCGCCAGCGTTACCTCGACCTCGTCAGCAACGACGAGACCCTGGAACGCTTCGTGTTGCGTTCGGAAGTAACGAGCTTCATCCGCCGCTTCCTGGACGAGCGCGCGTTCCTCGAAGTGGAGACGCCGATCCTGCAGGGTGCGACTTCGGGCGCTGCAGCGCGCCCCTTCAGCACCCACCACAACGCGCTCGATCGGGATTTCTTCCTGCGGATCTCACCCGAGACCTACCTGAAACGCCTCATCGTGGGCGGGCTCGACCGGGTCTACGAGATCGGCAAGTGCTTCCGCAACGAAGGCATCGACGCGTCGCACCTCCAAGAGTTCACGATGCTCGAGTGGTACGCGACCTACTTCAACTACCGCGACAACATGATCCTGATTCGCGAGCTGATCCAAGCCGTGCTGGAAGAGTTCAAGGGCGGCACCAAGGTCCGCTACGAAGATCAGGAGCTCGACTTCGGCGGCGAGTGGCCCGAGGTGGACTACTTCGACGCGGTCAACGAGCGCACGGGAATCGACCTGGGCCGGGTCGAGAGCCATGACGAACTCGCGCGCCGGGTCGGCGAGAAGTACCCGGGCTTCGATCTCTCGCAGTACCCGTCCTACCCGGCTCTGGTCGACGGGCTCTACAAGAAGATGGTGCGGCCCGAACTGGTGCAACCGACCTTCCTCGTGCACCACCCGACCGAACTCGTCCCCCTGGCGCGACGCAGCGACGAGAATCCGCGCGTCCTCGACATGTTCCAGGTCGTGGTGAACACCTGGGAAATCGTGAAGGCCTATTCGGAACTCATCGACCCGGTCGACCAGCGCAACCGGATGATGGAACAGCAGGACTACCGCGATCAGGGCGACGACGAAACGATGATGCTGGAGGAGGACTACATCCTCTGCATGGAGCACGGCATGCCACCGAATTCCGGGCTGGGCCTCGGGATCGATCGTTTCGTCGCGCTGCTCAGCAACGTGGAATCGCTGCGGGACGTCGTGTACTTCCCGACCCTGCGCGAGGCGGCGCCAATCGCGGCCGCCGAGGACGACGACTAGAACGCTCGAGGAGTTTCGATGCGGTTCGAGAAGTGGGGCATCGCGATCTGGCTCGCCGCTGCGCAGCTCCTCGTGAGTACGGTCCTGATCGGGAGCCTCGGCGTGAGCGGCGAGACGGTGGGTCTCTGGGTCCGTGTGACAGCCTGGATGTCCGCCACGCTCTTTCTCTCGGCCTTCGCGGCGCGACCACTGCGCCAGTTCTGGAAGTCGGACGGCAGCCGCTGGCTGCTCAGGAATCGACGTTATGTCGGCGTTTCCGGCGCCTTCGCGCACTTGATCCACGGCATCGGCATCGTCTGGCTCCTAAACGTGTTCTCGGAAGGGCCGCCGACCGAGGCGATCACCCTGATCGGGGGCGGTCTCGGCTTCGTGTTCTACTTCGCGATGGCCCTCACCTCGAGCGATGCCGCCGTTGCGAGAATGGGGCCTGCCAACTGGAAACGACTGCACAGTGTCGGCGGCTACTACGTCTGGGCGATCTTCGCCTTCACGTTCGTGAGTGGCGCCAGCGCCGGGAACGTGATCTCGATCCTGTTCCTGATCGACTGCTTCGCAGTGTTGGCGCTTCGCCTTGCCGCGCGTTCCGCGAAGCGAGCGCCGGCCGCCGCCTAACGCCGGAAGTGCGGGATGACGTGCTTCCCGATGCGGTCGATGCTCTCGAGGATCGCCGCATGGGGCACGGTCCCCATCTGCATGATGAACATGATCTCGTCGGCGCCTGCCTCGACGAGCCGCTCGACGTAGGCGATGGCATCGGCCGTGGTGCCATAGGCGTGGTTCGGGTTGTAGAGGCCGGTGGCCTCGCTGCCGGCTTCGATCCGTTCTTCGTGGAGGTAGGCCACGATCGCCTCGCCGGCGGCGCGCAGGGCTTCGGCGTCGTCTTCACCGTCGGCGATCTCCTGCGGCGGCGGCGCGCCGGGGTTGTACCAATGGCTGATCGACTCGGTGAAGAAACGCTGGCCGCGGTATCCGATCTTGCGCGCGGCGTCGCCGTCATCGAGCACGATCGCCGGACATAACGCCGAGAGATGCTCCACGGGGAAGTCGGGAATCTGGCTCTCGGCCGTTCGCCGAGCGACCGCGGCGCGGTAGACCTTGTTCTTCTGCGCCACGTCGTCGGGCCCGCCGAAGCCGAGGCACAGGGCGCCGAGCCCCCACTCGCCGGCCTGGTTCAAGGTCTCTTCGCGCGTGCACGCCATGAACATGGGAGGATGTGGATCCTGCAGCGGCTTGGGCAGGATCGGGCGCGGCGGAATCTCCATCATCTCCGTGTGGATCTCGAACTCGTCCGCGCTCCACATCTTCGGAATCATGCGAGCACTCGCTTCGAGCTGCGGCGCCACATCACCGACGTCGGTCTGGAAGGCGCCGGTTTCCTGCTGGGTGCCACCCTTGCCGATGCCGAAGTCGACACGGCCTTCGGACAGTACGTCGAGCATCGCGACGCGCTCGGCCACCTTCACCGGATGGTTCATCTTGAAGGGCAGGCACACGACGCCGTGGCCGATCCGGATCCGCTCGGTCTGGCCGGCGACGTATGCGAGGAACGTCTCCGGCGCGCTCATGTGCGCATACCATTTGAGGCAGTGGTGCTCGACGGCCCAGACGCGGTCGAACCCCGCGTGCTCGGCGGCGACCGCCTGCTGCGCGCATTCGCGGAGCACGCGGGTCTCGGCAGCACGGGAGGGGTCGGCCGTCTGGGCTTCGAGGATGATCGAGAACTGCATGCTTCCGACGGTAGCGTGCCATTGGCGAACCTCAGCCGCTGGCGGAGTCGGAGAAGCGCTCCCAGACGGCCTGGCGCGAAACACCGATCGCCTCGCCGATGCGTTGCCACGAGACACCACGCTCGCGCAGCGTCGCCACGTGTTCGTGGAGAACCTCGGCGACCTTGGAGACCGCTTCGTCGGCAGGCCGTAGCGTGGCGAGCAACGCGTCGTCGCTCATCGCCTCGAACCCGGGGAATGGTGGAACGGGCTGGTCGTCCAGGATCTGGTTGCAGAGTTCTACGCAGGCATCGCAGATGTAGACGCCGGGGCCACCGATCAGCTTGGCCACGGTCTTCGAGTCCTTCCGGCAGAACGAGCAGTGCAGGAGCTTCTTGCTTCGGCGAAGAGGCATGAGGACCTCCTTTCTTCGCCGTCAAGGATTCCCTGACAGGTCGGATGTGTCAAGTATTCCCTGACAACAGGCCCGGTCGCCTCAGAGCTTCATTTCGTGGAGCGCCGAGTGCTCGAGTTCGCGCATGGCGGGGCGCAGCAGCGCTTCGTGGCGAAGCGTGCGGCGATAGAAGAACTCCACGAGCTTCGCGTCCTGCTCCGGGCCGGCCGCGAGAACGAACGCTTCGAGCTTCTCGTCGGCGTCTCGCCAATCGGCCGGACGCTGTCCGAGCAGCGCACCGACTTCATCGAGATCCTGCTCTTCCAGCCGCACGCCACTGCGATCGATCTCGCGCAGATACTGGGCCGTGCGAAGCGCGACGTCGATCTCGTAGCGATCGTTGGCGGCATCGAGATCGCGCACCAGGGCGTCGTGGAGAACCGTGAAACGGGACGTTCCTGGAGCCGGCAGTTCGGGCGCCTGCAACTCGGCGCCGACGAAGCCCGCCAGCAGCTCCAGCGGGATACGCCCGTACACCAGGTTCCAGCCGACGTACTGGGCCAGGTTGAGGCCTGGCGGCGGCTGGGCGCAGAGCGGGGCGACGGTCATCGGCGTCACCAGACCGAAGCGGATCGTGTGGTACTTGACGGCGTCGATGTCGATCGGCTCGCCCGTGATCTTGGCGTAGTGCAGGAAGCCGTGGGACAGGTCGCCGAACGGCTCCGACAGATCCCGACATAACATTCCAGCGAAGTCGGCCATCGGATCGCCGATATAGGCGAGTTCGAGATCGAGCATCGCCGTCACACGGGAATTCTCGAAGATGAACTGGCCGGAATCGCCGGCGACCATGCAAGCGCGTGTCCGATGTTCCGGGACGTTGCGCTTCAGCCAGCCACTGACGAACTCGATCATCGGCTCCGGCTGATTCTTCTGGAGCTGGAAGCTCTTCTCCCACTTCGGAAAATCGCCGAGCCCGATCTCGCGGGCGTTCCTGGGTGCGCGCAGGCCCAGGGAATCGAAGCGCTCGAGCGGGATGGCGTGGAGCTGGGCCAGGATCTCCATGTAGTGCTCGAGCACGGCCCGGGCCTCTGCTTCGTCGCGCGCGGTGGAAAGGTCGGGGCGGCCGGGCCGACGTTCCATCACGATGCCGCGGGGATCGTCGCAGAAGCCGTAGATGTGCGGCACGGGCAGCCCCTCGGCTTCGAGGACCTGCATCACGCCCATCTCGTGCTCGAGCGGGTAGACGCCATGATCGAGGTCGCCGCGATCGCCGCGGAAGTAGATCGGCAGCGTCTCGCCTTCGCGCTCGACTTCGAGGTAGTAGGCGGGCCGCCAGCGTTCGTGTTGCTCGGCCGCTGTGACGCGGCCGCCGACCATCGCTTCGACCTGGCGGACGGCTCGCTGCCACTCGGGCGCGAGGCTCTGCTCTTCGATCGGCTTCACGGGCAAGTCCTCCTCTCGCGCAGTGTGCCTCAGTCTCGGAGCAGGGCCCGCACCTTTGCGGCGAAGGCGCGCCGCTCGCGTTGGGTCGAGACGCGATAGCGCGCGAAGTCTTCGCCCTCGCGGACATCGGCAAAGAGGCCTGCCGGGTCGTCGTGGAAGTGCAGAAACGCCTTGGACTTCCGGGTGAAGTTGCCGCGCTTGCGCTCGACCAGCCCCTCGATGCGCCGCAGCTCGAGGAGCAGCGGCTCCAGCGCATCCAGCGTCTGGCTGTCGGCGTGCTTCATCGGCCGACAGCCTATCATGCGGGCGCCATTGAACCGAAACGCCGCAGCGCGAAGACTGGGAAGTTCCAGACCCCGGCGAGATGGACGAAGAGGCGTTCCGCGGCGTGCGCGACGAGATCGAGGCGCGCGTGAAGGCACTGCTCGAGCGCCTGTAGGCGCGGCGGGCCCTCGCCCGACGGATCCGGCATTCTAGAAGGGTGAAAACCCTCGAACTGAAGGTCCGCCACCAGGCCCCGGAAACCGTCGACTTCGAAGTACCGACGGGTTGGGTCTGGATCGAACAAGGCGGGCAACGCGCCGCCCTCTTCACGCCGGACGAAATCGAGGACGGCCGGACGTATCCGCTCGTCACCGTGCTCCACGGCGCCGGCCGCCAGGACGAGATGCTGATCAAGGGCTGGAAACACGAGGCCCAGCAACGCCAGGCCTTCATCCTCGTCCCGCGCTCCTTCTACATGACCTGGGACCTGATCGCGATGGGCATGCAGGGCGCCGCCGGCGCCAGCCCCGAGGGCGACGAACCCGCCTCCGACCGCCCCGACCTCGACTTCCTCGAGTACGCCTACGATCTCGTCTACCGCCGCTACCCGATCGACGCGGAGCGCCAGGCCCTGGTCGGCTATTCCGACGGCGCAAGCTATGCCGTCAGTGTCGGCCTGGCCAACCCCGACGTCTTCCGCGCCGTGATGGCCTGGGCCGCAGGCTTCCTCGCCCTCGACGAACGCGTCGCCAGCGAAGACATCCCCCGCCCGCACATGTACGTCGAGTACGGAACCCACGACGAGCTGTTCCCGTTCGAGCAGGTCGCCCTCGGCATGAAGAAGCAGCTCGAAGACCTCGGCTGCGAGCTCGACTTCAACGTCGACGAGGGCGGCCGGCACTGGCCGAGTTCGACGTTCCAGGACGAGGCTCTGGACTGGTTCTTTTCGGAGCCCTGGCAGCCGCGGAGCTGATGTCTTCCAAGCAGCATGTCGGAGGTTCGAGCCCTCCTCGAGGCGCTATCGCCTTGCTCCTGCCACGCCTCCGCAGCTAGCCCGAGGGCGGCTGGAACTCCAGACCGTTGCCGATCTCGTCGATCGTGAGGAGCGGTTGGCGCGGCAGGTCTGTCCACTTCACCTTGCCCGGGCCGTCGGTCTCGATGCTGCTCCTGGTGGTCTTCATCCGCCGGGACGAGAAGTTGATGCTGATCTCCTCGATCGTGCCCAGGTTGCGCCGTACGTCGAAGCTGTCGTAGCCGATCAATTCGAAGCGGCCGTTCTGGAAACGGAAGGCGTAGGCCGTGCGACCCATACCCCATCCGCCCGCCGAACTGAAACGGCCCAGCGTGACGCGCATGACGCCGCTCTCCAACTCGACGCCACCGGGCTGCACGGACTCGGGATCGAGCGGATCCTCCAGGGTCGGGTATTCGGGGCGCGGGATCAGCGTGTGATTCTCGAGCGCGAGGTCGAACCCACCGGCCACCGCCGCAAATGCCACCGCGAGAATGCGCGGATTGGTGTCGAAGGGGTTGGGGCCCAGCGCGTCGTTGGGTACCACGTTTCGCGAATCGGTTTGCTCGAGCACCAGCACGACGTCGGGTTCACCGTCGCCGTTCATGTCGCCGGTGAGTTCCGTTTCCAGCCGCCAACCTGCGGGCACGAACTCCTCGGATGACACCGCATGCCCTGCTAGCTGCGGATATGTGACGGGGGGTATTTCCAGTTCCGCGCGCGCTGCTTCGGGGGTCGCGTCCCATGCAATGACCGCAACAACGACGACCATCAGACGCCACATCGTGCTTCCCCCTGCCAAGGAGGACGGACGATACCATCAGACCCTGGCCGAACGAAACTGGCGAGCTGCCAACCCTCCCCACGGCGACCCGAACTTCAGAGCGGATCCAAGCGCAGCAACGAACGGCAGTCCACACCAGCGGCATCCCGGGACGCCAGGGAAGGCCCCCGTGCCTTCGGCGAGAAGGAGCACGTCTCCAGGCGGCGCTAGCGGTCCGCTAGCCGCGCGCCCCGTAGCCGAGATACACTCGCCCGCCTTCAGGAGGAAACCCATGGCCGAGAATTTCGAGATCACCAAGGAGATGGAGGCCGCGATTGGCGTGGAGTCCGATCCGTGGACCTACGAGGTCACGACGACGAGCGTGCGCGCCTTCGCCCGTGGCGTCGGATACACCGACCGCGTCTACTTCGACGTCGATGCCGCGAAGGCGGCCGGCTACCGCAGCCTGCCCTGCCCGCCCACCTACCTGGGCACAGCCGTCTTCATCCCCGGCGAAAGCAACGACACGTTCAGCGGACCGAAGAACACGGGCCCCGGCGTGAAGCACGGGCTCAAGAACGTGCTCGATGGCGGCACCGAGACCGAGTACTTCGCCGACATCTGCGCCGGCGACACGCTGACCGCCACCAACCAGGTGGGCGATCTGCAACTACGTGAGAGCAAGACCACGGGCACCATGCTCATCGTGACGACGCTCACCACCTGCACCAACCAAGATGGCGTGGTCGTTGCCAAGCAGCGCGGCCAGGGCCTCTTCTACTAGACCAGAGGAAGACGAAATGCCCCTCTCTTGGGATTCGTTCAAAGAAGGTGACGAACTGCCGGTGCTGAAGAAGGCTCCGGGCGTCACACAACTCGTCAAGTACGCGGCCGGTGGCGGCGACTTCAACCCGCTCCATCACGATTTCGCGTTTCCGCAGTCGAAGGCGTTGGGTTCGATCATCATTCACGGGCGCTTCAAGTACGCGGCGCTGGGCGAGCTGGTCTCGAACTGGCTCGATCACGGTGGACGCATCGCGAAGCTCGGCTGCCAGTACCGCGGCATGGACCTGCCCGAGAACGAGATGACGCTCGGCGGCAAGGTCGTGAAGAAGTACGAGGAAGGCGGTCGAAAGCTGGCCGACCTCGAACTCTGGGTGAACAACGCAAAGGGCAAGAACACGACGCCGGGTTCGGCGACGGTCGACTTCGGCGCCTGACCAGCGGCCCGTGCCCCGCGCTCGGGTTCAATCCCGGGCGCGGGTCCCGGCCGATCGCAGCGAGACCAACAGATCGCCCCACCAGAGGCCCATCGAACCGATGAACGCCTCGCGACCCTGGCCGTGCCAGACGCCGTGATCCATGCCGAGTTCGTCGAAGCCGTAGTGCTCGATCGTGACGCGGGTGCCCTTGTCGATCCCCTCGAAGCGCACTTCGACCTCGGTCCACTCCTCGTCGGCGAAGTCGCGGCCGCCCATCAAGAATACGAGCCGCTTGCCGGGTTCCCAGGCGACGATGCGACCGAGTTCGAAGCACTCATCTCTGCCGGAGCCGTAGACTTCGAGCAGTCGACCCCCTTCCCCGGCTTCGAAACGCATCACGCCCTCCTGGCCATCGATCGCGGCGCGAAAGCGCGGTCCGCGACGCCACCAGCGATCGACCGCCTCGGTAAAGAGCGTGAACGTCTCGTCGGGATCGAGCGGTACCGTGGTCAGGGCGCGCACGCGCGTCTCGAGGCTCATCGCTTGCGCCCCTTCGGAGCGGCCGCCTTCTTCTGCTCCGCCAGCTGACGGAACGAGTCCAGCTGATCGTCCCAGAAGCGCTGGACCTCGCTGATCCAGATCTGCAGTTCGTCGATGGGCTCAGGACACAATTGGTAGACCCGTGCACGCGCGTCCTCGGGGTCACGCGCTTCTTCGACGAGGCCGTTCGTTCGCAACACACGAAGGTGTCGGCTCATCGCGGGGCGGCTCATATCGAAGGCATCGGCGAGCTCGCCGGCGCGACGTGGCTCTTCCCGCAGGAGGTCCACGACGCGCCGGCGGGTCGGATCCGCAAGTGCTGCCAGCGTGCTGTCGAGATCGAAGGCGGCGGCCATCGCTAGCTCGAAGGATCCCAGTCCTCGGGCGCCACTTCGCGCTTCTTCGTGGCGAAGGTCCACTCGAAGCCCTCGGGATCGAGCGCCGTATAGCGGCGGTCGCCGTAGAACGTGTCCTCGAGATCCGTCGAGATCTCCGCGCCAGCCGCCTTCGCGTTGGCACAGTGTGCTTCCACATCGTCGACGTAGACGTACAACTGACTCACTGAATTGTGCTGTCGCTTCGGGTTCCGATAGTCGGGGCCCGGGTGTCCCATCATCACGACACCATCGTCGCCGAGCTGGATCTCGGTGTGCCCGAGCGTCCCGTCCGGCATCGTCACGGCGTGATCCGTCCGCTCCTGGAAGGCGAATGCCTTCACCAACCAGTCCACGCTTCCGCGTAGGTCTTCGTAGTAGAGGTATGCCGTGATTCGCGGCATTTCCGCGGGCTTTGTTTCTGTCATGTTCCTACTCCTCGTTTTCGACGGCGGCTCGCAGCTCGGCGTCCGGAACTTCGCGGACGAACTGCGAGAAGATCCAACGGTGCCCCTCGAGATCCATCGCGCGATACGAGCGACTCCCGTGGAATTGGTCCTCGGGCGGTTCGGCGATGGTGGCACCCTCGGCGCTGGCGCGTGCGTAGTGCGCGTCGACATCGGGTACCTCGCAGTTCACTTGTGCATGAACGGCGGGAAGATTCTGCGGACTCGCCATGCCGCCGGCTTCCCACGTCGTCGCGACGTAGACCGTGGCTCCCCCGATCTCGAGTTCGGCATGTCCGATCGAGCCATCGGGCATGTCGAGCCGATACTTCTCGGTGAAACCGAACGCGCGACACAGGAACTCGATCGCGGCCGCTGCATCGTCGTAGGCCAAGCTAGGCGTCAGGACCTGTCGCTGCGTCATTGCGCGGCCTCGACCCGCGGATCGGACGCCGTCGAGTGCTTTCCCGGGTCGATCGCGCTCATCCGTTCACTTCCTTGTTGGCGGCTTCCCATGCGGCATCGTCGACGCGCTGCCCGAAGTACCAGGGATGCCCCTCGCAATCGAGGCAGCCATAGACGCGATCGCCGTAGTGCTGGGTGACGGGCTCCTGGATGATCTCGGCGCCGCCGGCACGTGCCTGCTCGCAGTGCGCGTCGACATCGGCCACGAAGACATAGAGCGATTGGGTGTAGCCCCCGCCGACATCCTTCGGGCTCTTGGAACCGGGCATGCGGCCGGCCGTGGCAACCTGGATGAGTGCGTCCGCGAGCACCAGCTCGGAATGCACGACCTCGCCGTTTGGCCCGTCGACCACGATCCGGGCTTCGAAACCGAAGGCCTTGCCGAGCCAGTCGATGGCAGCGCGGGGGTCGTCGTAGAAGATCGCACTGGCGGTCGGGGTCCAGTCCTTGGGGACGATGCTCATCGGGATTCCTCCGTTGGGATCCCGATTCATACGTCAAATTTAGTTAACGGTCAAGTTAACTACTTATCGCCCTTCGCCTTGGTCCGGTAGTCCCCGAACTGCGCATCCCGCTTGTCCAGGGCGTGGGTCACGCCCTTGGCGAACTCCTTCAGGTACTCGCGCGACGAGCGCTGATGGAAGGCCAGCGCCTGGATCTCGGTGCCGGCCTTGATCGCCGCGCGCATGCCCTGGATCTCCATCGCGCGATGGATCGAGCGCTTGTTCAACTGCTGGAGATCCGGCGGAATCTTGGCGATGCGCTCGGCCATTCCGAGCACCGCGTCTTCCAACTCGTCGTTCGCATAGCATCGGTTCGCGAGGCCCATGCGCACCGCTTCCGCGCCATCGATCGAATCGCCGGTGAGCATCAATTCCATGGCATTGCGAAAACCTGCCAGCCAGACGTGGAACTGGTTGTCCGGCGGGCTCATCAAGCGAACCGGCGGGTAGCCGATCTGCGCGTCCTCGGAGACGTAGACCAGATCGCAGGCCGCCATCAATTCCGAGCCGCCGGCCAGGCAGTAGCCGTGGACCTGGGCGATCACGGGTTTCGCGAGATCCCAGATCCGGAAGGCGCCCTCGACCACATGGCGCGGCCAGAAGCCATCGCCGCCAGCGGAGAAGTACGGCTGATCCTTCGTACTGTCGCTGCCGAGGTCGTACCCGGCCGAGAAGCACTTGCCCGCCCCGCGCAGCACGATGACGTGGACTTCGGGGTCGCGGTCGGCGCGTTCCAACGCGGCAAAGAGTTCACCGCGAAGCGGGTTCGAGAGCGCGTTGCGCTTCTCGGGCCGATTCAGGGTGATGCGGCGGAGCTTCGGGCGGGGCTCGTCTTCGAGAACGAGCGCAGCGTCAGTCATGGGTCCCTCCTGTGGGACCCGCGATCCTACTCCGCTCTGCTGCTGGGCGCTGAGTGGCGCCGAAGACGCTAGCGAAGCGCCTTGTGGACCCTGCGCTTCAGCTTCACGGCTTCGGGAGCCAGCTTCGCTTCGTCCATGTGGATGAGGAAGTTGTCGAGACCGCCGTGCTTCTGGACGGTGCGGATCGCGCGGGTGGAAACCCGTAGCGCGAGTTCGCGACCGAGCGCTTCGCTCCTCAGATGGACGACCTGGAGGTTCGGCTGGAAGCGGCGCGGCGTCTTCGTGTTCGAGTGCGCCACGTTGCGTCCGGCCTTCGAGACCTTGTTGGTGAGCTGGCAGTGCTTGGACATCGCTCTAACCCTTGGCCTGGCCGTAGCGCTTGCGGAAGCGATCGACACGGCCTTCCGAATCGACGGAGCGCTGTTGGCCGGTCCAGAACGGATGGCTCTCAGCCGAAATTTCGAGCGTGATCACCGGGAGCTCTTCCCCGTCGACTTCCTTGGTCTTCTCGGAAGTAACGGTGGAGCGGGTGACCCACTCCTTGCCCGTCGCGCTGTCGACGAACAGGACCTTGTGATAGTCGGGATGGATATCGGGCTTCACTTTGACTTCGCTCGCCTTCGGCTCGCTGCGCGCCGGACCTGGCCGGCATGCAATCGAATTGGAGGATGGATCGGAAACGGGAGTGGGCTTACCAGCTCGACTTCTTCATACCGGGCAGTTCGCCACGCAGCGTCATCTCGCGGAGCATGATCCGCGACAGGCCGAACTTCCGGTAGACGGCATGGGAGCGGCCGGTCAGAACACAGCGGCGGGTCAGGCGGGTCGGGCAGGAGTTGCGCGGCAATTTCGCGAACTGCTCCTGGATCTCGAGCTTCTCCTCGATCGAGACCTCGGGATCGTTCAAGCGCTTGCGGAGGCCCGCGCGCTTGTCTGCGTGCTTGGCGATCAGTCGCTTCCGCTTCTGATCTCGCAGGACCTGGGACTTCTTCGCCATGACTTTGGATTCTCTGGTGTTTTCGCGTCGATGCAGCTGCGGACTCCGAGCTGGGAGTCGACGCGGACGGACGCGGGGCCGGGGGCCCGGGAGCGGCGGAGGGTAGGAATCGGGACCCCGAGGCGCAAGCTGGCAGGGCCCTGTGGCCCCGTGGGGAATCGGTACCCTCGCAGCAGCTTGGGGGACTTCTGAGATGACGCATCGTACCGGACTCGCCTGGGCGCTGGCCCTGCTGCTGGGCCCGCTCGGCTTCGGCTGCGCGACATCGAAGCCGCTCGTCCCGCCGATCGAGACCGGCCAGCTGCTCCTCTGGGAGGCGGTAGCCCCCACGGGCGAGCCCCTCCACCTCCTCGGCACGCTCCACATCGGCCGCAGCAGCTACGAGTTCGACCCGGCCATCCAGGCGGCCCTGGACGATTCCGACGTCCTCGCCCTGGAGCTCCGGATGTCCGAGCTCGAGCCCGAGGCGATCCGCATCGCGTTTGCCAAGGTCGGCCTGTTCGCCGACCAGGGCCTGTTCGAAGCGGTCTCGCCCGAAACCGGCGAACTCGTGCGCCAGTGGCTCGAGGCGAGTGGTACATCCGAGGAATCGGTCCGCTCGGTAAAGCCCTGGGCGGTCTGGTTGATGGTAATGAGCACGGCGGTCGAAAGCGGCGGCTTCGAATTCGACAAGGGCGTGGAGAGCAAGCTCACCGTTGACGCCGCACCCTCCCTGCCCACCGTGGGGCTCGAGACGCTGGACAGCCAGCTGGCCACACTCGACGCGCTCCCGGCCGAATTCCAGGAGGAGATGCTGCGCGATTCGCTCGAGGCGGCACTCGCTCCGCCAACGAAAGAGCCATCCGCGGGCGGCTCGGAGGAGGATTCGGGACGGACCGAGTTCGCCGAAGCGGCCGATCAGATGATCGACGCCTGGCAGAAAGGGGATCTCGACTGGATCGAGCGGCAAGTCCTGGGCCAGGCGACACCCGAGGAGATCAGCGACCCCGTCATCGTTGCGCGCAACCACAACATGGCGGCCGGCATCGAGCGGCTGATCACCGAGGGCCACAGACCCTTCGTCGCGGTCGGCGCCGCCCACATGGTCGGCGACCAGGGCCTGCCCCAGCTCCTCGTCGGGCGCGGCTACCGTGTGCGCCGCGTCCCCAAGACACCGCCCAGCGCCCCGAGCGAGGAGTAGCGAGAGCGTGCAACAGATCGACCCCACCGCGTGGATCGCGGCCAGCGCCGAGCTCTACGGCAAGATCCAGGTTGGCGCCGAAGCCTCCCTCTGGCCCAAGTGCGTGATTCGCGCCGAGGCCCAGGAAGTGCGCATCGGCGCTCACACGAACGTTCAGGACTTCGCCATGATCCACATCGGCTACGACAATCCCACGATCATTGGCGAATTCTGTTCGATCACGCACCACGCCACCGTACACGGTGCCGTCGTCGAGGACGATTGTCTGATCGGGATCAATGCCGTGATCATGGACGGCGCCGTGATTGGTCGAGGCTCGATCGTGGCTCCCGGAGCCGTCGTCACCGAGGGCAAGCTCATTGCGCCGAACTCGATCGTGGCCGGGGTACCCGCCAAGGTGATCAAGGAGCGCGACAACGCCGCGGAGAACCGGCTCAACGCCTGGAACTATTGGCGCAATGCAAGGGCCTTCCGCCGCGGCGAGCATCGCGCCTGGGACGGCGAGGCGTTCGCCAGGTTCACGGCCGAGAAGCGCAAGGAGCTGGGCCTGGCCTAACGTTTCTGGCGCCAGCGTCAGGCAACGCAGCCTGCTCCTTCAGTCGGAAGCAAGACCGTCGAACAGGAGCGAAACCGCGGCGTCGACGGCAGCGCGGCATCCATCCGCGTCGAGCAGACCGTTGGCCCAGGAGATGCGCGCGCCATTGGTCAGGTGGGCGATGGTCCGGGCCGCGATCAACACGTCTGCGCCGCGCCGCAGTTCGCCGCGACCGCGGGCGGACATCAGGATCTCGGTCAGCAGGCCGATGGTGCGGTCCTGAAGCGCCAGCACACGCCGGGCGACTCGGGCTTCCGGGTGGGTCGTCGCGCGAAGTGCAATCGTGGTGAGGTCGGGATCCTTGGCGAGCAGTTCGTGCTCGGCATCCAGGAAGCGGCGCATCCGCTCCCGAGCCGGTGCGACCCGATCCTCGCCCTTGCGGAAGCGCTGCCAGCCCTCCTCCTGCAGATCGCTCAACTGCTCGACGAGCAACTCTTCCTTGGAGCGGATGTGGCGATAGATCGAACTCGCCCCCATCCCGGCGCGGGCGGCAATCGCACGCAAGGTCGTGGCGTCGAAGCCGCGCTCGCGGAACAGCTCGCGAGCCGCCGCGTGAATGCGTGCACGGCTCTTGCGACCCCGGACAAGACGGCCGTCGTCCGGACGCAGCGGTCGCGTGGCGGCGCTTTGCTCCATCATCGTTCGAGAGGGTGGCACACGGACGTAGCGCTGCCAGCGGCCTTCATGAAGCGAGCCGCAGCATGCGATGGACCGTGACGCCCTCGATCTCGACCGTACCACGGGGCTCGAAACCAGCACGCCGATAGAACACGACGTTCTCGGCACGATCGGTGTCGAGGTAGATCGGAGCGGGCCATTCGGAAACGTGCTCGAGCAATGCGAAGAGCAGTTCGCTGCCGACCCCGGACCGCCAGGCGGATGGATCGACGCCCAGCGTGGCCAAGGTCCAGTGCGGCTCGTCGGGATGCAGATCGAACAACGCCGCGGCAACGTTGCCCCAGCGACGGACCAGACCGGGGCGCTGGACCCGAAGCAAGCGCCACCAGGCGCGTAACCCGGGCACCGGCAGCGGAAAGCCACCCGGCGGCATCGCAATGAGTACGCCGCATAACCGACCCTCCCGCCACGCGCCCCAGACCGGCCCGGCTTCGAGCGCCGCCGGCAGATAGGCCGCCACGCCGGCGCGATTGCACGCTTCCCGGCGGTCTCCGTCGGCGCCGATCACGGCCACGTTCATGGGGTTGTCACGGAATGCGCGACCGAGCACCTCGGCAGCGGCTTCCAGGTCCGCCTCGGTCAGGATCTCGACGTCCGGCGTCACGCGTTTCTGGCGCGCAGATCGGCCTCGACTGTCCGCGCGGCCAGGAGGAAGTGCACCAGTCCCCAGACGCCGACGACGATCAGCACCAGCGACATCGAATAACGAATCGCCTCGACGCCATGGCCATCGAAAACGTAGTCCGTGAGAAACCCGACCGTCGGAGGGCCGCAGGCGTAGCCCACGAGGTTGATGACGAGCAACAGGATGCCGGATGCGACCGAGCGCATCTGATCCTTTGCCAGCGACTGCACGGTTGCGAAGACAGGTGCCTGATACATCGCCGCGATGATCAGACCCGGGAAGACCCAGGCGAAGGCCGCGTTGGCGTCGGTGTGGAAGAAGAACATGAGCGTGAAGGGCAGCGGACCGACGGTGGCGATCGCGGGTACCCACATCCACCAGCGCAGGTCGCTCTTCCCGAAGCGATCCGAGAGCCAGCCCGCGAGGACCGAACCGATCGCACCACCGACACCGAGCACGATCCCGTACTTCAAGCCGCGCTCAGTCCCGACCATTCCCAGGACGCGTTCTAGATAGGTTGGCGCCCAGGAGGCAAAGGAGTAGCCGCCGAAGGCCGTGAGCCCGGAAGCAAAGGAGAGATGTCGAAACGACCTGAGGTTCCACAGGTAGCGGAAGACCTCGGGCACCGTCGGCGGGGAGCCCTGGCTGAGCTTGGGCGGCTCCTTCACCGTGAACCAGACCAGCAATGCCAGCGCGAGGCCCGGCAGGCCGACGGCAATGAAGGCCACGCGCCAGCCCCAGACTTCGCGGAGGAAATCGCCGGCGACGGCGCCGATCAGGATCCCGATGTGGATGCCCATGGCATAGATCCCGAGCGCCGTGGCACGTCGGGATGCCGAGAAGTACGAGGCGATCATCGAGTGCGCCGGCGGCGAAAGCGCGGCTTCACCGACACCAACACCGATCCGGGCCGCTGCCATCTGGCCGAAGCTCTGCACGAGCCCGGAAGCGGCCGTCATCAGACTCCACAGGCCGAGGCCGATCGAGATGATGTTCTTCCGCACCCAGACATCGGCGAGCCGCGCGATGGGGATACCCATGGTGGCGTAGAACAACGCGAACATCGTACCGGTCAGGAATCCCATCTGGGTGTCACTGACACCAAGATCGGCCTTGATCGGCTCGACCAACATCGACGGGATCGTGCGATCGATGAAGTTGAAGACGTAGGCGATGAACAGGATGGCCAGGACGTAGTTCGAATAGGTCGGGCCGAAGGGCGTTTCCTCGGCATCCTGCGTCGCGTCCGCTGCCTGGCCCTCAGCGCCCCCGCTATTCTCGCTCACGGGCTAGAGCCCGAGGTTCTGGCGGATTCGCTCTTCGGGGGGCTCGGTATTCGCCTCGAAATCGAGGCCGGTAACCCGTTCGTAGGCCTCGATGTAGCGGAGCGCGGCTTCGACGCGGACGTCTTCGGTGAGCGCGGGTGGCGGGCCCTCACCGCGATAGCCGTGTTCATTCGCGAGCCAGCGCCTGACATATTCCTTGTCGAGGGATTTCGGATCGTCGCCTGCGGCGATCGCCACATCGTAGGAATCCGCATACCAGTAGCGCGAGCTGTCCGGTGTATGGATCTCATCGGCCACGATCAGTTCGCCGGCATCGTTGAGTCCGATCTCGTACTTGGTGTCGACCAGGATCATGCCGCGACTCGCGGCAAACTCATGGCCGGCTGCAAACAGCCGATGCGAGATCGCGGCGGCCTTGTCGTAGATCTCCTCCGATACCGCACCGCCCTCGAGGAGCGCCGCGCGCGAGGTCAGCTCGTCGTGTTCGCCCTTGGCCGCCTTGGTCGTCGGAGTCAGCATGGGCTCCGCGAGACGTTGGTGCTTGGTCATCCCCTCGGGCAGCCGATGGCCGCAGTACTCGCGCGCACCCTTTTCATAGGCGGTCCAGATCGAGGTATTCGAGACACCCGTGAGATAGCCACGCATCACGAACTCCACCGGAAGGATCTCGACTTCGTGCACGATCGAAACGGCCGGATCGGGGATCTCGATCAGGTGGTTCGCCGCGACGTCGCGCGAACGTTCGAACCAGAAACCAGCCAGCTGATTCAGCACCTGCCCCTTCAGTGGAATCGTGCCCACCACCACATCGAAGCAGGAGATGCGGTCGCTGACGACGATCGTGCGGCGCTTCTCTCCGATATAGCTGTCGCGAACCTTGCCCTCTTCCCGGGCGCCGAGTTCGGGCAGTTGGGTCCGTTCGAGCGTCAGATTGCACAGCTCGCGCAGAACGCGTTCTTCGACGGCCATTCGTGACACTCCCCGCCCGGACTCGGGCAGCCGGAGTGTACCCGCGCCGCCGAAAGACGGGGGCCGACACGACCCGATCGCGCGAAAACGCCGTTTTGACGGGACGTTTCCCCAGATTCTTGCCGCCTCAAGTTGGGCCGCGGGCCGACCGTTGCACCCCGAGTGAGTTCAGAGAAGGCCACCGACACCGTCCGCTCCGACCTCACCGGCGGGGATCACACGGTCATCGCCGAGCCGACCGGAATGGCCGGCGGCGCGAATTCCGGGAGTGAGCGGCCGGAGCCGCTCTCGGCACCGGGTCTTGGCACCGAGCTGCGCGCACGCTTCCGCTATCGCCTGATCAAGCGACTCGGCCGGGGATCGTTCGGCTCGGTCTTCTTTGCACGCTGCCTCGACCACGATCCGCGGCGCGACGACAGCCCGCCGGACCGCGTCGCCATCAAGATCCTGGGCACCTCGCGCCAGAACGCGACGGAGATGCTGCGGCGGGAACTCGCCGCCATGCTCGCCACGCGCGACCGGCGCATTCCGCGGGTCTACGACTGGTCGTTGGAGGAAGATTCCGCCTACGTCGTCATGCAGTACTTCCCGGCGGGCAGCTTGCGAGACCTCATGCCGATGGAGGGCCAGATATCGGAGGCAACCGTCTGGCAGATGCTAGGCGACGTCCTTGGCGCCCTCGAGGTGGCGCACCGCGCTTCGGTCCTTCACCTCGACATCAAGCCGGCCAATGTGCTGCTCGACGGACAAGGCGGTTTCGTGCTCACGGACTTCGGCGTCTCACAGGCATCGCGGCTGGCGAGGGGGCTGCTTCCGTTCAGCGTCGGCACCCGCGGCTACCAGGCACCAGAACAACGCGATGAGCGCTTCGACGAGTACGACCTGCGAACGGACCTCTGGAGCCTCGGGGCTACGGCCTGGGCGCTGGCGACCGGAATCCACCTCGCCAATCGCCCGGACCTGGTGACGCTCGAGCCCGGCGCCAGCTTTGGCCTGCCGCCGCTTTCCGAGCACCGAGCCGATTGCTCCCCGGAGCTCGAAGACCTGGTGATGAGTCTGCTGCATGTCGACCCGGCCGAGCGACCCGGTAGCGTCGGCTCGGTCCTGGCCCGCGTGAGCGCGGCGCTCGGTGACGGCTCCTCGTCGGAACTCCTGGAAGCGGCCCGGCGCAGCAACCTCGATGATGATGAAGTCGAGGCGCTGATCGAATCCCTGGTGGACCCGCTACTGATATCGATCTGCCGCAAGCAGGCCTTCCGCAGCTTCTTCGTCCGCTTCGAGGACGGCGAAACGCTGTGCGCGGAAGGTGAAGGAACGTCCTACGCATTCCTGCTGCTCCGCGGAACCGTCGCGGTCTCCCGCGACGATCGCGAGATCACCAGAGCCACCGGCGAAGGGCTCATCCTCGGAGATGTCGGCACCCTGGCGGGTCGGCCGCGAACAGCGACGTTACGGGCGGCCGGGGAGGCCTGGGCCATCGTGCTCAACGAAGCAGAGCTGGAACGCTTCCTGACCTCGAACCCGGCGATGGCGTTGCGCGTGATCCGCTCGATGGCCCAACGCCTGGCTGCCGCTCCCGGCGCAGAGAAGGGCCGTTAGTCGAGGTCGACGCCTTTCGCGAGGAACTCCAGGAACTCCGGCTCGGCCAGCGGTCGCGCGAACAGGTAGCCCTGGACGCGGTCGCAGCCCGCGCCCCGCAGGAACTCGAGCTGCTCGTATGTCTCCACCCCCTCGACAACCACCGTAAGGTGGAGCGTCTGAGCCATCGCAAGGATAGATAGAACCAGTGCCGAGGCACCCACCTCCGCGGGAACGCCCTCGAGGAAGCTTCGATCGAGCTTCAAGATATCGACCGGAAGCCGGCGCAGATACGACAGCGAGGAGTAGCCGGTCCCGAAATCGTCGATCGAAACGGCGACGCCGAGGCGTCGGACAGCCGAAATCATCTCATGGGTTGCAAGGTCCCCTGCAACCAACGAACTCTCGGTCAACTCGATCCCGAGCGACGATGCCGACGCGCCCGACATCGACAGCGCTCCCTGCACCTCGGATAGCAGATTCCCGGCCCGTATCTGCGCGGTAGCGACGTTGACCGACACATGAATCGGCGCCAGCCCCCGCGCCGACCATGCAGCGAGGTCTTCACAAGCACGCCGCATCACGAAGCTCCCGATCCCCTGGATCAGCCCGCTCTCCTCGGCGATCGGAATGAACTCATCCGGCGGAATCAGCCCTCGCTCGGGGTGCTGCCAGCGGACCAACGCCTCGGCGGCAACGACCTCTCGTGAATGGGCATCCAGGATCGGCTGATAGAACAGCCGTAGCTCCTCCCGGCTCACCGCGGCAGCGAGATCGCGCTCGATCTGGGCTCGGGCCTGGGCCGTGACCTGCATGGAAGATGAGAAGAACGCGACCTCGGCCGAGGCCGACCCGACCGCGTGGCGACAGGCTTGGCTCGCCTTCTGCATCAGGGCGTCCGCTCCATCGCCATCCGTCGGATAGACGGCGACCCCGGTCGCGGGTTCGAAGCTGTGCTCCCGGTCCTCGGTCTCGAGCGCCTCGTAGAGCGCCTTGCCGATGATGCGAATCTCCGCCGGAACCGCTGTCCGCTCGGTCGTATCGAACACGGCAAGGATGGTGTCGTCCCCGAGACGTCCGACCTGGGCGCCGGTCTCTCGCGTGACCGCCTCGGCGAGCTTTCGGACGAGGCGGTCAGCATCGGACCGACCACTCGTTCGCGCGACGCGGTCGATGCCCTGGAGGGAGACTTCAGCCAGTGCGACGACGGTCCCGCGTTCGTCCGCCTCGGCGATCCGCTCTCGAACGAGCCCTCGAAGTCCGGTCGCGTTGAGGAGGCCAGTACGACCGTCGAAGTTCAGCAGTCTCTCACGCTCCCCGCGCAGACTGAGCCCGTGGAGTGCCGCCGCGAGCTGCGAGGCGAACTGACTGACCAGAAGACTCTTGCCCGGATCGATCTCGGATCGGGACGACAGCCAGACCCAGAGGGCCCCGTAGCCGGCGACGCCCACCTGCATGGGAAACCGGATCGCGACGGCCAGCGTGGAATCCCGTCCGGCGCTGATCTCGATCGGAACCAGCGCCGGATCGAGAACGCGATAGGGCGACACATCGAGGCCGGTCGCCGGCTCCGACGCCAGCTGAATCTCTCGACGATCGACCCTGTCCTGGCTCCGCTCGATCAGCGAAGCGACGCTCGCTCGCGGTGCGTGATGATGGATCGCGAGCCGAGGCGCGGGGTACAAGCTGGAGAGCGCCTCGAGCGC
The DNA here is from genome assembly GCA_029261795.1 of Deltaproteobacteria bacterium. Classification (GTDB taxonomy): domain Bacteria; phylum Myxococcota_A; class UBA9160; order UBA9160; family UBA6930; genus JAJDAP01. The sequence goes on from JAJDAP010000076.1 coordinate 61,619, forward strand.
AAACTCGAGAAGCTCGTCGAGATCGTTGCTCGCGAGGATCTGACGGTCCACCTCGATCAACTGCTCCATCGATTCGAACTGGGATGACACCCGCTCGGTCATCGAGCGAAACGCGTCCGCCAACTCGGCGAGTTCGTCGTCGCCGTCGATTTCGACATCGAAGGAGAAATCACCTGCCGCGATGCGACGTGTTCCCTCGGTCAGGTTCTCGAGTGGAACCAGACGGCGCCGGATCTGGATCGCTGTCACGATCGCGAGCACCAGGGCGGCGAGCACCACGGTCGGCGGAATCAGCCTGCGAAAAGTGGAAGCGGCGGCAAGCGCGATCGCGCGTGGCTCGGAGACGGTGACGGTCCAGGTGGGCACGCCGTAGCGAGCCTGGAGAAACAATGGCCAGCGCACTCCCAGATGAGGTTCGCCAGCGACAGTCCACGACTCGAAGCCCGGGGCGCCCTCTCTCAGCTCCGCCCGAACCTGGGGTAGGGGATCTTCGAAGCTACAGCCGAGTCGTCGATCGCCCGCTTCGACACAGAACTCCCCGGCGACCGGCAAGACGTTGGTCGGGCCGTGATCGAAGAGAGCGGCTGGATCGAGTTGCGCGGCCCAGCCTTCGCCGGCCTCGCCGGCCGCGACGAGAAGCCAGAGTGCGGTCCGATCAGGAGCTTCGATGGTCTCGAGTCTCACGCCGGCTGCGGGCGGCTTCAGTCGATCGTCGTTGTCTTGCACTCCCAGTACCGATTGCACCGAGCCGTCCAACCCCCACCAATCCAGACGAACCACTGCCTTCTCGATGCGATCGAGAAAGCGAGGATGCCGATCCTCGAACGAGGTATCGGCCAATTCGGCTTCTACGGCATTGAGCTTCTCGATGATCCGCATGCCCGAGGCCCGCGCCGCCTGGTGGAGGCGATCCCGGCTTTGCCTGTGCAGCTCGTCGCCGACCTGCACCCAGGACAGCAGCGCGAGTACGCCGATCGGTGTCATCGCGGCCCACGCGAAAGCGACGAAGAGACGCCGCCCGAGGCGGGTCTTCAGGAACGCCCAGCGCTCAGTAGGCGGAGGCGCGACCATAGTAGCTTCCGTCGTTGGCCCGGATGATGTCGTCGCGACTCGATTTCGCGGTCAGGGGTGCCACGGAACGGCCGTCTGGCCCATTGCTCCAGAGGTCGTAGTCGGAATTGATCGGGACCAGGAACTTGTCCTTGCGGGCCTTTCCCGGCGGAGAATTCCCCAGGTTCGTGTACTGGTAGGGATTGCCCCAGGGATCGCGCAGGGTGTCCATGCCGACATCCGCCAGGCTGGCCGGGAGCGTTCCGCCGCTGGATTCGAACGTGTCGACCGCGGTCTCGATCGACTTCATGTGAACGATCACCTGGCTACCCCGGGCGCGCTCTTGATAGGTCCGGAACGCCGGCATGGCAGTCGCCGCCAGCAGGCCGATGATGGCCACCACGAAGCTGAGTTCGATGAGCGTGAATCCGCTCAGCGGGTGTTCTTGCGACGCCATTTGAACGGGATCTTTCCGACCCTGAGGGTCGGGTTCGTCATCGATGAGACCACGAGCTCGAGATGGTCGGCATAGCCCTCGTCAGCCATGTAGTGCAGCCGGAAGATGCGAGCCTCGCCCTCTTTCTTGAAATCGACCCGGTCGATCGCGAGACGGTCGAGTTCGACAGTCCCGACGCCGAGGATGACTTCCTTGCGGCGCACTTCGAGAAATCGCTTCTGGTAGCGTGCCGCGTCCGTCTTCCAGATCCCCTGGATCTCCTCGGGAACCTCCGCAATCGCACGGGTTCCGTCGCAACCGGCAAGAAGGTGAACGATGATCAGGAGGAATGGGATAGCGCGCATCAACGCTGGAATCGGCATTTCTGCGCACCAACCTGAGCCCCGTCTGCCCCGAATGCATGTGCAGAAGTCGGGCCCAAGACCCCGTCAATGCGAGGGAACGATCTCCAGCCGCGTGAGATCTTCCACGCTCTGACGGGCTCGCACGCACACCGCCTTGGCGTCGGAAACCAGCACCTCGGCGGGCAGCGGCTTGCTGTTGTAGTTCGATGCCATCACGAAGCCGTAGGCGCCGGCGCATTCGATCAGCAGCAGATCTCCGACCTTCGCGTCCGGTAGGCGCTGGGTACGGACGAAGCCGCCCTCTTCCTGGGTGAAGATGTCGCCGGATTCACAGAGGGGGCCGCCCACCACGAGATCCCGCAGCTCGCGGGGCCCGTCGTCCGCGGGCGCGAGCGACATCGGATGATAGGCGCCGTACATGACCGGCCGCGCCAGGACATTGAAGCCAGCGTCGACCAGTACGAAATCGTTGGCGCCCTGACGCTTGCGCGCGCGCACCTCGGTGACGAGCGTCCCGGCCTCGGCAACCAGATAGCGGCCGGGTTCGATCTCGATCCGGACGCTGTGGCCGAAGCGATCTTCCAATCGTTTGCGCGCCTCGTCCCACAAGCGGAAGTAGGCGGCCACGTTCATGGTGGGATCGCCCGCTCGGTACGGGACCGGGAGCCCGCCCCCGGCGCTCACGGTGTGGACACTGCTGCCGACCGAGAGCGCCAGCTTCTCCACCGCTCCCGCGACGCCGGCCAGATGCTCGAGGTCCGCACCCGAGCCGATGTGGACGTGCACACCCGAGATCGCCAGGCCACGGTGCTCGGCTCTGCGTTGACACTCCGCGAGATCCTCGTGCCAGATCCCGTGCTTCGAGTGCTCGCCGCCGGTGTTCGTCTTCTGGCTATGGCCGTGACCGAAGCCCGGGTTGATGCGCAGGGTGATCTCGCCGCCATCCACCTCGGCTCCGTACTGATCGATCATGTCCGGCGAGCCGCAATTCACCGCGATGCCGTGCTCGACGACGAGTTCGAGAGATTCCTTGTCGAAAAGATCAGCGGTGTAGACGATCGGCGGCGGTTCACCCTGGGTGCTGTAGCCGGCGGCCAGGGCGCGATGAATCTCGCCGGCCGAAACCGCGTCCACGAGGACGCCCTGGCGGCGGCAGAGGTCGAGAATCGCGAGGTTCGAGTTCGCCTTCTGGGCGTACCGGATCACGTCGAAGGGAGCGAGATCGCCGATGCGTTCGATGATTCGAGCCGCGTCGTACACGTAGGTGGGCGTGCCGAAATCTCGCGCGATCTCGGCCACCGGTACACCGGCAATTTCTCGGCGAAGCAGGGAAGACGACATGGTCCGGCAGTCTACCCCCTGGCGCCTGTCCCATCACGCCACAGCCCTCCCGTTGCAATCGGTGCACACTCTCGGGTACCTGTGCGGGGTGTCCTCACGTCCCGTCGGTCAGCGATTCCGTGTCCAGGCCGAGGCGCTGCTCGCCGGCAGCGATCTCGGGCTGGGCGACGCCGCCCTCTTGCTCGCCGACGATCTTTGCGACGACGTCGATGAGGCCGCGGCTCGCAACGAACTCGACCGGCTAGGCCAGGCAGCGCGCGAGCGCCTGGCGAGCTGCGACGACGATGCCGCCCGCGCGGAGACGCTCCTCGCCTTCCTCCGCGACGAGGGGTTCAGCGGCAACGAGTCGGAGTACCAGGACCCGCGCAACAGCTATCTCGACCAGGTCCTCGAGCGGCGCAAGGGGATCCCCATCACCCTCGCCATCTTGGCCATCGAAGTCGGCAACCGCGCGGGCTTCCCATTGCGCGGGGTCTCCTTCCCGGCCCACTTCCTGGTGCGGACCGAAACCGAGCCGCCGGTGGTACTCGATGCCTTCCATGGTTGCGTCGTCAGTCCTGCGGAGTGCGAGGAGCGGTTGCGCTCCGCCATGGGCGCCAACGCGGTCTTCGACCCATCCCTGCTGCGGGCCGCTTCGGTCCGCGAGATCCTCGCGCGGATGATCGGCAACCTGAAGAACACCCACGTCAAAGGGGGCGATTGGCTAGGCGCGTTGGATTGCTGCGACCGCCTGCTGCTCGTCGCCCCGGAACTAGCAGGCGAGTTGCGGGACCGTGGCCTGCTCCAGGCGCAGCTCGGCTTCACGGGCCCGGCCATCGACGACCTGGAGCACTATCTCGAACTGGTCCCGGGCGCACCGGAAGCCGAACGGATCGAGACGCACCTGAAGACCCTGCGCGCGCGCAACGTCACGCTGCACTGAGCGCGGCGCGCTAGCCCGCGAGCTTGGTGCCATCCGCCAGGTCGAGTCGCTCCCCGTCCGGGGCCGCGATCTCGACCGAGCCCTCGATGCAGACATCCCGACCGAAGTGCACGTCCCCTCGAACGACAAGGCGCCGGCAGCCGACGAGTGACGGCGGCCCGTGGGGGAGGCGCTCCTCGAGGTCCGGGACGCGCTTGAAGAAGGTGCCATCGAGATCGACGTACAGGCCATCCCCGGCGCTTCCCGGTGCAGGAACGACGCGGAGATCATCGGAAAGGATGAAGGCATCGGACCAGATGCGAAGCAGATCGTTCGTGGTCTTGACCGGCGCGAACCGGTCGGCATCGACCTGGATGGCCTGGGCGCCCTCGAACAGCGAAATGGCCGCGCCCATCGCCGTCTCCAACTGATAGACACGCGGAGAGGATGCGTCGGTCGGATCCACCGGCTTTTCATTGCGGATCATCGGGAGTGCCAGGCCCGACTCGCGCGCGACCAGCTCCGCCTTCAACGCGTGGAGATCGATCCACAGGTTGTTGGTATTGAAATAGTGAAAACGCGATACGTCCTGAAACTCGTCGAGTTCGTCTTCCGGACACTGGGCGAGTTCGCGAAGTGCGAGGCGACCGTTGGCGAGCGCTGCCAGATGCCCGCCCTTGCGGTCCGCCTGGCCCCGCCGCTTCACCTCCATCGCGAAGGGAGCGCGGCTAGCGACGAACCAGCCGAGCAGCGCCAGATCCAGCACCGCACCGAGATTGTCCGAGTTCGAAACGAACGCATAACGTCGGCCGGCATCGATCAGCGAGTCGAGGGTTCCCGAAGTCACCAACGCGGTATAGATGTCGCCGTGTCCCGGCGGGCACCATTCGTTCTCGGGCGCGGCGGGCCAGACCACCGGGCTCAGATCTTCCGCGAGGATCCGCGGAACGCGGTGCTGCAGAAAATCCCCGGGCAACCCACAGGACAGTCCCGGATAGCGGGACAACGCTTCGATCGAGTCTTCCCGGGTCCGGAAGCTGTTCATCAGGACGAGCGGCACGCGGGCGCCGTGCTTCGCAGCCAACACCTCCATCTGCCGCGCCGTCACATCGAGGAACGAGAGGCCTTCCTTGACCGTCAGCAGGGACTTGGCCCGGGTCATGCCCATCGAAGTGCCGAGCCCGCCGTTCAGTTTGATCACGACCGTGTGGGGGAGTGCGGCGACCCCGGCCTTCCGGGCATCGTCACCGAGACCGGCGGCGGATTGAACCTTGCCGGGGGAGCGGATCTGGCCGCGATCGAGAAGCCCGGTCGCTCCGGAGACGAGCTGCTCGTAGGCCGTCCGGAACGCCCGAATCGCAAGATCCGGCAGCCCGATGCCGCGCATCTTCGCCTCGAACGGGGCGAACGGATCGGGAGCGGGGTTCATATCCCCTGGATCGGCAACGCGAGGAACGCGCTCAAGACCTGGATCATCGGCGCGACGTCGGCGCTTCCGGCCATCTCTCGGCAGGAATGCATCGAGAGCATCGGATTGCCGACATCCACGGTGCGAAGCCCGAGCCGCGCGGCCGAGATCGGCCCGATGGTGCTGCCGCAGCCGAGATCGCTGCGGGTGACGAAATGCTGCGGCTCGATCTCGAGCCCGCGACACAGCGCGCTGAAGTGTCCGATGGTGACGGCGTCGCTCGCGTAGGACTGGTTTGCATTGGCCTTGATGACCGGCCCCGCCCCGATCACGGGGCGATGTCCGGGCTCGTGGCGGTCGGCGTAGTTCGGGTGCACCGCGTGTGCCATGTCCGCACTGATGAGCATCGAGCGCGAGATGGCGCGCGCCATGCCCTCACTTCCAGTATCGCCGGCCGCGGACACCAGCCTGGCGAGCCCGTCCTCGAGGAACGACCCGGCGGCACCTTGTGCGGTGCGGCTTCCGACCTCCTCGTGGTCGTGCAGGATCACGAGTCGGGCGAAGTCGGGCAGGGTTTCGGTTGCGCCACCCGCGAGCGCCGTGATCGCAGCGTGGCACGATGCCAGGTTGTCCAGTCGCGCCGCGTTCACGAACTCATCGTTGGCACCTGCCAGGGTCGCGCCCTGGACGTCGTAGGCCATCAGATCGAAACCGTGGATCGCGCTGGCGGCGACCTCAGCAGTTCCCTGACGCGCAAGTTCACTGGCCAACAGCTCGCGCAGCGGCGCTGCGTTCTCGAGACCTAGCAAAGGAACTGCGTGCTGTTGGGCGTCCAGCTTCAGGCCCTGCTCACGCAGCTCGCGAAACAGGTGGATCGCCAGATTCGGTACCCGAAGCAGCGGGCGTTCGAAATCGACGAGACAGGTCCGCAGGCCCGCGCTCTCTTCGAGGCTCACACGACCCGCGAGGGAGAGGTCGCGGTCCAACCAGGTGTGGAGCAACAACCCGCCGTACGGCTCCACAGCGAGCTGCCGGTAGCCGTGGGCCGTGACGTCCGCGCTCGGTTTCAGACGCAGGTTGGGCGAATCCGTATGGGCGCCGATGACGTGGAAGCCGGCCTCGGCCGGGGCCTTGGCGCCGAGCTCGAACGCGAGGATCGAACCATCGCCACGCACCACATAGCGGCGATCCCCGGGCGAGAGCGTCCAACGGTCTCGCTCAGCGAGTTCGCTGAAACCCCCCTCATGCAGCCTGCGAGCCACCTCGGATACCGCGTGGTAGGGCGTCGGGGAGCGATCGATGAAGTCGATCAGGTCTCGGGCGGCTTCACTCATCGCGCGGATCATACAGATTGGCGGCCGAGTTACCGATCGTTGAGATCAGTTAGAATCCGCCCAGGGCGTGGCCTAGCGAGACCGTGGATTGATGAGCGCATCCGGAAAAGCGATTCGAACTTCTGCGTGCTGGATCGCAGGGTTGTGTGTGGGGCTTGCCTGCATGTCGCCCACCGCCTCGGGCGCGGCAACGGTCCCGCCGGAAGCCGATCGACGGGCCCTCGAGCGGGGCAAGGCCCGCGTCATCGTGGAGATCGCGGCGCCGACGCCGTCGTCACGCTCTTCCTCGCTGGAGGCCGAGATCTCGCGCCTCGCCATCGGTTTCGAACAGGCCGAACTCGGCCACCGAATTGGCATGGATGCTTCTCACCGGGCACGTGCCTTCGTCGACCGGCCGCTGATCGCTCTCGACGCCACGCCGGAAATGCTCGCGAAACTCGAACGCGACCGAATGGTGGTCTCGATCGAAATCGACCGACTGCTGACGCCCAGCCTGGTTGAAAGCGTCGTCACCGCCGGCGCGGACACGAGTTTCGCCGCCGGCTTCGACGGCAGCGGGGTCGCCGTCGCCGTGCTCGACACCGGCGTCGACGCAACCCATCCATTCTTCGGCGGACGTGTCGTGGCCGAGGCCTGTTTCTCGGCCGGCTCGGATTGTCCCGGCGGCGGCAGCACCGAGTTCGGCCCCGGATCCGGCGCCGATTGCAGCTACTCGTCCGATTGCTTCCACGGGACCCATGTGGCCGGGATCGCGGCCGGCTGGCGATCGACCAGCCACGGCGTGGCGCCCGGCGCCGACCTGGTAGCGGTCCAGATCTTCAGCAAGTTCACGGGCGCCGAGGATTGCCCGCCGCCGAGCGCCGATCCCTGCGCGCTGAGCTTCAGCTCGGACATGATCGCCGGCCTCGACTGGGTGGCCGGGTTGACCGGCGTAAACGTGGCGGCCGTCAACTTGAGCCTGGGTAGCGGCGCCTATTCGAGCCAGACGAAATGTGACAACCAGAACTCGGCGACGCGAAACGCGATCGATGCCCTCGTCGCGCTCGGCATCAACGTGGCCGCGGCCTCGGGGAACGACGGCGACCACGCCAACATCCACGCGCCGGCTTGTATCTCATCGGCGCTGGCCATTGGTGGAATCAGGGACTCACTGGGGAGCTACGGGCCGGGCAATTCGAACGCTCTGATCGACTATTTCTCGCCCGCGGCCTCTGTCGTCTCGGCGTCGCCGGGCGGTAGTTTTGCGTCGGCGTCGGGCACCTCGATGGCGACGCCACACGTGGCCGGGGCGATCGCGGTGCTTCGCAGCCTGCTTCCGTTGGCCTCGGCGAGCGACATCCGGAACGCGCTGAACGCGGGCCCCCTCTTCACCGACCCGCACAACGGAGTCATCAGGCCGCGCTTGCGGCTCCACGACTCGATCGTCGGGATCGCGCCCGGCCAGTGCTTCGACGGGCTCGACAATGATGCCGACGGTGGCATCGACTTCGCTGGCGACGTCGGCTGCGCCAGCGGAACGGCCATCGAGGGCCCACAGTGCGACGACGGGCTCGACAACGATGCCGATGGCTTCTTCGATTGGGACGGTGCCCTCGTCGGCGCAGCCGACCCGAACTGCACCTCGCCGATGGACACCCTGGAGGCCGTTTCCGGCCCGGTGTTCTGCGGAATCGGCCCGGAACTCGCCCTGCTCGTGCCGCTCTTCATGGCGCTGCGCCGGCGTCAACGCTTCCGCGCATGACGTTCGAACTCGCGGCGACGCTCGGCGATGAAATCGTCGCGCCGGATTCCGGCCGGGTCCCTTTCTACGGGGTCGCTTCCCGAGGAAAGCACGCTCGCGTACATCTCGAGCTGCTTCATGCGCACGAACCACGGCAGCGTTTCTTCCCAGGCGACTGCAAGCTCCCGCCTGCTTCGGTAGCCGGCGAGTAACGCCTCCCTCGCGGCCGCGCGCAAATGGGCCGGCAGGTGCGTCATCTCCCGAAGGGGTCGCGCCAGATCCGAGGCGAAGGCATGCCAGATCGGCTCGTCGAAATCGATCAGTGCCACACGGCTACCGTCCCAGATCGCGTTCGTCGCATTCATGTCGGCGTGGGTCAGGCCGCGATCGCCGAGCCGTATGGCAGGCTCCCGCCACCAGGATTCCACGGCCGACCATTCCGCTCGAGCCAGGTTGTCCTCGATCGGAAGCGCGTCGAGGGTCTCGTGCCAATGGGCGTCTTCGTCCAGATACGCGCCGGGGTCGGGCGGTTCGAAGCGCTCGGCTGCGACGTGCAGTGCAGCCATCGCCTTCCCCCATGCGCCTAAGATCTTCGGATCGTGGTCGTCTGGGGAAAGCGCCCGTCCCGGCAGCTCCCTCACCGCCGTTGCCAGGAACGGCTCGCCAGCCTCGGGAACCGACAATACGGTGCCGCCGCCATCCGGACGGACCAGTTCGGAGACCGGGGCGTCATGGGCTGCGAGGTGTTCGAGGTAGGCCGCGTTCGCTTCCGCGCTCCGCCTTGGAATCAGGCACTCATGGGTGAAGCGCAGGACCCGGCCGCCCTGCTCCCGCGTGTCACAGCGATAGATCGCCGAGACCCCATGCCGAATACGCGAGATCGAGCCATCCACGGCCCCATAGGCCTCGATCGCGACCGCGCGAATCGTGGCTTCGCTCAGCAGGGCCATCGTCGCTCGCCAATCGGGTCCGGCCATGGCCCAGAACGTATCGGAGGCCCCTCGTCTGCAGGGAGTCCGCTGCATCGCCCGGCGAAGTTTCGAATCGGAGGGCAGGGAGGCGCGTCCATGGAACAACGGGAGACGCAGCGGCGTCGAACCCCTGTTCCCCTTTTTCCTGGAGGTCGACATGCCTGCACGTTTCTCCCTTGGGTTCCTGCTACTCCTGGTCGCAGCAAGCGTGTTGCCCCTCGCGGCGGCTGGCGGCGAGCAGGACGACGCCAGGCCTCACGCCCGGAACGGCCACTTCTTCGAGCGCCTTCACGACTTCGGCATGTTCCCGGTCGGCCGAGGACGCATCGGCGCCCAGATCCAACCGATGACGCCGGAACTGCGCGCCTTCATGGGCGCACCGGAGGATCGCGGCGTGCTGGTCGAGCGGGTGGTCGATGGATCCCCCGCCGAAGCCGCCGGGCTCCGCGTCGGCGACGTCATCACCGAAGCCGGCGGCGAGCCCATCGACGGACCCGCCGATTTGATTCGCGCGATCCACTCCCTCGAGGAGGGGGAAGACCTCGAACTCACGCAGATTCGCGATGGCAAGCGGCTCACGACCGAGGTCACACCCGAGCCGGCATCGCATCGCGGTCACGGATCTCTCGGCGAGGCCTGCGAGAAACCCAGCTGCTCCCATCATGGGCATCGGGGCAGTGGCCTCGAACGCAGGCTCGACGAGGTCGAGGAACGACTCCGGGAACTCGAGAAGCACATCCTGCCGGGGATGGACAACGCTGAAACCGCCACCTGAGGGCCGCGCGCGGTCGGGGGGTTCTTCCGCAACCTGCTAGATCCGGCGCGCCGCTTGTGCCACCGTCGCTGCTCGCAAGAGGAGCTGACGCGTGAAGTTCGCATTGTTCTATGAGATCCCGGTGGCCCGGCCGTGGGACAAGAAGAGTGAGTGGCGTGCTTTCAAGAACACGCTGGAGCAGGCCGTTCGGGGCGACGAAGCCGGCCCCGCTTTCAATTAGAGGCCCCATGCCGAAACGAAGCGCCACCATCGTCGGACTCTCGGAGTGGACCCCGAAACGGGTATGGGACGAGCCCATGTTCAGCCTCGAAGCCCACGCTCGGCTGGCGGCGGAAGTCCTGGAAGACGCCGGGATCGACAAGGCCGAGGTCGACGGCTTCGTGGTCTCCGGGGTCTACGAATCGCCGATGTTCGGGCCCTCGGCGGCGGCCGAGTACCTGGGCATCCACACGAACTTTGCAGAGTTGGTCGACCTCGGGGGCGCCACCGCGTGCGGCATGATCTGGCGCGCGGCGGCGGCCATCGAAGTCGGCGCCTGCGAGACCTGCCTGGTCCTATGCCCCTCGGTCACACCGCCCTTCCCCACGGGCGCCGCCCCGCGCAAGATGGATTTCCCGATCTATCTCGGCGGCGATGCCTGGGGGTCGCCGCAGGGCCAGTTCGAGATCCCCGAAGGACTCGTGGCCGCGACACCCAGCTTCGCGATGGTGGCCCAGCGCTACATGGCGAGGTACGGACTGCGCGAAGAGACCCTGGCGAAGATTGCGGTCGAAGCCCGCGACAACGCCCAGCGCAATCCCCAAGCCATCTTCCATGACAAGCCCATCACGATCGACGACGTGATGAACTCACGCATGGTGTGCGACCCGCTCAAGCTGCTCGAGATCGTGATGCCCTGCTTCGGCGGTGCAGCCGTCCTATTGACGACACCCGAGCGCGCCAAGCGGACCCCGCATCGCCCGGTCTACGTCTCCGGCTTCGGCGAACACTGCACCCACAAGAGCATCACCTACGCCCCGGACCTGCTCGACAACCCGATCCGGGTTGCCGCCGATCGCGCCTTCGCGATGGCGGGTGCCGAGCGCAGCGCCGTCGACATGGCCTCGATGTACGATTGCTTCACGATCACCGTGCTCGTCACGATCGAGAACGCGGGCTTCTGCGGAAAAGGTGAAGGCGAGAAGTTCGTGAGCGAACACAGCCTGCGCTGGGACGGCGACTGGCCACTCAATACCCACGGCGGCCAGCTCGGCATGGGACAGGCCGGCACCGCAGGCGGGATGTCCCACGCCACCGAGGCGGTGCGACAGCTGATGGGCCGCGCCGGCGAACGCCAGCTTGCCAAGGCCGATCTCGCCTACGTAAACGGCACCGGCGGCATGATGGCCGAACAGGTCGCCCTGATCTTCGAGGGCGCCTGATGGGACTCCAACACACCGAGAGCGGTCGGCCGCTGCCGCTGCCCAACCCGACGACACAGCCCTACTTCGATGGCGCGAAGGAACGGAAGCTGCGGATGCAGCGCTGCCCGCGCGACGGCTTCTTCTTCTATCCGCGAAGCCGCTGCCCGGTGTGCCTCGGCGACGACTGGAGCTGGGAGGACACCTCGGGCCGGGGAAGCGTCCATTCGTTCACGGTCGATCGCATCGGACACGTACCCGCACTCCGAGAACTCGCGCCCTTTGCCATCGCCATCGTCGAGCTCGAGGAGGGACCCCGCATCACCGCGCGGTTGGTGGACGTCGACGCGGACAGCGTCGAGGTTGGCCTCGCCGTCGAGGCCAGCTACGAGGACGTCGGCGACATGACCGTGGTTCACTTCCGCCCGGCCAGCTCGGCAACCTCTGCACCGGCCACCTCACCAGCCTTCGCGTAGCCGCCGTCTGCGAAACCGGAAGGTCTCGAGGGGTGAGGTGGCTCTGGACCCGCAGAGGAAAGTTCGCAGCGTTCTCTCGCTGGCGGGCTTCTTGGCTCGAGGCCGTTCCGACTAGCGGTGCCCGGGATGGGGCGATGCCGACCGGGGCACTCAGGCCGCTTCAGCCCGGAGCGGCAGCGGGGTCGAGGAGCGGACCTGCCCGCTTCCAGCCTTCGTTGAGCAGCCAGGTGTGGTGCGTGAACGCGACCGCCCGGGTTCCGGGCATACCTCTTGCCACCATCACGAGATCGCGTGCGGAACGCTTCCAACCCCCGAACCAGCGACCCGAAGAGGCGGGATCGATCCGCACGCTGCTGGGCGCCCGCTTCATGTGCCGCCTGGCGTTCATCAGCACGTAACGCAGGGCGTTGAGCACCTGGGTCGGTGTCTTCAACACCACATTGCCCCACGCCCGCTGGCGCCCTCGACCCAGCCCCGCATCCCTAACATCCGCGCGAACCCACCCTCAAGACCCTCCGGAACCCAAGCCCGCCCAGAGGCGATCGACATCACACCCCGAAACACCGTTCGATCCGCCCAGCGCCCGCTCGCGCCGTCGACCATGACCGACCTACCCGGCAGCGAGCGGCACGGCCCGTCAACTCCTCTGCCCGAGATGCGCTCACGGTGGCCCGTGCGGTGCTTCCCTAGCTTCGGCTTACCCGCCGCCCCGTCGAACGAGGCGCGCTAGTTGCCCGCCTCGGCGTCCCAGTAGGTGCCGTCGATCATCGCTTCGAGAGTCGCCCGATGCGGGAAGCGGTCGTCGGGATCCTCGGCTCGCTCGCCGCCGAAGTGGTGCTGCCTGGCGGCAATCCGCGTCATGATGATCGCGTGCCGCAACGCCGCGTAGGTTTCGTACCAGCGAATGTCGCGGACCGTGTGGCCGGTCAGCCGTTCGTAGGTCTCGACCACGTCGGCACTACGCAGCAAGTTGGGTAATCCGGGAAGGCCCATCGGTGTGATCAGGTTCTGGAAGAAACCGTGCATGAACACGAGCCAGCCGAGGTCGAGTTCTCGAGGGCCGAGGCCGGCCATCTCCCAATCGAGAATGGCGACCGGCTCGAAGCCCTCGTACATCACGTTTCCGATGCGGGAATCGCCCCAGCTCACCACCGTGCTCGTCGGCTGCGGGAGCCGGGCCTCCAGGAACTCGAACGCCCGCTCGATGAGCGGATGGCGCAGACCATCCCGCATCCAGGCGTAGTAGCTTCGTTGATTCTCGAAGTGGCGCGCCAGAGGCGTGTCGCCCTTTTCGTCGAACTCGAGGAACGCGGTGTCCTCGCTCTCGACATCGATCGCGTGGAGCTTCGCGATGGCAGCAACCGTGGTGTCCTGGAGCCGGCGGCGCTCGGTGTCGGTCGCCTCCTTCAGCCAGCCATCGACCAGGTAGGGAGGCATGTCCGCCGGTACGCGGCCGGTGATCCGCTCCATCACGAAGAAGGGCGCGCCGAGCGCCTCGCCAGTGGGTTCGAGCCAGCGCACCTTCGGGACGACGACCCCGTGCCGGCCGGCCAGCGCCATGACCCCGGCCTGCATCGACAGGTCGTAACTCGGGAAGGTGGGGATGTCGCTCGCTGCCGGCTCCATTCTGGCAACGAACGAACCACCCACACGGGCACCCGATTCCTGCCAATGGCTGTCGAATAACAACGTCTCGCTCGACATCCCGGAGCCCGAAGGACTGGTTACTTCAGACACTTCGAGCCCGGCGTCCGGCGGGAGCTGGTCGCTCAAGAAACGGGTAAGGGCGTTTCGAAGCCGTGCGTCGTCGCGGGTCGTACGGACGATTTCGCCCGGGTCTTCACTCACGAGGGCACCTCCTCTTCCTCCGTCTCCGTAGTCTTCTCGATGGGATTTCCCGCAGCGTCCAGTTCCAGACCACCGGTCGGGCCCGTCGCGAATACCACCGGGCCCGGCCTCTCGCGGCGCCATGGTTGCTCGCGCACCAGTGCGTGTGCCGCCTCGACCCCACGGCGTGCCGCATCTCGTTCGGTGCTGGCGCCGGGCGCCGCTGCAGGGCCCGGGGCAGCCGCTGCGTCGCCGGAATGGAGGTGCACCGTCTGGGTCGGGAACGCGAAGGAAACCCCGATGCGCTCGGCCAGACGCAGTATGTCGAGGAAGAAGCGCTCGCGTTCCCGAAGCTCGGTATTCCAATCCGGCACTTCGAAGAACATGTAGAGCAGGACGTCCAGGCTCGATGGGCCGAATTCGTTGCACCAGACCTGGTAGTAGTCCTTCCGCGTGTACGGATGGGTCCGGATCAGCTCCCGAACGCCTTCGGTGAAGGCCACCAGCTTCTCCGGCGACGTGTCGTACTGGAGGCCCAGGGTCGTGTTCCAGCGTCGATACTGGCGCCTGCCATAGTTGTCGACGGAGGCGCGCACGAGGTTCGAGTTGGGAATCGTGATCTGGGAGTTGTAGAAGGTACGGATCCGTGTCGAACGGAAGCCGACTGCTTCGACGATCCCCTCGGTGCCTTCGATCACGACCCAGTCACCGATATCGAAAGGCCGATCGAGTACCACGGCCACCGAACCGAAGAAATTCTCGACGGTGTCCTTGGCCGCGAACGAGAATCCGACACCGGCCACGGTCAACGAAGCCAGCAACGGTGCGATGGGAAGATCGAGGGCGTCGGCACCGTAGACGATCCCCATGGTGAGGATGAAGAGCTTCAGCGCCCGCGAGACGAGTGGCACCAGGATGTCGTCGACGCGGGTGTCGGTGCGCTCGGCCTTCGTCATCAGGAGCGAAGCCAGCAGGTCGATGATGCGCCAGGCCGACAGTGTCCCCATCAATACGAGGAACAGGCTGAGTGCGCCGCCCAACACCACCTCGACGACGGGTTCCAGATCGAGGATCCCGATCGGGAGCATCCAGACCAGGGTTGCCGCGGTGAGCCCGATCGGGCGAAGGGTCTGGTGGAGCTGCTCCGGGTCTTCTTTCGTGTCGAGCCGCCGCACCAGACGCGCCGAGGCCACCCGGACGAGCAATCGGGCGAGCAGGTCGACCGCAAGCCCGGCCAGGATCACCAGGAAGATCGCGAGCCAGGCCCAGTATTTGATGGTCAGGAAGGTGTTCCGGACCATGGACGCCGGCAGTCGCGCTTCCAGCCAATCCCCGACCGTGAGCACTTCCCTGCCGGCCACCAACGGTTCGGCTTCGAGCTGCCGGAAGAGTGCGCTGAGATCCACCACGGTTGCGGGGCTGAAACGCCAGGCTCCGTCCGTGCCGCGCACCAGAGCGATCTCGCCGACCGGCGTCCCGATCCGACGCAGCAGCGACGAATCGCGAACGGGGTCCGGGAAGTAGCGGAAGCGTGCTTTCCCGGCCGATGCGTCCGCATCGGGCAAAGCACTCAGGTCGACCTCGGCGACCCGGTTCAGGATTCCGTAGAGCTGGCGTGCCCGCTCGCGGCCGACCGCAGGGTCCTCGCGGCGGAGATCCAACACGAGGACGGCTCGATCCCACGCTTCGGGATCCGACCAGAGATCGCGCATCGCCACCAGGAAGGTCTCCATGGTGGCGCGCGGACTCTGCAGCAGATACAGCCGATCAGGCTCCGCTGCTGCACCTGCTGCCGTAGCTTCGCTGGCCGGTTCGAGACCCGGCAGCAGGATGTCCTGCGCAGCACCCGACCCGGCCTGACCCAGGACGAGCCATGCGAGCCCGAGCGCGAAGGCCAGCCGCCTCACGCTAGTTCTCGCTTCGCCTCGAGATCTCGCTGCAACGTCCGCGCCCCGAGCGCGTAGTGCAACGTCGACCAGAGTGCGCCACCGGCCACCGTCCACAGCAAGGCATAGCGAACCGACTCGATTTGATAGCGGGGTTCGAGCCAGTCCGAGAGCAGGCCCACGAACTGCGGCCCGAGGCCCAGACCGATGATATTCAGCACGAATAGCAAGACCGCGGAGGCTTGGGCGCGGAGGCGGGGCGGAACCAACGCCTGGGTCACGGCGAAGGTCGGGCCCAGGTACATGCCGCCCACCAACGACGGGATCATGCTGATCGCCAGCGCGACATAGCGGTCCGGAGCCATGTAGTAGAAGTAGATGAATGGCAACCCCACGGCAGTTGCGATCCCGGGAAGCCAGGCATACCAGCGGACATCCCGGGATGCGAGGCGATCGCTGACGTAGCCACCGAGGAACGTGCCACTAACGCCCGTGGTCAGCGATATCAGGGCCAACCAGCTGCCCAGTTCGCCGGATTCGAAACCGTGGAGCCGCTCGAAGAAGGGCCCGACGAAGCTCGCCGCACCGTAGCCATAGAACGCGTGCAGCGCGCCGGCGAACGCCAGATGTCGGAACGAGCCGAGCTTCGCAAGGAACGCGATGACCTCGAACGAGTTCACCGGCTCGGCAGGTGGCGCGGGCGGATCGTAGTAGCCGCGCGTCGGCTCCTTGAGCGTGAACAGGACGAGGAGCGAGAGCAGCACACCCGGGGCGCCCACGATCATGAAGGCTTCGCGCCAACCCAGGGTTTCGCGGATCCAGCCACCGGCGAACAAGCCGATCGCGCTACCGATCGGGATGCCCGTAGCGTACAGGCCAAGCGCGGTCGCGCGGCGCGACGGCGGGAAGTAGTCCGAGATCATCGAGTGGGCCGGCGGGCTGCAGCCCGCTTCGCCAACACCGACGCCGACACGCGCGATCGCCAACGTGACGAAGCCGCGTGCGAACCCCTGTGCCGCGGTCATCACACTCCACACGACCAGGGCCAACGCGATCACGTTGCGGCGGACGCGTCCATCGGCGTAGCGCGCGATCGGGATCCCGAGGGTGGCGTAGAAGATCCCGAAGGCCGTGCCGCCGAAGAAACCCAGCTGCGTGTCCGACAGCTGGAACTCTTCCTTGATGCCCTCGATCAGGATGTTGACGATCTGCCGGTCGATGAAGTTGAAGACGTAGACGACCAGCAAGAGGCCCAACGCATAACGTTGGTACCCGGCACCGAACTCAGGCGCGGGGTCGGCAGAACTCGGATCGTCGGGCATGCCGAGCAATCGTCGGCCGTTCAGTACACCCGGTCAAGCGCAGCGAGCCGAAATCGGCGCGCGAAGGAGAAATCCCCTCGGCGTAGAGGCCGAGCGCGATCAAACCAGCTGGGGCTAGCTCTGTCGGCTGCGACGGTGGAGTGCCAGGCCAACGAGCCCTGCACCCACTGCGAACACCACGAAGCCAGCGGGCTCCGGAATCGCCGGCGCCGGCGAGTTTGAGACGGTGGTCTTTCCGGGCGGAGGCGGAACTCGCGCAAAACCCATCGTCCCAATGCTGATGGCAGCGAGCAACGCTACCAACGTGAATCTTTTCACCCGTCCTCGGATCATCATCGTTTCACTCTCCACTGAGTCTTCGGAAGATAGAGCCGGTGCCGGGGGTTGGGTACCCCCCATCCGGGTGGCCTCCACTCGCATTCACATCGGGTCCGCTCGAAAAGGTGGGTGACCCGATCGGCCCCATCGGTTTCAGGAGAATTCGCTCGATCCCCGGGGTCGCGGCAACGAATGTGCCAATTCGGTGCAACTCGAGCGCGCCTCGGCTTCCGTCGTCGCACCCGCTCGACGGAGCGAGCGCCTGACCGTGGCGATTTCACGACCGTGAACCCGCGCAAGCTACCGATCCGGCTGGAAGATCTGCCGATTCGCAGCGGACGCGCTGCCCGAGATATAGTCGCCCAACGAATTCAAGGGAGCCGATCCATGGGTGTCCACCATCTGGCCTTCGCAACGAAGGACACAGCCGCCAACCACCGCTTCTATACCGAGGCCATGGGCTTCGAACTGGTCAAGGTCGAGACCGCCGCCATGGGCGACGGCTGGGCCAAGCACCTGTTCTATTCGACCGGATCGCCCCGGGATCAGTTGATCGCGTTCTGGGAGTTGAACGTGCCCGACCTCGGCGACGAGTGGAGCACGGACATCTCGCGCGGCCAGGGGCTACCGGCAGGCATCAACCACCTGGCCTTCTCGGCGGATGATCTCGACGACCTGGCACGACACCGCGATCGCTGGCTCGCCGCGAGAAGCGATGTCCTCGAGATCGATCACGACTGGTGCGTCTCGATCTACACCGAGGACCCGAACGGAATCGTCGTCGAGTTCTGCACGTTGACCCGGGACTTCAGCGATCAGGACCGAGCGGACGCCCAAAGACTTCTGGGAGCGACTTCTCTCGAGGCGCGTCCGGCCAAAGAGCCGAAGGGTCGGAAGATCTTCAAGGCCGCCGACTACCGCGCCTGACCCGAGCGCGAGGCCAGCGTCGCGGATGGCCGTCGCTACGCCGTGTTGCCGGGAACTTCTCGGCCGTCGAGCCAAGCCGCGATCATCGCATTGACTTCGTCCGGAGCATCCTGCTGGACCCAGTGCGAGGCATCCGGGAGGTAGCGGAGTGTCAGGTCCTTCACGAGTCGTTCGGTTCCGAAGGTCGTCTCCTTGGTGAGCGCGATGTCCTGCTCACCCCACAACATCAGCGTCGGCGTGGCGATCGGAGCGTAGGAGACGGGGTCGCCGAAGCGTCCGCCAATGGCGCGATACCAGTTGATCATCGCCGTCGCCCCGCCCTTGCGCAGGACGTTGCGCCGATAGACCTCGATCACGTCGTCGGGGAAGCGCTCTGGGTGAACCGCCGAACTCCGGAAGGCGCGCTCGATCATCGCGCCCTCCTTACGTGTGAGCAGCCACTCGGGGAGCCAGGGCAATTGGAAGAAGCCCGCATACCGGGACTTCTTCCGTTGGGCCTTGTTGTGGGCGAGCTCCTCGCGGAACCGCTGTGGATGCGGAACGTTCAGGATGATCAGCTTTTCGAGAGGACGCGTTTCGCGGCTGGCGAACTCCCAGGCCACGATGGCGCCCCAATCGTGGCCCACCAGGATGACCTCATCGCAGGCGGCGGCGTCGATGAGTCCGGCGACATCCGCCACCAACTCGTCGATCTGGTAACAGGCCTTCCCCTTCGGGATGGAGCTCCCGCCATACCCGCGTTGGTTCGGCGCCCAGACCTTGAACCCGCGCTCGGCGAAGAGCGGAAGCTGATACCGCCACGAGATGGCGTGCTCGGGGAAGCCGTGGAGCAACAACGCCAACCGGCGGGATTCCGGGTCTCCCGCAGTAGCCACCTCGAAGCGCTGGCCGCGCGACTCGACCCACTCGATCTCGGGGTCCCACATGCTAGGCCGCGGGCCGGTCGCCGATGATCGTGACACGTTCCATACGCCGGTGAGCAGCCAGGTTGTCACGCAACACGCGGTGCTGCGTGCATCGGTTGTCCCACATCGCGATCGAGTTGGTACGCCACCGAAAACGACATTGGAAATCCGGCGTTTCGATGTGGCCGCAGATGAAGTCGAGCAGTGCCTTCGATTCCGCCGGCTTCATCCCGACGATGGATTTGGTGAAGGCCGAGTTCACATAGATACCTTTCCGTCCGCTTTCCGGATGCGTCCGGATCACCGGGTGCGACGCCGTCTGCCGAGAAGCCAGATCCTTCTTCTGGTCTTCGGTGGCAATCGCATGAAAACCACCGCCGTCATGGACGGCTTCGAGACCCGAGAGAAGCCGTTGCATCGCGTCCGACAACCCTTCGTAGGCCGCGTACATGCTCGCCCACATCGTGTCTCCGCCACGCTCGGGCACGACCCGACCGCGCAGCACCGAACCCAGCGGCGGCTTCTCCTCGAAGGTCACATCGCTGTGCCAGCGATCGGCAACATAGGGTCGCTTCCCGTCGCTCTCGAGCACGACGACTTCGGGATGCCCCTGATCCTTCAACTGTTGAAGAACGGGATGCACATGCAACTCGCCGAAGCGGGCCGCGAACGCCTTGTGCTCGTCTATGGAGATATCCTGATCCCGGAAGAACACGACCTGGTTCTCGAGGAAGGCTTGCCTGATCTCGTCGAACTGGGCCAGGTCGACCGAGGCAAGATCGACCCCGGCGATTTCGGCACCGAGCGCCCCGGCGATCGGTTCGACCTGGATGTGTGCGTATGCCATGGCGGCCCCTTACCTGCGGTTCGATGCTCACGCGCCGTGGCCGCAGTCTAGCGCCCTCGGCGTGGGGTCCCTTCCGGGAGGGTCTCCAACAAGACGCGCAGGGCATTTTCGCCCATGACGCCGCGAATCTCGGCCTCGCTGAAGCCTGTTTCCAACAAGGCGTCGACGATGCGGGCGAGCCCGGTGGTATCGAAGGAAGTCGTCACCGAGCCGTCGAAGTCGCTGCCGAGCGCGAGGTGCTCGGCGCCGACGAGATCTCGAACGTGGCGCATCGCGGCGGCGATGGAGGCCGGGTCGCTCCCGCAGACGGCGCCGGCCCAGTATCCGATCCCGACGATCCCGCCCGTTGCGGCGACGCCACGGACTTCGGCATCCGAGAGGTTGCGAGCCCCAGCGCAGGTCCCCTTGACGCCGGTATGGGAGACCACCACGGGCTTCGTGACCTGGCCTAGCACATCGCGAATCGTGTTGGGCGATGCGTGGGCGAGATCGATCGTGATTCCCAGCTCCTCTGCGCGACGAATCGCCTGCTCGCCAAAGGCTGTCAGCCCGTACTTCTCCACGCCGGCGGACGAGCCCGCAACCGAGTTATCGAAGAAGTGGGTGGGCGCCATCATGCGAACGCCCGCCTCGAACAAGGCCTCCACTCCGGCGAGTTCACCCTCCACCGCGTGCATGCCCTCCAACCCGAGTAGCCCGGCGACCTGGGCGGGATCCGCACTGCGGCGTTCCAGGAATGCGCGGAGGTCCGTGGCCGAACGAATCCCGTGCAACCGACCTTCGGATCGGGCTGCAAGCTCGAACAGCCTCTGGCTGAGATGCTCGGCGCGGGCACGGCGACTCCACCAGCTTCGGATCGGCCAGCGCTGGAGGATGGCCAACGCGGTGATCGCATCGAGATCATCCGCCGGCGTTCGGTCGTAGTTCTGACTGCGCGGGGATTGCGTCACGAGCCCGAAGACCTGGAGCGTGACACCGCCCTCGATCAAGCGGGGGACGTCGACCTGACCGTGACGGTTGCGAACGGAGAGATCGCGACCCCAGAGCAGCGGGTCGCCGTGAAGGTCCACCACCCGGAGTGTACGAAAGAGCGCTGTCGCGCGAGGCGATGCGGTGTAGGGGGGTGGCTCGGTGACCCGATTCATCGAGCGATCCGCAGCGCCGGGCGCGAAGATGAAAGCGGCCAGAACCGCGCTCAGCAGAATGCCCAGGACGATCCGCAGTGTCATCGTTCGCTCGAGGCCTCCGGTACATGGCAGGCGAGCTCAGTGAGCAGGCGATCGTATTCCTGCGCGATCGCTGTCGGGCTCGCGCCGAGCACACTCCGCACGGTCTCATAGTACCAGCGTGTCTGCCGCGGTGACGCGGAGAAGCGCTCGAGGGTTGCTACGCCACCGACCCGAAGGTCGTCGCTCAGCGATCGCAGATTGTCGAGTTTGTCGCAGAACGCGACCAGACGCCCGCGCTCGTCCAACTTCTCGAGGCTCGCGATGTAGGCGAGCTTTCGCTGTCGCCACGGGCTCTTCCGCTCCGGAGAATCCCCAGGAAGCGTATCGGTGAGCGCGAGAACGATCCGGGCCACTTCGGCGCCGAAGTTCTCGCGTACCCTTTCTTCGGAAACGCTGGCGCAATCTTCAACGGTGTCATGCAGCAGGCCGGCCGCCACCTGTGCAGCATCGCCCCCGTGCTCGATGACCAACGCCGCAACGCGAATAACGTGCGTCACATAGGGGGTGTCGTTCCCCTTCCGGGTCTGACCCGCGTGGGCCTCGATCGCGAAAGCCAGCGCGGTCGCCAACAGCTCTGAATCCCTGGCATCCACGGACACCAGTGTAACGAAGCCCTGGCGGAGCCGAAGGCCGGTTACGCGGGCTTCGGTGGTCGGCTGCGCCAGAGCCAACTGGATGCGGCGAGGCTCGCGCCGATCGCCAGGTACTGGGCGGGTGTCAGCCCCGCATAGGTGGCGTCCTCGGTGCGTAGGAAATCGAGCAGGAAGCGCACCGGCGCGTAGAGTGCGAAGAATGTGGCCAACCAGAAGCCCGGCCGACGTTCCTGGCGATCGAGTACCAGGAAAGCCACGGCAACCCCGGCGACCCAGAAGAACTCGAGGAGCCCCAGGTCGAAACGCCCGCCGCCGGGAAAGGCGACCGCGAGCCAGTGGTCGGAACGGATGCCGAGATGGTCGTGTTGCAGGCCGCAACCGAGGCGACCGAGCGCCAGGGTGAACGGAAGAGCGAAGATCACGACGTCGAGCAGGCGCATCAGCTCCGAGCCCGCGAGGCCCCTTCGCCGGGCTACCCAGAAGAGGCCTGCCAGCCCGCCTAACATTCCGCCGGTCGACGAGAGACTCCCCCAGAAACGGAAGAGCTCGAGCGGATTCTCCCGCAGCAGCTCTGGGTAGTAGGCGAGCACATCGAACACGTGGGCCGAGATCAAGCCCAACCCGATCGCCCATCCCACCAACGAACTCGCCGTCTCCCGTGCGATCCCGAAGCGCGGCGCTCGACGCACGGTGATCTCGAACTGCGCCACGATCGCGATCAGGACAAGGGTGCGAAACGCTTCGACGGTGTAGAAACCGAGGTCGAGGGTCGGATGCTCGAGGTAGGGGATCATGGCGGGAGTCTAGAACGCACGGAGCGCCTCGGAAGGCGGAACCCGCGCGGCCCGGATCGCGGGCAACAAACCCGAAACCACTGCGACCCCTGCCAGGGCGCCGGTGACCGCGATCGAGGTCATCGCGTCCGGCGTGGCCGGCATGACGATCCCGCCCTCGGCCATGGGGGCTGCCGCCAGACGTACCAGTAGCCACCCGGCCCCCGTGCCAGCGACGCCGGCGGCCAACGAGACGACGACCGCCTCGATCACGAACTGCGCGAAGACGTCCCGGGGGCTCGCCCCGATCGCCTTTCGCAGCCCGATCTCGGCGGTCCGCTCGCCGACGACGACGAGCATGATGTTCATCACGCCGATCGCGCCCACGAATAGCGTGACCACTCCGGCGATGACGTAGAAGAACTGGATCGCGAAGAACATGCCGTAGATGATCTTGAAGGTGTCCCAGAAATCATTGGCCCAGAGCGCCGAATCGAGTGAGGGATCGAAGCCCTCGTGGAGCGCAACGACTTCGCGAGCGCGCAGGATCGATTGCCAACCCAGCTCACGGGAGGGCGGCTGCATCATCCACTCGTAGACGTTCTCGTCCTTCAGGATGTATCGCTGAGCGGCGGTGTAGGGCACCAGGATCATCAGATCATCGCGTGTACCGTTGTTGACGACCTGCTCTCCTTTGGCCTCGCTGATCCCGATCACCCGGAACGCGTAGGAGGCGATCCGGATCTTCTTGCCGATCGCCTCGGCGCCGCCGAACAAGCGCTCCTTCGCCTCGGGCCCGAGCACGGCGACCCGTAGCGCACGGTCCACTTCGAGTGGCGTGAAGCTGCGGCCGCTCGCCATCCGGAAATTCCGTATCGCCGGACCGGCCGCGCTCCAACCCATCACCGACAGCAGTTTGGTCCGCGATCCTGCGCGAACCACATGGTTCCAGATCTCGATTCCCGGGGAGACATGATCGACGGACCTGAGGTCGTCGAGGTGGATGATGTCCTCCACCTCCAGTTCCACGTCGCGGGATGCGCGCGCGCCCACGCGATTCTTCAGGATCGTCCCGGTGCCCATGTAGACCATGCGCGGACCGATCTCCTCGAGCTCGTGGCGAAAGTGGTCATTCATTCCGCCTAGCAGCGCCGAGAGGAAGGTCAGCATGAAGGCGCCCCAGGCGACGCCGAGCGATGTCAGGACGAAGCGGCCAGCGTGGGCGCGGACACTTCCCAATGCCTCCCGGAGGATCGGGAACAAGCTAGTCGGCCCTCAGCGTTTCTGCCGGATCGATCCGCGCCGCACGCCAGGCTGGAATCAGGCCAGCGAGGAGCCCCACCACGATCATGACACCGGCGGCGAGGACGATAGCCTCCAAACTCAATTGAGGGACGGGCAGGAGATCCCGCTGGTCCTCGGGAATTCCGGAGCGGAGCGACTCGGCAGCGAGCAACAGGACTCCGCCGCTTCCGATCGCGACACCGATCAGCCCCCCGAGGCCCACGATGCCGAAGGTTTCGAGAAAGAACTGCCGGGTGATGTCTCTGCGCCGCGCGCCCACCGCCAGCCGCATGCCGATCTCGGCGCGACGCTCGCGGACCGAGTCGAGCATCATCGAGAGGATTCCGATTCCCCCGATCGCCAGGATCGTCACCGCAATCAAGACGGCCACACCGTTCTGTTCGTCGATCGGAATGTTCTCGAGCATCTCGACGGGGCTGAACATCGGGATCGCTTCCTCGTCGGTCGGCGAAACGCGTAGACGCTCGGCAATGATCGCGCGTACCTCGAGCTTGGCCTCGGCGATCCGCTTGCGGTCGTGGACCCGGACCAGAAGCGCGCTGAGGACTTCCTCGTCGACCAACTCGTTCGGCCACAAGGCGAGATGGGTGCTCAGTGGGACCCAGAGTTGGTCGTCGATTTCTTCGCCGTCACGGGATAGTTGGGTCCCGACCCGTTCCAGAATGCCGATGACCTGGAATGGGTTTCCGTCCAGTCGAACCCAGCTTCCAATTCCGCCCTGCAGACCCAGCAGGTTTCGCCTGGCATCATGGCCGACCACGACGACGCGTCTGCGGTGGTCGACGTCCGTCCGCCGGATCGGTCGCCCGGACGCGATGTGCACCCCACGGATCGCGATGCCGTCGGGTTCGACGCCGCGAACATCGGTATTCAACGCGGTCTGTCCGTAGGCGGAAGCCATGAAGCGACGCGCCTCGCCAGCGATTCGTTCGACCTCCTTGGCCCGTGCCCGCACGTTGTCGACGTCTTCCTGGGTGTAGAACAGGAAACGCCGATCAAAGGCCGGCGAGAACTCTTCGGAGACGCCACCCGGGAAGATCTGGATCATGTTCTTGCCCGCACGATCGAAGGCGTCCTGCAGCATGATCTGGAGCCCGGCGCCCCAGCTCTGCAGGAAGATCACGGCCGCGGTTCCCCACACCAGTCCGAATAGCGTCAGCATCGAGCGCATCGGATGTGCGATCAGGAGACGCGCCGCCTGGCGGATGGCCTCCAGCGACGTCATCTCGGGCGCCGGTCGTCGGCAACGAGTTCGCCGTCCTGGATCTTCAAGCAGCGCGGCGCCTGGGCGCCGATGCCAGGATCGTGAGTGACGATGACGAGGGTGGCGCCCGCTTGATGGATCTCCTCCATCAGGCCGAGGATCTCCTGACCGCGAACGGTATCGAGATTGCCGGTGGGCTCATCCGCCAGGATCAACGACGGGCGATTCACCAGCGCGCGCGCGATCGCCGCGCGCTGACGCTCGCCCCCGGAAGCTTCCGCAGGCCGATGTTCGGCACGATGGTCGAGCTGCACGCGGCGGAGCGCCTCGATGGCGCGTTCACGTCGCTCCGCCCGCGGTACGCGTTGGTAGAGCAGCGGAAGCGCCACGTTCTCTTCCAACGTGAGTCGGGGCAGCAGGTTGAAGGCCTGGAAGACGAAGCCGATCTCGCGGCCACGAATCGCGGCCAATGCGTCGGAGTTTGCGCCTTCGAGCGCCACATCGCCGAGCCGGACGCGGCCACTCGAGGGCTGCGAGAGACAGCCCAGGATCTCCAGCAGCGTCGTCTTCCCCGAGCCGGAGGGGCCCATGATCGAAACCCACTCACCACGCTCGATCACGAGATCGATGCCGCGTAGCGCATGCACATCGGCGTGGCCCGTCTCGTAGTGCTTGTGCACGGCTTCGAGAGCGATTGCCGCACTCATTGCAGGACGATTTCATCGCCGGGCGCAATGCCCTCGAGCACCTGGACCCGCGGGCCGTCGACGATGCCGATTCGCACGTCGCGGCGCTCCGGCGGACCGGCGCCGTTCGGGACCTCGACGTAGATCTCGTCGCCGCGGTAGCGCAATGTATTCTCGGGCACGATCACGGCTCCGTTGACGATCTCGGTCACGATGTCGGCGTCTCCGCTCATGCGCGGGCGCAGGCGCGCGGCGTCGCTGTCGGTAATCTCGATCTCGACCTCGAAATACGTGACGTTCTGGACGCGTTGACCCATTGGCGCGATCTCGCTCACGCGACCCTCGAAGACCTTGTCGCTGAACGCCTCCGTGCGAATTCGCGCGAGCTGGCCGACTTCGACCCGGGCGATCTCGTTCTCGTCGACCAACCCTTCGAGGTGGAGCGAGGAAGTTCCCGCGAGTGTGATCAGCAGCGTCCCGCCGGTCACGGCGGTGACGGGAGAAATCGCGTTCCCCTCCTCCGTGTGGACCTCCAACACACGGCCGGCCAGCGGCGCACGGACCGTCGCATAACCAAGCTGGGTCGAGAGCGTCCGGTGCCGGGCCGAAGCCCGGGCCACGACCGCGGTCGAGCGCTCCGTTCTCGCCTTCGCCTCGTCCAGGAACTGCGAGGATCGGGCACCGCTTCGCACCAACTCTTCTGCGCGACCGAGATCGATCCCCGCATAGCGCCGCTCCACGCGCGCCTCCTGGAGTGCCGCCGCGGCCTCCTGGAGCTGGGATTCCAGCAGGTCCCGCTCGATCTCGAGCAGCAGCTGCCCCTCCTCGACCTGGTCGCCATCCTCGACGTGAATACGCTGCACGATGCCCGCGATCCGCGGTCGCACCTCGACCTCCTTCGCCGGCTCGATCGTTCCCGTCGCAACGACGATTCGCTCGATCGTGCCTTGGCTGACCCGGGTCGTTTCGAGCGCAGGACCATCATCACCGCCACAGCCGGTGCTCGCGGCGATGGCGATCAGCGAGAAAAGCGTGGCTACGACCGAACGCGCATGGCTGCGCGGGCGAGGGAGCATCGAGAAACAACTCCTGGGGCGCCGAGCGCGCACCCTAACACGAGCGGCGCCGCTGTGGAGGGGAAATTGTTACGCCCGGGTCCCGCGTCTGGTTCGAAGCCAGTGATTGGCATCGTCCGGCAGTTCGCGAATCGCGATCCTCGGCCCGCGCCGCGGCGCTTTCGGCCCGGCGCTGCTGATCCATCGCACCACACGGCCCCGTTGTCCGGCATATGGAGCCAGCAGCTCGAGCATCCGTGCGTCGTCGGCCCGTTCCTGACCAGCGAGGTTGAACGCGATCGTGTTCGGCAGGTGGTAGTCGCCCGTCACCACGGCGTCGGCATGGCCCAGCGAGCCGATGGCGAGGGCGTTCGCGGTCCATGGCCCGAGACCGCGAACCGCCAGGATTCGCTGCATCGCATCCGCTTCCGACATCTCCGCAGCTTCCTCGAGCCGGTCCGCGTGCTCGCCCACGCGGCGGAGGGTTTCGCCCATCCGCTCGACGATGCCGAGTGGTACGAAGTCTGCCGGGGACAGTTCGCGAAGCGCCTGGGGCGAGAGCGGCAGCCAGAGATCGGGAAACGGACCGGGCGCGGGCTCCGACGCATATCGAACCAAGCGGCCGAAGGCCCGCTTCGATTCCTTGCCCGTCACGAGCTGTTGCAGTACCAGCAAGGCAAGGTGCTCGACGACGCGCCGGGGACGGGCCAGCCGCAGGCCGCGCGAACGCTTGGCGAAGCGGCCCAGCTCGGGGTGGGCTTCGATGAACCCTTCGGGCAGCCGATCCGCGGAGGCGACCCATTCGTGGGCGCGACTGAGGATCCAGTCGGCGCCGGGTCCCCAGGCCCGCGCGATGAGCCGGTCCGGATCGAGCGGTTCGATCCCGAGTGTCGCGGGCCCCTCGGGCGTCCGGGTTGCGCGCAGCATCGCCGTCTCCGTCGCGCGACCGGTGGGGTCGTGACGCCCGGCTGAAATCGGCTCGAGCGTGCGCTTCAGGTCGAGCGGTCCCAGGAGGCTGAGCGGCCGCTCGATCATCGTTCGTCAGGCATCGGTCGGGTCCGGATCGGACTCGGGCGGCGGCGTCTCGTCGATGCCCGCCTCTTCCTCGGGCACTGAAGCCGGGGCAAAGCGGGCGATCTGGTCGGCCAGGTTCGCCGCCTGGAGGACCGGCAACATGTGGCTGCCTCCGGCCGTCTCGATCAACTCGGCCCCCGGGATCTGGGTCACCAGGTAACGCGCGATTCCGATCGGGGCGAGCCGGTCGTCGTCCCCATGGAGCAACAGGGTCGGCACCCGGATCTCCGCGTAGTCGAAGCCGTCCTCCACATCGAGCCCGAACATCTCGCCGCGGTAGGTGAGCAACGTGTGCCAGCTCTTGAAGTTGGCGAGGAGGCCCGGGACCCACCAATCGGGCATCGGGTTCTCGCTATAGGCCTGGACCGAGAGCAGCTGGATCAATCCGCGTGCGAGCGGCGGGACGGCGCTGCGCCAGCGCATCACGGGCTCGGAGTAGAAGGCCCGCATCACGGCATTGGGCTCCGGCGGTGTGTCGTCGGGCCCTTCGGGGCCGCCGGTGCCGATCAGGACCAGCTGGCCCAGGCGTTCGGGCCGCCGTGCGGCCACCACGGTCGAGGTGGCGCCGCCGTAGGACCAACCCACCAGGACGACGTCCTCGAGATCCATCCGCTCCATCAGCTCGATGACCTCGTCGGCGTTTCGCCGGACGCTGTAATCGCCGGCCGGGTTCGGATCCGAGTGGCCGTATCCCGAGCGATCGATCGCGATCGCGCGATAGCCGCGATCGGCCAGCTCCGGCACCAGCGCCCGCCAGTCATAGGCGCAGCCCGGAAGCCCGTGGAGCAACAGCACGGGTCGCCCGACCCCGGCTTCGACGAGGTTGATTCCTACGCCGCTCGACAGGACGACCCGGCTGCCGGGTGCGGGCAGGTCCGGCGCCGGATCGGCGGGGAAGACCGCATACCAGAGCGGCGGGCCCGCGATCAGCAGAACCGACAACAAGAGGAAACCAGCGAACAGCCTCCGGATCATTGGATCCATCCTCTCGGGTTCTCGGCGATCTCGGTATCGAGTTCGCGCATCGTGCGCAGCAAGCCCCCGAGTACCGTCGGGTGCTTCATCGAGACGTCATAGGATTCGTCGGGGTCGCGATCGAGATCGAACAGCCATGGGCCCTTCGGCGCCATCAATCCGACGGATCCGAGGTTGCTGCCAAGGACGCCATGCTTGCGGTGCGCCTTCCATGAACCGACCCGCACGCCCAACAAATCGCCTCCCGACCAATAATAGACGGGCCGGTCGGCGGGTGTGGCTCCGGCATCGAAGAATGTCGAACGCACGTCCACGCCGTCGATGATGCGATCCTCGGGTAGCGGAACGCCGGCCAACGCGAGGATCGTCGGAAACAGGTCCAGGGCCGTGACGATCTCGTCGCTGCGAACGCCCTCGGCGATCCGGCCCGGCCAGTGCGCGATGAAGGGGACCCGGGGGCCGCCCTCGAACACGGTGTTCTTGCGACCCCGGACGGCGCCAGGGCTGCCCTGGTACCAGGGTCCGTTGTCGCTCGTCACGATCACGAGGGTGTTCTCGGCGAGACCGAGACGGTCGAGCGCCGCCACCACGCTGGCGACGCTTCGATCGAGATCCGCGATCACGTCGCCGTAGAGCCCGGCTTCGCTCTTGCCGCGCTGGGCGGCCGCCGTGTAGAGCGGGATGTGCGGGAAGGTGTGGGCGAAGTAGAGGAAGAACGGATCTCCCGCGTTCCGCTGGATGAACGAAACGGCCTCGTCGGTGTAGCGATCCGTCAGCGTCGTCTGATCCGGCGGATGTTCCTCCACGACCT
Source organism: Deltaproteobacteria bacterium (assembly GCA_029261795.1). Classification (GTDB taxonomy): domain Bacteria; phylum Myxococcota_A; class UBA9160; order UBA9160; family UBA6930; genus JAJDAP01. The sequence goes on from JAJDAP010000076.1 coordinate 91,533, forward strand.
CGCCGTTTCGATAGACCGGAATCGGGAACATGTCGTTCGAGTGGAGCAACCCAAAATAGTGCTCGAAGCCGAGATCGTTGGGGAGCGACGGGGAGGCATCGCCCAGGTGCCACTTGCCGACCATGCCGGTCGAATAGCCGGCGAGCCGCAACGCCTCGGCGATCGTGATCTCATCGGCAGGGAGCCGGACCGGCAACCCCATCAAGCGCTGAATGTTGTCGATGGGATGGCCCTCGGGAAAGACCACGTGGGTCAGCGTGCTGCGGACGGGCCAACGACCGGTGAGGAGACCCGCGCGAGACGGCGTGCAATAGGAGGCCGCCGCATAGAAGTGATCGAGCGCCAGCCCCCCCTCGGCGAGCCGGTCGATGGCCGGCGTCTCGACCGCCTCGCTTCCGAAGGCGCCAAGATCTCCGTAGCCGAGATCGTCGAAGAAGATCACGACGACGTTCGGGCGCGGGGCCGCGTCCGTGATCGCGGCGGACATCGTCGCGAGGCTCTCGAGTTTGCGATCGAGAGAAGCGCTGTCCTCGGTCTGGTGGTAGGCGGCGATCCGCACGAACGCGTACCCCACCCCGAGCAGCGCGAGCACCAGGACACCGAGAACCCCATAGCCCAGCACGCGGACCAGCCACTGCAACACGATCGTGCGCCCCTTCCCTTCAGACCCGGGCTCGATCGACGCGACCCCAAGCAGCGGAGCCCGATTATACTGCCGTCCCGCTTCGTGGAGGATAGATGAAACTCGGACTCGCCCTCGAATGGGCCAACCCCCAGGTGAAGATCCCGATCGAGCGGATCCAGCGCGCCGAAGCGCTCGGCTTCGATTCTGTCTGGACGGCCGAGATCTACGGGCAGGATGCCATCACGCCGCTGGCCTGGATCGCGGCCCAGACCCGCCGCATCCGCCTTGGAACCAGTGTGATCCAGACCGCCGCGCGCACCCCGGCCGCCACCGCCCTCGCCATGTCGACCGTGGATCAACTCGCAGGCGGCGGCCGGGTGATCATCGGCGTCGGGCTCTCGGGGCCCCAGATCGTCGAGGGCTGGTACGGCATGCCGTGGGGTAGCCCCAACAAGCGGCTCCGCGACTATGTCGAGATCATGCGCAAGGTGCTGCGACGAGAGGGCCCCGTCACCCACGACGGCCCGGAAATCCGACTCCCCTACGACGGGCCGGGTTCGAGCGGGCTCGGCAAGCCGCTGAAGAGCGTGCTCCACACCGATCCGAACACCCCGATCTTCATCGGCACCGGCGCCCCCGCCAATGTGACGCTGACCGGCGAGATCGCCGACGGTTGGCTGCCGATGGGATACAACCCCGAAACGAAAGACACGTTCCTCCCCTGGATCGAGAAGGGCCTGGCGAAATCTGGGCGCACGATCGACGACTTCCAGATCCAGGGCGGCGGCACGGTGACGATCACCGACGACATCAAGTCCGCGCTCGACGCCCAGAAGCCCTTCATCGGCTACTACGTTGGCGGCATGGGGGCGAAGAGCAAGAACTTCCACAAGGCAATGATGATCCGTCGCGGCTTTCCGGAAGCCGCCGAGCGCATCCAGGAACTCTTCATGGCGGGTCATCGTGACGAGGCGTTCGCGGCCGTTCCCGATGAATATGTCGACCAGGGCGCATTGTTAGGTCCGAAGGAGCGAATCCGCGAACGCTTCCGCGAATGGCAGGACTTGACCGGCGTCGACGGCTACACCCTGCACAACGCCGGCTCCGAGGTGATGGAATTCATGGCCGATCTCGCCGGTTGCAGGCCCTGATCGTGAAGAATGTAGAAGCCGTGCTGTTCGATTTCGGCGGTGTCTTCACCGCCTCCCCTTTCGGCGCCGTCGAAGCGCTCGGCCGCGAGATCGGCGCCGCACCCGGGCAGTTGCAGCGGATCGTATTCGGCCCCTACCACGAAGACACGGATCATCCGTGGCACCGTCTCGAGCGGGGAGAAATGCCGCTGCTCGACGCGCGCGACGCAATCATGGCGCTCGGCCGCGAGCAGGGTCTCGAGGTCGATCCCTTCCAGGTATTCGCAAGCATGGGACGGGGCGATGGAGCCAGGGACGGGCTCGTATCTCACACCCTGGCGCTTCGCGGCGCAGGGTTCCGAACCGCGCTCATCACGAACAACGCGAAAGAGTTCCGCGATGGCTGGCGAAAACTGGTTCCGGCAGACGAACTCTTCGAGGTGATCGTCGACTCGTCCGAGGAAGGCATCCGCAAACCCGACGCGCGCATCTTCGAGCGCACCCTGGAACGCCTCGGTGGCATCGCACCGGAGCGCGCGATCTTTCTCGACGACGCCCAGAGCAACCTCGACGCCGCCGAGCGCCTCGGCATCCGCGGCTTCCTGGTCGCGGAAGATGTTGGCCCGACCCTGGCCGTGCTCGACACGCTACTCGGTTAGGCGCATTGCGGATTACCTCGGCTACGAGTGCAGCGGCACAGATGGGATTCGGCTCTACGCCACAACCAAATTGGGGACGCCAGTGGACCTGATCCAAGCCATGCATACGACCTTCGCGTGTCGTGAATTCCTGGATCGCGATGTGGATGATGCCACCGTGTACCGGCTCCTCGACGCGGCACGATTCGCACCTTCTGGAGGGAACCGACAAGGCTGGCGCGTCGTCGTCGCACGCGATTCCGCGCTGCGGAGCCGCTTTGCCGCTCTCGCGAGACCGATCATGCAACGTTATGTGGCCGAGACGCTTGCCGGGGAAGCGCCCTACAACTCGATCCTTCCCTCGAAGGTCGACGAGGACAGCGTCGCCCGGACGCCGATCCCCGATGCCGTGGTCGCTTCGATCACCACTGCGCCGGTGCTGTTGATGATCGGCGTGGACCTCCGCGTGGTCACGTCCTTCGACCGCGATCTCGATCGCGTCGGCGTCGTCTCCGGCGCCTCGATCTACCCCTTCGCCTGGAACGTCCTGCTCGCGGCCCGGAACGAAGGGCTAGCCGGTGTTCTCACGACCTTCCTGGCTCCCTCGGAGCCCGAGGTTCAGCAGCTCCTCGGCTGGCCGGAATCCATCGCGGTCGCGGCCGCCATCCCGATCGGCCACCCCATGAAGCAGCTCACCAGGCTGAAGCGGAATCCTGTCGAAGACTTCGCGCGGATCGGCCGCTGGGACGGGCCGCCGCTGGTCGGCTAGCGCCCTCGGGCAGCCAACCGTCCGGCGACCCGACCGAAGAACGTGGCATCGCCCAACGAGAGACCACTCGAGTAGTCGCCTGCGCAGACGCCGGCCGAGGATCGGCCCGCCGCGAACAAGCCCGGGATCGCTGCGCCTTCAGGATCGAGGACCCGGGCTTCGACGTCGGTGACCAGACCGCCCAGGGTGAAGGCCGCGTAGAGACAATTCTCGGTGGTGCAATCGATCGCACCGTAGGGCGGCGTCGTCAGCGGCTTCAGGTATTTCCCCTGCTTCTCGAAGACCGGGTCCTCACCGTTCGCCGCGTGTCGGTTGTAGACCCCGAGAGTCGCCTCGAGGCTCCCCGGCGGAAGCGACAGCTCACGCTCCAGCTCCGCGAGGCTCTCGCCGACCGCGGCCACTTCCTTGCAGTAGTCGGGCTCCTGGAAGACCTCGTCGTCGACGATCAACCAGGCGCGACCCCCCTCGTGAAACAGGGCGCGCTCGCCGAGGCGCCCGTAGTAGGTGTCTTCGTTGATGAAACGCTGGCCGTGCCGATTGACCATCACGCCGCGCTTGAGACCCCAGGGCTGGGTAACGGGCAGCGAGATCGAAGCCTTCTCCATGTGCAGGGTTGCAGCGCCTGCGGCGACACCGAGGCGGATGCCAGAGCCGTCATCTCCGTCGCCGGCCACGCGGAGTTTGCAATCGAGGGCGCGTGGAATGTACTGGCGCAACATCTCGTCGTTGAGGACGAAGCCACCCGTCGTGAGCACCACGCCGCCGCGGGCGCGCACGGTCCGCTCGCTCCCGAACTGCTCCGCGACGACACCGACCACGGCAGCGTCGTCGTCGACGACCAGGGCAGTGACGCGGTGATCGCCTTCGACGCAAGCGCCGCTTCGCTCGGTCGAGGCACACAGGTGCTTCATCAGGAGCGGCCCCGTCTGGTGTGGGTGCATCCCGACGTGGCCCCGCGGCGCCGGCCGCGCGATCTCGCAGAAGGGTTTCGTCTGCTCGGCGCCGGAGAAGACCAGACCGTCGTCGGTGGGCGGTTCGCCGCTGATGCCTTCGTAGTAGGTTTCCTTGTAGGGAACGCCTTGCGCCTTCACCCACTCGAAGTGCTCGACGCTTCCCTCGCAATAGCGCCGGATCTTGGGCTCGTCGGGCACGGCACCGACCGAGGCCATCAGATAGCGGTACATGTCCTCCTCGCTGTCTTCGAAACCGCAAGCGGTTTGCAGGGAGGTGCCGCCGCCGAGGTAGAGCACACCACCGGAGAGGGCCGAGGTCCCACCACCGCCGCTGGCCCGCTCGAGAACCACCACATCGGCACCGGCGCCGCGGGCATCGATCGCGGCCGCTGCCCCGGCGGCACCGAGACCGACGACACAGACATCGGTCGAAAGATCCCAGTTCGAGATCTCCCGTTCGGAGCGGAGTCCGGAGGGCACGTCAGTAGCCGGGCTGGAACTTCATGCGCTTGCCTGCCGTCCAGCCGGCATCGACGGGATAGTCGGCTCCGGTACAGGAGAGACTGTCGTCGGAGGCCAGGAACAGGATCATGCGCGCGATATCCCGAATGATCTCGACCGGCGGGCGCTCGCGGTTGTAGGGAATCACGTCGTGGGTGAAGGCGAGCGTCTTGGCGGCATCGACGCCCTCGGGGATGTAGGGCTGACGCATGCCCGGCCCGCCGGCCTCCGGGCACACGGTGTTCACGCGAATCCCATGCTTGCCGAGTTCGAGTGCGGCAACGCGGGTGAGCCCGCGCAGGGCCCATTTCGTCGGGGCGTAGGCGGCGATGCCATTCTTCGTGGTCAAGCCGTCGACCGACGAGACGTTCACGATCGATCCGCCGCCGGCCGCCGTCATCACCTTCGTCACCGCGTTGATACCGAGGAAGGGCCCCAGCTGGTTGACCCGCCAGAGCCGTTCGGCGTCGGCCGCAGTCGTCTCGCCGATGGCGGCGAGGTGCAGCAGGCCCGCATTGTTGACCAATACGTTCGGGTTGCCGAAGCGCTCGACCGTTGCGCCGACGACGCGCGCCCAATCCTGCTCGCTCGTCACGTCGAGTTTCTCGAATGCGGCCGCCGCGCCGATGTCTTCGGCCACGGCCTTCGCCTCGGGTTCGAGAACATCGGCGAGCACCACGCGGGCGCCCTCCTCTGCGCATAGCCTTGCGGTCTGTTCGCCCGTACCGCGCGCGGCGCCGGTAACGATCACGACCTTGCCGTCGAGACGTGCCATTTCGGAGGCTCCTAGAAGATCGCGGCGTCGAGCGAGATCGCGCCCGGGCCCATCAAGATGAACATCACGCAAATGACCGCGAGGTTGATGGTGTACTCGGCACCGGGCGGGTCGTTCGTGATGAGGTAGCCGGCGCCCTTGTGACCGATCAACCCGGCGACGGCCATGGTGCCGATCAGCACGAGGCAGGCGGGGCGCGTGAACAGGCCGAGTGCCAGGAGCATTCCACCGGTGAGTTCGGAGATCATCGCCATGCGCGCGTTGATCGCGGGAAACGGCACGCCGAGCCCTTCCAGCCAACCCTGGAACCCAGCCATGGTTCCACCGCCGACGAGACCGAGCTTCCCGAGCGCGTGAACGACGAAGCAGATCCCGATGGCGATTCGAACCACGAACAGCCCCAGGTCGATCATTCCGGGCGTCGCGCCGATGAGCCAACTACCGATGTCCATGAAGAACCTCCAACGAAGACGGGAAGTGGTACCAGATCCGCGGGCTAGCGGCCGATCGCGGCTGCCGAAGTGCGCCCCCGAACTGGATGGCGTGCGGCGGTTGCGAGCGCCTCCGCTTCACCCTCTTCCTCCGTTGGGCGCGGCGCATGGTCGACCCAGATCGGCGTGCTCCAGGCGCGCGGCTCGTGCGGCGCCGTGCAATCGTCCGCCGCGCCGTCGGGACCGGGACAGAGCGAGACCCGCTCGCATTCTCCAGTCTCGCCCTCTTCGCAGCGCAGGTTGCCCGCGTTGATACCCGGGGCCTCTGCCTCGAAGGCGCGCACGTAATAGACGGAATCGCGGCCGCCGGCCGCGAACTCCGGGTCGGCAAAGGTGACAGCACAGCCAGCCGGGTCCGGCGCACAGTCGAAAACCTGCCAGGGGTCCGCCACGAGCGGCGCCACATCCTCGCCTCTCTCGATCTGGGGCGTGACCTTGACGACCTCGATGCGGGTGATGAGCCGTCGCTGATCGCTCGGGTGATAACACTCGCCCTTGCAGATGCGTTCCAGATCTTCCGCGCCCAGCGCCGTGGTCGCATCGTCCGGGCAGCCCGGCTTCTGCTCGAAGGAACCCACCGCACGCGCCTGGAAGATCGGGGCCGCCGACATCTCCACCTCGGAACCCATCGGAACCGCCCGCCCTCGTGAGCCCGGCGGGTTCAACAAGTCGAACCAGAGCAGCATTCGCGGACCGCTGGTGCCGTACACCTCGCGTCGCTTCATCCCGTCCCAGATGGCGCCGCGATCGCGGCCTTCGGAGTGCACGGCAATCAGGCCACCGGTCAACAGGAAGCTCGCCTGACGTTCGGTCTCGAACAGTTGGAAGCCGGCGAGGTCACTCGTTGCGCGGTCGAACGGAACGGATTCGGGCACGGGCTCGGTCACTGGCGGCGCCATCGCCCTCGCGGCGGGATTGCCGCTGATCTCGCGGGTACTCCCCATCGATTCGGTCATACCCGAGCGATGCACTTCCTTGTAGCCGGTGCCTGGCCGGGCAAAGTGATTGTCGCTCGATGCCATGAAGCCCATGCGGAAACGGCGTGGGTCTTCGGGGTCCTCGTCGAAGTTACCGAGGGCGAGGATGTACTGCGCCGAACTTGCCGGCCGGTAGTTGAACGAGGGCTGCATGCAATCGCGGCACTGACCCGAATCGAGCCATTCCTCGGCGCTCGCTCCGGGGACCGTGAGTTGCCCGGGAAGCCCTGCTGCCACGTAGTTCGCGCGGGCGTCCGCCGCCCGCGCTTCGCACTCCTCGTCGCTCTCGCCAGCCGCCGAGCAGCGTTCCTCGATGATCTCGCCGGCCCGCCAGCATGAAGGAAGATAGGCGTCGGTCGGTTCCGGACAGTAGGCGTTGCCATCCTCGTCGAAACGGATCGAGCGAAAGTGCCGATACACCTCGGAATCGCCATGCCCAGAGTAGACCTCGAGCAGCGTCTGGCGATTCTCGTCGTGCATGTCGCCGACGAGTTGCTTGTCCCAGCTCGAACTCGGCGGCGTGTACATGCCCCAGGTGGTGCCGTGGGGAATCACGATGGAATCGTGACCCCACTCGTCGAGTTTCCGGTAGAGATCGGCCGGGGTCTCGGCCAACTCGATGCAACCCTCCGGCTGATCGCGAACATCGGTGTCCTGATCACAGCGCGGCGTTGCTTCGGACTCGCGGACGAAGCGGTTGTAGTCGTGGAAGCGACCGCCGAGCGTCAGGGCGGCGATGCCACGCCCGAAGACCGGCGGATCGTTGAAATCGGCACCGGGTGGGCGCGCCGCGCCGATCGGGCGCGAAGGAATGCGTTCGTCATCCGTGTGCGCGAGCACGACGTTCTTGTGCCCGTAGTGGTTCTCCGGCGTGGTACCGACCTGGGTCCATTCCCAGCCGAGGAATGCCACCGTATCCGCGTTCGCGGCATCGCCGCCGACCGCATTGCACTGGCGCACGGATGCCACGGTCTCGCTCCAATGCTCGGGCGTCAGATTCTCGGCATGATCGTTCATGCTCCAGAAATCGAGGGCCGAGCACCAACGTGCAAAGTCGCAGGCATCGGCGGGTGGATGCGCGCCTTCGCCACCTAGCAAGGGCAGGCTGAACATGAAGGCATCGAAGCTGAACGTGGTGTGGACGTGCAGATCCCCGAAGAGGATCTGTTTGGGTCGAATCGCGCCAACGGTGGCCGCCGCGTCTGCTTGATCTGCCGTGCGCTGGCCTACGGAAGCCGCACTTCGCGCAGTGGCAACAGGCTCTCCCGCAGCTTCGTGGTCACCGAACGCGCCGCGCCCCGAAGCCTGGGCCAGGAACACGATCAGGACGACCAGGAGTACCAGAGCGATCGAGATGTTGCGAAGCATGATTCCTCCTCCGGGTCCGCGCCAGCGCAGCGGCTGCGCAAAGACCGGAGATGGAAGCTACCGCATCGGGGCGCCCGCCCCGGCCAATGCGGTGGGCGCCGCTGCAGTCCCGTCGCCAGCGCCGAAGTCGACCCAGATCGGCGAACTCCACGCTCGCGGTTCGTGATCGGCGAGACAATCGCCGGAGCCATCACACAGTTTCGCCTCGAGACAGTTGCCCTCTTCGTCATAGTCGCAATTCGCGCCGGCCGCGTTGATCGCCGGGGCCGGCGCTTCGTAGGCGCGCACGTAGTAGACCGTGTCGCGGCGTTGGGGTTGGTAGTCCGGATCGGTGAATGTGATTGCACAGCCATCCCCCTCGTCCTGGCAGGGGAAGCTCTGCCAGGGGTCGTCGATCAAGTAGTCGACGTCTTCATCCGGGTGCCGTTGGGGCCGAATCCTCACGACCTCGATGCGTGTAATCGGCCGACGCGCGTCGGACGGGTTGTAACACTCGCCCTTGCACAAACGCTCGAGCGAATCCGCCGGGAGCGCAGATGCGACGTCGTCGGGGCAGCCTGGCTGTTGCTCGAATGATCCGACGGCTCGCGCCTGGAAGATCGGCGCATCGATCATCTCGGTTTCGCCGCCCATCGGAACCGAGGTGCCACGGGAGCCCGGCGGATTCAGCAGATCGAACCAGAGCAGCAAGCGCGGGCCGCTCGTGCCGTACACCTCGCGCCGCTTCACGGCCTGCCAGATCGAATCCCGATCGCGCCCGGTCGCATGGACGGCAATCAGACCCCCCGTCATGAAGAACGAGCCCTGGCGTTCGAGTTCGGCCAGCTGGAAGCCGCTCAGCTCCGTGGTCTCCTCGTCGAAGGGCCGCGGCTCTGCGCTCGGCACCTCGGGCTCCGGGTAGAACATCCTGGCCAGCGGCGAATCGCTCGTGCGGCCCGCTCTCGACTCGGTGTTTCCGCGCCGGAATCGCTCCTTGTAGCCGGTACCCGGCCTGGCGTAGTGATTGTCGCTCGACGACATGAAACCGAGGCGGAAACGCGCGGGGTTACCGGGGTCTTCGTCGAAGTTGCCGAGCGCCAGCAGGTATTGCGCGGAACCGCCGGGCCGATAATTGAAGGCGGGTTGATCGCAATCGCGGCACTGGCCGGCGTCGAGCCAGTCGGCCGGGGTCTCGCCAACGACCACCGTGTGCGCCGCAGCGCCGGCTTCGGCCGCGAGCTGCCGGGTTTCCTCGGCCCGGGCAGCGCACTCGGCCTCGCTGTCGCCTTCCGCGCGACAGCGCTGCTCGATGATGTCGCCGGCGCGCCAGCAGGTCGGCAGGTACGCATTGGTCGGCGCCGGACAGTAGGGGTCGCCGTCATCGTCGTAGCGCACCGCGCGGAAGTCGCGGTATGGCTCGGAATCTCCGTGGCCGGAGTAGACCTCGAGCAGCGTCTGGCGATCCGGGTCGTGCATGTCGCCAACGAGCTGTTTGTCCCAACTCGAGGCGGGCGGCGTATAGAAGCCCCAGGTCGTACCGTGGGGAATCACGATCGAATCGACGTCCCACTCGTCGAGTTTCCGATAGAGATCGGCCGGCGTATCCGTCACCTCGAGACAGTCAGCCGGGAGGTCGCGGGTCGGGACGTCGGAGGGACAGACCGGCTGCGCCTCCTGCTCGGCGAAGTAACCGGCGAAGGTGTGGAGCCGCGGCGTGTTGATCGAAAGCGCCAGCAAGCCGCGCGCCCAGACGCTAGGCGGATTCATGCGGATCGAAAGCGTCCGGCCCGAAGCCGCGATCGGGCGGGCGGGGACTTCGTCGTCTGCGAGGCCCGCCAACACGACGTTCTTGTGGCCGTAGTGGTCTTCGGGCGTGGTCCCGACCTGGGTCCATTCCCAACCGAGGTAGGCGACCACATCCGGATTCGCGGGATCGCCAGCGAGCTCATTGCACTTTCGGATCGACGCGACCGTTTCCTGCCAGGCGGCGCCCGTGATCGCCTCGGCGTGATCATTGATCGACCAGAAATCGAGAGCCGAGCAGTAACGCGCGAAGTCGCAGGCATCGGCCGGCGGGTGAGCGCCCTCGCCACCAAGGCTCGGCAGGCTCGTCATGAAGGCGTCGAACGAGATGGTCGTATGGACGTGGAAATCGCCGAACAGGATCTGCTTCGAGCGCGTCACGCCGATCGCGTCGGCCGCCGCGGAGACGGCCTCCTGACTGGCGCGAACCGCGCCCTCACTCCGCCGGGCTCCGACGATCTCGCCCGGGCCATCCTGGGAACCGAAACGTCCCGCTCCAGCCGCATAGATGACACCGAGCGCGATGAGCGCGATGGCGACGAGTCCGATTGCGATCCTGGCCATTCCCATCGTCCTTTCGATTTGTCTTGCGAGCGCGCAAGCTACCACGCCAACCTCCGGTTCGGCCCCTCGGCTCGAACACGAAGGCGATGCAAGGCAGCCGAGGCGGGCGTTCTGGGATGATCCTCGAGCTCGGAGCTTCCGAAGCGTCAGCCCGCGGCCTCCAATTCGTCGAGCGTGACGCGCCGGCCCTCTCGCGCCGAGACATAGCCGGCGTAGATCACACGGGTGACGTCGAGCCCCAGCGCCCCGTCAGAGGCTGGTGAACTCCCCGTCGCCAGTGCGTCCGCAAAGGCCTGGCACATGGGAAGCTGGCCGGAGGTCCAGTCTTCGTCCAGCATCGGCGTGCTCCAACCGGCGCCGGTGTCGAGCTTCTCCTGGAGATAACGGTCACCAAACACTTCGCCGTCCGGTGCATAGGCGCGGACGCCGTCGCTCGGACTCAGATTGCACTTCACTTGACAGTTCGAGGCGTAGATTTCGAGGCGACTCTCCATGCCGCCCAGCACGTTGTCGCTGCCCGTCGCGATGCCGCGGGACCCATCCGAGAAGTGGATCACGGCGCAGCCCCAGTTCTCGACATCCTGCCAGCCGGTCGCGATTCGGGTGTTCGCGGCGGTGGCACCGGCCACCTGTGAGAGATCGGTCGTTTCGGCTGTGACGGCGACGGGGCAAATCGCGGCTGCCCCGGTGCGCGCTGCTTCGAGACGCTTCAGGTGCAGCATGGCGCCAACCGGGTGAGCGCCGAGCCGCAGCAGCGCGCCGCCGCCGGTGTTGCGCCAGGCCTTGGCGTAGGGTGAATGGGATCCGCTGTGACATTCCCAACCGCGCATTTCCAGCAGCGCGGCACCGGCGCTCTCGAGCAGGCCGGCGGCCCGCACGACGCCGGGCGCGTACACCCAGTTCTCGCCGTAGCAGAGCGTGATGCTGGCCGAAGCACAGGCGTCGTTCATGGCGCGGGCGTCGTCGGTCGCGACCTGGAACATCGTGACCGGGTCGCGCGTGCCGACGGCCCCCTCACTCGTAGCGCTGTCGAGATCCTGTCCGACGTAGGCCGAGAGCGGCTTGGTACAGATCACGTGCTTGCCGGCCGCAGCAGCGGCCTCGGTGAGTGGGCGATGGATCCGGTTCGGCACGCACAGGTCTGCAACGTCGATGTCGCTCCCGAACAGCGCTTCGGCGGAGTCGAAAGCCTGCGGAATCCCGTGCTTCGTCGCGAACGCGTCGGCACCGGCGCGTTGTCGCGATGCAACGGCCACCACCCGCGCACCGCGTACCTGCTCCCAACAGCGCGCACGCGTCTCCGCGAGGAAACCGGACCCGACGATGCCGATGCGAATCTCCGCCATGGCAGCGGGATACCGCACCCGGACGCTCCGCGCCTGCACTAGACTCCCCCGGCGCCTGGAGGCCCTGATGATCACGCTCTATACCGCGGCGACCCCGAACGGACGAAAGATCTCGATCGCGCTCGAGGAGCTCGGGCTCGAGTACCAGCTCGAACACGTGAAGCTCCAGGAGGAGCAACAGTTCAGCGACGCGTTCCTGGCCATCAATCCCAATCACAAGATCCCGGCCATCGTGGACGACGGTCAGGCGATCTGGGAGAGCGGCGCGATCCTGCTGCATCTCGGTGAGAAGTACGACGGCGACGGGCGCATCCTGCCGAAGGACGCGGCGAAGCGGATGGAGGCCATCCAGTACGCGTTCTTCCAGACCGGCGGTGTCGGCCCGAACCTCGGCCGCCTCGGTGCCGCCCTCCGCAAGGAAGGCGAGAAGAACCAGGAGATGCTCGAGATCTTCGGCGGCGAGATGGATCGTCTCTGCGGCGTGCTCGATCGCATCCTCGAAAACGGCGAGCGCGAGTATCTCACCGGCGAGTACACGATCGGCGACATCATGCACTACCCGTGGTTGCGGATCGCCCAGCAGATCGGCGCCGAGTTCATTACGAGCCGGCCGCGCCTGGTCGCCTGGCTCGACCGCATCGCCACCCGTCCCGCCGTCGAACGCGGCATGGCCATTCCCGTATAAGGAAGCGAACGCATGAAACGAACTGCCATCAACCCCACGGACTGGTCCGTCCGCTTTGGCTTCAACCAAGCAGAGTTGATCGATAGCCCTGGCAAGATCCTGTTCCTGTCGGGCCAGGTCTCGATCGACGCCAGTGGCGCACCGCAGCACGAGGGCAACCTCGCTTCACAAGTGGCCCTGGCCATGGACAACGTGGCCGCCACTCTCGAGGAAGCGGGCATGACGCTCGCGAACATCGTGAAGCTGACGCTCTACACCACCGACATCGACGGCTTGATGCGCGACT
>JAJDAP010000077.1 GCA_029261795.1 Deltaproteobacteria bacterium
CGCCTCTACGCTGGCTCGATCGTGATCGGCAAGTGGGCCCAGGGGATCGGTGCCCTCGAGTATCTCTGGAACCAACTGCGCAACCGGCGCTCGGCTATTATCGAATACAAGGCGCCTTCCTAGCGGTCTCAAGACGGGCCCAGAACGCACCGAAGATGGGGAACCGGGCGCACCGGCGGAAGGGCAGGCGAAGGAAACGTGGCACGCGGGGCGAAGCGCATCGTGAGTGCTGGAATCGCGCGATTCCTCCACGCAACCGGCTGGCTGGCACGGAGCCGCACGCCGGACCGTCTGACGATCTTGACGTTCCACCGCGTCTTGCCCGAAGAGCGCCGTCAGGGTTATCCGCTTCCGGGCCTGGTGGTCACGCCGGAAGAACTCTCCTGGATTCTCGGCAGACTTAGCCCTCACTACACCTGCGGCCCCCTCGAACAGTCGTTCGATCGTTGGTGCGCGCCTGTACCGGGTGCGACACCGCCCTTGGCCATCACATTCGACGACTGCACAGCGGATGGTCACCAGTACGCGCGTCCTGTGCTGGCGGCCCATGACATCCGAGCGAGTTTCTTCGCGCCGGCCGGGTTGATCGAGGCGGGCGACGCGCTGTGGCACGATCGACTGGGGTTTGCCGTCTCGCTGCTTGCCGCGTGTGGCGACGCCGGCTTCGATAGGTGGCTCGAGGTGAACCGGTTGTCTCCCGATCCGGGGGCCGCTCTGGCCCACCGAGTCGTGGTGGCCGCCAAGTCCGAAACACCAGCGAGGAGAGATGCCTGGATTCGTGAACTCGAGACCCTTGCCCAGGGCCGTGGGGTGCCGGAGTGGGCGCGCTTGATGACGTGGCAGGAACTTCGCGAGCTGTCCGGGGAGGGCCATGAGATCGGCTCGCATTCGATGAGCCACGAACTACTTCCTCAACTCGCTCGCGAGGCGCTGCGCGACGAGGTCGAGGGTTCGCGAATCTTGATCGCTGACCGCATAGGACGGCCGATAGACTCCTTCTGCTATCCGAATGGGGATGAGAGTGATGGCGTCGCTGACGCCGTTCGTCGCGCCGGCTACCGGGTCGGCGTAACAACACGAGGCGGGATCAATGAGAGGGCCACGGACCCCTTGCGGCTCCATCGCTTCGACATGCAGTTCGACTACGTGACCGACGGCTTCGGGGCACCTTCGGATGCGTTGTTGTTGTTCCGCGTTTCCGGGCATCACCCTGCGGCGAGTGCCGGATGACGCAACCGATCGGATACCTCACGAGCCAATACCCGGCGCCTTCGCACACGTTCATCCGCAGGGAGGTGGCCGAGCTGCGCCGCCGCGGAATCGAGATCGCGACCTTCAGCGTTCAGGCCACGGCTGGCAGTCTGGGTGGGTTGGATCGCGAAGAGGCCGCAGCAACTCACTCGTTGCAAGGGGCGCCTGTTCGTTCCCTCGGCGCGGCAATTCGTGCGGGTCGGTTCTGGCGCCGCTGGCCGAGCGCCTTTCGGGTTGGCTGGAGCGTGCGAGCGCCAGGCATCGCGGGGGCGTTCAAGACGGTGCTCTATTTCGTCGAGGCGTTGGCGCTAGCGGATGCGATGGAGCGCCGCGGTATCGCGCACCTGCACAACCACTTTTCAAACGCCGGTGCAAGCGTAGGCGTCGTCGCGGCGCGCCTCGCTGGGTTGTCGTGGAGTTTTACGGTCCATGGCTCGGCGGACTTCGATGGAGAGGGTGCATTGAGCCTGGGCGCCAAGGTCCGCCAGGCGCGCTTCGTGGCATGTGCCTCGGACTACGTGCGCTCGCAGACTCTCCGCCGCACGGCGCCGGCGGAATGGCATCGCATGTTCGTGTCTCGCTGTGGCATCAACGCGTCGGATCCCGCCGCTACAAAGTCTGTCTGCGGCCCGGAGGTACGTGTGGTCAGTGTCGGCCGCCTGTCGTCGGAGAAGGGTCAGCGTGGCCTGCTGGAGGCGTTCGAAACAGCGGTCCATACGTGTCCGGGGATGACCCTGCGCATCGTCGGTGAGGGACCCGAGCGAGCTGATCTGGAAGCCGAACGTGCGAGGCTCGGTCTCGAGGGGAGCGTTGAACTTCCTGGAGCCGTCGCCGAGGAGAGGATCCCTGAGGAACTCGCCGCCGCCGATCTCTTCGTGCTCTCGAGCTTGATGGAAGGTGCCCCGGTTTCGCTGATGGAAGCACAGTCCGCCGGGCTCGCCGTCGTGGCGCCGCGCCTGGCCGGGATTCCGGAACTGATCACGGAGGGTCTCGATGGTCGATTGTTCACGCCTGGTCGCTGGGACGAATTGGCGGCGATTCTGGCTGAGCTGGCGGCCGATCCGGAACAGCGAGAAAGATTGGGCATCGGTGCGAGCGAACACGCCCGCTCCTATGAGATCTCCGCCGTGATCGGGCCAATGGTCACGGCCCTCGAACGCGTCCTCAGCGCGGTAGACGCGGACTCATGAGACGGGCTCCGCGGCGGCTTAGTTATTCGGTTCAGTTGTGCCGACTGTCTCGCTAGGCCAGATGTCGTCCAGTTCCGGTTCGATCAACGCAGCGAAACGATTGAGCCGGGCGCGGGCCTCATCGACGTTGCCGTCGGGCATCGGGGTGCTGAGCCGAATCAATGCGCCGTCGGCTCGGCCGCCGCCGATCCGACCGACAAAGTGGTCCCAGTTGAGCGAGAGCGTCGTGGGCATCACGTCGTTGCGGTAGGAGCGGTACCAGAAGAGTACGAGCCGCTGATGCCCGGCTTGCTCGACGATGAACTCGCGTGCGCTGCGCTCGCTGCGGCCGGCGATCGCGACCTTGCGATCGCGAACGATGTCCCAACCGTTGGCCCAATAGCAGACATCGGGGGTGTGCTCGGGCGTGCCGCCGCGCCCGGTGCTGTAGTAGCCCATGTAGAGCCACACGACGTCACCAAAACTGTGGACGTAGGCGCGTTGGATGTTGAAATCCGCGCGAAGCATCGATTCGACCGTGGCTTCGATCGGCAGGTCCGTGCCTTCGAAGCCAGCCAACCGTTGCGGCAGCGCGGCAAGCGTTTCCGGTTGGGCCTTCAGTTCTGGTTGGAGCGCGATCATCCAGCCAGCGCCTCCAGCGAACAAGAGAACCACCACGAGGAAAAGGAGCGCTGCGGTCTCAGACCGCATTCGTGCTCGTTGCCGGGTCTTTGCCTTGCGGTCCGAAGCCGGGGAGCGGGAGGAACAGGAGCAGCAGCGTGACAAGAATCCAGCTTCCATGGATGAATACGACGTGACTGATCGCCGATGGTGCGAACCCGGCCAGCACCAACGAGAGGATCTGCAGCGGGATTGCCAGCCCGCAGGCGACCGCGAGTGGGGAGATCGCTCGGCGTAGGCTGAGGCTGGCTCGAAGGCAGCGGTAGCTGACGGTTGCCGTGGCGACGGCCAGCAATCGGAGGCCGCCATCCCAGGCAACCAGCGGTCCGGCGTAACGGGGTGAAACCCTGGCGGCGAGGTCCGACCAGAATACGGCGTGGTCCATTCCGAGCACGCCGGTCAACACGTGTGGCGGCGGAACGCACAGGAAGGACAGCAATGAAACCGGGAGTGGCGTACCGCAGACGCCCCGCAGGAAAGCGACCATGCCGAAAGGAATCGCGAAGCGCGAGAATCGGGCGAAGCCTCCGGCTTCTGCGAGCAGCTGAATCACGACGGCGGCGAGCACCCACGGCAGGGCGCTTGCCAGGCTGGCTCGGCTGTCACGGGGTGAGTTCCGCGCGAGCACGATCAGCATCGAGATCGGAGCGATCACGTAGTAGAGGCGTGGTTCCGCGACGAGCTGACCGAAGGCGATCGCCAGCGCCGGCGACAGTCCAACGACCAACGCCGCTCCCACCACGAGAGGGAGCCAACGCCTAGCCAATCTCGGGAACTCCTCCGAGGACCGCGAGACCAAATTCCTGCTCGATCTGGGCCCGCGAGACGATGACAGGATCGAGCAGCTCGAGCAGGACCGCGATGCCGCCGGCCATGCCCAGCGACGCAGCAATGCCCAGGAAGAAGTACTTGGCCCTGCGCTTCTCGGGCTCGGTCGGCGGTAGCGCCCGGTCGATCACCTGCACGCGTTCACCTTGCTGAGCCACTTCGAGGCTCTCGGCGAGTTCCGCAGCTTGCACCTTGCGAAGGCTCGCGACATAGCTTTCACGCACCACGAGCGCGCGTTCAGTCATGCCGTTCAACTCTTCCTGGATCTCGGGCGTCCGTTCGACGCGTTGTTCGAGGTCGGCGATTTCCTGCGCGATGCGAAGCAGTCGCAGGCGAAATTCGCCTACGAGCCGCCGCTGCGGGGCGACAGTCTGTTGCCGAACCGGGTCCTGGGTGGGCGTTCCGGATCCGCCGCGGGCGATCTCCGCCTCGATCGCGGTGATCTGGCGCCGCAAGGCCAATACGTTCGGATGCTCGTCGGTGTGGATGGCCTCCTCGGTGGCCAGGTTGGCTTGAAGGGCCTGGAGCCTGGAATAGGGCGAATTCGAGGATGACGTGTCGATGCCGCCTAGCGTCGCCGAAATCTGTGCTTCAGCGGAACGGATCTGCACCTCGAGGTTCTCTCGTTCGGCGGCGAGACGGTCGAGCTTGGAGAGATTCGAGGCTTGTTCCGACGGAAGGGCCCCGCGGTGGCGCGCCTTGAATTCGGCGATCTGTCGATCCATCTCGCGAAGTTCACGCTCGCTCCGGTTGAGCTCGGTCTGCATGAATTCGGTGGTGATCCGCGCCTGCTGGCCGCGCAAACGGCTACTCGCAGCCACGAACAAGCTCGCGAGATCGTTCGCGATCGTGGCAGCCATCTCGGGGTTGTAGTGGCGGAAGGTGATGTCGAAGATCACGCTTTCGCCGGAGTCGTTCCTGCGTCGGCCCATCCCCGCCTGGGTCGTTACCGAGACGCTGCCCTTCAACACGCCGACCAGTTCGCCGGGCGCGGCGTCCGGGTATTCAGGATAGGGATCGTGCTTCTCGATGATCGAGATCAGTCGGCCGCGCGAGAGCAACTCGCCGATCAGCGCGTTGATGCGATCGAGAGCGTCCTCGGTCACGGTCGAGGCCACGAAGCGCTCCGGGATCTGTTGGCTCGTGACCAGCACCGATGTCTGCGCGAGATAGGTGACCGGAATGGTGGCAACGTAGATGAGCGTGGCCACGACGCCGACGCTGGCCGCTGCCACCATCCAGACCCAACGGCGCCGTATGGAGCCGATCGGGTCGAGCAAGAAGGCCGGCAGCCCTGCCGATTGTTCTTCATTCTCCATTGGACGCGTCTCCCGCTTCCGCATCATCATTGGTGTACTCGTAGCGGTAGTACTTCTTCTGGCTCGTTTCTCTCGATCGATTCACGAACAGGCCGATCACCTTTTCGGCGCCGATCAGGTTGAGCGCGGCCTCTACTGCGCCCTTGCGGGATTCGCCCGCTTGCACGACGAAGAGGACCGCATCGAGTGTGGGCAGCAGCAGCGGAACGTCGGAGACGGCCAGGATCGGTGGGGTGTCGACGATGACGGTGTCGTAGCGTCGACCGAGTTCCTTGAGCACGGCCGAAGTGCGCGGGTCGGCGATCATGGCGAGCGGGTCTTCGGGTCTTGAGCGCACCGGAAACAGATCGAGGTCCGGCAGCTGTGTCGGAATCCGAGCGTCCGCCAGGGCCACCTCGCCGGCAAGAACCGATTCGATGCCGACCTGCGGCTCGATTCCCAGTGCCTTCGTCTGGGAAGGCCTTCGCATGTCCAGCTCGACCAGTGCCACGCGCCGCCCGCCGGCCGTCGAAGCCAACGCGAAGGCAAGGTTGCACGCGGTCGTCGTCTTGCCGTCGCCGCGGGCGGCGCTCGTCACGGCCACGATCGAGCCCTCCCGTTCCTTCATCCGTCGAGACAGTCGGATCGCCGCATGCCGGTATTGCTCTGCGATCGCTCCCTGCGGCTCGGCCAGCACAGCGCGGGCTGCCCAGATCCCTTCGGCCTCGGTCGAGATTTCGACCGCTGCGTGAGGCGAATCCGCGGCTTCGGGCAGCATCACCTCATTGCCGGCCCGCGTCTCCGGAACCGCGGTCGGCGCCGAGGCTGGCCGCCTCGAACGCTGCGCATTGCGAGCGCGGCGCAGTGCCTCGGAGATCTCACCCATCTAGGGCGTCCTCCCTCGGTCCCAGCCGGGCTTCTGCCATCTCCTTGGCCTTCTTCTCGACCAGGGCCGTCGGGATCGGCTGCAGCTCCTTGGCGAACGCCGAGAGCATCACGCGGTCCGCAAGCAATGAGATGAGGCGCGGGCAGCCGGCCGAGTACTCGAAGAAGGCATGCTCGGCACCGGGTTGAAAGATCTCGTCATAGTCGCCCCCGGCAACTTCGATCCGGTGGCGAAGATAGGACGCCACTTCGTCCGGGTGAAGCTGCTGGATGTGGTGCTCGATCGCGACGCGTTGTCGGAGCTGGCGTAGCTCATGGGCCGCGAGCTTCTCGCGAAGCTCGGGCTGCCCGGTCAGCACGATCTGCAGCAGTTTCTCGGTGTCCGTCTCGAGGTTCGACAGCAGCCGCACCTCCTCCAGCAGACGGGCGTCCAGGTTCTGGGCCTCGTCGATGATGAGTACGGTATTGAGGCCGTTCTCGAGCTGGGTGAGCAACATCTTGTTGAGTGCGATGATGTAGTCGACCTTCGAATCGCAGGTCGGCAGCCGGAACTCGTTGGCGACCAGGCGAAGCAGATCGAGCGGCGAGAGGTCCGAGGTATTGAGGACCAAAGCGACTTCGGTATCCGTCGGGATCTGGTCGAGCGCCGCGCGGAGCAGGGTGGTCTTGCCGGTCCCGACCTCGCCGGTCAGGAGCATGAAACCCTTGCGTCGGGTGATCCCGTAGACGAGGGCGGCCAGGCCCTCCTCGTGGGTATCCGAGAGCCATAGGAATCGCGGATCCGGCGCCAGATTGAAGGCCGGTTCGCGAAGTCCGAAGAACGACTCATACATTCGAAGCGGCCTCACTCGAACCCGTTTCGGGATTCGGATGCCAGACTGAGCTCGGATAGGAACCGGCTCCAGAACGCCCCCGGGCGCCCATGCCGAGATTCCACCGTCGGAAGCCCCATCGGCCTTCCGGGCCGAACGGTGTAGGGCCAGTCCGGCTCCGATGGCGCTTCCAAACAGAGTTCGACAAGCCTAGCCAAAGGCTCCGAATCGGTTGGACCGGGCCGCTGGTGTCGATCGGATTCAGGTTTCGCATCAGGGTTTCATTCGAACGGGAATATGGGTTACAAACTAGGGGCCAGAGGGCCGCTGGTATCCATCCCCCAGGGGCGTTTTTTTCGCTCTTCGGGACCATCCGGAGCCCTTTCCCCTGATCCCGCAATTCCCTTGCAGCTCGGCGCTTCCTGTTGAGTGTCCCACGGAACCTCGACGGTTCCTCGGATGCGGCAATATTGTGAACACCGATCGCCCCCTCAGGGCCACCCAAGGGGGACGGCAGAGTTGCCATATCCGCCTGGACCGGGAAGTCGCTGAACCGTGCTGAGAATCCAATCCCATCGGTTGCACTCGATGCTCGTCATCATGGACGTGGCGTTTTCGGGCATGCTGCTGATGGCCATGCTCTCGATGCCGACCGTCAGCGGTCTCAACGAGGGTGGAGACTGGACGATGACTGGCGGCCTGCTGGCCACCTCGCTGGCTGCCTGCATGGCTTGGCCCTTCACCTTGCAGCAACTCGGCTTGTACGATTCCCAGCGTCTGCGGAGCCTCGACCAGGTGATCGCGCGCCTCATCCTGGCCGGCGCCGTCTCTACCCTGATCGTCACCGCGGCCGCGTTCATTGCCAAAGCGCCGGTGGGCCCGCGCTTTCCCGTGCTCTTCGGGCTGACCCAGTTCGCGGTCTTGACCCTCGAACGGCTGGCCGTGTTCGGTGCCCTTCGGATCGCACGCCGGGTCGGGCGCAACACGCGGAACGTGATCATCGTCGGGAGCGGCCCGCGCGCGGCGGGCGTCTACCACACGATCCAGGCGCACTCCGAATGGGGCTTCGAGATCGTAGGCTTCGTCGATGACAGTGAACAGCCGATCGATGGCTCGATTCCTCCCGACAAGGTCCAAAAGCTGATCGAGATGCCAGAGCTGCTCCGCTCCCTGGTCATCGACGAGGTCGTCATCGCGACCCCACGCTCCATGCTAGGTGCTGTGTTGCCGGTTGTCTCTGCCTGTGGCGCCGCCGGTGTTCCGTTTACGTTGCTGTCGGACATCTTCGGCGACTATCTGCCTCCGCCCGAGATCACGAGATTCGGTTCCCTCGGTGCACTGCGTTTCGCACCGGTGCATCACAGCCAGGCCGGTTTGAGCATCAAACGTGCGAGTGATGTCGCCCTCTCTACGTTGGGGCTGGTGGCGGCAGCACCCGTGCTCGGCGTGGCAGCGCTGGCGGTCAAACTGAGTAGCCCCGGTCCGGCCTTCTTCCGGCAGGTTCGTTGCGGCCTGCACGGCCGGAACTTCGAGATCCTGAAGCTGCGCACCATGTGCGAGGACGCCGAGAACCAGCGAGATGGCCTGATGCATCTGAACACGATGCAGGGCCCGGTCTTCAAACTCGACGAAGATCCGCGCGTCACCCGGGTTGGAGGGTTCCTGCGTCGCTTCAGCCTCGACGAACTGCCCCAGCTCTGGAACGTACTGCGCGGCGATATGAGCCTGGTCGGGCCGCGCCCGCCGCTGCCCCACGAAGTCGCCCAATACGAGACCTTCGAGCAGCGACGGCTCTCGATGAGGCCGGGGCTCACTTGCCTGTGGCAGGTGAGCGGCCGCAACGACGTCCGCAGTTTCGACGAGTGGGTCCGCATGGACCTCGCCTATATCGACACCTGGTCGCTGCTGAACGATCTGCGCATCCTGATCAAGACGATTCCCGCGGTCCTGCGCGGTACCGGCGCGCACTAGCAGGGGGGGCGTCAGGCGGCTCTCTAGAGTCCCCCGCTGACCACTTTTGTGGTCACCGAGGTCCCGAAGCCCAGCAGCTGCTGGATCGGATAGAGCACGCTCTGGATCGCGTAGCCGGCGGCCGCAAAGCCGGTCGGAGGCACCACGATCACGTCGCCGCCCTGAAGCAGGTAGTTCGTGGAGAGGTCGCCTTCGAGCATCGCGTCGTAGTTCGCGAGCAGGATGTGCGTCTTGCCGTCGATCAGGCGAATCAGCCGGACCTCGTCCTTCTTGCCGTTCTGGGAAATGCCGCCAACCATGCCCAGCGCTTCGATCAGGCGCGTGTCCTTGGTCAGCGGGAAGGTCCGTTGGGAACCGACCTCGCCTAGCATGGTGATCTCGGTGCTGAGGGAGGCCTCCAACGCCACTGTGACCACCGCGTCGCGCTTGAATCGTGAAATCCGCTGCTGGATGTCGCTGGCCACTTCTTCCGTCGAGCGGCCCGCGACCGGGATGTCGCCGACGAGATCGATCGAGATCATCCCGTCCGGCCGGACCACGACCTGTCGGGAGATCGCCGGATCGGGGAGGACCGTGATGGTGAGATGGTCGGGCGGACCGATCCGATAGAGCTTGGTCTTCGGCGCCGGAGGCGGCGCCAGGCCGGTGCCCGGGGAGGCACAAGCGCCGAGGGAGAGGCTTAGGCAGATCAGAGCGAGGACCGGCGCACGGCGGTTCATGGCAATCTCCTGGTTCGAGGCGGCGCGTGGAGTCTAGCCGCCCGAAAGGGGGGCAGTCAGCCGGAACGGTCCGGCAACGAACATGTCAGGACGACGTCGCGTGGGCGCCGGTTCCCGCTTCGCGCGCGAACGAGAACAAGGTGTGGCCGATCTGGACTTCGTCGCCATCGGCAATCGCCGCCGAGCGCACCCGCTTGCCGTTGACCTTGGTTCCGTTCGTCGACTGGAGATCCTCGACGGAATACTCGTCGGTCTCCTCGTCGTAGATCACGATCGCGTGTTCGCGCGAGATGCCGTCATCGAGCAGGGTGATGTCCGTGGTCGGATTGCGCCCGATCAGCGTCTCTTCGGCGGTCAATTCGTAGGTCATGCCTTCGAATCCACCATTCTTGATCGTCAGTCGGGCCGGCTGCTGGGACACGCAGGTCTCTCCTCGGTCTCCGTCTCATCGGATGTCCTGCGCCAGGGCTTGAGGCGGCGCCGCGTCAGATTCGACGATGGCGTAGGGCAGGGAGCCCGGCTCGGATCCGATCCTGCTGGTCGAGATCGCACTCGGCCACGATGATGCCGGGCCGATCCGGGGCGACAGCCAGCACCAGGCCCCATGGGTCAACGATCAGGCTCCGCCCGTGGCTGGCGCGGTCAGGGGTGTGTTGGCCCCACTGGGCCGGCGCCACGACGAAGCACTGGTTTTCGATCGCGCGTGCGCGCAGCAAGACCTCCCAGTGGTCCCGTCCGGTTTGTTGGGCGAAGGCACTCGGCACGGCCAGGAATCGCAGCTTCGGGCCGGCCATGCTCCGGTAGAACTCGGGGAAACGCAGGTCGTAACAGACCGAGAGGCCGATCCCACCGAACGGGGTCTCGGCTACGACCGGCTTGTCGCCCGGTGCGATGCTGTCGGACTCGCGATAGGCCTGGCCGCCCTGGGCGCTGAGGTCCACGTCGAACAGGTGCATCTTTCGATAGACCGCGGCGATCTCGGCGTCGGGTCCGACCAGCACGCTGGTGTTGTAGACGCGGCCTTCGGCTTCGCCCTCCGCGCGCTCGGCAAAGCTACCCGCGAGAATCCAACGGCCATGCCGTTTCGCCCAAGAGCGGACGGTTCCGATGATCTCGCCGTCGAGTCCCTGGGCGCACGGAAAGGCCTGACCCTCGCGACGCAGATAGGCAAACATCTCCGGCAACGCGATCCAGTCGGCAGCGGCGTCCGCAGCGGCCGCCACCAACCCCTCGGCGGCTGCCAGGTTGGTGGTGACGTCGTCGACGGATTGCATCTGAATTGCTGCGACACGCATCGCGCAAGGATAGACGAGATTCAGCAGGCTTCGGGTTTCACCGAAGAAGGGCCGCGTGATGAGCGCGGACGGGAGCAGCATGAGCAAGCGAGGCCGGCGGGGAACGCAGCGCGGAGCAAGGCAATTGACGCTTTCCGTAGGCGGCGTGCTTGCGCCGCCTCTCGATCGCGCCCACGGCCTCCGGCGCGGCGAAGTGAGCCATGCGCTTCGCGGCCTCCGCAAGCTGGTGCCGGAATTGTTGGCACGGGGAGCCAGCGCGGGCTTCTTGCAGCTGCCACGTCGCCGTGCAGGGCTCGCAGCGGTCGAAGCGGAAGCTCGTTACTGGCGTCGCCGCGGCGTCGACGACGTGATCCACATCGGAATCGGCGGCTCGAGCCTGGGCGCGGAGACCTTGATGCGCGCATTGGCTCATCCACAACACAACGCGCTCCCGGCCGAACGTCGCCGCGCGCCGCGAGTCCACTTCGTCGACAACGTCGATGGCGCCTCGTTGAGCGCGCTGCTCGATTGGATCGATCTCGAGCGGAGCTGTGTGCACGTCGTCTCCAAATCGGGCGGCACGGTCGAGACCGCGGCCGGTTTCCAGATCGTGCAGGGTGCATTCGGGCGCGCCGGGGTCGACTGGCGCCGGCATACCGTCTTGACCACCGGCGAGGGCGCATTGCGCAAACTCGGCGAGAGCGAAGCTGTCCGCATGCTCGAGTTCCCCGCCGATATCGGCGGGCGATTCTCCGCGTTGTCGCCGAGCGGTCTGCTCACACCGGCCATCGCCGGCGTGGATGTCGCGGGGGTGATCGCGGGCGCGCGTCGCTTCGCCAACCGCGCGGCCCGATCGAGCGCGAGCGAGAATCCGGCCCTGGTGGCGGCGGCCATCGCCTGGCTCTTCGACACCGAGAAGAACAAGCCGATCCACGTCCTGATGCCCTACGCGGATGCCTTGGAGCCGCTCTCTCGTTGGTATGTCCAGCTGGCTGGCGAAAGCCTCGGCAAGCTGCGCGGTGTCGGCGCTCAGCGCAAGAGCGTCGGACCGACCCCGCTGCCGGCGCGAGGGACCACTGATCAGCACTCCCAGGTGCAGCTGTTCGTCGAAGGTCCCGCCGACAAGTTGGTGATGTTCGTGACGCCGCTCGCCGATCGCCGCCGGGTCCCGATTCCGGCGCTGGCGCCGGCCGCGTATCTGCGGGGGGTGGCCCTTGGCGAGCTCATGCGGGCAGAGCAGGCCGGCACCGAGATCGCCCTGGCACGCGCGGGTCGACCGAGCCTGAACTGGGAGATTCCCGAGATCGCGACTGAGACCCTTGGCGAATTGCTGATCGCGTTCCAATTGATGACTGCGGCCCAGGCAGAACTCTACGGCGTGGACGCCTACGATCAGCCCGGCGTAGAAGCCGGCAAGGTCGCTGCCTTTGCCCTGATCGGGCGCGAAGGCTACCAGGAAGAACGTGCCGCCATCGAGCGTGGCCGGCCACCGCTCTGGAAGATCTGACCTCGAAGGATGGGGCGCGGCTACTTGCGGAAGGCCTGGGGATCGATCCCTGTGCGACGGATCACGTCGTAGAAATCCTTGCGATCCTTGCGGGCAAGCCGTGCGGCGCGACTGATGTTTCCGCCGCAACGCCGCAGCAAGCCGGAGACATAACGTGCCTCGAAAGCGCGCTTGGCGTCCTTGAAGGAGGGTACGTCCTCCTTGGCGAGCATCAGCGCCTCGGCACTGACCGTTCCGTCGCCGGCGAGCAGTACCGCTTCTCGAATCCGCGCCCGAAGCTCTGCGACATCGCCTCGCCAGGGCTCCTCCTCGAGGTAGACGCGAGCGTCGGCCGTGAACCCGACCGCATTGATCCCGGCCTCCTCCGAGAACGCGCGGAGGTAGTGGGCTGCCAGCGGCAGCACGTCCTCGGAGCGATCATCGAGCGCCGTGATCGAGATCGAGTGATGGGCGAGCTGGCCTAACACCTCGGCTGGCGCCGCGCTCGCGAGGATCATTCGGGTTTCGAGGGGATGTTCCTGGGTCTCACCCTCGCGGCGCAACGAGCGAGCGGCCAGGCAACGCAGCAGCGCGTCGCGGACTTCGGGCCGAAGTTGTTCGACATCGTGAAGCAGGAGGGTGGTGCCTCCCGCTCGCTGAAGCGCGCCCGCGTATTCACCGGGAATCGCCGGGTAAACGCCCTCCACACAGCCGAAGAGTTCGCGACCCTGGAGTGCCTCGGGGATCGCACCGCAACTGAGGATCTCGAGGTTCCGGGTCCCGTTCGGACCCCAGGAGTGAATCGCGCGGGCGACGCCCTCCTTATCGCTACCGGAGGGCCCCCAGACCCACACGGGCAGCTCAGAGCGTGCCGCGGCGGTGGCTTGTGCGACCAGGCGTCGCGTCGCTTCGCTCGAGCCGACGATGCGGTCCTCGCGTCTGCGACCGATCGCATCGGAGACCGCGGCCTTGGGCGCTGTCACCGCGTCCGTGCCGCTGCTGCCCTCGACCGTTGCCGACCCAGTGACTCTGCTCACAGAACCCATCCGAGGTCCTCCCCCCTCATCGAAGTCGAAACTATTGGAAATTCGAGGCGTTTGTCAATGGAACTGCGAGTTCGTGAGTTTCTTGACGAGCCTGGGCCTGCCATGATACGTCCTCTTGACAGGGAATGCCGTGTCCCCAAGGCCACAGGAGTGTAGCCAGTGCCCGAGGGCGAAAAAGCAGTGAATGCGGTTCAACGGCTGTCGGATGCGCTCGTAGACCAGATCGCGGCTGGCGAGGTGGTCGAGCGACCGGCCTCGGTCGTGAAGGAACTGGTCGAGAACGCGATCGATGCGGGCGCGCGCAGGATTCGGGTCGAGGTGCGCGACGGTGGTGTCGGCCTGATCGCGGTTACCGATGACGGCCATGGCATGTCGGCAGACGATGCCCAGCTGGCCATGGAGCGTCACGCCACGAGCAAACTGCGTGCGATGGACGAGCTACCCGGGATTCGCAGCTTCGGGTTTCGCGGTGAGGCCTTGCCCGCGATCGCCTCGGTATCGCGTTTTCGTCTGCGCACGCGAGAACGCGGCGCCGACGAAGGCCTCGAGATCCGGATCGATCACGGTGCCGCCGTCGAGGTTCGTAGCGCCGGTGGGCCCGTCGGTACGCGCATCGAAGTCGCGGACCTGTTCGGATCGGTGCCTGCGCGCCGGAAGTTCCTGAAGCGCGAAGCCACCGAATGGGGCCACATCGCGGACTGGTTGGCCCGCGGAGCCCTCGGCTTGCCGGAGGTCCACTTCGACGTGATGCGAGATGACCGCGCGGCTCTCGCCTGGCCGGCGACGGAAGATCCGCTCGCCCGGATCGCGGCCGTGTTGGGCGAGGCCGAGGCTGCCGCACTGACGACGGCCGAACGCGATCACGGAGACCTCGCGATCCGCGCATTCGTCTCGCGACCGGACGCCCATCGCTCCACCGGCGGCGGCATCTACTTGTTCGTGAACGACCGCCCGGTGCGTGACAAGACCATGCGACACGCACTCTTGCAGGTGATGCGCGACGTGTTGCCGCGCGGACGCTTCCCGACGGCGCTGCTGTTCGTCGATGTCGCCGACGGCGGCGTGGACGTGAACGTCCACCCGGCAAAATGGGAGGTGCGCTTCGCGGATTCCCAGGCGGTGCATCGGCTGGTCTCGGCGGCCGTCCGCGATGCGATGAGCGCACGTCGCTGGCTCGGGGATTCGTCGGCGGATCCTTCCAGCCGGGGCTTCGCTTCCCCGATGTCGAGCAGTGTTCGCGAGCGACCGCCGAGCGGGACGTCCGGGAGCGCCGACGACCCCTCGCCGGGAGACTGGCTGTTCGCAGGGCAGGGCGGGGCCGGGCTCCCGGCAACCCCGGCAGGGCAATCGGATGCGGCGGCGATTCGCCCGTTCCGGTTCGGCGAGCTGCGTCTGCTGGGCCAATTGTTGGGCACCTATCTGCTGGCCGAGGATAAGCAGGGCCTGGTCCTGATCGACCAACACGCGGCCCACGAGCGCGTCCTGTACGAGCGGATGCGCGCTCGCTGGCTGGCCGGCGACACGGCGTCCCAAGGCCTCCTGGTGCCGCTCCCGGTCGAACTCGAGGCGTCGGCCCGAGAGGCACTGCTGGCCGAACATGCGTTGACGGCGCGCCTCGGCTTCGAGATCGAGGCCTTCGATGGCGTTGTCGTGGTGGTTCGTGCGGTCCCCGAACTGCTGGCCGAGCGGGACCCCGCCGGTCTGGTGCGCGGCCTCGCGGAGGAGCTTCTCGAGAGCGGCGGTGGGATCGAGGCCATGCGCGCGGGCACCCGGATCCTGGACGCCGCCGATCACGTGTTCGCCTCGATGGCCTGCCACGCGGCACGGCGCGCCGGCGAAGTCCTGGCTGAGCCGGAGCAGCGCTCACTGCTCGATTCGCTCGATGCGATCCCGTGGGCGCCAACCTGTCCGCACGGACGGCCGGTGGCGGTTCCGATGGCCCGAGGTGAGATCGAGCGCCGCTTCGGGCGCAGCTAGCCGTCCCGGCTAAGGTCTGCCGCCATGTCGGCCCCTGCCTCCCAGGATCGCGTTCGCGTCGTCGTCGTCGCGGGCCCGACGGCGGCCGGCAAGACCGCGCTCGGCATCGAATGGGCCGAGAAGTGGGGCGGCGAGATCGTCGGCGCTGATTCGCAACAGGTCTATCGCTACATGGATATCGGCACGGCCAAGCCGAGCGCCGAAGAGAGGCTCCGCGTCGTCCACCAGATGATCGACGTGGCAGATCCGGACGAGGCCTACAGCGCGGGCCGCTACGAGGCCGAGGCCGCGACGGCCATCGACGCCATCGTGGCAAGAGGCCGTGTGCCCTTCGTGGTCGGCGGGACGGGCCTCTATCTGCGCGCGTTGCTCGAGGGCCTGACGACCAAGGTCGGACGCGATCCCGAGCGGCGGGCAGCGCTCGAAGCCGAGCACGAAGCGGCCGTGAGTGCCGGCGACCCCGAGCGGCTCCACCGTCGACTCGAGAAACTGGATCTCGTCTCCGCCAGGCGGCTCCATCCGAACGATGCGCTTCGAATCATCCGCGCACTCGAGGTCACCGCGTTGACGGGCCGGCCCGCGTCGGAATCGTTTCGGGATGCGCCAGCGACGCCACGCTACGAGGCACTCCAACTCGTCATCGACCCGGGGCGCGACCTCCTGAATCAGCGCATCGACGAGCGCTGCCGGAAGATGGTGGAGGGGGGCTTGCTCCAGGAAGTCCGCAATCTCCGAGAACTCGGCTATGGGCCGGAACTCGCTTCGATGCGCGCCATTGGCTACCGCCACATGCAACCGGTCCTCGATGGTCTCGAGATCCTGGCCAACGTGGTCGAACAGATCCAGCACGACACCCGCCAGTTCGCTCGCCGCCAACGCACCTGGTTTCGCGCAGTCGCCGCCGCCGTCTGGATCGATCCCGAGCGGGAAACCGGGGAGGCCGGCGAGCGGATCGCGCGGTTCCTCGAGGCTTAGCATGTCCTCCCAGATTCCCATCGTCGCGATCGTCGGCCGACCCAACGTCGGCAAGTCGACGCTATTCAATCGCTATGCCGGGCGTCGACGGGTGTTGGTCGAAGATCAGCCCGGGGTAACGCGAGATCGGATCGCCGAAGAGATCGAGGTCGGCGAGCGGCGGATCCTGCTGGTGGATACCGCGGGTCTCGATCCCGAAGCCGAGTCCGAGATCGAGAGTGCCGTCCAGTACCAGGTTCGCGAGGCGATCGAGGGTGCGGACGCGATCCTGTTCGTGGTCGACGGGCAGGCGGGCCTGTTGCCCCAGGAAGAAGAGCTCGCAATCGAACTCCGGCGGGGCGACCAACCGGTATTGGTGGCTGTCAACAAGATCGATGCGCCAAGCCACGCCAGCCGGGTGTTCGAGTTTCATTCGCTCGGCCTCGAGCATGTGCGCGGCGTCTCCGGCGAGCACGCGACCGGCGCCTGGGACGCACTCGAAGAACTCGTGGCAGCCTTGCCGCCGCCTGACGAACCGCCGTCACCGGGCCTTGGCGATGGGCTGCGCGTGGCGATCGTGGGGCGACCCAACGTCGGCAAGAGTTCACTGCTGAACCGCCTCGCTGGCGAGGAGCGCGTGGTCGTCTCGAGTGTTCCGGGCACCACCCGCGACGCCATCGATGTGGCCCTGGAACTGGATGGTGATCGTTATGTGTTCGTCGATACCGCGGGTCTTCGCCGCGCCGCGAAGCGCGATCGCCATGTCGAGCGCGGCAGCGCGCTGATGACCGTACGCGCCATCGAGCGCGCGGAAGTGGCGCTGGTGCTGATCGACGCGGAAGAGGGCATGACCGACCAGGACATGCGGGTGCTCTCTCTCGTGCGCGAGCGCGGCTGCGCCTGCGCGCTGGTGGTCAACAAATGGGATCTCGTCGAGAACGCCGAGGACGAGGGCGACGCTCGACGCCTCGAGGATATGATCGAGCGTCGGCTGCGTCCGATGGCGGACACCCCGATCGTGCGCATCTCGGCCAAGACCGGCCGCGGGATGAAGCGGGTGCTTCCGTTGGCCCGGAAGATCAGTAAGGTTGCGGGGATACAGATCTCCACCTCGGAGTTGAACCGATGGTTGAAGGAGTGCACGGAACTCCACGAGCCTGCAATGGCTTCCAAGGGAATTCACCGGCGCCCCATCAAGTTCTTCTACGCAACCCAGACCGACGCGCGCCCGCCCACCTTCCTGCTCTTCTGCACCGATCCCCGTTCGATCCAGATGCACTACCGGCGTTTTCTCGAGAACCGGCTGCGCGAGACCTACGACCTCGCCGGAGTTCCCGTCCGGCTGCGTCTGCGCAAGCGAAGCGAAGATCGTCAGGCGTAGGGCGGCCCGGGGCTGCCCATCAAAGGCCGAAGCGCGAAGCCCGAGCGACCGATACACTCCGCGCCCGCCCAGCCCAGCTGCGCTCTCGCCCACATTCCCCGGTGATCCCACCGGCAGGACCCAGGAGGCCCCGTGGCCCGCAAAGATCCGAATCCCGCGACCGAGACCCTCGAAGTGGTCGACTCGTTCTTCGACCGCATCGCACAACGGATCGCGGACAATCCGATCCCGCTGGCCTCTGCGGTCGGCACGATCCTGGTGGTCGCCCTGATCCTCTCGATCGTGAATACGCTCGCGGCGAGCAACCGCGACGAGGCATCCGAGGCGGTGGGCCTGGTCCAGACGGCCTACCTCGATGCCATGGGCGCGCCACTGCTCTCACCAGCGTTCGACGAGCCGGCCAATCCGGAGGCAGCACGTTCGACGCGCGAGGACTATGCAGCGCGCCTGATCGGCGCGGCCGACCAGCATGCGGGCACCGCGCCCGCGGCTGCCGGCCGCATGGAGGCCGCCGCCCTGCTGTCAAAGCTTGGGGACGAAGAGGGCGCTCGCGCCCAGTGGCGAACGGCGGCCGACGAAGCCGCTTCCGACAGCGCCCTTCGCGCCGCAGCCCTGTTTCGGCTCGCCGCTTCACTAGAAGCCGACGACGCCGCAGAGGCGTCACGCAGCTACGAAACCGCGGCCCGGATCGACGACTTCCCGGGCGCCTCGATGGCGCTGGCCCACGCGGCGCGTACCGCCGCCGATGCCGGTGAAGACGC
>JAJDAP010000078.1 GCA_029261795.1 Deltaproteobacteria bacterium
AACAAGGCGTATCTGCAGCTGACGAGCCACAGCTCGCCGTAATCGATCCATGGTACTGTTTGGCACCACGCTTGGGTGCTTCAATCGCGGCTCAGGAGGCCTGTGGCTCGCAGCTGAGCGCCATGTCCGTTAGGCCGCTTCCTTCGATCCGGTGCGCTTGGCAATGACCTTGGCCACCTGAGTACGGCTGGCTCCGAGTGAGAGAAGAGTTCGGACAAGAAGGTCGATCGAGACTTCAGGATCCGCTGCTTCAATCTTGGCCACCCGCGATTGACTCGACCCGATTCGCTTGGCCAGCTGGGCTTGCGTTAGTTTCCGTGCTCGACGTCGGCGCCGCACGCTGTCTGCAAGCGCGAGCTTCATCTCTACGAGCGCCGCTTCCTCTTTCGAGAGCTCCAGGAAATCCGTGGCTCCGCCTACCTTCCAGCCGGCGCGTTCGAGCCGCTTCTGTTTGGCCTTTTTCATCGCGAGTCTCCCTTCACTATTTCGTCGTACTGCTTCAGTCTCTTCTTGCAGGCCGCGATCACCTTTGCCGAAGTCTTCTGGCTCTTCTTCGCGAAAACCTCGGCGATTACGATCGCATCTGAGTCCACTCGGAGCATGATTCGCCAGCTCTTCGTCTTGTCCGGCACACGCACTTCCAAGCACCGCCTTCCAACGCTCGGCATTGCTCTCGCATGGGGCATTCCAAAGGTTTCGCCTCGCTGCAAGCGCCTTAGGAGTACCCCGGTCTCAACGCGAGCACCCGCCGAGAAGGGAGGTGTCCTGATCTCGCCTGCTAGCCACACCAAAGGCTTGTCGTCCGGCACGGCTGCGAGCATATATCAAACTCGACATATTCGCTACAAGCGATCCGTGGAGTTGCTCACCTGCAACAAGAGCGCGGCCTTACAAGCCACTGCCGCCGACAGGCTACAGCGAGCGGTTTCCGGGGCGTGGTATCATCCGGCGGTCTTGCTGTTCAGCGGCTTGGGCGGTGTGCTCCACCTGCAGCTGAGCGGCATATCCGTTAGGCAGCGGTCGTGACAATCCAAGATCTCGGAAGCGCCGGCGAGTTCGTGGCCGCGATCGCAACTGTCGCAACGCTCATCTATTTGGCGATTCAGCTGCGCGGCAGCAACCGCCTCGCGAAGGCCAGTGCATCTCGAGCCCCGAACAGCGACCTAAACGCGATCAATGCCGCCTTCGGCACGGATCCAGCCTTTCGCGACCCCATGAGGAAGATCCTGAACGGAGCGTCGCGAACCGAGTTGGAGCCGGACCAACGCACCGTTCTCGACTTCTACCTGGTATCCATCACCAACATCCAGGAGCAGTTGTTCCGCGAGATCCGAGCCGGAATCCTGGAGTCGGATGCGCTCGACTTCGGAGGCGCTGGCTTGTTCCTCCTCCCGTACTACCGAACGAGTTGGCCGCTCTACCGAGGCTATCTGAGCTCCTCCTTCGTACCTGATTTCGAATCCAAGTACGATCTCGACCCGTCGATTGAGGCAGAGTGGTAGGGCCGCTGCCTAACAAGGCAGCTGACTGCCTGGGCCTTTAGCGAAATGTGGCGTGGTAGGCTTACGACCAACCAGGCGGTTAGGTGGCTCCGGCGGCTTACGCCGGCAGCAGCTGAGCGCCATATCCGTTATGCGGCAGCTGGTGCTAGACATGATCGATACCAAGTCGGATCTCGAAGAACTGTGCAATCGCGCGCTTGATTCCGCACCCGAGAGCGTGTCTCCAGATCTAAGGAATGATTCAAGTCTTGGGGTACCAGCTTGGTACGATTTCGAGAGTGCCGCGTGGGCAGCCGGTGAACAGGTTCGCCAGGCCTTCTCTCAACACCGAACCTGGAAGAAGGACGCCGCGCTTCGCGATCGCGTCCTCGAAGTGGCCGTCCATCGCCAGCTCCGCCGGGGGCGTCAAGCCTGGATCATGGCTCTTGGTTTCGTGGACGCTCGTGATCTCGCGCCGGCGCTCGCCCCTCACCTCTCCGACCCGGATGTCGAAGGCCAAGTGGTCGACACGCTCACAAAGATGAGGGCCGGTGGCTTCTCGCAGCAGGTATGGCCGCTCACGAGCCACAAACAGGCCTGGATCCGAAAGCTGGCCCGCCGATATCTCAAACGATACGCCGCTACCGCATAACAAGCCGTTGCAGCGGACGTGCTTATGCTGCGCCGGTTCCGGGGCGTGGTAGAATCGCGTTGTCCCAGGCGTCCAGGGGCGCTGTGCCAGATTGCCGCACGCCGCTGAACGCCGATCCGTTGGACGGCGCATGCGACCATGAGGTACGCCGAGGGTGAGCTCTGCACCCAACACTTATCGAGGCTCAGCCGCCGGGTCCTTCCGAGGCGTAACGCTTCGACCGGTCGGCGGTGCGAGCAGGCATGCCCGCTGGCGTCCTAGAAACACATTCGTTCCCTCATACCGTCCCACTCAACAGAGAGGTGCAGGCTGACGAGCAGCGGAACTCGTCGCCCGTTCGTGTCGGGCTCAGGGGAGGGGCAGAGATCCGGAAGAGCCGGGTGAGGCTCTCGCGAATGGGTGGGAGCGAGAGAGGGTGTCCAGTCAAGCGCTGTTCGTTGCCAGGCGTTCGTACCCATGACGCCACAGACATCTTCGTCGCAAGCGACGAGATCGATCCTGTGATCTTGGTTCGGCATCTCGTTCGGGCTCCACCTTGTAGGGCTCGAGTTAGGCGACGGGCTCACCCTCTCTCCTCCGCTTACATCCTCAGGAAGCGAGCGAGATCGAAGGCCCGCTTGCGCTTGAGCATGAAGTAGACCGCCCGTCCGATGCGGTGGGCCAGGATCGAAAGGGCCTTGCCCTTGCCGTGCCTGCGCTCGAGCTTGGCCAGGCGCTTCTGACCCTCGGGGCACTTGGCGAGGAACAGGACGGCAGCCTCCGAGAAGGCCCACTTGAGATGGGCGTTGTTTGTGGGCGACGGCTGTTAGGGCGAGCTTCTTCGGTCTTCCCTGGGCGCGCAGCCGTTCGTAGAAGGTCTTGAGAAGGGGTTCAATCGCGCGGCGCTCATGGCGCCGAGGTAGAGCGCGCAACGCACGGAAGCGCGGTCGCCCCGGATCTGCCGTTTGCCGCGGAACTGGCCGCTGTCGCGATTGAACGGGGCGAGCCCGACGAGGGCCGAGATCTGCTTGCCGCTCAGTTGGCCGAGCTCCGGTAGATCGACGGCCAGTGTTCGTGTGATGCCGGGTCCGATGCTAGGTGTCGTCTGGAGTCGCTTCGCTGTTTTGCGTTGTTCGGGGTCGCCTCGAGCGTCTGGTCAACCGCAACATAGAAGGCGCTGCAGCTGACTCCTTCCAACGGTGGGGGTCCCGGTTCGTGTTAGGCTTGCAGGGAACCAGGCGGTCACGAAGCTGGGGCGCCGCGCTCCAGCAGCAGCTGAGCGCGATATCCGTTCGGCGGCGAGATGCGTCGACCCAATCGGTCACTTTTCGATCTCAGCTCGGAGCCGCTCGTAGTAGTTCGGGGCGTCGATTGTGAGGAGTTCGTCCATGCGATCGCGGAATCTCGGGGCGTCTGCAGCGACGGCGTCTCTGTTGAGGGCCCACCAGGCCCGGCCCACGCGATTCGAGAAGAGTTGGGCGATCCCACTGGCCTGGGTCTCCTCAGAGTAGAGATTCAGCCCTGCATCGTTCGCGTATGCGACACGCTTTGCGTGAAAAGTGAGCCCCGTAAAGTAGCGATCCGCCGCCACAAGGTCCTCGTCACTAAGAGGTTCTGAGTCGATCCATATCCGTGCGAGAACGGCCTGCGGATTCTCCCCCAACAGACCGAATTCGAGCTGAGAGTTCATGATCCAAGCGTCATGGCCCATCTGTACACGAGCGAGATCCGAACTCTGCTTGATCTGAACTGCGACGAGCACGAGTCCAAGAATCACGCCGAAATTTCCAAGCACCTGTAGCCACGCGGCCAGCTTGGCAGCCATGGTCACCTCCCTTTCGCCGCGATCAAACCCGACCACGCGCTCAAAACTGTCGCATGCGGCTCGCCGCCCAACAAGGCACTTCAGCTGGCAGGCTAGGCGGAGCGGTTGCTGGCCGTGGTAACCTGCAAA
Source organism: Deltaproteobacteria bacterium (assembly GCA_029261795.1). Taxonomy (GTDB): domain Bacteria; phylum Myxococcota_A; class UBA9160; order UBA9160; family UBA6930; genus JAJDAP01. The sequence goes on from JAJDAP010000078.1 coordinate 4,067, forward strand.
GGAACGGGCGATCAGGAACCAGGCAGCAGTGCGCCGCCTGCAGCTGAGCGCCATGTCCGTTGGGCGGCTTAGGTTTCTTCTCCTCCTTGAGCCGGGTCGGTCAGCCCCCGTTCTCGGAGGTCCGCGTGGCTACGCCCGGGCAGCGTGGGAGCCCTGCCGGGCAGGCAGGAGAGGTCGCGCGCGGCCTAACAAGCCCGTATCTGCAGCAAACTGGCTACTCGGTTCGGTTCCCGGGGCGTGGTATCGTACGGGAGTCTTGCCGTTCAGAGGCTTGGCGGGAGTGCCCCGCCAGCAGCTGAGCGGCCATCCGTTAGACAGCACGACGACCGCAGGAGGCCGACATGGACGAAGCTGTTATCCAGTCTACGGCTGGGTCTCCCCAAGCACCGGGCATGAAGCGCTCCGACCTTGAGCGCTTTCTCGCCCAACGCCGAGTCGCCGTGTTGAGCTGGGCGACACCATTGGGCGAGGTCGTGGCCACACCCATCTGGTTTACATATCGAGACGGTGCGTTCCTCTTGCACACCAACCATCCATCGCCAAAGACGCGGGCTATCCTCAAGAATCCTCGCGTCGCCCTCGTTGTTCAGGACGAAGCGCCGCCATATCGCTATGTGAGCGTGCGTGGTGAGGCGCGTCTTCGACTGCAGCCAGAAGAGGCGCTTCGGTTGTACGAAGAACAGGCGCATGCCTACTTCGGCAGGCTTGCGGCCGGGATCTACCTCCGCCGATCACTGTCCGACTACGGGGGCCAGCACGTCATTATCGAGGTCACACCCACGAAGATCACCGCGATGAACGGCAACGCCGCTGTGAGTCCCCTTCAGCGGTTCGCACTGCGGGCGGCGCGGAAGCTTGGTCTCTGAACCGACGGCGAACACAAGTCGTGGACGTTGGGCGAGCTGCCTAACAAGCTGCAGCCGGCTGCCTGGGCCTTTAGCCAATCGTGACGTGGTAGACTCTCGATCATTCCAGCCGGTCAGCTGGCTCCGGCTATGTGCGCCGGCAGCAGCTGAGCGGCATATACGGTGGAGTATCCCGGTATGCTGGACTCGCTCGCAGAGGCTTCCGTCACGCTCGCTGGGTTCGCGGCGGTCTTCCGAGCGTTCGCGGGCGACACAGATCCGGACGGCCACAGTAGGGTGCGCCTCAATGCGGTTATCGAGGGTGGCCTCGCCCTCGCGTTCGTTTCCTATTTGCCGATCGCGGTCGCGGACATCTCCATTCCAGAAGGCGTTGCATTGCGGGTCAGCAGCGCCCTCCTCGCGATGTTCGTGGTTCTTCGCTCGATTGTCCCCGGCATCGCGATTCTCAAAGCTGGTTGGCCTCCGCCCGCGCTCTTCCCTCTCGCCTCGGCCCTCTCTGTCCTCGGCCTTGCCTTCCTCGCTTCCGGAGCCTTCGGGGTGTCGACCATCAGTAGCTTCGCGGCTCACCAAGCTGGCGTCGTCTCCGTGTTCGGCGCGCTCGCCGCTACCTTCGTGGCGCAGTTTCGGGTGGAACGTGGTGGCTAGTGCGATCGCCGTCTAGGAAGGCGTTGCAGCCGACTGCCTAGGCCGTTAGCCAAACGTGGCGTGGTAGGCTTGCAACGAACCAGGTGGTCAGGTGGCTCCGGCGGTGTGCGCCGACAACAGCTGAGCGGCATATTCGTTAGGTGGCGGGGAGTATTCAGACTATGGCTTTAGGCCCCATTATCGTGATCCTAGTCGCATGCCTGGTCGCGGAGGAGGCAAGCTCAGCCACCATCGTCGCCACAGCGAGCGGTAGTCCAAGCCCGCCGACTTCCGCCAACCCGTTCGCGAATGGAGACTTCTTCATCGCTGGTCCTGCAGGCCTCGGCGACTTCGGCGACGGGGTCGACGAGAACACGACCTGGTCGTTTGACTTCTCCACGGATCCGCAATGGGCGACGTTCCCGGCCGGTGGCGTTCTGTCCTTTGCGGCATTCAGCGTCACCCTGCATACCAAAGGAGGCGTTCAAACCGACGCCGTCAGCATTGTGGGCCTCGCAGGACTCTTCGACCCGTTTGACGAACTCTCTGCGGGGCTCACCGTCAACATCACATTCGATTTACTCGACTTCTACACACCCTCGAGCATCTTGCAGAAGCTTGTAGCGTCGCCCGATGGCGTTCTGTCCATGTTCTACGCCGACGATGCAATCGTCTCCTTTGCCCGACTCGAGCTTACGGCTGTACCTGAGCCGTCTTCGTTCGCCCTCTTGACATTCGGTCTGCTGGGCATGGCGGCCGTAGCACGTCGAACGGCTGTACAGGGCAACGCCCGCCACCTTGCAGGGCGCTGCAGCTGACAGGCTAGGCGAAGCGGTTACTGGCCGTGGTAGCCTGGGGAGGTACCGCCGGTCAGGAATCAACTAGCATGCGCCGCCTGCAGCTGAGCGCCCTGTCGGTTGGACGGCTACGTTGGCGCCCTGAAGCGAGAGGCCAGAGGTCTACTCAGTCTTTCGAGAGGCTGGGCGTCTATCATCTCCGGGAGGCCGCAGCATCTTCGTCACTTCGCCGACGTGTCGGGTCTCGTCGCTGATCATGCGGCGGGCGTACTCTTCGAGCATAACGGAGCCCCCTTCCACGACGGAAAGCAGGTCGCGGTACGCCGTGAGCCCCTCCTCCTCGTGCTTGAGCGACCCCTCCAGAATTGCGCTGATGTCATGCGTGTGCGTCTCTAGCAGGGGACCGATCCCCAGAGATGGATGGCCTTCAAGCTGGGTGATCAGCTCGCCAGCTTCCTGCGCATGGAGGAGGGACTCGTTCGCCTGGCTACGCAGCCATGACACGATCGGGATGCGGCCATAACCGTAAACCATGAACGAGTAGTGCGTGTACCGCACCACACCGGCAAGCTCCAACTCAAGGATCCGGTTCAGTACCTGAAGTACGGAAGCCTCGTCTAGCTTCTTGGTCATTCGTTCTCCTCCGCCCTCTCTTCTTCAGTCGACTGGCTTGCGCGGCCTGAACTATACGACGATTCGCAAGGCAATCACACTTGCTCACCCAACACGGTCTTGCAGGGCAGAGGGCGGGCAAGCTGAGCGATTTCGTACGCTGCAGAACTGCGCCTTCGGGCGTCTCGCCTCCTTGGGGCTGCCGTCTGACTTCAATTGCGAAGTGCAACACATGCTAGTTTCCATGGAAGCATTCCGCCGGAGTGCGGTAGCCCAGTCGTTTTCGGGGGCGGGTGTTGAGTTTCGTGGCGATCGCGTCGCAAGAGCTCGTTGCCGCTTTCGCAACTATCGCCACACTCATCTATCTGGCTTTGCAGATCCGACAGAATTCGCAGACGACGCAGGCCGCGTTCTTTCACGCGATCTATGACTCCATGAATCACGTGAACATCGCCGTCATCCAGAACTCCGAGCTTACGCGGCTCCGGCTCGCCGGCGCCGAGAACCGAAGCGCTCTCAACCCAGAAGAGCGACACAAGTTCGACTTCACGCTTCTGTCCTATTTCCATGTCTTCGAGACTCTGCACTACCAGGGTCGCCTTGGTACCGGTGATCGGGGCCTGGTCCTGGCCAAGGAAGGAAGCCTCCGGTCCATACTCGCGATGTCGGGCGCTCGCGAGTGGTGGTCTGAGAACCCCTACGCCTTTGGGCCAGAGTTTCGTGCGTACGTCAATGGCTTGCTGCTAGAGGAACCGCCTGAGCTACCTGCCGGCTGACAAGCCGTTGGAGCAGGCCGGCTTTCGCGGTGGTCGAATCGGCTCGTGGTACCCTTCGAAGGTCGAGCCGTTCGCTGGCCCGGGTGGTGCGCCCGCCGGCAGCTGAACGGCATGTCCGTTAGACGGCGGCCGTGCATGGAGTTCGATCTCAGCGGTGCAGAAGCAGCGTCAAGGTCGGGAACGCTCGAGGTGTGGGTGCACGCCTACCTATCGGGTCCCGGCAGGAATCCGAGGTTCGTCGAGGGCCTACGGCTAGAGCCTCGTCGTTGGCGCGGGCCTGTGTCAGTGCCTCTGGATGCACTTCGCCGCGTCGTAGGACCAGAGCCCACCATGGAGTTCTGTGTCCCGCTCGACCATTGGCGCTCCGTCACGCGCAAGATCGCGGACTCGCTGCGCGACATTCGGGACTTCCCCCCGGTCATCTCCCAGTACGATGACGGCTCGCTTGTCGTTCGCGACGGAAACCACCGTATCGGGGCCTTCCAGCAGCTCGGTTTCGCTGATTGTTGGTCGATCCTCTGGTATCCGAACGAGAGTTCGTATCGCCACCACGAGCGGCTCGGCTTCGAGATCGCCGCCGTCTGACAAGGCACTGCAGCAGACTGCCTGGGCCTTTAGCCAAATGTGGCGTGGTAGGCTTGCAACGAACCAGGCGGTCAGGTGTCTCAGCGTTGTTGGCAGAGAGGGGAGCGCCCTATCCGGTAGACGGCGGTGCGAGATGCCCAGTTGGAGCGACATTCTCCTCACCAGCGCCGAGGTGGCCGTGGCGTTCGCCGGCTTCACGGGATTGATCGGTCTCTTCATCTCACGCAATCGGGGCGTCGTTGCGGAAGGCGAGATCCTGCGATTTCGTACGATGCTTGATTACAGTCTCATCGCACTGCTCGCGGCTCTTTTCCCGTTCTTTCCGGCCGCGTTGCAGCTCCCCGATGCCGCGATCTGGAGGATCTCCAGCATCGCGATGCTATTTGGCCTCGTCGGATATTGGTTGATCGTGGGACGAAGCCTCTACCGACGTTCCGCAGCCAACCGGGACGATGAATGGCGACTCATAGGTGTCTTCGTCGGAGGGGACGTCGTTCTCGCTGCGCTGCTGATCGAGAACGCTGCCGGTTTTCTCCACGCGCCATCGTTCTTCGCATACCTGGTCGCCGTGTTCTGGCAGTTGATCGGCGCCATCATCGGATTTGGCAGCGTAGTAACACTCGCCTGGGGAGCGCCACGCGAGTAGGCCGCCGTCCAACAAAGCGTGCAGCGGGCCATCAACAGCTGGGCGTAACTGGTCTTGGTTCCCACCTGGCGGCATACTCGGTGCAGTATCGCGCCCGGTCAGCGCTGTTGCCGGCTGCTGAACGCAAATCCGTTGGACGGCCGCAACGTTGAACGGCCTGGGATCAAGGAGAAGCCGTGTTCTGGACTGGCGGATGTCTTTGCGACCGAGTTCGCTACCGGCTCGGATCGGCGCTTCTCAACGGCCGGAGCTGCCACTGTTCTCGTTGCAGGAAGGCGTTCAGTGGCTCGGGTTCGGCGTACGCCGAGATCACGCCCGGCTCCTTCTCGTGGACGAAAGGGGAAGACAACCTGACGCACTACGAGACGTCCCCGGGCTGGGGGATGTGCTTTTGCCGTTCGTGCGGCACCACCCTTTGTGGGATGCACGAAGGGAAGGTGCACGGAGTAACCCTGGGCAGCGTCGACGGTGATCCTGGAGTCCAGATCGACATGCACATCTTCGTGGATTCGAAGGCGCAGTGGGATCACATCGGTGGAGACGCCCCGCAGTTCCCAGAGTTCCCACCGAATCCGGCCGCGAAATAGACCGAGGGCCAGGCCGGGTCGTTCTCGTTCGGTCCCCGGCGCAGGGTCTGCCTTCGTCCCGAGCCGTCTGACCGGGCGCTGTCGCTGAGCGGCTAGCCGTAGCGGTTGCGGGCCGTGTTAGTCTGCAGGGGAAACGGCAGTCAGGTAGCAGGTAGCAATGCGCCGCCTTCTGCTGAGCGCCATGTCCGTTGGGCGGCATCGAGCGGAAACATGCATCACGGCGACACACTTCTCACCATCGCTGAGCTCGCGGTCGCGCTAGCCGGGTTCGCCAGCCTGGTCAGTGTACTGGGCAGACGCAGCGAAAAGATCTCTCTCGCACAGGATCGATCTCGCCTTCAGATGATGCTCGAGATGGGCCTTCGGAACGCTGCCTTCGCAGTGATTCCAATCCCGTTCCTCGAAGCGGGTCTTTGGGATCCCATGATCTGGCGCCTCCTGAGCGGGTTGTATCTTCTCGCGATGATCGGCCACATCGTATTGCAGAATCGTCGTGGCCAGGGGTCGCACCTTTGGGGCGCGAAAGGTCTCAGAGTGTCGTTGGTCGCCCTGTTCACGCTCAGTGCCGCTGTTAGTGCTGCCAACGCGGCCGGCCTGGCTGGGTCCAACTCGTTCTCGCTGTACATTGCCTCCCTTGTTGTAGGGCTCTGCTTTGCCGGACTCCTTTTCTTGTCCGTCGCCAACTCCATATTTCGTGGCGAAGAGACGCAAACTTCCGGCTAGGCACATCTACCCGCTCAACCTTTGGCTCTGGTAGAGTGCAGGGCGACCGGCGTCAGGTTCAGGTAGCAGCGCGCGTTTGCAGCTGAGCGCCATCTCCGTTCGACAACAGGAGCAGAGTCATCCTCGACGCGCTCGGCAATATTGGCGACTTCATTGGCGGTATCGGTGTAGTCGCCACGCTCCTCTATCTCGTCGTCCAGATTCGTCAGAATACGCGGCAAGTCGAACAGAACTCAGAGCTGGTTCGAGCGAGCGCGGAACTCGAAACGGCTCGCCTGATGGCTGACTGGCATGGCACCGTCGCGGACTCGCCCGATCTCGTCCGCATCTGGGGAGCCCACATGTCTGATGGGGCAGCGGCACTCACAGCCGAGGAACGCGCTCGACTCGTCTGGCTGATCGCTCAGTACTTCACGATCGTCGAGGGGCTATACCGTCAACACGTTCGGGGCTTCCTACCGCCGGACTCCTGGCTCCCCTACGAAAAGACACTGTCGGGGCTTCTCGAGAAGCCGTTGACCTCTCAGTTCGTCGCCTCTGCGACCAGTGCATTCTCCGGAGACTTTCGCCAGCTATGCGCGCGTCTGATCGAATCTCCTCATGACGACGGCTGGCAGTACACGGATCTCGAGACGTTCGGTATGCCCAATCCTGCCGCCTAACAATCGTCATCTGGCTGAGCGGCGACTCGAACTCGGAGAAGGGAGCGAGAAGTGGACTACGGAGTGATCTGCCCTTGTCTTCAGGTGAAGGACCTGGCCGCGTCAACGGAGTTCTACGAGTCGCTCGGGATGGAGGTCATCGATGAGCTGGAAGGGCTTCGTGTGGTCCTGAAGAACGGCTACTTCCGGCTCGCACTGATGACGTTCCTGGACGAGAACTCCCTGAACTTCAGAGGCGCGGATGTCTTTGCCATGCACGATCGCGCTTCCAAGAGGCTCCCCGGTCTGGAGGGTGAGCCCGTTCGGCGGGGCCCGGACCACGAGAACGGAGAAGGAGCGTCCTGGGCAACACGCGATCCCGATGGGAATCACATCTTTCTCGATACGAACCCCAATGATCTAGGCGCAGCGAATCAGGAGTCGCGAATCGCGGAGATCCTGGCAGACACCGAGCGGCAGCTCAAGGTGCATGGTGCCAGCGCGGGTTGCCTTCGAGCATTCCGAGACGGCGTGCTCTCCAAGTATGGCCGCTGATCGTTCGCGAGACTCGGCTCCGAGCCAGCGGACAACGTGGCGCCCACTCGGTCGCGTTCTCAGCCGCCGCTCCCATCGCGGGCCGCGGTCCTCTCCGCCTCCGGCTCCGCGATCAATTTCGGGATCGCGCGGGCCGGGATGCGTTCCATGGCGTGGTACCAGCGGAACAGGTCGGCCAGGGTTTCGCCGGGCGGCCGCCAAGCGGCACCCAACTTCGAGATTTCGGGCGAATCGATGGCCGAGAGCATGCGCGTGGCGATCTCCATCCCCTCTCTCGAAATCGGAAACTGGCGGCCGCTGACCCGAGCGATGGCATCGAAGATGCGGCCGGCGCCGCGAAGCAGCCAACCCGGAGCGCGTAGTCGGGAGAGCGTCGCGCCGGAAACGGTTTCGATCAGTTCGCTGAAGTCGTCCCAGCCAAAGTAGTGGCCGCCCGCGATCACGCGGCCATGCGTTCCTTCCTCGAGCATCCGCCGGATCAGGAAGGCGAGGTCGCGCACGTCCACGAACTGATTGCCGCCGGATGTCTGGATCGTGGTGCGTAGGAAACCGCGGTAGGCCTTCACGCTTTCGCTCCAACCGGGATCATCGGGGCCGACGACCCCGGTCGGATAGACGATGCCGATCGGGGCTCCCGCGTCCTGCAACTTTCGCACGAAGTGCTCGCTCCCGGCCTTCGAGCGCCCATAGTGCGTGCGGCCAGGGTTCACGGGCGAATCCGTCGTGGTGCTGCTTCCCGGCTCGAAGAGCACGATCGAACTCGAGACGTACAGGATCGGGTCGATCCCGAGCTCGTTCGCGCCACCCACCACGTTCTCGACACCGCGCAGGTTGGCTTCGAAGGCCGCGCCCCCGAGCCTCGGATCGGTCACCGAGACGGCGGCGGCAGCGTGGACCACGGCTTCACAGCCCTCGAGGAGTCTTTCGACATCGGCCGCCGAGCCCATGTCGCCGATCACCAGATCGTGCTCGCCCAGGCCGAGGGGGCCAAGGGAGTGGTGGGCCTTCGCGGCGTCCCGCGCGAGCGCGCGGACTTGATGACCGGCCGCGCGCAACTCGCGAACGGTGTGCCAGCCGATGAAGCCCGTGGCTCCCGTGATCGCGACCCTCAATCGGGGTTCCCCTGGAGCGGTTCGGCGGGCAGGCTACCGCGAATCGGCCGCGCACACCGCGACGCGGCGATTCGTCGTGATACCGTTGCGCCGTGCCAGAGAGGTATCCCATGCCCGTCCATTCCTTCGAGCCCCAGTTCATGCCGGTGGGCGTGCTGACCGCCGCACTCCAGGAACTCACCCCGCGCGAGAAGCGGGACGCCGACCCGGACCTGGCCATCGAGGAGTGGCTCGCCTTCGCGACCGAACTCGACGTCGAGTGCATTCAACTCGCCGCTGCACTTCATCCGGACGAGGCCGACGTACCGGCGGAGGCCATGCTCGATCCCGTTGCCAACACCCTCGACCTACGTGAGCCGTTCACCAGGGAGCGCGCTGCGCGCGTGGCCGCGGCGGTGAAGTCGAGCGGCGTCGAGATCGCCGATATCGGCTACTTCGACGACATGCTGCACGAGAACGCGGCGATCCGTGCCAAGAAGCACGCGTTCATGTTGCGCATCTTCGACGCTGCTGTCTTGTTGGGCGTGCCGGCGGTGTGCGGCTTCATCGGCCGCAATCAGTCGCTCTCGATGGACGAGAACCTCGTCGATTTCGAACAGAGCTTCGTGCCACTGCTGCAGGAGGCAAAGGCGCGCGGCCTCGAGTATCGGATCGAGCAGTGCCCGATGCCGGGTTGGACGACCGGGGACAACTTCCACAACAACATCGCCTACACCCCGGGCACCTGGATCGCGTTGCATCGAATCTGCGAGAAGCACGGGGTGGGCGATCAGCTGCGCGTCCACTACGACCCGTCCCACGCCATCCTGATGGGCCAGGATACGCGCGGCATCTTCCAGTACCTGAAGGACGAAGGCTATCCGTTCCTGATCTCGGGCTTCCACGTCAAGGGCCAGGTGATCGATGCCAAGGGTGTTTCCGGCTGGGGCTACGGCGGCCAGACCGTCGAGCGCGGCGACTGGGTCGCCGGCAAGCCCTCGCCGAACCCGGCAGACCAGGGCCATGCCTGGGCGAAACAGACGGTGTTATGCGAGCACGAGCTGCCCGGGACCGCACGGCACGACCCGCTGGCCTACCTGCAGAACCGCACGGTCGATTGGCTCGACCATCAGCTCGCCGCTCGCGAACTGCTGGAGCTCGATGTCGCCAGGACGCCGTTGATCGTCGAGCACGAGTACGGGCCCGCCCGCGTCCAGGACAAGGATGCGCTCAAGCCGATCCTGGCCGGTTCGATCGCCTTCTCGCGCAACATCGATCGGGCCGCGGCCTGCATGTATGCACTCCAGAGCGAAGTCCTTCCGGCCCAGGGGATTCCCGTCCAGGGGATCGGCCGGCAGGCCTACCGGAGTTAGGCGGACGCCATGCCGAAGCCGAAGCTGAACGTCGCCATGATCGGGTATCAGTTCATGGGGCGCGCCCACTCGAACGCCTGGCGCCAGGTCGCCCGCTTCTTCGAAGATCTTCCCTACGAACCGGTACTGAAGGTGGTGTGCGGCCGGAATGCAGATGCTGTCAGCAAGGCGGCGGAGCAGTTCGGGTTCGAAGAGTCTTCGACTTCCTGGGAAGAGGTCGTCGCGCGCGGCGACCTCGACGTGATCGACGTCTGCACACCCGGCGACTCGCATCTGCCGATCGTGCTCGGCGCGGCAGCGGCCGGGAAGACGATCCTGTGCGAGAAGCCCCTGGCGAATAGCGTCGCTGAGGCGCGCCAGATGAGGGATGCTGCCGAAGCCGCCGGTATCACCCACATGTTGTGCCACAACTATCGTCGAGCTCCGGCGGTGCAACTGGCCAAGCGGATCATCGACGAGGGCCGGATCGGCAGGATCCATCACTACCGCGGAACCTATCTACAGGATTGGATCGTCGATCCCGAGTTTCCCAGGGTCTGGCGCCTCGAGAAGGCCAAGGCGGGGAGCGGCGCTCTCGGAGACATCGGTTCGCACTCTCTCGATCTCGGCCGCTTCCTGGTGGGCGAGATCGCCGAGGTGTCGGGTCTGCTCGAGACCTTCGTCAAGGAGCGCCCCCTCGAAGACGGAAGTGGCATGGGCGCCGTCGATGTGGATGACGCTGCGCTCGCCCTGGTGCGTTTCGAGAACGGCGCCATCGGCAGCGTCGAGGGCACGCGCTTCGCGCCGGGCCGCAAGAACTACAACCGCTTCGAGATCAACGGCGCGAAGGGCAGCGTGGTCTTCGATCTCGAGCGAATGAACGAGCTCGAGGTCTACGAGGAGGAGGGCCCTGATTCCGGCTTCAAGACGATCCTGGCCACCGACGAAGCGCATCCCTACATCGCGGCGTGGTGGCCTCCCGGACATATCATCGGTTACGAGCACACCTTCACGCATACGGTGCTCGATCTACTGCGCGCGCTTCACGAGGGAGTGAAACCCACTCCGAACTTCGAGGACGGCCTCGCGAACCAGCTCGTGCTGGATGCGATCGAGCGGTCGGCTGTCAGTCGGAAATGGGAGGACGTGTGAGCCGGGTACTTCGCAGCTTGCGCAACACCGTGCTTGGCATCGTGGTCGTGACATTGGTGGGTTGGGTCGGCGTCTCTTTCTGGGCGCAGGAGCAGGCCGGCGACGGCATGGGCGTCACCGACATGATGCCGATGGTGGCCGAGATCGCCCTGGGCATGCTCCGTTGCAGCGTGTTCGAATGCAAGGCCGAGGCGGCGGAAGGCATGACCGTGAGCGTCTGGGCCAGCGACGAGGTGACGGGTTCGACACCGGTCGCGATCGAAGCGGACGAGTACGGACGCCTCTACGTGGCAGAGGGCGATCGGGTCTTTGGCGGTGCCGAGGACAACCGCCGCCACGACGACCGCTGGTTGCTCGACGACCTGGCCTCGCGCAGCGTCGACGACCGCCGCGCCTACTATCAGAAGTACCTGGACGACGGCACCATCGAAGCCGGTCAGTACACGGCACGCTCCGACTATCTCGCCGTCTACGAGGACACCGACGCCGACGGCACGGCCGACACGCGCCGAGTCATTGCCGAATTCAATGATGCCATGGATGGCATCGCTGCCGGTGTCCTGGCCGAGAACGGCAGCGTCTGGATGACCGAAATTCCCGGCGTCTACCGCTTCGACGACAGCGATGGCGACGGTGTCGCCGACGCCAAGGCGACGCTCTCGACCGGCTACGGTGTGAAGACCTCCCTTCAGGGCCACGATCTCCACGGTCTCGTCTGGGGGCCCGACGGCAAACTCTACTACTCGATGGGCGACCGCGGCTACCACATAACATTGCCGGACGGCCGCGTCCTGAAGGACGTGATGGGCGCTGGCCGCGGCGCGATCTTCCGAATGAATCCGGACGGATCCGAGTTGGAGATCTTCGCGACCGGCGTCCGCAATCCCCAGGAGCTGGCCTTCGACGACTACGGGAACCTGTTCACCGGCGACAACAACGGCGACGGCGGCGACCTGGCGCGCATCGTCTACCTGGTCGAGGGTGGCGAGACGGGCTGGGCGATGCCCTATCAGACCCTCGTCGACGACTACATCCGCGGGCCCTGGGTGGCGGAGAAGCTCTGGGAGACACACCACGAGACGCAGCCGGCCTGGGTCGTGCCGCCGGTCGCACACCTGACGAGCGGTCCCTCGGGCTTCGCCCACTATCCGGGGCTCGGTCTGCCCGAGCGCTATCGAGGCCACTTCTTCCTGTGTGACTACCGCTACCAGGCGAGTGTCTCGAGCGTCTGGTCCTTCGGCCTGGAGCCGAAGGGCGCGGGCTTCGCAATGGTCGATGCCCATACCTTTCTCGAGAACGTGATTCCGACGGACGTTGATTTCTCATGGGACGGCCGCGTCCTGGTTTCCCACTTCAGCCAGTTCGGGGGTGGGCAACGGATCCTCTCGGTCCGAAACGACGAAGCCGGCGCAGACCCCCGGGTCGCCGAGACCACGGCACTTGCCCAGGAAGGCATGACTGGGCGCGGCGTCGCCGAGTTGTCGGCGCTGCTCGGCCACGCCGACCAACGGATCCGACTGCGGGCTCAACGCGAGCTCGCCGGCCGTGGCAGCGCCGAGCCGTTCATCGCGGTTCTGGCTGAGGCGGACGCCGCCTTGTTGAAACGAATCCATGCCGTCTGGGGTCTTGGCCAGCTCGGCGCGGCGGCGCTTCACGCGGCCGGCTGGGAGGATCTTTCGTGGGTCGACGGCGCCGATCCGGAGTTGCGCGCCCAGGTGGCCCGAATCGCCGGGGACGCGGGCGCAGATTGGCTCGCCGCCGACCTGATCCGCTGGCTCGAAGACGAGAGCCCGCGCGTCCAGTTCTTCGCAGCCCAGGCGTTGGGCGCGCTTCGGGAGAAGACGGCGGTCGCACCGCTCTACGCCGTGGCCGCCCGGAATGCCGACGCCGACCCCTGGCTTCGACACGCCGTCGTGTATGCCTTGCAGCGGATCGCCGATCTGGACGCCACCCTTGCGCGAACGCGCGATCCCTCGCGCAGCGTTCGCCTGGTCGCGCTCCTGGCGTTGCGACGAGCCCAGCACCCCGCGATCGCCGGCTTCCTCACCGACGAGGATCCGCTGCTGGTGGTGGAAGCGGCGCGCGCCATCTACGACATTCCAATCTCGGGCGCGATGTCCGCCCTGGCGGCGCTGGCCGGGACGCCACTGCCGTTCGAGGGCGACGATCCGCAGACCTCCCAGGCGCTCCATCGCCGCGTGATCGGGGCCGCACGAACACTCGGGACCGAGGAAGCCGCGCTCGGGCTGGCCGCCCATGCCGCCGACGAGGCGAATCCACGCAGCATGCGGGAACTCGCACTCGCGATGTTGGGCGAGTTCACGGCGCCTGGAGCGCGGGACCTGGCAATGGGTTGGTACCGGCCGCTCGCGCCCCGGCCGGCGTCGGTCGTGCATGCGGCCCTCGACGTGCATGGCAAGGCCCTCGTCGAGGGTGACCTCGGCGGTGCCGCCCTCGAAGTGGCGAGCGCTTACGGACGGGTACCGCTCGATGATGCACAGCTCGCCATGATCGTGGTCGACGCCACGGCCCAATCGTCACGCCGGAGCGCCGCACTCGGAGCACTGGCAAGCCGCGAGGGCGTCGGCCTCGACGCCGCGATCGGCAGCGCGGTTTCGAGCGACGATCCGGACCTACGCGCCACGGCCCGCGAGATCTGGGTCTCGCGTTCGCAAGCCGATGCACTCCGTTCCGTGCAAGCCATCCCCGAGGACGCGCCACTCCGAGAGCGTCAACGGGCGTTGGGCCTGACTTTCCCGCAGCTCGATGGCGACGTCATCGCCTACCTCGCGGCCCTCGTCGCCCGGGTCGAGAACGGGACGATCGACCCGGGGCTCGAACTCGATGTTCGGGAGGCGGCTGAACGAACCGGAGACCCGGTGCTGATCGAGCGGGTCGCTGCTCTCGCGCAGGAATCGGATCTCGTCGCTTCTCGGCGTTATGCCCTGGCCGGTGGCGACGCGGAAGCCGGCCAACGCATCTTCGAGGGCAACGGAGATTGCATGCGCTGCCACGGCGGTGGTGGTCACGGCGCCGGAGCAGGCCCCGAACTGGTCGGGATCTCCGAGCGTGGCGCCGGGTACATCCTCGAGAGCGTGCTCTCGCCGCAGGCCGAGATCGCTGACGGCTTCGCGACCATGGGCGTGACGAAGCACGATGGCACGATCCTCACGGGCACGGTGCTCGGAGACGGCGCGGAACTGGTTCTCGAAATCGCAGGCGTACCGGTGCGGATCCCGACCGAGGAGATCGCCGATCGCAGTGCAGCCGTGAGCGGGATGCCGCCGATGGGCTTGAGCCTCACGCCGCGCGATCTTCGTGATCTCGTCGCCTACGTTTCGACCCTGTAGAAGTGGTCTCAAAATCCTCGACCGAGCGATGTGCGTCGATTCGGCCCGGCTTCGGCAGTCCGCTGCCCGAGCTCAAGGCGCGGAACCGGAGCCGTAGTGGCCCTACGGCGAGGTTTCGCAACGATGAGATCGGGCCGAAGCGGCGTGCGGCGCGACCGAGAGGGTTTTCGAGACCACTTCTAGCCCGAGATGGACAAGGAGAACGCGATGCCGTTTCTGCGAACCGCCCTGCGGGCCTCGACGCTGCTGGGTCTCGGACTCACGCTATCGGCCTGTGGCGCGCTGAGCGTGATCTTCCCGAGCACCGAAATGGACACGGTGCCACCGGAGCTTCCGGCCGATCTGGTTCGGCCGGCCTTCCTGGTGTTCAGCAAGAGCAACGGCTTCCGCCATGAAGAGGCGATCCCGGCCGGAATCGAGCGCTTGAAGGCGATCGCCGAGGCGCGCGGTTTCGGCGTCTACCTCACCGAGAACGGCGCCGTTCACAACGCGGAGCAGCTCGCGCGCTTCGATGCCGTGGTCTGGCATAACACCAGTGGCACCGTTCTCGACGAAGCCCAGAAGCAGGCGTTGGTCGCGTATCTGGAGGCTGGCGGCGGCTTCGTTGGCATCCACGGAACGGGTGGCGATCCGTCCTACGACTGGCAGTGGTACGTGGATGAGTTGATCGGCGCCCAGTTCATCGGCCATACGATGGGCCCGCAGTTCCAGGACGCCACCGCGGTGGTCGAAGACAGCAACCATCCGGCGACCGCCTCGCTCCCCGAGACGTTCACGCACAACGAGGAGTGGTACTCGTTCGATCGGAGTGTTCGCGATCGCGAGGAGTTCCACGTCTTGATCTCCGTGGATGAGAGCAGCTATTCGCCCGAGAGCCATCTGCTGTGGATGGACACGGATCTGCGCATGGGCGATCACCCGATGGTGTGGACCCGATGCATCGGCAAGGGGAGGGTGTTCTTCTCCGCCCTCGGCCACCAGGCGGCCGCCTACTCCTCTGCGGAGGGTGCGGCACTCCTCGATGGTGCGGTCGCCTGGGCGATGCGCCAAGAAGGCGAAGGCTGCGAATAGCGCCTCAGCCCAGCTCGAGCAGGCCTAACAAGACGGCCGCGACCGCGGCGAGGCCTGACCCGAGCCAGGCTCCGGTGATGCCGCGCGAGATCCAACCGAATCCGCGGGCTTTCACGTCCTGCCGAATGGCGTCGGCGCTCATCAACAGCAGGATCGCGAGGGCGGCCAGGCCGCCGAGGTTTCCGAGGTAGAGGCCGAACAAGAGCACGCCGCCACCCAGGGTGATGACGGCGCCCGCCATCACCAGGAACACGGGCCAGAGCGTGGGTTCTTTCAGCGCGGATCGAAGCCAGTCTTCGACGCTGCTGGGATCGTCATTGCCGCGCCCGTCGTCGGGGTTGCCGGAATCCATGGGGCCAGCGTATCGCAGGGCGAAACTTTTCCCGCTCGCCGAGCGTCCAAGGGTGGAAGACAGAGGGGGCACGGGGATGTCGATAGAGTGTGGGGGTTTCCCTTATTTCGAGGCCATTCGTTACCCTCCGCGTTCGATTCCGGCACGGCGGTCATGGGGGGCGCCCGTTCCGGTTCATTCCCATGCCCCGCCGTCCGATGACTGGACTTGATGCCGGCTCTGCGAACCTCGAAGAAGATCTCCCGGAAGACGAAGCCCCGAAGCGCGGCAGCGAAATCCGTCAAGAAGGCTGCGCGCAAGTCCGCCCGCCAGGCGGACCGGAACGATCGCGATCGGCTCGCGGAGCGCAAAGAGGCGCTGTCCGCGGCGACCCCCTACCTGGCGTTGGTGCGGGCGCCGTCCGTCCCCCAGAACGTGGCGCCATTGGCCGACGCGTTCAGCGTGGCCACCTACAACGTGCATCGCTGGGCCGGGCTCAACGGCGCCCGGGCGCCCGACGCTGCCCGCGCTGGCTATGTGATCTCCGAACTCGACGCCGACATTATCGCTCTCCAGGAAGTCTTGCGTCCTTTCGATGGCGACGACCCGCTCGAGCGTCTGGCGGAAGCGCTGCATCTGCACGTCGCATTCGTTGCCACCCGTGTGCATCGCCGCGGCGAGATCGGCAACGCGATCCTGTCGCGCTGGCCGATCAACAACGTGTTCTCGCTCGATCTCTCCTTCTCGCGGGTGGAGCGGCGCTCCGCCCTGGCTGCGCAGTTCCAGGCAGGCGATCAACCGCTGTCCATCGTGGCGACGCACCTCGCGTTGGTCGACCGGACCCGCCGGCGGCAGGTGGAGTCGATTCTCGACCACCCGCAGCTCCAGGGGCCCGTGGTCCTGCTCGGCGACATGAACGCGTGGCGCAATTGCAAGGCGACGCGCACGCTCGAAAGTGAGATGGTGGGCGGCGAAGAGCTGACCTGGCCGCGCACCTTCCCGGCCGCGCGCCCGGTGCTCGCCCTCGATCGGGTCTACGCCCGCGGTGCCAGCGTCGAGCGTCTCGATGCTCACGGCAGCGAGGCGGCGAAGCGCGCCTCGGATCATCTACCGGTCATTGCCGGGCTCCGCATCGGCCAGATCTGACGGGGACGCTACCCTGAGGCGCGTGCTCAGCATTCGTCGCTTCACTCTCGCTGCCCTGCTGCTCGGCCTGCTGCTTGCTCTGGGGTGCGCCACCGTGCGGGGCGCCGATCTCTATCAATCGGGGACCGCGGCCCTGGATGTCGGCGATTCTTCCGGGGCGATAAGCGACCTCGAAGCCGCAGCCCGGCTGCTACCGGAGGCGTCCGAGATCCAGAATCACCTGGGCCTCGCCTACGAATCTGCCGGCCGCGAGGAGGAAGCCCTCGGCGCCTTCCGCATGGCCGTCGCCCTCGATTGCGACAACCAACCCGCCAAACACAATCTGAGCCTTGCCGAGGCGCGAGAAACGCGCCGTACGCGAGCTTCACGGGACTAGAGCGCAATTTCAAAGACCCTCCCTTCGCCAGGCGCGCGCCTGGAAGCGCAGTTTCCCGACGGCGTGCTTGATCGCTGGCACGCCATCTCTTAGGGTGGAGTCATGAGCAACTCACTCGAGCAGAAGGCGCTCGCCTCCTACCTCGAGGATCACAATCTCAAGCAGACGCGGCAGCGAGAAGCGATCCTGGACGTCTTCCTTTCGATCAAGGGCCACATTACGTCCGAGTCGCTCCATCAGCAGGTGCGCGACATCCATCCGAACATCGGGTACACCACGGTCTATCGGACCATGAAGCTGCTGTGCGACGCAGGCCTCGCCAGCGAACGTCACTTCGACGACGGAATCACGCGCTACGAGATCGAACAGGAACACCACGATCATCTGGTGTGCGTGCGCTGTGGCAAGATCGTCGAGTTCGAATGCAAGATGATCGAGCAGGCCCAGGACGAGATCGTCCAGCGCTACGGCTTCCGCTTGCTGCGTCACCGTCACGAGCTGTACGGCCACTGCCCGGATTGCCAGAAGCGCGAACGCGGACGTTAGGCGCTAGCTCGGGCCGGAGAGCCGGCGCCGATAGTGGTAGTCATAGAGCTTCTCGAAGCCGGCGCCCGAGTAGAGGGCCTGGGCCGCTTCGTTTTCGGCCTCTACCTGCAGGTAGAGATGGTTGCCGCCGCGGATCACCGACCAATGCGCGATCTCACGAAGGATCTCGCGTCCGATCCCGAGACCGCGATGCTCGGGCAGGGTCAACATCGAGAAGATGCCGACCCAGCCCCGGCCGTGAACCCCGAGGCCCACGCCGACGGGTTCGCCGGCGCGCCGCGCCAGGGCGAAACAAGCGCGCGGCGCGATGCGCTCCATCATCCGCCGGTAGACGAGGACGGCTTCGCCCACGTATCGCCCCTGGGTTCCGGAGAGGGCGAACCAATCCTCGTGAAGCTGGGTGTGGCATTCCAGTTCGAGACCCTCGCGCGGCTGTCCCTGGGCCGCATCGGCGGCGGCGGCAATCTGGACGGTGACCGGCGCATAGGATTCGTAGCCGCGGCTAGCCAGGGCAGCATCGAGTTCGTCGGGTCGGGTGAGCGGCGAAAGCTGGAAGATCGGCGGTTGGTCGCGTTCCGCATAGAACTGCTCCACGGCTTCGATCGCGGCCCGGGCCGGCAGCCCGGGGTCTCCCGAAGCCCAGGCCGAGTTCGCGCGGTTCGTTACACCGCGGTTCGCGCGCAGCTGCCACTCGCCAAGCGGGGCGGTCTCGCCGGCGGGCCAACAATCGAACGCCTGGCGCTCGATGACCCTGATCGCGGCGAGGTCGCGTTGGTTGTCGGACAAGGGGGGCGGCATGGGCGCGCTATCGTAGCCGCTCGACGCTGCCTGGAGGATCCCATGAAGATCGGCCTGTTCGGCATCAACGACGGCATCTGTGCGCAGCCCGGCATCGCGGCCCGCGTCGCGAAGGCCGCCGAGTCGGCCGGCTTCGAGTCGCTCTGGACCGGGGAACACGTCGTCCTACCGGACCCCCAGGCGCCGCCTTCACCGGCACCGCCGCAGACACCGATGGCCGACCCCTCGGTCTGGCTCGGTTTCCTGGCCGGCAAGACCGACCGAATCGGGCTCGGGACCGGCATCATCATCCTGCCCCAACGCAACCCGGTCGAGCTTGCGAAGGAACTGGCGTCCGTCGATGTCGCTTCGAACGGGCGGCTTCTGTTCGGACTCGGCGCCGGCTATCTGGAGCCCGAATTCCGCGCACTCGGGGCTTCCTTCGAGACGCGCGGTGCACGCACGGATGAGTTCATCGATGTTATTCGCGCGCTCTGGACCCAGGAGAAGCCCGCTTTCGAGGGAGCGACGGTGCAGTTCTCGGGCATCGATGCCCACCCGCGCCCGGTCCAGCGGCCGCATCCGCCGATCGTGGTAGGCGGCCACAGCACGCCGGCTCTTCGTCGCGCCGTGCAGCGCGGCAACGGCTGGTACGGCTTCTTCGTGGATCTCGAACGGGCGAAGCTTCACCTGACCGAACTCGCCACGCTCGAGCGGGAAGAGGGCCGTCCTGCGGAGCTCGGCGCGCTCGAGCGATCGATCACGCCGCTGCCGGGCATCGGACTCGACGATGCGAGCCAGTACCAGGCGTTGGGCGTCGACCGGCTGACCTTGATCCCCGATTCACGGAGTGAAGACCACCTGCTGCGTTGGATCGACGAGACGGCGGAGACGATCGTGCGGAAACTCGCATGAAGTATGGGCTGATCGTTCGCAACATGGGGCCGCAGTCGACGGCCGAAACCATGGGTGCGTGTGCGGCCACGGCCGAAGAGCTCGGCTTCGACGAGATCTGGGTCGTCGACCACATCGCGATTCCGCCCGATGACGCCGAGGGCTCCGATGGCCGCTACCTGGACCCGCTCGCGAGCCTGGCCTGGTTGGCCGGCCGGACCGAGCGCATCGGGATCGGCACGGCGATCTTGAATCTCCCTTATCGCCCAGCGCTCCCCACCGCGAAGCAGATCGCCACGATCCAGGAACTTTCCGGTGGGCGGCTTCGACTCGGGGTGGGCGTCGGCTGGATGAAAGCCGAGTTCCAGGCCCTCGGCGTGGATCGTCGCCAGCGCGGTCGGCTGACCGATGAAGCCCTCGATCTCTTCCAGCGCTGGTTCGCCGCCGACGAGACCGAGGCCAATGGCCAGTCCTTCCTGTTCCGGCCGCGGCCCGAACGTCCGCCGTTCTTCATCGGCGGTGCCAGCGAGGCTGCCTTGCGACGCGCCGCCCGGGTGGGAGATGGCTGGATGCCGATGGGCTCGGATCCGGAACAGCTCGCGCCGCAGATCGCAAAGCTTCGAGCGTTCGAGCGCGAGGCCGGACGCAGCCGGCTCGAAGTGGTGGCCATGGGCGGGCTGCCGCTCGACGATCCCTCGCGGGCCCAGGACCGGCTCGCCCGGCTCGCCGAACTCGGGGTCACGCGCTTCGCGATCGGTGGACGCTATGCGGATGCCGGAGAATTCCGCCGTCTTGCGGAATCCGTCCGCAAGGTCATCCCGTAGCGGACGTTTCGGAATTGCCGGGAGGGCTCTCCGAGGGGGGCTTCCGCCAGGCACGAATGCGTGCTGCGACGCGCCGCTGCCAGCGCCGCGGGGTCTCGAACTCGAAGGCGAGCACGCCGACGCCGAGCGCGATGACGGCGATGCCGGGGCCGGGCAAGACCAGCAGCGCGATGCCGATGGCCATGAGTGCGCCGCCGGCCAGGGCGATCGCGATCCGGCGAGCCTTTTCGGTGGCAAAGCGGATCAACGGAAGCGGGCGTAG
Source organism: Deltaproteobacteria bacterium (assembly GCA_029261795.1). Taxonomy (GTDB): domain Bacteria; phylum Myxococcota_A; class UBA9160; order UBA9160; family UBA6930; genus JAJDAP01. Next base: position 24,651 of record JAJDAP010000078.1, read on the forward strand.
TTTTCGGCGTCGTCGAAGATGTCGTCCGAGTGGTCGCTGCCGAAGAGATCGCTGATGGCTGCGGCCACCCGGTCGAGCAACGTCGGCTCTCCGGGGGCCGACGGTGTCAGTGCCCAGACGGCGCCATATAGCGAAAGGCCGATCCCCTGGAGACCCGGGACCAGGGCGGCGAGCACGAAGCCCGAGCGGACGATGGGAAGGGGCAGGTCCAGCTGCCGCGCGATGGTCGTGCAGACACCGGCGATGCGGCGTTCCGGGTGGCCTCGATGCCATTCCTGCAGGGTCTGCTGGGTCGAATCGGGAAGCGGGTGATCCATCTGGTGAAATCCTCGGTGGGCGCGTGCCCGTTGCTACGGGGGTCGGCCGCGCGGGGTTCATTCCGCCAGGAGCAGCGACCGGCGGATCTGCCACCCTCTTGGCCCATGAAGATCCACGATTTCCCGTTTGCGCCCAATCCGCGCAAGGTCCGTACCTACCTCGGCGAGAAGGGCCTCGCGATGGCCTTCGAGCTGGTCAACCTGCCCGCTGGGGATCAGCGGAGCGAACGATTCCTGGCGATGAACCCGATGGGGAACACGCCCGTTCTCGAACTCGATGACGGCAGCTTCCTGACCGAGTCGCTCGCCATCATCGAATACCTCGAAGAGTTGCACCCAGATCCCCCGATGTGGGGGGAGACGCCGCTCCAACGCGCCCGGGCGCGGCGCCTCGAGCGAATTGCCGAACTCGGCGTGCTGTCCCGGGTGGCTCGCTATGTCCACGCGGTCGGCTCGCCGCTCCCGAACCGGGCGCCGGATCCGGCGCTTGCCAAGGCGCTCCTCGAAGAGCTGCCCCAGCCCCTGGCGATCCTGGATGCAGAACTCCGAGGGCGCGAGTTCCTGGCCGGCGATCTCCCTACCGTGGGGGACTGTACGTTGTTCGCGGCCTGTGAGTTCGGCCGCTTTCGGCAGCTCGAGCCCGAGCGCGGTTTCCCCGAGCTCGAGCGTTGGTACGCGGCATTCCGAGAGAGGCCCAGCACGAAGCTCGGCTGATCGCCCCGGCGCCTAACGTTGGCGCGGGATCCGGATGATCCCTTCCTGACTGATCGAGGCGAAGCGGATGCCCTCGCGCGTATACATCCCGCCCTGGACCAATCCGCGCGCCGCATGGGCGACCGGGCTCGTCGAGCTGAACAAGATCCAGTCGTCGAAACGCGGCGGCGCACGGTGGAGCCAGACCGCGTGATCGAGGCTGGCCACCATGCGCTTGCCCCACGGGAGCCCGTGGGGTCGCGATGCGGTGGAGAGCAACGTGCGGTCGCTCGCATAGATCACGAGGGCGGTGTGCAACCTCGGCTCGTCGGGGAAGGAGCCGGCCGGCCGCATCCAGACGCGTTTGAAGGGCTCCTGCAGGGCCCCGTGCGGGTCGTCCGGGTCGCAGGTGCGCACTTCCAATGGCTGGGGCCGGATCCGGCCAGAGTCGCCTAACATTTTGGCGCGCAGGGTCTCCCACTCGGGGAGCCCCTCGGGCGGCGGGGCCTCCGGCATCTCGTCCTGATGCGAAATCCCAGGCTCGGGGCGCGCGAAGCTTGCCGAGAGGTTGAAGATCGCCTCGCCGTTCTGATGCGCCACGACGCGCCGGGTCGTGAAGGTTCGGCCATCACGGATGCGGTCGACCACGAGCCGCAAAGGCTTGCCGTGGATTCCCGGCCGCAGGAAGTAGGCGTGTAGCGAGTGAAGCGCGCAATCCGCATCCTCGACCGTGGACATGGCGGCCATCGCCGATTGCGCCGCCACCAACCCACCGAAGAGTCGGCCCTTGCCGCCGGGAATACTGGCGAGATAGAAATCCCGATCGATCTGTTCGAGATCGAGCAGGCGAATCAGACGGTCGAGGGCTTCCTGGCCGGTAGCGGGAGGCATGGCGCGCCGCAGTCTAGGCGACGGATCTCACTGGCCCCAACGGCCTTGCCGATCAAACGCTGCCCTCCGGTGTGGCTGCGTCGTTCGCGACGGGCTCGACGGTGAGCCTCAGGCCGTCGATCGCGATGACACGGACAGAGGCGCCCTCCTGGATCGACCCCGCATCGGCAGCCGCCGTTGCGCGCCAATCTTCCGAACCGAGCCGAACGCGACCGTCGGGTGAGAGCGCCTCAGTCGCGGTTCCGATTCGGCCGCGCACGTCGTGGAGGCCGCCGTTCGTTCTGACCGAGTAGGCACGCCACACGAAAGGGAACATCAGCGCATCCTTGATGACCCAGAGTGCGACGGCCAGCGTTGCTGCCCAGCCCGGAACCTCGAACCAGCGCACCGCCAACCAGGAAAAGATGCAGGCGAGAATGAAACCCGGGATCTGCAACGTGACATAACGAAGTCTCGTCGCGCGGTCGGGCTGTTCCTCGGGCTCTTCTCGCATCGGGCGCGGCTACTTGAGCCCGCGGCGGATCATCTCCTCGGCGATCTGGATGGCGTTGGTAGCGGCTCCCTTGCGAAGGTTGTCAGACACCTGCCACATCCAGAGCTTGTCGGAGCCGAGATCGCGGCGGATGCGTCCGACCAGGACTTCGTCGCGGCCCACCACGTCGAGGGCCGTCGGGAAGACGTTCTCGCTGGGGTCGTCCACCACCTCGACACCCGGGAAGGCAGCCAGCGCTTCGCGGGCAGCTTCCGGGCTCAGGGGCTCGCGTGTCTCGACCAACATCGCAGCAGAGTGGCCGACCGCTACGGGAACGCGCACGCAGGTCATCGTCACGTCGAGGTCATCCTGGCCGAAGATCTTGCGCGTTTCGTGAAGCAGTTTCACTTCCTCGGTGGAGTAACCGTCTTCGCGGAAGCTCTCGCAAAGTGGCAGCACGTTGTGCGAGATCGGGCGCGGATACGTCTCGGTCGTCAGCGCTTCGCCGCGCGCCATCTCGGCATCCTGTCGCTCGAGTTCTTCGATGCCCGGCTTTCCCGTTCCCGAGACCGCCTGCAAGGTCGTCACGACGATGCTCTCGAGCCCGGCTGCGCGCCGAATCGGTTCGAGCGCCATCACGAAGCCGATCGTCGTGCAGTTCGGGCATGAAACGATGCCCTTGTGCTTGTCGAGGTCGTCGGGGTTGATCTCGGGCACGACCAGCGGAACTTGTTCGTCGAGACGCCAGGTCGCGGATTTGTCGATCGCCACGCCACCGCGCTTGGCGACCTCAGGGGCCAGCGTCTTCGAGAGGCCGCCGGTTGCGGCAAAGAATGCGAAGTCGACCCCGTTGAAGGCTTCCGGCGTCGCCTCTTGTACCTCGATCTCACGGCCGTCGAACTTCACGTGAGTCCCGGCAGAACGATGGCTCGCGAGGGCGCGCAATTCGCCGACGGGAAAGTTCCGCTCCGCGAGCAGGCGAAGCACCACTTCACCCACCGCCCCGGTCGCGCCCACGACCGCAACTGTCTTGCGTGCGGGGTTCGTCATGGGGATCTCCTTTCGGGGACTGGCGGGGAGGGAAGACTCGCTCGCGGCAGCGCTCAGGGCCCGGTATCGGCAAACCGCCGATCCGTCGCGAGTTCCGCAGGATTCCGGCCGTTCCGGAGGATGTCAACCGTCGGCGCCTGGTAGTGCCATCCCCGCGCGCTCGTCGCGTTCGGCCCAGTAGCGCCGCACGCGCGCCGGGCGTTCGTCGCGTCCCACCGCCTCGCCGAGCCGCAGCGCCCAGCTCCGTCGCGCCTCAGCGGCCAGGCGGAAGGCCTCGGCGGAAGGGAGCCCGGCTTGATCGAAGCGCCGTTGGAGCGCAGCGCGTTCGGGTTCGAGCATCGGCAAGAGCCGGACCGGGTCGCGGTCGATCAGTCGATGAACGCGCTCGTGGCGCCACCAGAGGCTCGCCGGATCGGCCTGGTCCGTTGGCGCGGGACCCAGGTCGACGGGCTCGGCGACCTGCACCGGGACGAACAGGCTCGTGCAGGGCGCCGCGGTCCCGGTTGCAAAATGGCGGGCCGAGCCCGGCGAAAGCTCGCTCAACCACGAACTCGTGGTCTGCGAGTTCACCAGGCCACCGCCCGCGTGCATGCAGGGCGCGCCCATGGCGCCATTCCGCCGCGTGTAGCGGGGGCCGGCGCTGGCGTCGTGGTCCCGCAGCATGGTGGCCAGGTCCGCCGGTCGGCCGGCGCCACTGACGAGCACGCGGCTGCGCCTCGCTCGCCGCGTGGCGCTGGCAGCAAAGGTCTTCAACCGGTCGCCGTGATCACGAGCAAAGGGCGCGATGCTGAGCCCGTTCGAGATCGTACGCGCGCCCTCGCGCACCGGCTCGATAGCATGCTGATCGCCAGCGGTCTCCAACACGAAGGCTCCGGCGGCGTCGGCGATGAGGAAGCTCGAGTGGTAGCGGAAGCCGGGCTGCTCGTGGCCGCAGCCACCGCCTTGCCCGTGTTCGGCGATCAGCGCGACGATGACGGCCACGGCCTCCTCGGCGCTCGCCGAGCGTTCGAGCGCGAGGCGCAACAAGTCCATGCCGGTGAGGCCAAGCTTCGGCACCGGGTGGCGGGTGAAGACCGCTTCATTGCCGATGACCACGCCGTGCTCGTTCGCGCCCATCTCGGCGCCCCACATCCAGAAGGGTCGAGAGAGCAAGACGCCATGGGTCGCGGCGGCCTGGGGGATTTCGATCCAGGTGCAGCGCAGACGGGAGCCCGCTGGATGTTGCTGGCGTGGCTGCCAGTCGAGATGCTGGGCCTCGTTCGGATCGCGGTCCGAGTTCTTGGCGAAGAGCACGCGTTCCGGCGTCACCACGACGGCCGTGTCACACACCTGCTAGCTCCGGAGCGCGGCTTCGATGAGGGGAAGTCGGTCGTTGCCGAAGTAGAAGTCCGAGCCGTTCACGAAGATCGTCGGAGAACCGAAGCCGCCGCGCTCGATCAGCTCCTGGGTCGTCGCCCGGAGCCGGTCCTTGGTCTCCTGGCGGCCGATTCCTGTGAGGATCGCGGTCGGATCCAGCCCGACCTGCTTCGCCACTGCCTCGATGGCCTCGTCCTGGGAGATGTCCACGCCGCGGCCCCAGTAGGCCTCGAAACAGGCGCGCGACCACTCGGGGCAGCAGCCGGCGTCGAGGGCCAGATAGGCGCCGCGCATGGCCTTGACGCTGTTGACCGGGAAGACCGGCGGCGGCCACTGGATCTCGAGGTCGTAGAGCCGCGCCCAGTCGCCGAGATCCTTCTTCATATACGCGGACTTGCGCGCTGTCGCGTTGGCCCGTTGCTCGTACACGGATTCGTTCACGGCGTTGAAGACGCCGCCGACCAGAATCGGCTTCCATTCGAGTTCGGCCGCGGTTGCCGCCGCGAGCGCCTCGATCTTGTGGAATGCCAGGTAGGTCCAGGGGCTTCCGACATCGTAGAAGAATTCGATCGTTGACATTCGTTAGTGATTCTCTTCTCTGAGCGTGCGCCAGCGGGTGAGTTCCGTCTCGAGGTCGAGGGGCGCCTGAATGGTGGGCGGTCCCGCGGCCGCGTACTTGTTCAGATGACGGATCTCTTCGTTGAGCGCCTCGACGGCAGCGCGGATGTCCTGCTCGCGACGGAATTCCGGCATCCGCTCACGAAGTCGCTCGACCTTGCGCCGAACTTCGATGGCTGGTGGCACGATGTCCAGCCCCTCCCGGCGAAGCAGGTCCTTGGCCCACCAGAGTGGGTCGTTCACGGCCTCGAGGTTTTCGAGGGGTTTCCCTGAGCCGGCGAGGCCCTTGAAGTCTCCGGCTCGCTCGGCGGCACCGATCTGCTGGTCGATCCAGCTTTCGACGGACATCGTTCTGGGCTTCCGCTTCGTCATCACGGGTTCCCGGGGGCTTCAGTTTCCAGGGCGCGCCTCCGAAGCTTAACAGCTGGCGCAAAAAACCCGCTTGACGCTCCGTCACAGGCGGGTGTAGGGTACGCGCCAACGAATCGGGGGAGGCCTTTCTCATCGTGTCCAGCAACCATCACACCGCCATGCGGCTAAGAAGCGAACTGCTCCGTGAGCAGGCCCGCTTCGCGTTTGCCCGACCGTGGGCGAATGCAGTCGCGCTCTCCGTGGGCGGTGTGTGCCCGGCCAGTGATGCGGTCAAGCCGCAGACCGGTACGGGGATCTCGCGCGGAGACCCAGCACCCTAAGTCGGACGTTGAATCTTTCAAACGGCCTTCCGGGTGCAGACCCGGAAGGCCGTTTTCGTTTGAGGCCGTCGCAAGAGCGACAGAGCGAAGACAGCAGCCGGGTCCCAACCCACAGCCAAGGAGAAGGGGCATGACGGCCCAGGCAATGGCGACGGACCAGAGAATCATCGAACGCTACACGGATCAGCCGGCGCGGCTGCCGGCGGCGTTGCGGCAAGAAATCGAAGCGCGGCTCGGCGGCGGTTCCGTGCAGCTCTATGCGCTGGCGGACCTCGACGCCGCCCTACAGCTCTCCGAGACCTGGCTCGCGGTCGGGGAGTCGCGCGTGGCCGTCTGCAAGACCAGTGGACGAACCATCGTGATTCGGACCTTTGCGCGCGCCGCAGTGCAGCTCGTGCGGCTCGAGCCCGGGCTCACGTGCAATACGCTGCTCGTGCTCGGCGAGCCGGGCGAGCCGGCGCTCGCCCATTTTCGCTTCACGCATCGTCAACGGCGAGCGATGGAGAACGTGCACTTCCTGCTCGAGCAAGCGCTCGAGGGACGAGGCGTGGAACGCGTAGATCCGGATGAGGTCTACGCCGACAGCGTGGCCGGCCCGGTTCGCGAGGCCCAGGCCCTGGTCGCCGGCAACGACATGTCGGTGCTGTTCCGATTGCTCTCGTACCTGCAGCCCTATCGCGGGAAGGTCCTGTTCGGTTTCTTCTCGGCAGTCGTGCTGACGGCGTTGGCGCTGATTCCGCCCTATCTGACGGGAATCCTGATCGACGAGGTGATCCAACCGGTCTCCGACGGGGCGAAGACGGTGGCGGAGGTTCGCGAGTTCGCCTGGCTGGCGGTCGGCGCGATCGGCCTGGCCTATGCCCTCCGACAGCTCGCGGCCTGGGCACGGCTTCGCTTGATGGCGATTCTCGGCGAACACGTTGCGCGCGATCTACGCACGGAACTCTACGCGCACCTGCAGCGGCTCTCGCTCTCCTTCTTCTCGCGCAAGAAGACCGGCAGCCTGATCACCCGGGTCACTTCCGACACCGACCGGCTCTGGGATTTCCTGGCGTTCGGCTTCGTCGACGTGTCGCTGGCGATCATCCAGTTGATCGGTCTTGCGATCGTGCTGACCCATCTCGACATGCAGCTCGGGTTGGTCATGACGATCCCGGTGCCGTTCTTGTGCCTCTGGGTCTACTTCCACGGGAAGCAGATGAACACGCTCTTCCTGCGCGCCTGGCGCAAATGGTCGCGGGTAACCGATGTGGTGTCCGACACGATCCCGGGGATGAAGGTGGTGAAGGCCTTCAACCAGGAGGGCCGCGAGCGGGAGCGCTTCAACCATCGCAACCATGACGTGACGGACGAGTTCAATCGCATTCACATGGTCTGGACGGCATTCTGGCCGGCGCTGATGTTCGCCGTGCGCGGCATGGTCGTGGTGGTCTGGGTTCTTGCCCTGCCGCGATTGCTAGGTGACGGGGAGACGGTGAACACGCTGACGTCGGGCACATTCGTGGCGTTCCTGCTGTACATGGTGATGTTCATCCAGCCGATCGACGTGATCGGTCAGATGGCACGCATCATGAACCGGGCGACGAGCTCCGCGCACCGGATCTTCGAGGTGCTCGATACCGAACCGCAGGTCGTCGATAGCGACGAAGCGCTGCGGCTCGAGCCCATCGAAGGACGTGTCACGTTCGAGAACGTGGTATTCGGCTACGACGGCGTGCGTCAGGTGATCAAGGGAATCTCCTTCGACGTGAAGCCGGGGGAGATGATCGGCCTGGTCGGGCCATCGGGCGGCGGAAAGACCACGGTCACCAACCTGATCGCCCGCTTCTACGACGTGACAGGCGGGCACATCTCCATCGACGGCGTCGATCTGCGGCATCTGGATACGGGTCACACTCGTCAGCAGCTGGGCATGGTTCTCCAGGACCCGTACCTGTTCCATGGAACCGTCATCGAGAACATTCGCTACGGCATGCCGACGGCCACGATCGACCAGGTGGTGGAGGCCGCGAATGCGGCCAACGCCCACGATTTCCTGTGCAAGCTGCCCAATGGCTACGAAACACAGGTGGGAGAGCGCGGTCACACGCTCTCGGGTGGGGAACGCCAACGGATCTCGATTGCGCGGGCGATTCTGCACGACCCGCGCATCCTGATCCTCGACGAAGCGACCTCGAGCGTGGACACAGAGACCGAACACAAGATCCAGGAAGCCCTGGATCGGCTCTGTGCCGGACGCACGGTCTTCGCGATCGCGCACCGGCTCAGCACCCTGCGCCGCGCCGACCGCATCTTTGTCGTCGAGGACGGAAAGTTGGTCGAGTCTGGCACGCACCCGGAGCTGATCGCCATCGAGGGCGGTGTCTACCGGAACCTCTACGAACTCCAACTCGAGATGCATGCACCGAAGAACGAAATCGAAACGATCCGAAGGGGATAGGTGATGACGGAAGCGATACCCAAGTTGAGCGGCGTCGAGCTCTCGCTCTGGCGCGGCGAGGACGGCCGACTGTGGACCCAAGGAGAGAGCGGGCCCACGGCCGTGCGTGTGGTCCGCTGTTTTCCATGGTCCGATCCGGGATGTTATGTCTCGCTGCGGGACACCGATGACGATGAGGTGGCGCTGGTGCGCGACGTGTCAGATCTGAAGCCCGATTCCCGGCGGGCGCTGGCCTACTCGCTCCTGGAAGCGGGTTTCGTGCTCGAGATCGAAGCCATTCTCTCGGTAGAGGAGGAGATCGAGATCCGCACCTTTTCCGTGCGCACCCGCCAGGGCGTCCGGAAGTTCCAGACGATGCGGGACGAGTGGCCACGGGATCTCCCGGGCGGCGGCCTGCTGATCCGCGACGTCGTGGGCGATCTCTACATGCTTCGAGATCCGCAAGATCTCGACGCGAGGAGCCAGAAGCTGCTGTGGGCGTTCCTCGACTAGGGTGGCTCTGGCATCTCGGCTCGGCCGAGGTGCCAGAGCCACCCTAGTCGGAGGGTCAGGAAGCGTCCCTCGCACGGGTTCGCGCGCGTTCGAGATCTTCCGGGGTGTCGACGTCCAGCGTTCCCGTCGGGAACGGCACGATCGTGGCCGACTTTCCGCGCAGCACGGCCTTTGCCCCTGCGTCGCCCGTGAGCTCGAGGAGGGCTTCGTAGTGTGAGCGATCGAACAGGGCCGGGGGGCCGATCGTCCCGTCCTGGTACTCGCAGGCGGCCAGTGGCCGGCCCGCGCGGTAGTGCTCGATCAAGGCGTCGAGGGTTTCCGGGCGCAGCGTCGGCTGATCACCGAGCAGAAGCACGGCTGCGTCGAAATCGTGGGCGGCGCGAATGCCGCAGCCGATCGAACTCGCGAGCCCGGATGCCCAAGCGCGATTGTCGACGAACCGCGCACCGCAGTCCCCGAGCGCCGTGCGGACCTCGTCGGCGGAGGCGCCGGTCACGACGAAGACGGCGTCGGCCTGGGACTGGAGCGCCGCGTCGACGGCATGCGAGATCAGCGGGCGACCCGCCAGCAATGCGAGCAGCTTCGGGGCGCCCATGCGGCGCGATCCGCCCGCCGCGAGGACGATGGCGGCGACTCGCGAAGCAGCCAATGCTAGGCGTTCTCCGGATCGTGGATCGGCCCCTTGCGATCCCGAAGCCAACCACCCGAGCGCGAACTCGCAACCGCCTGGATCTCCGCCGCGATCGAAAGCGCGATGGTTTCCGGCGCGTCGGCACCGAGATCGAGCCCGGCGGGCGCGAAGATCCGCTCGCGATCCGCGGCTTCGTCGAGGGCGATCCCTTCGCTGGCGAGGTCCGAGAGGAGATCGTCGGTCCTTCGCCTCGGCCCGAGCATGGCGAGGTAGGGCGACGGCGTTGCGAGCAGGTCCTTCAGCAACGCCCGATCATTCAGGTAGTGATGGGTCATAACGACGCAGTAGGTCTCGGGCCCCGGGTCCGCGTGTGCCACGGCCGCGTCGATCGGTGTGCACACGACCTCTGCGCCGGGAAAACGCTCGGGACGAGCGGAGGCCGGGCGGTGGTCGAGCACGGAGACATCCCAGCCAAGATCCACCGCGAGCCGGGCCAAAGGCGAAGCATCCGGTCCGGCACCGAAGATGACGAGCCGCGTCGGCGGACGGAAACACTCGATCGCGATGCGTTGGCCCTGGTGCGCGAGGCCGCGCCCGCGGCCGCTCCCGCGTGCCGCCAGCAACGCCTCGTCGACTGGCGGCAAGGACAGTGTGCCGATGGCGCCCTGGTCGCGGGGCAGGGCGCGGCGCTCACCGGCGCGCGGGCCGCTGATGGCCGTTGCCATTGCGGCGGGCCGCCGCGAACGAATCCAGTCAGCGAGCCAGTGAAGCGGACCCGGTGAGTCCCGATCGACCCGTTCGAGCCATACTTCGACGACGCCGGCGCAGCCGAGCCCGAGACCCCAGACGAGATCGTCCTCGTTCGTCGCGTCGTAGTGGACGAGCACCGCCTCGCCGGTTTCGAGCACGCGCTTCGCGTGTTCGAGGAGGTCGCCCTCGAGGCAGCCGCCACTGATGAGCCCGATCATCTGGTCACCCGCCGTCACCAACAACCGAGCCCCGGCGCGTCGATAGGTCGACCCTTCGACATGGACGACGCTCGCCAGCACGCCGGCCTCTTCGGCCTCGCAGAGGCGATCGAAGGCCGCCAGAATCTCCTGAAGTTCTTTCAGCTGCCGCTCCTTCCGAATCGAATCCTGAAACGAGGATAGCCAGTGTCCGAAGCCATCGTGCGGCTCGCCGAGCCAAGAGATCTGCCGGCGGTCAACGAGATCTACAACGACTATGTGGAAACGACGCCGATCACCTTCGATGCGACACCGTGGAGTGTCGAGGATCGTCGGCCCTGGTTCGAACGGTTTGCTGCGAAGGGCCGCTACCGGCTGATGGTCGCCGAGGAGGCGGGACAGGTGATCGGCTACGCCGGCACGCTGCCGTACCGCGCCAAGGCCGCCTACGAAACCACGGTGGAGACGACGATCTATCTGCGCCGGGGCGCAGAAGGGGCCGGCCTCGGCGGCCGTCTCTACGAAGCCCTGTTCGCCTCCCTGGATGGCGAGGACATTCACTGCCTGTTGGCCGGCATCACGCTGCCGAACCCGGATTCGATTCGCCTCCACGAACGTCTGGGCTTCCGTCTGACCGGAACGCTCCCCGAAGTGGGCCGAAAGCTCGGCCGCTTCTGGGATGTCGCCTGGTACGCACGGATGCTCTGAACCGAGCGGCTCAGGAGAGGACGTTGGTGGCCTCTCGGAGCAGCGGGCTCTCGGCACCGCTGGTAGTGACCCAGAGTTGGTGGACGGCGCGGGTGGCGCCGACGTGGAGCAGGCGACGGGCCTTCGGAGACATGTCGAAGAACTCGGCGTTGACGCCGACCAGGATCACGTAGTCGAACTCCAGGCCCTTGACCTGGGCAATCTCGGTGACCTCGATTCCCGGGGCGAAGCGGAAATCCTGTCGCGTCACGTGGTGGAGCCGGGGGACATCGCAGCGCCCGAGCCCTTCGTAGTAGATCTCGGACAACTCCGCCGACGGCGTCAGGACTGCGACCGACGCCATCGCTTCGGAGGACGCGAGGTGGATCAGGGCGTCCGCCAGTGACGCGATGCAGGCCCCGTGATCCGTGTGGTGGAACAACTCGACCGGTGGGCCGCTTCGCGTCGTGATCAGCGGAGATTCGTCCTCCCGTAGTTCGCCTAACACCGATACGGCGAAGCGTGCGATCTCGTCCGACGAGCGATAGCTCACCTGCAGCGTGTCGATCTCCGTGCCGGAGATTCCCAGATGTCGGAAGAACGCGGACCAGGACGTGAAGCCGGTTTCGGCCATCACGTGTTGTTGGGTGTCGCCGGCCAGGGTCAGGCTTCTGTGATCGTCCAAGCAATCCATCAGCACGCGGACCTCGAGTGGCGAGAAATCCTGGACCTCGTCGATCGCTACGTGGCGATAACGCACGGGCTCCCCGCCAGGTCCCGGAATCGGGCCGATCCGCAGCTGCCAGGCGCGCAGCAGGATGGCGTCGTCCTCCGGGTCGAGCTCGGCTTCGGCGTCCTTGTCCCCGTCGAGGAACGCCTGCACGGGTTCGAGATTGGTGCGAGACAGGCGCGCCACTTCTTCGAGTTGCTTGCGGCTCAATGAACCGGGCGCCTCTCTTTCGAAGACCTCGGCAAGCAGTTCGGCGTCGGTGAGGACGCTGATCCAATCGTCCACGGCCTGACGCCAGGTCGGTTTTCCCGGAGTCCTCGCGATCTGTCGCTCGAGGGCAGACAACAAGGCGGGGTGGAGTTTGAGACGTTGGGTCAAAGCGGTGGTGTCTTCGCGCTGGCGGTCGGGCAGTGCGCCGAACAACCGCTTCCTTTGCTGGGCCGCCCACTCCTGGTAGGTGCAGACCCGCACGCCACCCACGCCGAGAGCCGGCAGCACATGGCTCACGTAGTCGCGCAGGCCAGGCGAGAACACCACGAAGAGCGTGTCCGGCGAGTCGATCAACGGATCTTCGTAGGCCAGGAAGGCGATCCGGTGCAACGCCACGGTCGTCTTGCCCGAACCGGCCGCACCCCGTATCACGACGTAGCCCGCATTCGGGCGCGTGATCAAGGCGAACTGTTCCGGGTCGATAAGCCCCGCGATGTCCGGCAGACGTTTGTCGGCTCGTTGCTCGCGGCCGAAGGCGTCGGTGCCGAGCCTTCGATCGCTGAGCGCTTCGCTATGGACCCGCAACGCCGCGCCCTCACCGCCGCCGAGCTTGGGCAAGCTGCGGGCCGAGCGCAGCCAGCCGCCCTCGGCGTCGGCGTCGACAACGAACACGCCTTCAGGCGACTCCACCCGTTCGAGTGTGCCGCCCCGAATGGTCACCGTGCGACGGGCGATGACGGTTCCCTCCTGGACGCGGCCGCTGATGTCCTCTTCGAACTCGTCGCCTTGTTGGTAGCGGTAGAACAACTGGGCGATCGGAGCGTGGCGCCAGTCGACGATGCGCAGGCCGCTATCCAGGCGTGTGGCCTTGCCGAGACAGACATCTCGGGTTCGCCCGCCCTCGTCGAGACGAAGGTGCGCGAAGTACGGCGAGCTGCGATCCACCCGCGGTGTCTCCCGCGATTTTCGCAGCTGCTCGAGTAGCGCCATCTGCACGTTCCAGCGCGTGTTCAACGAAGAGCGCTCGAAGAAGTCCATTTCGCCTTGAAGCAGCTGCTCGCGGATGTGTTCGAGATCGTCGACCAGATTGTCTTCGGAGGGCGCAGCGGGCTCGCCGGCGCGTTCGAGCGTGTCACTCACCTTGCCAAGCAGGTCGAGTTCTTCGGTGACGATGCGGTCCGGCACACGTGCCTCCGAACGCGGGGAATGCTCGGGTTTAGAGCATCTCGCGGGAGTTTCCAAGCACGATTGCAGGGTTGGCGCTGACGTTTCAGCGTCGTAGAATCAACCGCCGTTTTCCTCGTTTCCGTCGCTGGCCGCCGCGGCTTCGCGTTCGGGCACAGCGCGGTAGCCTCGCGCTGCGAGGCCGGCGATAGCGGCGGCCTCCTCGTCGATGTGGATCGCGGCGCGGGCGAGTTCGCCCGGTTGGGGAGCCATCTCCGACCAGGCCGGGATCATTTCACCATCGCGCTCCACCGCCAGCACCAGGAACGGGTCGACGGTGCCTTCGATCGAGCGCTCCTTCGTCGCTTCGCCCTCGGGAAGGCCCTCGAACACGAACGAGCGCACCTCGGCATCGCGATGTCGGAAGCGCACGTTCCAGCGCTCGACATCCTTCGGCCGATCGAACAGCACGCGCCCTTCCATCTTCTCGACGATTCGCTCGCCGACGGCCTGGGTATCTCGCCCGATCGCGACGTAGGCCCGAGGCACGCGGTAATCGTCCTTGGCCTCGGCGGCGAAGTGGCCGTTGACCTGGGCGTTCGCCGTCATCGCGATGACGGTATGGGCTCGCTCCAGGCGCATGCGCGCGAGCGTCCGCTCGGCGAGAGCGTCGCCGAAGACGACGCCGTAGCCCTGCACCTCGGCGGCATGGCAGTGGTTCGGGTTCGAGTCCACGAACACGATCTGGTCCTCCTCCCGCTGGATCTCCTCGGCCAACGCGAAGGCGAGTTCCTCTGCGCCCAGGATCACCACGGTCTTGCGACCAGCACCACGGACGTTGAGCAACCGAGCCATGAACGGGGCCGAGCCGCCCTGGACGATCACCGTCACGGCGATGGTCAGGAATACGAGGGCCCGAATCTGATCGCCACCAGCCATGCCAGCGTCGTCGAGGGCGGCAGCGGCCAGGGACGCAATGGCTGCGGCGACGACGCCGCGCGGCCCGACCCAGGAGAGGAAGGCCCGCTCGCGCAGCGAAAAGTCCGAGCCCTGGGTCGAGAGTCCGACACCCACTGGACGAACCAACAACGCCAGCGCGGCGACGGTGAGCAGTCCCGGGATTCCAAGTGCGGTGACATCGGCAAGCCGGACGTCGGCGGCCAGCAGTACGAACAAGATCCCGATCAGACCGATCGTCAGATGTTCCTGGAACTCGCCGAGTTCGACGGCCACGTGCTTCTCGAGGTTGCCGACCACGACGCCACCGACCGTGACCGCGAGGATCCCGCTGTCGGTCAGCCACGCCTCGCAGAGTTCGAAGGCGACCAGCGCCGCACCCAGGGCCACCAGGTTCTCGAGCCCTTCGGGAACTGCCCGACGCACCCGCAACAATCCGACCAGGAGCAGGCCGAACACGAGCCCGGCGCCGGTTCCGAAGCCGATTCTCGCCATCAAGCCCCATGCGCCCGAGGCGAAGCTGTCGATTCCCGGTGCCACGACGATCTGCAGGGTGACTGCTGCAACGATGGCGCCGACGGGATCGATCAACAGACCCTCGGCTTCGAGAACCGTCGCAAGCCGTGGCCGCAGTGAGACATTGCGCAGGATCGGGCGAACCACCGTCGGCCCGGTGACGATGACGAGCGAGCCGAACAGGGCGGACAGTCCCAGCGGCCAGCCGAGAATGAAGTAGGCGGCCGCCGCAGCGCCGGCCATCGTCACGATCGCACCCACGGTGACGAGCCGTCGGATCGGGGTCGCCTCTCGACGCAGGCGTCGCATGTCGAGGTTGAGTCCGCCCTCGAACAGGATGATCGCCACGGCCAGCGCCACGATCGAAGGCAGGCCGCCGCCTAACGAGTCGGGGACGATCCAGCCGAGGACGTCGGGTCCCAGCGCAACCCCGGCGCCGAGCAGGAAGACGATGCTCGGCACTCGCGTGTGACGAGCGACGAGCTGGCAGGTGACCCCGACGCCCAGCGCGAGGGCGAACGTGAAGCTGGGCGTGGCATGCACGTGGGCGACTCCGGGGGCGAGGCCGAACGGGGTCCGTTCGCGCCGCCTCGCTAGGGCTTTGCGGTAGCTGGCTCCGGCACCACGAGGAGCGAGCGGACCTCGGCGACCCCAGGCACAGCCTCGGCGAGGACCGTCGCATGGGAGCGGACGGCCTCGCTTGGTACGTCTCCCGAGAGGGTGACGACGCCGTCTTCGACCTTTGCACTCACTGCAACATCAGCAAGCACGGCGTCTTCGAGCAGCGCCTGCTGGACTTTGCGGAACAGCAGATCGTCGGTGGCGTGGAGCCCGACCTGGGTGCGCGCTTCAGCGAGGCCTCGCTGGGCTTCGCGCAAACGCTCGGCGGCCCCGTCGCGCGCGGATTGGGCCATCGCAAGCTCTTCTTCTCGCTGGGCCAGGGCGGCGCTGGCCTCGTCGGCCTCGAGGTTGGCCCCCTCGAGTGCCTCCGTCGCCGCTTCGAGCAACTCTTCCTGGGTCGGCTCGCCGCAGCCGATCAACAACACGAGGGGCAAAAGGATCAACAGGGGTCGAAGCCGGGGGGCCATGTCTTGGGTCTCCTCGTCCGCGGCCGCTCAACCGGCCGTCGCACGGTCGAGGTCGATACCATCGATTCGACCCGGATGCCAAGGGCGGGACGGGCAAAGCGATCGGCACGTTCCCGGGCGGACGCTGGCCGGTTGCCCGGGGCCAAAGACCCACTTCCAGGTTCCGGAACCGGCCTTCGATCGGGATGCCGCCCGGGCGCAAGAAAGCGGACCCGAATCGGACCCGGACGGCAACCTACACCGTCGGAAACCGGGGTTACGGAGCGCATCAGGGCTCGCATTCAATTCGGGTACTGAATCGCGTTCGTCCTGCTGCGTCAAAGTGTCTCCCGGGGACAGCAACCCGCCGCGCGCCCCCGTTGCGGCAACGAAAAAGGACTCCATCAATGGCAAACATGAAGATCGACGCGGTCGAGGGAATCGGACCCGCTTATGCCGCGAAGTTGCAAGAGGCCGGGATCAAGGACACGGACGCGTACCTCGAGGCGGCATGCACGGCTCCCGGGCGAAAGGCGCTGGCCGAGACCACCGGCATCAGCAGCAAGCTGATTCTTGGTTGGGCCAACATGGTCGACCTGTGCCGGCTCACAGGCGTCGGACCGGAGTTCGCCGAGCTACTCGAAGCCGCCGGCGTCGATACGGTCAAGGAGCTGCGCAACCGCAAGCCCGAGAACCTGGCAACGAAGATGGCGGAAGTGAACGAAGAGAAGAAGCTGACGCGCGTCGTCCCGAGCGAGAAGCAGGTGACGGACTGGGTCGCGCAAGCCAAGGAACTCCCGCCGCGAATCGAGCACTGAGCGCCGATCGTTTCGTTTCGGGAGCGGCAGCTCGCGGTCCAGGGCCGAGCTGCATGACTGATCAGATTTCGGGCGGTCCGTTAGCATCGCAGGGTGCACGGGCCGCCCTTTCTAACTGAGCTCGTCCTGCTCGTTGCGATTGCAGCCGCGGGTGCTGCTCTATTCGAGCGTTTACGGATGCCCTCGATCGCGGGCTTCCTGCTCGCGGGGGCCGCTGTTGGGCCCGGCGGTCTCGAACTGGTTTCCGATTCCGACGCCGTGCGACGGGTTGCCGAGTTCGGCGTGGTGTTCTTGCTATTCGAGATCGGGCTCGAACTGCCGGTCGATCGGCTCCACCGCATGCTTCGCAGCGGACTCCTCGCGGGTGCCCTCCAGGTGGCAGGGACGCTGGTGGTGGTGGCGAGTGGTGCGCTGGCGCTCGGAGTGCCCGGGCCCACGGCGTTCGTGATTGGCGCCCTGGTGGCGATGTCGAGCACGGCGCTCGTGATCCGGATGCTGACGGACAGCGGGGAGATCGACTCGCCGCACGGGCAGGTCTCGGTCGCCATCCTGCTGTTCCAGGATCTCTGCATCGTGCCGTTCCTGCTGGTCATTCCGATCCTGGCAACGGACGGACCGCTCGAAGTCTGGCCGGTGATCCAGGCAGTGGGTTTCGCCGCCGCCGCGCTGGCCGTCTTCTTCGCCGCGCTGCGCTTCCTCGTGCCGCGATTGCTCGACGCCGCTGCCAGGGTTCCCTCGCGAGAAGTGTTCTCGTTGGTGGCCGTCGCCCTGGTATTGGGCGCCTCGGTCGCGGCCGAGGGGATGGGTCTCACACTTGCCGTCGGTGCATTCCTGGCCGGTCTCGCAGCCAGCGTGACGCCCTACGGGCCCCAGCTCTACGCCGAAGTGCTGCCGCTTCGCGGCATCCTGCTGGGCATCTTCTTCACGGCGACCGGCATGTTGTTGGATCTCGGAACGGCAGTCTCGAATCTGGGCGCCGTCCTGCTGTTCGCGTTGGCCGCGATCGGCCTGAAGGCCGCCATCGCGGCACTGGCGGTTCGCGTGGTTCTGCAGTCCGGCGGCGTCGTGGCCTGGCGCGCTGGCTTCGCACTGGCACAGACCGGCGAATTCTCGTTCGTCCTGGCGGTGAGTGCTGCTGCGGCCGGGCTCTTGTCCGACGATCTCGGCCAGGCGTTCGTCGCCGGCTCGGTCCTCAGCCTGGTTGCCAGTCCGTTCCTGGTTCAGGCCAGCCCCGTCATCGCACGCCGCCTTTCGTCCCTGGCCGCGAACGCGGACCCCGAGGTGGAAGTGACGGCGCCGAGCGGTGAGCACGTGGTGTTGGTGGGCCACGGGCTGGCCGGTCGCAACGTGGCACGGGTTCTCGATTCCATCGGCGTCTCCTATGCGTGTGTCGATTCGAACCCGGGAAACGTGTCCGAGGCCCAGGCGCGCGGGAAGCAGGTGGTCTGGGGAGATGCCACGCGGCCGGGGCTGCTGCGCCGGCTCGGTCTGCTGCACGCACGCCTGGTGGTGGTCGCGATCACGGACCCGGTGGCGACGCTGCGGGTAGTCGAACTCGTCCACCGGGTCGCGCCGGCCGCGCGGATCCTCGTGCGCACACGTTATGTCCGGGATGTCGATCGGCTCCACGCGGCTGGTGCGGAACGCGTCGTGGCGGAGGAACTCGAGGGCGCGATCGATCTGGTCTCGAAGGTGCTGCGCGAGTTTTCGATTCCCGATGGCGCGATCAGCCGCTTCGGCGAGGAGCTGAGGGAGGAAGGCTATGCGTTGCTCCAGGCGCCTGCCGCGCTGGGGCTCGACCCCTGGCTCGCGGAGTTGCTGGAGCAGGTCGACACGGAATGGATCGAAGTGCCCGCCGGTGCGGCGAGTGGCCGGAGTCTGGCCGAGATCGATTGGCGAGCCCGTACTGGTGGCAGCGTCCTGGCGATCGATCGCGGCGGTGTCACGGTTCCCAATCCCGGTCCGGAGATGGTGCTTCACGCCGGGGACCGCGTGCTCGTCTTCGGCGGGAGCGAAGCCATCGCCCGCGCCAGGGAGATTCTGGACGTCGAGGAAACCGGCGGAGGGGCGGGCCCGGACCATTCATGAGCGCTCTACTGCACGGGCTTCATGAACCGTCCGGGCTAGGGTCTCTAGTCCCATCGCGGGGCCGCGAATCTGAACCCCCGGAAGCCGACGCGCGTTTCACGAAGCGCAATTGGAGGATTTCATGAGTTTGATCGCAATCGCGCTGCTCGCTGGCGCCGTGTTCTACGCCGTCTCGATCTACAACCGCCTGGTGGCGCTTCGTAATCGCAGCGAGGGTGCGTGGAGTGACATCGATGTCCAGCTGAAGCGCCGGCACAATCTGATTCCGAACCTCGTCGAAACCGTGAAGGGCTATGCGGCGCACGAGAGCGGCACCTTCGAAGCGGTTACCTTGGCGCGAACCCATGCGACCCAGGCCACGGGCACCGCGGAACGGGCGGAAGCCGAAGGCGCGCTCGTGGGTGCGCTCCGCGGGCTCCTGGCTGTCGCGGAGGCGTATCCGGAACTGAAGGCGAACGAGAACTTCGCATCCTTGCAGGGAGAGCTCTCCTCCCTGGAGGAAGCCATCCAGAACGCCCGACGCTATTTCAACGCGGTGGTCCGCGATCTGAATACAGCCTGCGACGTCTTCCCGAGCAGCCTGATCGCTCAGGGTTTCGGGATCTCGAAGGAGGAGTACTTCGAACTTGAGGACGAGGCGGAGCGAGTGGCTCCCTCGGTCAGCTTCGATCGTTAGGCCCGGGCGCCTCGATGCGATTCCGGTCCTCTAGCCTGGCGGGTTTCGCCGCACTCGCTCTGATCGCTCTCGCGACCCCTTCGATGGCGGAGCAGGTTCGCTCCTTCGAGACCGAGATCTTCCTCACCTCGGAAGACCGCTTCACGGTCGTCGAGCGGATCGGCTACGACTTCGGCGCCCAGGAGCGACACGGAATCTTCCGTGAGGTGCCGATCGCCTATGGCCGCGGTCGCTCGGCCGACTATCACATCGGGTTGGAAGTGGAGAGCGTCACCGTCGACGGAGAATCCGTTGCGGTCGAGGAGCGCCGACGCGGAGGCAAGGTGCATCTTCGCGTCGGCGACGCGCAGCGCACGATCTCCGGCTTCCACAGCTACGAAATTCGTTATTCGGTCACGCGCGGCCTGCTCTTCTTCGAATCTCACGACGAGCTCTATTGGAACGTCAATGGCCCCGACTGGAAGGTCGGCATGGACGAAGTGATGGCGGTGGTCTACCTGCAGCAGGCCGTGGACGAGCGGGTCGAGGGTGCCTGCTTTACCGGGCGCATGGGTTCCGTCGAACGCAGCTGCTCGATGGAGGCGGCCGCCGCAAGTGTGACCTTCCGCGCCGACCGGCCGCTCGCAGCCGGTGAGAATCTCTCGATCGTATTGGGTCTACCGAAGGGAATCGTGCGTGAGCCGAGCGAGTCCGAGCGGTTCTGGGCGAGAGTTCGGGACTATCTCAGCGTCTGGTTGGTACTTCCCTTCGCAACCCTCTCCGCCATGGTCTGGCTCTGGCGCGGTCGCGGCCGCGATCCCCATCTGAAGGGTTCCGTCGAGGTTCGCTACGCCCCGCCGGAGGGCCTGAGCCCGGCGGAGGTCGGGACCGTCATCGACGAACGCGTCGACATGGTCGACATCACTTCGACGATCCTCGACCTCGCCGTTCGCGGCCACCTGCGAATCGAGGAGATCGAGGCGGATCACTTCCTGTTCCTCAAGAAGAAGGACTACGCGCTGGTTCGCCTCGAAAGCGCCGGCGACGAGCTGCGCGCTCACGAGTCGTTGCTGCTCGCGAAACTCTTTGAGACGGGAACGCGCGTCAACGTCTCGGCGCTGAAGAACAAGTTCCATCAGCATCTCGGTGCGATCCGCAATTCGATCTATGCCGAGGTAAGTCGGGACGGAGGCTATTTCCCGACCGCGCCGGACTCGGTCCGCACGGTCTACGCTTTGGTCGGCGCCGGCATCCTGATCGTGTCCGGATTCGTCCTGGTGGCGACGGAGCGCGTGGTGCCGACCGTATCCGTGGCCCTCGCCGGCGGAATCGTCCTGGCGTTCTCCCGCTTCATGCCGCGGCGCACGCGGAAGGGGCGGCACGCCTACGAAGAGATCCTGGGTTTCAAGGAGTTCGTCGAGCGGGTCGATGCAGACCGGCTCGAACGCGCGGGCACCAGCACGGTCGAGGACTTCGAACGCATCCTGCCGTTCGCGGTGGTGCTGGGAGTCGCCGACGAGTGGGCGAACGCCTTCGGAGATCTCTACACGGAACCACCGGACTGGTACCACTCCTCACGTCATGGGCACGGGTTCCACCCTGCGATGTTCGTTACCGATGTCGGCGAATCCCTCGGTTCGATCGGCGATTCGATCTCCTCCGTCCCGAGTTCATCGGGTTCCGGATCGAGCGGTTTCGGTGGTGGCGGCTTCAGTGGCGGGGGAATGGGCGGCGGCGGGGGCGGAAGCTGGTAGCCAACGGCTCCGTTACATTGGCAAAGGAGGTGGGCGCATGTTTCGTCTGGCGCAGGCTGGGCTTCTGATCGTTGCACTCGTCGCAGCAGGCTGCGGCGGGCCCGGTGGAAGCAGCCTCGAGGCGGAAACGGCTGCACGTTTCGCGCGAGAACGCGCGATCGCGGAGGCGCAGCGTGTCCATCGCGAAGCGCTGGTGACCCGCGCCGAGCGCGGGGACGCGGAGTCGATGCGTTACCTCGCCGAGATCTACGCCAGCGGCCAGGGCGTCGAAGTCGATCACAGCGCGGCGGCATCGCTCTATACGAAGTCTGCCGATCTGGGCGATCACGAGTCCGCCTATCGTCTGGCGTTGATGTACGACTACGGCGTGGGCGTCGAGGAGAACCCGGCTCACGCCGCCGCCTTGCTGGCATTGGCAGCGGAAGGCGGCCACCTGAAAGCACAGCAGCATCTGGCGCGGATGTACGACGAAGGCCGTGGCGTGCCGAAGGACGAGGCCGCCGCCTCGCGCTGGTACCTGGCAGCCGCCGAACAAGGAGACATCAGTTCACGCTCGACGATTGCCGTTCGCTATGGCGCCGGGATCGGCGTGCCCGTGGACGCCGCCGAGGCTCTTCGTTGGCATCGCGAAGCGGCCAACGAGGGGAGTGCGATGGATCAGTATCAGGTCGGCTTTGCCTATGAGCAGGGCCTCGGCGTCGCTCGCGATCCGTTCGAAGCGGAGCGCTGGTATCGGCGCGCCGCGGAGTCGGGGCTGGCCAACGCCCAGTATGCCCTCGGGATTCACTTTTCTGGCGTTCAGGGACCGCGCCGAGACGTGATCGAAGCCTACAAGTGGCTCTACATCTCCGCCGAGTCCGGATATGGCGGTGCCCGCCGCGCGCTCCAGGGCCTGGAGCGGGAGATGGGTGTTCGCGATGTCGAGGATGCGCGCGCGTTGGCGCGGGATTGGATGGAGCGACACCGCGCCCTGGAAGAGGCCGAGCCGGGTACCGCTTCCACCGTGGGCCCTTGAAGTCAGGCGCCGATGGCTGCCTAACGAAAGACGGGATCCCGCTTCTCGATGAACGCGTCGACGGCTTCGGCGTGCTCCGGTGTCTTCCAGCATTCGCGAAGCAGGGCAGATTCCCTTTCCTGGATCGCCGTCAGGTCCGTGGCCGTTGCATTCTCGGTCAGCAGCCGCTTGGTCATGCGTAGCTGGGGGTCCGGGTTCGCGGCGAAGCTTCGAGCGATCTCAGCGGCGGTTTCGATGAGGGCCTCCGGCGCGACCAGGCGATCGGCCAACCCGACCCGCTCCGCCTCGACGGCGCCCATGATGCGGCCGCTCAAGGAGAGTTCGCTCGCCTTTCCGAAGCCGATGCGTTGGCTCAGGAAGTGGGTCGATGCGAGTTCGGGCACCAGCCCGACCTTGATGAAGAGCATGCCGAACTTGGCCTTCTCCGAGGCCAGGATCACGTCGAAGGGCAGGATCTGGGTCAGGCCGATTCCGACACAAGCGCCGTTCACCGCCGCGATCATGGGCTTCGACTCGCGCACGAGCTTTACCCAGTCGAGCCCGTCCGGAAGACCGCCGGATCCCCGGTCCGTGCCTTCTCCGGGATCCTCGCCGGAAATGCGCTTCGCGAAGGTCTGTTCCATATCCGCGCCGGCACAGAATCCGCGGCCGGCGCCGGTCAAGACGACGGCGCCGACGGAGCGATCCGCGTTGGCACGTTCGAGGGCGTCGGCCATTTCGACGCTCATGGCCGGGGTCCAGGCGTTCAACTTGTCGGGTCGATTCAGCGTGATCCAGCCGACATCGTCTCGGGTCTCGTAGGTGATCAGGTCGTAGCTCATGGAGGACAGTTTCGGCCCGAGGATGGGCCGCCCGCAACCCGGCCCAGAGATGCCTCGGGGCGGGGTACACTCCTTCGCCTCTGGACGGACACAGAGCTGTGGAGGGAAGACATGAGCGTGACGGAACAGCCCCTGGCTGGAACCCGGGTGATCGACCTGGCGGATTCGCAGGGCGAGCTGGTGGGTCGCCTGCTGGCCGACCTCGGCGCCGAAGTGATCCGCGTGGAACCGCCGGAGGGCGCCAAATCCCGACACTACACGCCGTTCCACGACGGTGAGAGCCTGGCCTTCGCCTATCGGAATGCCGGCAAGCGCGGTCTGGTCCTCGACCTGGCGCAGGGCTCGGATCGCGAGGCGCTGGACGCGCTCCTGGGTGGCGCCGACGTGATGATCGAGAGCGGCGCCCCCGGAGAACTGACGGCCCTCGGTCTCGACCCGGCGGATCTCTGCGCCCGCCATCCCCACCTCGTGCTGCTCTCGTTCTCGAGCTTCGGATCCTTCGGCCCCTACCGCGACTGGATTGCCACCGATGCGGTGTTGTCCGCCATGGGGGGCGTGATGGCGAAGGCGGGAATCGCGGAGAAGGCGCCGTTGGTTCCGCCCGCCAGTCTGGCCGGCGATATCGCTTCGGTGTCGGCGGCCTTCGCGACCGCCTCTGCATTGCTCCAGCGCGAAGCGACGGGCGCCGGTCAGCACATCGACTTCTCGGCCTTGCTAGGCGTCGCCCAGACGACGGATTGGGCCTATGCCAACGCGAGTATCACGCTGGCTGCGGGTGGCGACCTCGCCGAGAAACGATCCGGCTCGGGGCCCGTCTACACGATCTATCGCTGCAAGGGGGGTTATGTCCGGCTCGTCGTACTTTCGGCGCGGCAGTGGCGGGCGCTCTGGGAGTGGATGGGCGAACCGGAAGAGTTCGCGGACCCCCACTGGGAGCAGTTCATCAATCGGTTGATGGCCGCGGACGTACTCACGCCCGCCTACGAGGCGCACTTTGCCAGGATGACGATGGAGGAGGTCTCCGCCGAGGCCCAGCGCCGCGGAATCGTCTGCACGCCGGTGCTTCGGCCCGAGGAAGTGCTCGCCAACGAGCACCTGAATTCCCGCGGTACTTTCGTCGAGGCCGAGCTGGTCGAGGGCATCAGCGCGCCGATGGCGTCGGGCTTCCTCGAGATGGATGGCGTGCGGCAGGGCCCCACCCGGAGGGCTCCGAGGATTGGCGAGCACTCGGCCGAAGTGCGCCAGGCGGGCTGGGAAGCGCGGCCGGCGCCCGACAAGATTCCGGCGCCGAGCGCACCGCTGGGGGGTCTGCGGGTGCTCGATTTCGGCATAGGCGGCGTGGGCGTCGAATGCGCCCGCCTGTTCGCGGATTACGGTGCCGATGTTATTCGGGTCGAGAGTCGGACCTATCCGGATTTCATCCGCACGATCACGGGTGGCGAAGTCTCGACGTCGTTCGCGAGTTCGAGCCGCTCGAAGCGAAGCTTCGGTGTGAACCTGAAGGATCCGGAAGGTCGTGCGCTGGTGCACGAACTCGCCAAGCGAGCCGATGTGGTGATCGAGAACAGTTCGACCGGGACCATGGAGGCCATGGGCGTCGGCTACGAGGCACTGCGGGCAGTCAACCCGGGAATCGTGTTCATCTCGTCACAGTTGTTGGGCTCCCACGGCGTCTGGTCGGATTGGATCGGCTATGGGCCCTCCACCCAGCCCTTCGGGGGATTGGTGCACCTCTGGAACTACGAGGACCAGGACTTCCCGGCAGGTTCGACCTCGATCTTCCCGGATCATCTCGCCGGCCGCGTGTCGGCGCTGGCCGCGGTGGTTGGGTTGATCCGGCGCGCGCGCACCGGGGAGGGGGGGCATGGAGAAGTGGCCCAGATCGAGTCGGTGACCGGGATGCTCGGCGAGCTGCTCTGGAAGGCGGCCTTCGAGCCCGGTTCGGTGGGGCCGCGCGGCAATCGCAGCGACCGCGGCGCACCGTGGAACGCCTACGCGTGTGCTGGCGACGATCAATGGTGCGTCATCACGGTTCGTGACGACGCGGACTGGGCGGCCTTGAAGACGGCACTCGGCGATCCGGATTGGGCGCGGAATCCAGCCTACGACACCGCAGAGGGCCGACACGCCGGACACGACGCCATCGACAAGGAACTCGGCGCCTTCACCCAGAGCCGCGAGAAGTTCGCGGTCGCCGAGGCACTCCAGGCGGCCGGCGTTCCCTGCGGCCCGATGCTGACGGCGGGTGACCAGATCAAGGACCCCCACTTCCAGGCTTGGGAGTACGGCCACACGATCTCGCAGCCCGAATTGCTCGTGGACTTCGACCTCGAAGGGCCCTGTTTCCGGGCGAGCGGAATGACCGAGGTCGTCACGACCCGGGCACCCAAGCTCGGCGAGCACACCGAAACGATCGCAGCGGAGCTCCTGGGCCTAAGCCCCGCCGAGATCGCCCGCCTGCTCGAATCCGGAGCCCTCGAGGGCCCTCCCGCAGAATAGGAGCGGGGACGGACTCCTCACCATTAAAGATTGCAAGTTTGAAAATTTCAATCGTGAAAGGTGAGGAGTCCGTCCCCGCCAGTGCGCGAGGTTGT
>JAJDAP010000079.1 GCA_029261795.1 Deltaproteobacteria bacterium
CGCTGCAAGGTGGTCGACACCTTGATGCGCGACGTCGGGGTCTCCGAGAGCCTCGCCCGCACCACCCTCACCCTGGCCGACCAGATCCGGGGCCTGGCGTGAACGTGGCCCTGGTCCCGGTCAAACGGCTCGGCGAGGGAAAATCCCGCTTGCTGGGCGCGCTCGATCGCCCTTCCCTCGACGCCCTGACGCTCGCGATGTTAGGCGACGTCATCCAGGCGCTGAGCGAATCCGGACGGGTGGAACGGGTAGCCGTGGTCACCCCCGACGTGAACGTTGCGGAGGCGGCGCGCAAATGGGGGGCAGAGGGACTGGTCCGGCTGGAGCGTGGTCTCAATCCATCACTCGAGGCAGCGGCGCCCGTGATCTGTGGAAGTGACGACACGCTGCTGGTCGTCCTCGGCGACGTGGCCGGCGCTGCCGCCGCTGAGATCGCCGCGCTCTACCTTGCCCTCGACGAAGCGCAGACACCCGCTGCCGTGATCGCTCCGGCGCGAGACGGCGGTACCGCCGCCCTGCTGCGCTCGCCGCCCGAGGCCTTTACCGGTCGCTTCGGCGCGAAGAGTGCCGAAGCCCATCGCGCCGCGGCGCGAGAGGCGGCCGTCCCGCTCGTGGAACTGACCCTGCCCTCGTTGGCCATCGATCTCGATCAGCGCGACGACCTCGACGCGCTCCTCGCGAGCGACGGCCCGGCGCCGCGGACGCGCAACCTCCTGCGCCAGCTCGGCATCGGCGAAGCCCGATGAGCGAAGGCATCCATCTGACGCCGCTGCTCGGGATTCCCCATGTGGCGCCCGGCGACGACCTGGCCGCGATCCACTGGGAAGCCGCCCAGCGGGCCGGCATCACGCTGCGAAACGGCGCCCTCGTCTTGTGTCAGAAGATCATCTCGAAGGCCGAGAACCGGCTCGTCGAACTGCGCTCGGTCGAGCCGTCTGCGGAAGCGCTGGCTATCGCCGAGGAGTTCAAGGCCTTCGACAAGGACGCGCGTCAGATCGAGCTGGTGCTTCGCGAAACGAAACGGATCGTCCGCAAAGGCCATGGGGTGCTGATCTGCGAGACCCACCACGGCTTCGTCTGCGCCAACGCCGGGATCGATCTCTCGAACGCACCTGGCGACGACATCGCGGTACTCCTGCCCGTGGACCCGGATGCCTCGGCCCGCCGCCTGCGCTCGGACCTGCTGGCGTTGGGTGCCGAGGCGCCGCTCGCCGTCGTCGTTACCGACACCTTCGGCCGGCCGTGGCGCGAAGGCCTGGTCGATGTCTCGATCGGAAGCGCCGGCATCGCCCCCATCGACGACCAACGCGGCAGCGCCGACATGCGCGGCCGCGAACTGGTCGTCACCACCCAGGCCACGACCGACGCCCTCGCAGCCGCCGCCGGCCTGCTGATGAAGAAGGACTCGGCGATCCCCTCGGTCTGGGTCGAAGGCGTCCCGATCGTGGGCGACGGCGGCTTGCCCGACCTGTTGCGGGATTCCTCGATCGACCTGTTCCGTTAGGGAAGCTCCGCACGAACGACCCTGTGCGCGTGCCGCTCGCTGCCAGGTGGATAGGGGCGTGATCGAGGGTGCGAGCGGGCCTTGGGCGGCTCGAACGGTGTCTCGAGGAGGGGACGTCGGTCCCTCTCGAGCGGAGTTGGGTCCCGGAGGGCTCTTGAGGGGGTGGTTCGCATGGATGTTAGGTGTTCGGGTCAGGGTCGAGGGCGCGGGCGGGCGTGGGGCGAGCCGAACGGTGTTTCGCAGATGTGATGTCGATTTCTCTTGCTTGATACTCTAAGAGCGCTATATTCAATTCCATGCCGCGTAAATCATCCGGAACCCAGCTCGAACTGCGACACTCCGGGTGGGGCGGGAAGCGGCCCGGTGCCGGCCGAAGGCCGCAAGCGGGGTCCGGCATCCCGCATCTCCGCCGAACCGGTCTCGCTTCCCGGTATCCCTGCCACGTCACCCTGAAGGTGCGCGATGGCGTGCCGTCCCTTCGAACCGTGAAGCTCGTACGAGAACTCGAACGATCCTGGGCAAAGGCCTGTGATCGCGGGGATTTCCGGCTCGCGCACTACTCGATCCAGGCCAATCACGTCCATCTGTTGGTGGAAGCGAAGGATGCGGACGCCCTGGGGCGTGGGATGAAGTCGCTGGGCGCGCGCCTCGCGCGTGCGGTGAATCGCGTGTTCGCGCGCTCTGGACCGGTCCTGAAGGACCGGTATCACCATGTGGTGTTGAAGACGCCGACGCAGGTTCGAAATGCACTGCGGTACGTCCTGATGAACGCCAGACGGCACATGAAGCGGCCGCCCAGGAGCGTGCGGATCGATCCCGCCTCTTCCGGTCGATGGTTCGGGGGCTGGCAGCGGTCCGCGCGCGACGTCGTGATCGCGGCAAGAGGAACGCCCGGAACCCGGGCGGTCGCGTTCACGCACACCTGGCTCCTCAACGAGGGCTGGAAGAGGGCCGGTCCACTCCTGGACCCCGCTGCCGCTCCGGGCTGAACCGTCCCCGCGGCCCCGGTCGGCATCCCCCCATTCCCGGCAACGCTAGGCAGCACGTACTCGACCCGAGAAGCCGCCCTCTCGAGCAACCGGCGTGAGCCCTCCTCGTGGGGTCAAGAGCCGCCCCCCTCCCTCAAGACCTTCCGGTCTTGCGGTCGACCGGCAAAAGAAGGCTGGAGACTCCTCTGTGCAAAGGTTCCCTAGACGGCGGAGCCGACCGAGCTAGAGCAGCGAGTCGATGGTCTTCCAGAGATCCTCGATGCCCTCGCCACTCTTCGCCGAGGTCGGGACGATCCAATCGCGCTGTACCGGTAGGGCTTCACGCAGTTCGCCCAGTCGCTTGCCTTGTTGGCTGCGCTTCAGCTTGTCGAGCTTCGTAACGGCGAGCACGACCGGAACCTGGCGCGCGTGGAGCCACTCGACGAAGAGCGTCTCGTCCTCGCCGGGCTCGCGGCGGATATCCTGGAGCAGGACGGCGGCGCGCAGCGGCGCGCGGTCTTCCAGGTAGCCCTCGATCAGCTTCTGCCACTGGGCACGTTCCCGCTTCGGGACCTTGGCGTAGCCGTAGCCCGGCAGATCGACCAGCAACAGATCCCGGGCACTGCGGCGCACGTGGAAGAAGTGCACCAGCCGGGTCTTGCCCGGGGTCCCGCTGGTGCGTGCCAGCTGCTTGCGCGCCACCATCCGGTTCAGCAGGCTCGATTTTCCGACGTTCGAGCGGCCAAGGAAAGCGATCTCGGGGAGGCCGTCGCGGGGAAACTGGCTGGCTCCCGCCGCTGTGGCAACGATTTCGGCCGAGAGAATCTTCACGGAAGATCGAGTTTGACAGGCTTCGACCTCGTGCGCCCCTCGCTAAGCTCCGGCCCTTCGAGAGGAGACGTGCCATGACGGTGCCCGTCCATATCATTGCCGGGTTCCTCGGCACCGGGAAGACCACGGCGATCCGCGCGCAGCTCGAGGCGCGCCGGGACGAGAAGCTCGCCATCATCGTGAACGACTTCGGCGAGGCCTCCCTCGATGAAGCGACGCTGGCGAGTTCGGGCGACTATCAGATCCAGAACATTCCCGGCGGGTGCGTCTGCTGCACGGCACCCGAGGGTTTCGTCGACGCGCTGGCGGCGGTTCTCGCCGAGGGGCCAGACCGGGTGATCATCGAGCCGACGGGTCTGGCGCGGCCCCAGGACATCGTGGACACACTGCGGCGCTGCCCGCAGAAGGATGCGCTCGAACTCGCCCCGGTCATGGTGTTGGTCGATCCGGCGCGACTCACGGCGACGAACGCCGACGAGCAGGAGCTGATCGAGCTGCAGGCCGGCGTTGCCGACGTGCTGATCGCGAACCGCACGGACCTGTGCGATCCGGAAACGCTGGCACGTTTCGACGCTTGGGCCGCCGCGCTCTGGCCGGAGCCCCTGGCCGTCCACAAGACGAGTTTCGGCCGAATCCCGAACGCGTTGATGGATTGGCCCGAGGGCGAAGGTGCCCGTCTCCGGGAAGCCAAGGCAGGGCACGATCACGCCCACGCCCACGGCGACTCTTCGGAAGGCTTCGATTCGCGCTCGTTCCGTTGGTCGCCGGACGTGGTCTTCTCGGCCGAGCGACTGGGCCGCGCGGTCCTGCGCATGCAGGAAGGACTGGCTGGCGCGGCCCTGGCCCGCTTCAAGGGAATCTTCCGCACCCAGGAAGGCTTCTTGCTATTCGAAGTCGCGAGCGGGACGGCCCACCAGGAGCGCAGCGCCCACCGCCGCGACAGCCGCGCCGACATCATCGTCAGCGGCGATGGGGATGGCGGCTTCGAACGCATCGGCAATTGGATCGACGGCGCAATCCTGACCTCGGACGAGATCCAGGCCACGACCCAGCAGATCGAGCTGGCACTGCCCGACGGTCGCGTGCGCATCGTTCAACGCGCGGACCTGATCACGCTTCCCGGTGGCATCGATGACGTCGGCGAGTACTTCCCGAAACGCTCCGGCGCGGCCGCACGACTCGGCGCCCTCTGGGAGTCGATCGCACTGCCCGACACCGGAAGCGCCGTCATTTGCGCCTGGGACGGTTTCTCGAGCGAACCGGTCCCACTCGCCGCCCTGAAGCACGGCGTGCTGATCCACTCGTTGGCAGGCGAAGCCCTCCCGAAGGAGAAAGGCGGGCCCTTCCGCTTGATGATCCCGGAGGGCGTCCCGGAGACACCTTCCTCCTGCGCCAACGTCAAGGGCGTCGTCCGCATCGTGATCAAGGATGACTGACGCCACCAAGCCCGAGAGCGAGGTGATCACCCGCTTCGCACCCTCTCCAACGGGACACCTGCACGTTGGCGGAGCGCGCACGGCCCTGTTCTCCTGGGCCCTCGCACGTGCCATGGGCGGTCGCTTCCTGGTCCGGATCGAGGACACCGACCAGGCGCGCTCCTCGATGGAGGCCGTAGAGGGCCTCCTCGAGGATCTCCATTGGCTCGGCATGGACTGGGACGAGGGACCGGCCCTCGGCGAGGTCGGCGGCGATCCGCGCGGCATCGGTCCCTTCTTCCAGAGCGAACGCACCGATCGCTACGACACCGCGATCCAGCAGCTCCTGGAAAGAGATCTCGCCTACCCGGCCTTCGAGACGCCGGAAGAACTCGACGCCCTGCGCGCCGAGGCGCAGCGCGAGAAGCGGAACTTCCGCTACTTGCGTCCCGACGGCTGGGACCGCGACGCCGCCCTCGAACGCTGGCAAGCGGGCGAGCCCTGCGTGATCCGCTTCCGAATGCCTCGCTCCGACGTCACGGTGGAGGACGCGATCCTCGGCAGCGTCCCCTTCGAAGCGGAGCAACTCGACGATTTCGTGCTCCGAAAGCGCGACGGCTTCCCCACCTATCATCTGGCCGTCGTCGTCGACGATGAGCAGATGGGCGTCAGTCACGTGTTGCGCGGTCAGGAGCATCTGAACAACACGCCCAAGCACATGGCGCTGCAGCATGCGCTCGGATATCGGGTGCCCGTCTTCGGACATCTGCCGGTGATCCAGAACGCCGACGGCTCGAAGATGTCGAAGCGCGACAAGGACAAGACCGCGCGCGCGTTCACGAAGGAAGCAGGCGTGGACCCGGTCACGCTTCCGATCGAATCCGATCGCTTGGCGCGTTGGCTCGGCGACAAGCGCGGCCAGCTCGAGACCTCCGAACTCGATGCCCTGGCGGCCGCGCTCGGCTTGGTGCTCCCCGAGATCACGGTCGAGGACTTCCGACGCGGCGGTTATCTGCCCGAGGTCGTCGTCAATTTCCTGGCCCTGCTCGGCTGGAGCCCCGGCGAGAAGCTCGAGGACGGTCGAGATCTCGAACGCTTCGATCCCGGGTTCCTGGCCGAACGCTTCAGCCTCGATCGTGTCGGGCGCAGCAATGCCCGCTTCGACCGCGCCAAGCTCCTCGCCTTCAACCAGGAGACGATCGGAGCGATGGACGAAGACGCCTTCGCCGCGCGCTGGAGCGGTTGGCTTCGACGTTATGCCCCGGCCGCCGTCTCCACCGAACTCGACGTGCCGCTGTTCCTGCGCGCGACCCGCCCGCGCAGCCGCACGCTGGCGGACCCCACCGCGCCGGACGGCCCCGGCGCCTTCGCGCTCAGCAGCGACGAGGGCTTCGGCTACGACGATAAAGCTGTGACCAAGTGGCTCGCCAAGGGCGACCCCAGCGGTTTCGTCCGCTTGGCCGAGTTACGCCAGACCGTTGCCGAGATCGAACCCTTCTCACCCGACGCCATCGAAGCCAGCATCGCCAGCTGGTGCGAGGCCCGCGAGATCGGCATGGGAAAGGCCGCGCAGCCATTGCGGGTCGCCGTCACCGGAAGCGCTGCCAGCCCGGCCCTCGGAGACACCCTGGCGATCCTGGGCCGCGAATCGGTCCTGGCTCGGATCGACCGCTGCCTCGGCGAACAGGCCTGACCTCGGCTACCAGCCGAGCACCAACCCGAACAGGAGCGGCGCCACGATCGTGGCGTCGCTCTCGATGATGAACTTGGGCGTATCGACCTCGAGCTTGCCCCAGCTGATCTTCTCGTTGGGAACGGCACCGGAGTAGGAGCCGTAGCTCGTGGTGGAGTCGCTGATCTGGCAGTAGTAGGCCCAGTAGCGGATGTCCTCGATCTTCAGATCCTGCTCGAGCATCGGCACGACGCAGATCGGGAAATCTCCCGCGATGCCGCCGCCAATCTGGAAGAAGCCGATCGGTCGCTCGGCCGAGACCTCCTGATACCAGCGGGCAAGCTCGATCATGTACTCCGCGCCACCCATGACGAGCTGCGTGGAGCCCAGGCTCCCCTTCATCACGTTCGCTACGAACACGTTGCCTAACGTCGAATCCTCCCAGCCCGGGACGAAGACCGGAAGGTCGGCTTCGGCGGCGGCGAGCATCCAAGAATCCCCGGGATCGATCTGGTAGTGGGGCTCGAGTGCACCGGAGCGGAGCACGCGGTAGACGAACTCGTGGGGAAAGGCCCGATCGCCCTGGGCCTCGGCCTTCTGCCACTCCTCGAGGAGCACGTGCTCGACCCGGCGCATCGCTTCCTCTTCCGGGATGCAGGTATCG
The DNA here is from genome assembly GCA_029261795.1 of Deltaproteobacteria bacterium. GTDB lineage: Bacteria > Myxococcota_A > UBA9160 > UBA9160 > UBA6930 > JAJDAP01. The sequence continues at coordinate 7,055 of JAJDAP010000079.1, forward strand.
GTCACGCGATTGAGTTTGCGATCGAGAAGCTCCTGCTCCTGCTCCGGCGTGAGGTCGCGGTAGTTCGGCACGCGCACGTAGTGGTCGTGGGCCACCAGGTTGAAGACGTCCTCTTCCAGATTGGCTCCTGTGCACGTGATCGCCTGGACCATGCCGGCCCGGATCATCTCGGCGAGCGACAGCCCCAGTTCGGCCGTACTCATCGCGCCGGCAAGCGTGACCATCATGGCGCCCCCCTCCTCGATCAGGGCCGAATAACCATCGGCGGCATCGATGACGCTGGCGGCATTGAAGTGTCGATAGTGGTGCCGGAGGAAGCGCGAGAGAGGGGCGTCACTCATCCCTTTGGAATCGCCAAGCAACCCTGGCCTGTCAAGCCGCCCGGCCATTGCCCAGCCCTCCCTAGAAGCGAAAGCGCAGACCGATACGGATGTCCCGGCCAGCAACGGGAAGCCGCTCTTTCAGGAACGACACGTGATTGCGACCGCGCTGATCGCTGAGATTCCGGGCCTGGACGAAAAGCGAAAGGTCGCGGTCCTCGAAGGGACGGAGCGTCGCGCTGGCGTTCACGAGCACGTGGCCATCGGTCGGCCGCTCGAGCGGCGCCACATCATCCTGATCCCCGACGAAGACGCCCTCGAGGCGGAGCTTCAACCGCTTGAACTCGAGCTCGCCGCCGAACCGTAGACGCGCCGGCGGGATCCGGGGGAGATCCCGGCCACTCGCCCGGCCGCGGACGAGGTCGTAGCCGAGGTCGAGCACTCCGCTTCCCCAGCCGGCCTCGTAGACCGTCCACGCCAGGTCCAGTTCCAACCCATAGAAATCCGCGTCGGCCTGCCGGTAGCGACGTTCCGGAAGACCGTCCTGGAACGCGCCTGTCTCTCGCTGGAAGATGAAGTCGTCGAAGCGGGTGTAGAAGAGATTGAGGCCCCCGGTCAGCCGACCTTCGCGGCGCTTGAAAGTGAGTTCGACCGACGAGGCGGTCTCCGGATCCAGCGCAACATCGCCGATCTCGAAGCCCGCCGTCGCGAAATGGGGTCCGTCCGAATAGAGCTCTTCTCCGGTCGGCGGACGTTCGGTGCGGGCCACCGAGAGGCCCACCAACGTGTCGGCGTCGACCGCGTAGGAAGCGCCCAACGAGGCGCTCACCGTGGTGAAGCCGCGATCGCGAAGCGAGCCGGCTGCATCGATCGCCGTGCGCTCGATCCGCAAGCCCGCCTCCACCGTGACGGGGTCGAGATGGAGTTCCTCGACGACGAACAACGCCAACTGCCCGGCGTCGTGTTCGGGCAGGAAAGCCTCGGCCCCGATCGCGATGCGGTCTTCGAAACGCCACTGCAAGCCGATCGAGCCATCCAGGTTTCCGAAGCTCGCCTGGGTGGCTTCCAGCCGCGCCTCATGGCCGCGGTTCAGGAAGGTCGTCACGATCTTTCCGCCCTCCCGTTCCGAGTGTTGATAGTCGCCATAGACGCCGCGGAACCCGACGGAATCGAAAGGACCGAAAGAACCGCGCAGACCGCCCCCGAGATCGATGCGGTTCTGCTTCAGATCGATGCGAATACCGGCAGCCGGCGGCTCCTCGGGAGGCACGGGCACGCCGTAGTCGGATTCGAGCCGCGCATAGGCCAGGCCGAAGAAGCCATCCTCGCCGACCCAGGAAGCACCGAGCGTTCCGCCATGGGATTCGACATCGGTCCCCGGAACGCGGCCGGACGCCGGCGCGAGCGGATCCTGGGCGTCGAAGTCGGATCGGGACCGGCTCGCGAGCGGGTCTCCCTTCACCTCCAGATCATGGCCCCGGCGCACGAAACCTTCGGCGTGGAACACCAGTGGGCCAGCCGCTGCGCGCAGCAAGCCCGCCGCGTTTGCATCGTCTGCGTTGGATCCGTAGTGGAGACCCACGGCGCCCTGATAGGGACCGTCCAATGGACGCTCGGCGATCCGGCCATCGATCACGTTTACGACGCCCCCGACCGCGTTGCTCCCGTAGCGAAGCGTTCCAGCGCCGCGCAACACTTCGATGCGTTCCGCCAGCAACGGGTCCGAGGCGACTTGATGATCGGGACTCGTGGTGCTGGCATCCACGACACTGACGCCGTTCTGCAGGACGCGGAGGCGCGGGCCGTCGAGTCCGCGAATCACCGGCCGGCTCGCACCGGGAGCGAAACCGGTGCTCACCACGCCGGGCTGACCCGCGAGGGTGTCACCCAGGGTCGTCTGGATCTCGCGCTGGAGTTCGTCTTCAGCCAGGACGCTGGTTCCCTGGATAACGTCGAACCGCCGACGTTCGTGTCCGGAGAAAGTGACGACGAGTTCGTCGAGCGCTTCGTCGTGCTGGTGACCGCGATGCGCCGGGTCGGCGGCATGGTCGTCGGCGCCGGCGTTGTCGGCGTCGCTTGGCAATGGATTCAGGAACAAGAGAGCGAGGAAGGCAAGCATCCCCGGGAGAGAACGGGTGTTTGAAGACAGCATGGCAGCCCTTTCGAAATTCGGTTGATTCGGGTGCGCGCGTCCGCTCGGCGGACACTGCGCGAAACCGGGAATCAGCCGACCGAGGGCGGGCCGCGCGGCGCCAATCCGGCGAGCGTGCATACCCTCGCCGCGCGCCACGGCGTCGCGAACCCAAGACGCGTGCGCTGGCATGCCGACGACGGCGCTGACGGAACCGCTGCGACCGTATGTACGCGTGCGCCAGCGCAGACGGTGCAATCCGGGGCAGCCAGCGCCGCCGCGGCGGAACTGCCGGCCTGCACGCGGACATCGCCGCCAGCGATCCCGGCCGCATGGCCGTGAAGCTGGGCCAACGGGAGCGCGGCCAGCAGCGCGACGGCGAGGAAGGCATGGAGGCAACGATGCATCGGACTCACGGCTGTGAGTCAAACGAACCGACCTCCCTGCGTCAACTTGCAGCGTCTTGGTGGCGCTGGTCCGGCCAGAAGCGGATCATCCCCGGATGCACGACGCACACGCCGGCCACGCCCATGGGCACGCTGGGACGTCCGGTGGAGATCGCGCGGGACAGCGCCGGCGCCTCGCGATCACGTGCGGGCTCGCGGCGAGCTACCTCGTCGCCGAGGTCATCGGCGGGCTCTGGACCGGTTCGCTCGCCCTGCTCGCGGACGCGGGCCACATGTTCTCCGACGTGGCGGCGCTGATCCTCTCGCTCTTCGCGTTGTGGCTGTCGGAACGGCCGGCGCCGGCCGAGCGCACCTTCGGCTATCGCCGCATCGAGATCCTCGCGGCCCTCGCCAACGGCACCGCCCTGATCGTCGTCGCGATCTTCATCGTGTTCGAGGCCTTCGAGCGCTTCGAGGCGCCGCCCGAGATCCTGGGGCTGCCGATGTTGACCATCGCTGGAGGTGGTTTGATCGTGAACCTGATCGGCCTCTGGGTCCTCCACGGAGGCAGGGACGACAGTCTCAATCTGCGCGGTGCCTGGCTTCATGTCGCGTCGGACGCCCTCGGCAGCGTGGGCGCCATGGCTGCCGGCGCGCTGGTCTGGGCCTTCGGTTGGAGCATCGCGGACCCGATCGCGTCGGTCCTGATCGCGGTTCTGGTGCTCTACGCCTCCTGGTCACTCCTACGCGAAACCGTCGACGTGCTCCTCGAGGCGGCTCCAGCCGGCGTTGACGTAGGCGAGCTCGAAGGCGCCTTGATGGGCGTCGAGGGCGTCGGGGAAATCCACGATCTCCACGTCTGGACCATCACCAGCGGCATGACGTCGCTTTCCTGTCACGTGCACGCCGAAGGCACGATCGACCATCACGTCGTGCTCACTTCCCTCCAGCAAGTCCTGCGCGAACGTTATGCGATCCACCACGTCACGATCCAGGTAGAGCCCGAAGGCTTCGAGGAGCAGGTCGAAGTTTGCTAGGCGTGCCTCAGCGCGCGATCCCGGCCAATACCGGCGCCATCCGCGCGAGCGCTTCACGAATCACGGCCTCATCGACGGCGTAGCTGAAGCGAAGGAAGCCCTCCCCCTCCGACCCGAAATCGACGCCCGGGGTCACCCCGACGTGGGCTTCCTCGAGCAATCGGCTCGCCAGCGCCTTCGAATCCGACGCGAACGCGCGCGCATCCGCGAAGACGTAGAAGGCGCCCCGGGGTGGCGCGGGAATCCGAAACCCCAGTTCCCGCAAGCCCCCGATCAACAACTCCCGCTTGGTCGCCAGCACGCCCCGGGCCAGCACGACACTCTCGGCTCCCTGCGCGAGCGCCGCCAATCCGGCGTGCTGCACGAACTCGCTCGCCGAGATGAAGAAGTTCTGCTGGAGGATCTGGAGGGTCCGAACGGCCGGCATTGGCGCGATTACATAACCGAGACGGAAACCCGTCATCGCATAACGTTTGGAGAAGCCGTCGAAGACAAAGGCATCATCTGATACCGCGAGGGCCGAGGTCACCTGCACATCGTCGTAGAGCAGCCCGTCGTAGATCTCGTCAGAGAGCAGCGGCGGGCCGACCGCGGCCAACGCCTCGACGACCTCGCGCGGTTGTACGGCCCCGGTCGGATTCGCCGGTGAGCCGTAGAGGATGGCGCGTGTCCGCGGAGTGACGGCACGCCGAACCGCATCCGCATCGATGGCCCAGCCTTGCTCGGGATCCCCCGCCACACTGACCGGTGTCGCACCACAGAAGCGCACGAAATTCGGGTAGCAAGGGTAGTGCGGGGCCGGAACGATGACTTCGTCGCCGGATTCGAGGAGCGCACCCAAGGAGATCAACAGGGCGGGCGAAGTGCCACTGGTCACGATCACGCGCTCGAGATCGACGGAAACTCCGGTGCGCGCGGCCTTGTCGTTCGCGATCGCCTCGCGCAGCGCATGAAGCCCACGGCTGTCGGTGTAACGTGTGGCGCCACTCACCAAGCCGGCCCGCGCGGCTTCCGATGCGGCTTCAGGTGGTTCGAAGTCCGGTTCGCCCACTTCGAGGTGCATCACCGAAACCCCGGCTCTCTCCATTTCGTATGCCCGCTCCATCACTTCCATGGCCAGGAATGGCTCGATCGACTGGACGTGGGCGGGGATCTTCACGGTGCCTTCGGAGTAGCGGGCGCGCTTGACAGCGGTCAAGGGCACCTCGGACAAAGTAGCCACAAACCATTGAATTCCTGAAGGTTTCTGGCTTCCCTGCGTTTGACGCTGAAGAAGCCAATGCCTAATCTGCAAACGTTGAGGAGGCACATGTCAAAGGGCATCCAGATCGCGGTCGGAGCGGTTGCCATCGTTCTGCTGCTCGGATGGTACGCATCCGGCAATCTCGGCGAGGCTTCGTTCGTCTACTACCAGACGCTCGAGGAATTCCGCTCCGGTTCGAGCAGCGGGCAGAACGCGCGCGTACACGGCTACGTGACACCGGGCTCGATCGAGCGCGACGTCGACGGCCGCCAGGTGCGCTTCCACGTCCAGAACGTTGCGCCCCACGCCGGCGGTAGCTCGGACGGCAGCCTGCCGGTCGTATTCGCGAGCCTCGAAACGCCCGACCTCTTCAAGGACGGCGCAGAAGTCGTCGTCGAGGGACGCATGGCTGGCGAGGCCGGGGGTTCGTTCCAGGCCACCAACGTCCTGGCCAAATGCCCCTCCAAATTCGAGGCTGCCGCTGCCGCTGGCGAAACGCCGCCCGGCACGTCCCTCTAGCGGAGCCTCTCCACATGTCGGACCTCGGTTCCTTCGCGCTTCGGTTGGCGCTGCTCATCGCCGTTACGGGCACGGTCGCCGGCGTTCTGGCTGGCCTCCGCAAGCGCAGCGACTGGGCTGAAGTCGCACGCCGCTCGGTGCTCGCCGTCTTCGCACTCCTGTGCGTGGCCATGCTCGCGCTCTTCTTTGCCTTCTACAGCCACGACTACAGCCTGCTCTACGTCGCCAACCACTCGGCCCGGAGCATGTCCCTCGGCTACCGACTCGCCGCACTCTGGGGCGGGCAGGCCGGCTCGCTGATGCTCTGGTGTTGGATGCTCACCGCCTACGGTGCAGCCGCGGTCATCGTCAATCGTCGCCAGACGACGCTGTTGCCGTGGGTCTCGTCGGCGATGCTGACGAACGCGCTGTTCTTCCTGGTGCTGCTCAACCTCGACCTGATCAACCAGATCTCCCCGGGTGCCATGGACCTGCACACGCATCCCTTCGAACCGCTTCCCCCCGGAACCGTGATGTCCGACGGCACGGGCCTCAACCCGCTGCTCCAGCACCCGGCCATGATGATCCATCCGGTGATGCTCTATACGGGCCTGACCGGTTTCGCGGTGCCCTTTGCCTTCGCTTTCGCCGCGCTCGCCTCCGGCGAACTCGGCACCGCCTGGATGCGAATCACCCGCCGCTGGACGTTGTGGGCCTGGTTCTTCCTTTCGATCGGCATCCTGCTCGGCGGGCACTGGGCCTATGAAGTCCTCGGCTGGGGTGGCTACTGGGCCTGGGATCCGGTGGAGAACTCCTCGCTGATGCCCTGGCTCGCGGCCACCGCCTACCTGCACTCCGTGATGGTGCAGGAAAAGCGCGACATGCTGAAGATCTGGAATCTGGTCCTGATTGGCCTCACCTATTCGCTCTGCCTGTTCGGCACGATGCTCACCCGCAGCGGCCTGGTCCGCAGCGTCCACGCCTTCGCGCAGACGGAGATCTTCGGCCAACTCTTCCTCGGATACGTCGTGCTGACCGTGGTGCTCTACTTCGGCGTGTTGTTCCTGCGGCGAAAGCGGCTGGGAGCGACCAACGAAATCGATTCGGTGCTCTCTCGCGAATCCGGTTTCGTGATCAACAACTGGTTGTTCATGGCGCTGCTCGGCATCGTCGTCACGGGAACACTCTGGCCGAAACTCACGGAATGGCTGCTCGGCGTGGAACAGAGCATGGGGCCGAAGTTCTTCAACATGCTAGGCGCACCCATCGGGATCTTCCTGTTGTTCCTGACCGGTGTCGGGCCCCTGATCGCGTGGAGACGGGCAACTCCGGCCAACCTGCGCCGGCAGTTCTTCTGGCCCGCCATCATCGGGGTGGTGGCCTTCGCAGCGCTCGGCATCGCGACCCGGGACCAGTTCGTCGGCCTGGCCGTTCTCACCTGGGCCACCGGCGCCTTCGTCGTCGCCACGATCGCACAGGAGTACTGGCGCGCCGTCAGCGCGCGAATGCGACACGGCGAAAACGTGCTGGAAGCGCTCCGAACCCTGATGCGCAAGAACCAGCGACGCTACGGCGGCTATGTGGTTCACCTCGGCATGGTGTTCCTGTTCGTGGGCTTTGCCGGAGCTGCCTTCAACGAGGAGCATCTCGAGAACGTCAGCGTGGGCGGTAGTGTCGAACTGAATGGTTACCGCCTCGAGTACCGCACCGCGCGGCCGCTTCCGGCACAGCACTATGGCGGCGCCGAGGCCCGAATCGCGCTGTTCAAGCACGACCGGCCGATCGCCACGATGCGACCCGAGCGGCGCATGTACTGGCTGGAAGAACAGCCGGTCTCGATCCCGGCGGTCTACTCGACGTTCCGCGAGGACCTCTACGTGGTCCTCACCGCCATCGAAGCGGATGGCTCGGCGACGCTGAAGATCTATCGCAATCCGCTCGTGAACTGGATCTGGGCCGGGGGCTACACCTTCGTCCTGGGCACGATCCTCGTGATGTGGCCTCACCCGGCCGCGCGGCCGAACCGCGGCGCCGAAGCTTGAGGCCGCGCCCTCAGCAGCCGGTGCGATACGGAGCCTTGGCCCTTTCGTTCCTGTACTTCGCGCTGGCCGCTGGCGCTTCGGCCCAGGGAGCGCCCGACCTTCCGCAAGGCCCCGGACGCATTACCGGCCAGGTCGTGCACGCGGCCACCGGCAATCCGGTAGCTGATGTCGAGGTTGCCCTCTACGCCCTGACCGCGGATGGCGTGCCCGGCTTGCGACGCGCAACGAGCGATGCCGACGGTCGCTTCGACTTTCCGGGAATCTCGAACGCCGCCGATATCTCATACCTGCTGGGCGGACGTTATTCGGGCGTGCCGTTTCCGGGCGCCCGCGTCAGATTCGCACCCGGCGAGACCGAAGTCAGCGCGGACGTTCGCCTCACGGACCTGACCGACGACCCCACCGCGATCCGCCCGAACGGCGTAGAGCTGCGCGTCATGCGCGACGCCCAGGGCCTGCGTGTTCTCGAAGGGGTGAAGCTGATCAATGCCGGCACCACCACCTACGTGGTCCCGCCCGCCGATCAGGCGCGGGCCGTGCCCGCCTTCTCGGCCACCCTTCCCTCCGATGCCTTCGCATTCCAGATGCCCCTCGGTGTCGTTCCGGATGGCATCCGGCGCGATGGAGACGGGATCGAGTACTACGGACCGATCTACCCCGGGCCCCACGATCTCTCCTGGAGCTTCTCGATTCCGGGTACGACCGATGACGAAGGCCGGCAACGCTTCCTCCTCGAAGGCGCCGTTCCCAACGGGACACCGCTCGTGCTGCTGGTTCCCGAAGGGCTGGGCCCGATCGTGGCATCCGGCTTCCGACGCGACGATGAGCCCACCATCGTCGACGGGCGCCCGCACACGCGGCTCTCGTCCGAATCCGGCAGCTTCCGCATCGAGATCGCGCCGCCGCCGGCCCGCATCGACCCCGACGCCACGCGCATCACGGAAATCCAGACCGTGATCGATGCCGATGACGCCGCGCTCGCGGTCCGCGAGACCGTAACGGTCGAAGTCAGCGGCGACTCGGTCGTGCTGGGCACGGAGGCGTCGCCGCTCGTCAGGCTGCCGTTTCCGGAAGAGGCCCGCGACGTTCAGTTCGGCACCGATGCCGGCGGCGTGCGGCTGACCCCGCATCCCGAGGGAGGCCTGGCCGCCATCGGCACCGCCGGGCCCGGCAGCTGGCACATCGAGGTGCGTTACCAACTGCCGGTCGAAACGCTGCCGATCCGCTTCGAGCGGCACTACGCCGAGCGCATCCCCGACCTTTCGATCTTCATCGCGGACACCGGCGAGTGGGTGCCGAAGTCGCAGCGCCTGCACAAGCGTCGACCAGCGAGAACGCCCGACCTCGCGTACATGCATCTCCAGGCATTCGAGGTCGAGCCCCACGAAACCGTGGCGCTTTCACTCGAGCGGTTGCCGCCGCGCAGCCGCAACGAGCGCACGATCGGCCTGGCCCTGGCCGGCGTTCTCGCCCTCGCCGCGATCTTCTGGCTTTCGGTCCCATTGCGCCGCTCCGGAGCGATCGACGAGGACGAAGAATCCATCTCCGCCCTGGCCCGCGAGCGCGAGGCCCTGATCTGGTCGATCCGCGATCTCGATCACGACTTCGAGACCGGCAAGATCTCCGAGGAGGATCACCGCGAGATGCGCGACAGCCTGCGCAGCCGCGCCGTCGCGCTGCTGCGCCAGGATCGGGCCGAATCCAGCACGTCGGGGAGCCAGGGCGCGGTGCCGGCCGAGCCCGCCGAGGAGGCGCCCAGCGCGTGCACGGGTTGTGGCGCCGGGCTCGAGCGCAGCCACCGCTTCTGCCCGCAGTGCGGCAGCGCGCGTCCCGAGGCGGAGGGAGATTCTCCCTCGTGAGCGGGGCGGCCGTGCGCGCGCGGGGCCTGACGCGTCGCTTCGGGCCGCTGGTGGCGCTGCAGCCACTCGATCTGGATCTCGAGCCCGGCGAAACGATCGCCGTGCTCGGCCCCAACGGTGCCGGCAAGTCCACCCTGCTCCGGATGCTCGCAGGCCTGGCGCGCCCCTCGGGCGGTGAACTCCAGATCGGCGGTGAGAAGCAATCGCGGCCGGAGCAGCGGCGCCAGGTCGGTTTGATCGGGCACCAGACGTTCCTGTCTCCGGCCCTGACGGTGCGCGAGAACCTGTTCCTGGCAGCGCGGCTCCACGGGCTCGAGGACGCCTCGGAACGCGCCGAGCGCGGCATCGCCGCCCTCGATCTCGAAGCCTTCGCCGAGCGACGTGCGGGCGCACTCTCGCGGGGCCTGGCACAGCGAACCGCGGTCGCTCGGGCCCTCGTCCACGATCCCAGCATCGTGCTGCTCGACGAGCCGTTCACGGGCCTCGATCCGCAGGCCGCGGTGCGCTTGGCCAGCCTGCTCGCGCGCCTGCCCGGCGAGGGCCGCACCACGCTGCTCGTCAGCCACGACCTCGCGCGTGCCGCGCAGCTCGCCGAGCGTGCACTGGTGCTGGTGCGGGGCCGCTCCGGCTGGCTCGGTGCTGCCGAACTCTCGACTGCCGACGAGCTGGAACGTGTCTACCCGGAGACCGTGCGAGATCTCGAGACCACGGCATGAACCTGCTGCGAGCCGTCTTGTGGAAGGATCTCGTGACCGAGTGGCGCCAGCGCGATCGCGTCGTCGCGATGGCCGTCTTCGCGCTGCTCGTCGTCGTGATCCTCTACATGGCCGCGCCGCCCGGGATCGGGGCCGAGTCGCAACAGCACGTTCCGGGCCTGCTCTGGGTGGCCTTCACCTTCGCATCGATCCTGGGCCTCAATCGCTCCTTCGCGCTCGAGCTCGAGAACGACGCGCTCGCCGCACTGTCGATGGCTTCCGGCGACCGCGGCTTCATCTTCCTCGGCAAGGCCATCGCCAACTTCGTGCTGCTGTTCGGCGTCCAGGCGTTCACCACTGGCGCTTTCGGTATGGCCTTCGGGATCGATTTCTGGCCCATCCTGCACCAGTTCGCGGCGGTCGCCGCCCTGGGCGCGCTGGGTCTCAGCGCTGTCGGCACCTTGTTCTCGGCGATGGCGGTTCGAACCAGCTACCGCGAAGTGATGCTGCCGTTGTTGATGCTTCCCTTGATGGTTCCGGTGCTACTCGGCGCCGTCCGCGCCACCGAGGGATTGCTCCTCGATGGCGTGATTCCCGGCTCCGCGCTGCAATTGTTGGTGGTGACCAACGCGGTTTTCGGGATCATCTCGTACCTCGGCTTCGAGGCCGTGCTCGACGAATAGGAGTCGACTTGAACGTTCCCAGCGCCCCCGGTCGTCGGCTGACGGCCGGGCTCTTCTACACCGTCCTCGCTGCCTGGGCGTTCGCCGTCTGGAGCGCGCCCATCGATAGCGTCCAGGGCGTGATCCAGAAGATCCTCTACGTCCACCCGCCACTGGCCTTCGGTGCCTACCTGGGCTTCTTCTGTACGGCCCTCTTCGGCGGCCTCTACCTGTGGAAGGGGGACGATCGCTGGGATCGCTGGTCGCTCTCGTCCGCTGAGGTGGGCGTGCTGCTCTGCACGCTGATGCTGCTGACCGGGCCGATCTGGGCCAAGGGGACCTGGGGCAAGTGGTGGTCCTGGGATACCCGGCTGACCATCACCCTGCTCCAATACCTGGTCTACCTGGCCTATCTGCTACTACGCGGCTTCACCGAAGGCAGTGAGCGCACTGCCCGCTTCGGCGCCGTCTACGCGATCGCCGGTGTGGTGCTGATCCCGCTCAACTATTTCGCCATCGAGATGGCCGCCGGCCGTGCCATCCACCCAGAGAATCTGGGCGATGGCAGCCTGGGCGCCGGAATGGGCATGCCGTTCCTGCTCGGGATCGTGGTGGTGCTGAGCGCGTTCGCCTACCTGGTGGTGCGCCGCTATGAGGTCGCCTGCCTTCGCGACGAGGCGGCACGCCGCGAAGTCGAGGCCACCGGATCGGAGGGTGCATGGGCTACATGATCGCGGCATACGTCATTTCGGTGGGCAGTGTGGCGGCCTATGCCAGCTACCTCGCGCTGGAACGCGCTCGGCTGCGCAAGCAGCTCGACGAAACAGGCTCGGATCCTTCGTCGTCCTGAGAATCCCGGGCCTCGGAATGCGTCCCAGAAGCAAATCCTGGTTGACAATCGGCAGGCTCGCGAAGTATAAGCACAGAAGGCTCGTAAGCCATTGCAGGGCTTCGGGTTTTCCGCGCATCTCGCGGACACGGACGCGCTTCGCGAAGCTGCTCGTGTGTGCTGGGTGAGGGGAATTGCGGACCTGGCGGCGAAGGGAAGCCGAGTTCCCAAGCTGGGTCATCGGCGACCGAATCGGCACCCGAACGACGGGGCCGAATACGTGCAATCGAATCGCAAGGAAACGGCAACAAGCCCATCCAACTATTCGGATCTACGCCGCGGTGCTCCCCCCCTCGCCGCATGGCACACGACTTGCCATAGAGAAGGCCAATGGGCCCGGGAGACCGGAGCGAACCGGACACTGGAAACGGTACGCTGCGAACGTCCTGGATGACGACGGGCTCGGAGGCAAGAGAAGAACAGATGGCAAGCATGAAGCGCGGTGTCGGGTACTGCGAGAACACCGACTGTGAGGACTACGCCAAGGGCGTCTTCCTCCTCAACCACGGCGATACCTTCTACTGCCCACGCTGCCGCCAGCTGGGCAAGGTCGAGAAGGAGCGCGGCTTCTACACCGGAAACTCCGACATCTTCAAGGAGGTCCGGGTCGAGTACAACTTCGATCCCATCAATGGCGTCTACCGCGAGATCGCGATCGTTCGAGACGAGAGCCTCTGGGGCCGAAACAACGTCTACACCCTGCAGTCGCCGCTGATCAAGACCGAGAAGCGCGCGCTCAAGGTCGCCGAGGCGATCCTGGCCAACCTGAACCGCTACCGCGGCCTGTTGAACGGCGACGAGATCCCGCGCACCACCGAGATCATCCTCTCCTTCGATGACCCCTTCGACGAATTCCAGCGCAAGGTCCAGCAGCTCGGCAAGGAACTCGAGCAGAGCGGCCTGCGCGAGACCCGCGCCTAGGTTTCGCACTACCCGTTTTCTCACTTCCATTCGCATGGTGTGAGTCTGACCCTCCGGAGATCGGCGTCTCCGGGGGGTCGTTTCTTTTGGGGCCGCCAGAGCGGGGACGGACTCCTCATGTTTCAAGTTTGCAAGTTGTGAAACTTGCAAACTTGAAACATGAGGAGTCCGTCCCCGCTCTGGGGCAGCACGTGTGGCAGAATGGGAAACTGGCGGAGTTTTCGCGAGCGAACGAGACCCACTTCCAGAGGGAACCATCCATGGGAATGCTCAAGGAACTGCTGAAGGATCAGGGGGGCGACCTCCTGCAAACGCTGACCGGTGCCGGCTTCAGTGGCGATGAGGCCGAGAGCTTCCTGCCCGGCGCCCTGGTGGGAGAGACCGGCGTCGATGAGGGCAAGGCGCGCGGCGGACTCGAGGCGTTGATTCCGGTGGTGCTTTCCCTGCTTCAGGACAAGGCCGGCGGGGCAGAGGGTCTTCTCGGCATGCTTGGCGGCGGCAAGGAAGGCGGCGCTCCGAATCCTCTGGATCCCTTGGCGGATCGCGGCCGACGGAACGAGTGAGCCCGCCCATTGTCTCGAGGAGAACGCATGAGTCGAAGCGCGATCGTTGTCGGTGTCGGGCCCTACCCCGGCGTAGGTGCCGCCCTTTGCCGGCGCCTCGCGGCGGAAGGACTCCATGTATTCATGGGAGCCCGCAAGGAAGAGAATCTGGCGAACGTCGCGGCCGAGATCGCCGAGAGCGGCGGACACGCGACGCCGGTGCCGATGGACACGACGCTGACGGCGGACGTCGAGCGCATCTTCGATGTCACGGAATCGGAAGCCGGCGTCCCCGAACTCGTCGTGTTCAACGCCGGCAACAACCAATTCTCGCCTCTCCTCGAGATGAGCGACGAGTTCTTCGAGAACCTCTGGCGAGTCTGTGCGCTGGGCGGCTTCAAGGTCGGCCGGGAATCCGCCAAACGCATGATCCCGAATGGCGGCGGCACGCTGCTCTTCACCGGCGCCACCGCCTCGGTTCGAGCGCGCCCGCCCTTCACCGCCTTCGCCGCCGCGAAGGCCGCCGAACGCGCCGTGGCCCACGGGATGGCGCGCGAGTTCGGCAAGGAGGGCCTTCACGTCGCTCACGTCGTGATCGATGGCGTCATCGACGGAGACGTCGTCAACGGCCGGTTCCCCGGCATCAAGGACCGCCTCGGCGACGACGGAATGCTGCAGGTCGACGACATCGCCGCCGCCTTCTGGCAGCTCCACACCCAGCCCAGATCCACCTGGACCCTAGAACTCGACATCCGCCCCCACAAAGAACAATTCTGATCGGGGAATCCTGAGCGGGGACGGACTCCTCACCTTTCAAGTTTGCAGGTTTCGCCGGAGTCGCCTCATCTCTTCCTCGCCCGCGGTCCCCAGCCCAGCGAGTGTACGGCTCCCGCGAGATCGCATGCGGCTGACCGTTGCGGCACTCATCCTGAGCCGGTCGCGGATCCTCTCGGCCGGAACGCCGAGGTCGACGGCAGTTGCCACTGCGAGCCCTCGCGCTTTCACGGCAATCCGTGTCTGCGAGCCGAAACCGCCATCGATGACCTCGACTCCGACGCCGGTGTGATCAGCGGCCCAGGAGACCGCGGTCTCGAGTGCAGCGTCGGGGTCCAAAGGCACAGCCTCGATCTCGAGCTTCGACGCCGAATCCGCAGCAGGAGCCGAGGGCGGATCCCCGCCGGGCTCTCCAGCTATGACGAACCGCCGCAACGCCCGGCGCGCGTCGCGGTGAGAGGCACCGAACAACTCGAGCACGCCGTCGACATCCTCGAACGCGAAGGCGGGGCGCCCTGCAAGGTGAGCCGAATGCCCGCTCCAGCGGTACGCGCTCAGATCGGCGCGCCGGACGAGCCCCGCACCCACCGGGTTCAGGTGCACATAGCGTATCAGGCGACGGAGATCGGAAGCATCCGTCGCCGATCGCGAACCGAATCGGCTCTGGAACAGGTACCCGACGCGATCATGGCGATCGTTGAATCGACGAGCATATCCCGTGTTCACCCTGCGCATCACGTGGGAGACCGAAGTCCGACCGGTCCTCAGCAGGAGGTGGGCGTGATTGGTCAGGAGCGCCCATGCCAGACCCTTCGTCCCTGCGTCGGGGAGAATGATCGAAAGGCGCCGGATGAAGTCCTCGCGGTCTTCATCGTCCAAGAAGATCGTCTGACCTTCGACTCCCCGGATCCAGATGTGATGGACCATTCCCGGTTCGTCCGCGCGGCGTAGACGAGGCATCGTTTCACCATCAGGACCTGCGGGGTGACGCTGTATCCATGTAGCCAGCCTGCGAACGGGGCGCCACGCCTGGCGAAACTTTGCAAACTTGCAACTTGAGGAGTCCGTCCCCGTTTTAGGGGGCTTTGTCGTCGGTCCAGCGCATGCGGAGGTCGATGGTGAAGCCTGTGTAGATGGCGTGGAGGCCATGGTGTTCGTGGCGCTCTACGGGGGGGGCGTGGCGGGCGGCGTCTTCGATCGGGGCGCGGTACCAGGGGAAGAGCGTGCTGGGAAGGGTGTCGGGAGCGAACCAACGCAGCACCGGGGTTTCGGCACTTGGTGTCAGCGCGCCGCCGAGGACCGTGCAGCGGTAGACGCGGGCCCGGTGCGGCAGGAAGCCGGTGCGGCGGTACTCGCCGACCAGGCTGCCGACCGCAACCTCGAGGCCGGTCTCTTCCCGGACTTCGCGCCGGAGGCCGGCCTCCTCGGCCTCTCCCGGGTCGAGGTTCCCGCCCGGGAGTTCCCAACCGCGGAGATCCACCCGCACCGAGAGCAACACGCCCTCGGGCCCTTCGATGACGCCCTGGACGACGACGCGATCTCGTGTGCCGCGCGGACCGCGGTGGCCGAAGAAGCCCCACAGCGCCGTGCGTGCGTGGTCGGGAAACAAGCGCAACAGACGAGCGAGCCGCCCGGTGCGGCTCACCCCACGATCTTCGAGAGGGGGAACTCGACGATACCCGTCGCGCCCTTCTCGACCAGCTCCGGCAGGAGTTCTCGCACCACGGCCTCTTCGACAACGGTGTTGAGTGCGACCCACTCGTCGTCGGCGAGAGCCGAGATCGTTGGGCTACCGAGAGCGGGCAGGACGTTCAGGATCGCGTCGAGGTCCTTGCGCCGGACGTTCAGCATCAACCCGACCCTGCCTGCGGCGTCGATCGCACCCTTCAGCAGGAGCAGGACACGCTCGATCTTGCGGCGCTTCCAATCGTCCTCCCAGGATTTCCTGTTGGCAATCAAGCGCGGCGTCGTCTCGACGACGGTGTCGAGGATCTTCAGATTGTTGGCGCGGATCGAAGAGCCGGTTTCCGAAACGTCGACGATTGCGTCGGCGAGCACCGGCGGCTTCACTTCCGTCGCGCCCCAGGAGAATTCGACGTCCGCCTTGACGCCATGTTCCTTCAAGTACCGCTTCGTCATTCCCACCGCTTCGGTGGCGATGCGCTTGCCGTCGAGATCCTTGACCGACTTGATCTTCGACCCTTCCTTCACGCACAGGAGCCAGCGGATCTGTCGATAGTTGGGCCAGGGCGCGCGCAGGTCGGCGACTTCCTTGACCTTGGCGCCGGTCTCCTTCACCCAGTCGAGGCCGGTAATGCCGACGTCGAGTACGCCCTGCTCGACATAACGTGCCATCTCCTGGGCACGGATCAGCATGCACTCGATCTCCGAATCGTCGATCCCGGGGTAGTAGGAGCGCCCGTCGATACGCAGGTTGTAGCCGGCGAGTCCGAAGAGCCGAACGGTCGTCTCCTGGAGGCTTCCCTTCGGAATCCCGACGATCAGCTTGTTGGATTTCTTGGCACTCACTTCTTTCCGTAGACCTCATCGGGATCGAACACCTGGACGCCGACATCCTTCCAATCGTCGCCCGCGCGCACGCGGTAGAAACAGCTGCGGCGGCCGGTGTGGCAGGCCGCATCGCCCTTCTGATCGACCTTCGCGAGCACCACGTCGGCGTCGCAGTCGACGTAGAGTTCCTTCAGCGTCTGCGTGTTGCCGCTGCTCTCGCCCTTGTGCCAGAGCTCGTCCCGCGACGTGCTCCAGTAGACGACCTCTCCGAGTTCGAGCGTCTTCCGGTAGGCCTCTTCGTTCATGTAGGCGACCATCAGGATCTCACCGGTCTGGTGGTCCTGGGCAATCGCCGTGACGAGGCCGCCGCGTTTCGCGAAATCGGGAACGGGAGTCGGTGTGGGGTCCGCCATGGGGCGGGAGACCCTACCCGGAGGCCAGAGCGGCCGCCAGCCGTTCGCGCAGTGCTGCGAGGCCATCTGCCCGCACACCGGGTACGTAACGTTTCTCGCGCCCTTCCCCCGACACGCGCTCGACCAACCCTCGGCGCTCCAGCAGATCGAGGACGGCACGGAAGCCCGTCGGATTCCACGCTTCAGCCCGCCGGACTTCGCCGACGAGGTGAAGCCGGCGGAAGTGCACTTCGACGGCCTTGGCCAGTTCCTTCTCGCCGATCGACCCGTCGATCTCCGAGACCGCGGCCAGCGTCACGTGATACGCCTCGAGCAGGGCCTGGGTCTGTTCCGCCAGGAACGCGAAATCTGCGCGCCCCTTCTCGGTGGCGCGAAGCTCCGACCCCTCCGCCTCGAGCGCGCCAATCGCGATGAAGTGGTCCAGGAATCCATCCACGTAGGCGGCTCGCAGCAACTCCTGGGGGGCGAACAGCTCCTCGTAGAAGAGTTCGAGCCAGAAACCCAGATCCGCTTGGACTTCTGCGCGGGTGGCCCCCCGCAGCAGCCGGCGCGCCATCCAACTCGGCACGGCCAGATAGTGGAGGATGACATTTCGATAGACGTCGAGGGCACGCCATTGGCTCTCGTCGTAGAAGAGGATCTCACCGCGAGGGTCGTCGTCGCGGGAAACCAGCCCCGAACTCACCATGAAGTCGATCGACTCTCGGAACTCGGGTTCGTCGCGTTCGAGGGCGGGCGTGAACTGAACATCCTGGAGACGCAGCAAGGCCACGATCTCGGACATCCGCTGCACCAGCTCCTGACGGAACAGCCCCTGACGCTGCTCGCCCAACACTGCGCAGGCCACCACCGAGGTGGAGTTCGCAACGACCGACCAGTTGATGCGCTCGACGATCTCGTTCCCGAGCCGTTCCGTGAATTCCCTGCGTTCGTCGGTTTCTTCGCCGATGAAGAGCTCGCGACGCCCGACGAGTTCGCGGCTCAACGAAACGGGCTCGCCGAAATTCACGAACACCGAGCCGAACCGCAGGCGCAGCAACTTCCGCGCCCGCACCAGGCCCAACATGCTCTCGTCCTGCTTCGCCTCTCCCTCGGCCTCGGAGACCATGGCGCCCTCTTCGACGAGACGTTCGTAGGTGATCGCGATCGGCACGAAGTACAGCTCGCGGCGGCCGCTATCCACGAAGCCCTGGATGTTCCACGACAGCATGCCGAGCCGCGGCGCCAGGCTCTTTCCCGTCCGCGATCGTCCGCCCTCGATGAAGAACTCCTGGGGAAATCCCTCCTTCACCAGGTAGGCGACATAGCTTCGGAACACGGACTTGTAGAGCCCGTCGTCGAACGACTTGCGCAGGAAGAAGGCGCCGACCCTGCGAAACAGGAAGCCGAAGGGGCCGAATGCCATGTTCTCGCGCGCTGCGATGTGCGGCGGGATCACGTAGTTCTGGTACAGCAGCCAGGAGAGCAGAAGGAAATCGAAGTAGGAGCGATGGCTCGGCACCAGCACCACCGGATGACGCTTCGAGAGCTCGGCGACACGCTCCAGGCCGCGTGTTTCGATCCGCACGAAGAGCTTGCGGAAGAGCCAGCCGACGATCGCCGCCAGTGCGGCCAGGGTCGTCGGGTTCATGTTCGCCGAGATCTCATCGAAGATGCGCTCGGCCCGGGCCCGCGATGCCTCGATCGTGCCCCGCCCCTCGGAGTCTTGTGCGACGGCAGCCACGACGTTGCGATCGGCCATCACGGCCTCGCGAACCCGGTGCTGCGGCCGCAACGTCGGCCCTTCGACCGCGCGTTCTTCGCGGAACAGGAACAACAGGATCGAGCGCCGCACCTTTCGCGTCACGCTCAACAGGCCTTCCGAGCGACGAGTCTCGATGAAGCCGGCCAGATCGATCGGTTTCCCGACCTTGATCGCGAGATCGTGGTAGGCGAGCAAGAACGAGGAAACCTTGGCCAGGTCCGACGGTCGGGTCGCGGAGCCGTAGGTCAAGTTCAGGAAACGCCGTTGGGTGCGGGGACCCTTGCGCCAGAAGAGCGCGAGCGGCACCAGCGTGGCTTCGCCCTTGCCCTCCCAGGTCGAACCCACCACGGCGCGCAACAGATCCAGCTCCTGGCGGCCCTGTTCGATCGCAGCGTCTCGGCCGCGCACGATGGTCGAGAAGCGAGCGGTCCGCAGGAACAGGAACATCGACTCGCCCGCTTCGACGACCGCGCGTGCCCGTTCGAGAGAGGCGGCTCGATCCGCCTCGCGACGTTCCTTCCCGAACAATCGGCGTCGCGCGAACCAGGTTCGCAGGCCGCCTAGCAACGGCTGGTAGTAATAGAACGAAAGCCCATTGGCGAAGGCGGAGAGCCGCAGGCCCTCCCGCGCCAGCAGCGCATTGAACAGGAAGTAGTCCAGCCGACTCGCGTAGCGCATCACGTAGACGACGGGACCCTTCGCTTCGAGTTCCTTCAGCTTCGCGACAGTGGCATCGTCGAGATCGAAGTGGCCGAAGAAGCGCTTCGCGAACCAGCGGAAGAACAGGTTGAAGCGCGGCACCATGGCCGACTTCGGATCCGCTACCCCGACCGCGGGAAGGCGCGGCTGATCAGCGCTCGCGGTCTTCGACTCCTCCACCATGGCTTCAGTATGGCAGATCGTCTCGCGGTCTTTGACTCCCACGAAACCGGGTCCCCGGGAGTCCCCAGCGGCCGGCTGGAATCGAGATTCCGGCCGTGCCCCGCTGGTCGCCGATGATCCGGGTACAGCCGACCCCCCTGCTTGGACACCGCGACGTGATCCTGGTGCCAAGGGACTCTTCTTCGTGCGCGAAGCGATGGTCAGGCACGACCCGGGTCCACGCTACGCCACACAGAGCCGCAGAACTTGCAAACTTGAAACTTGAGGAGTCCGTCCCCGCTCAGGTTGGGATGCTAGTCGAGCAGGATCTCGGGCATTCGGGCTGCGATCTCCTCTGGGCTCCAGAGACCGCCTTCGTCCTTCTTCTGCACGCCGTCGGCCGTTACGACCCGCATTTCGGCGATGCGGCCTCCGCCCACGTAGAAGGTCTTGTTGGTCATCTCGCCCGAGAGCTCGCTCGCCAGGAACACCACCAGAGGCGAAACCAGGCCCGGCGCGATGCGCTCCTTCAATGAGTCGTCCTGCATGCCCGGCAGGTCATCGGTCAGCCGGGTCAGCGCGACCGGCGCCAGGCTGAAGCAGCGGATGCCATGACGCTTGCCTTCGAGGGCCAGGCAGCGCGTGAAGCCTGCGATCCCGGCCTTGGCGGCACCGTAATTCGACTGACCGAAGTTCCCGTTCAGGCCCGAGGTCGATGAGGTATTGATGATCACGCCACCCTCGCCGCGCTCCTTCATGTGCGCGAAGGCCGGCCGCGACACTGCGTAGGTTCCCTTGAGGTGGACCGCGATGACGGGGTCCCAGAGATCCTCGGTCGTCTTCACGATCGTCTTGTCGCGAAGGATGCCCGCGTTGTTCACACAGATGTCGAGCTTGCCGAAACCATCGATGGCGGCGTTGACGATCGCCTCGCCACCCTCGACGCTGGCGACGCTGTCGTAGTTCGCGATGGCCTTGCCACCCGCGGCATTGACCTCTTCAGCGACCAGGTCGGCCATCGAAACCGAACCCGCGCCACTGCCGTCGCGGGCGCCGCCGAGATCGTTCACGACCACGCTGGCACCTTCCTTCGCCAATGCCAGGACGTGCTCGCGGCCGAGGCCACCGCCCGCGCCCGTCACCAACGCAACCTTGCCGTCCAACAGACCCATCTCGTCTCCTTCGTTCTGGGAACGGGCAGGCTAGCTCAGCCGAACAGCAGCGTGCGCAATCGTGCGAAGCGAACGAAACCGAGCCGCTCGTAGAGCTGTTCCGCGGCGACATTTCCGTCGACCACGGCCAGTTGGACGTGGTCCGCGGAACCGGCGAACGCGCGCTGGCAGAGCTGGCTGACGCCGGCGGCCGCGATCCCGCGGCGCCTGGCGTCCTTCCAGGAGAAGATCCCCTGGAGCAGCCAGCCCCGGTCGCATTGCACATCGGCGTAGCCCACGAAAACGACGCGAGCGGCTTCGGTTCCGACCAGGGCCCGCGGGATCCGGCTTCGCACCCAACGCCGGAAGCCGCCCGGATCCTGCACGGACGGGTCCGGGCGGGACTCTTCCAGCAGGCTCTCGCGCGCAGCCTCGATCAGGGCATCCAGATCCTCGAGCCTGGCCGGGCGGAATTCGAGGCCCGTGAGCGGCGGAGCGGGGAGCAGCGCATCCCTCTCGAGGGCGTAGGCGTTCTCGATGCGGTCGAGGATGGCGCGCCGTCCGCGCTCGGCCAGACACTCCCAAAGCGGCTCGACGACATCCTCGTGGCTCTTCAACAAGCCGGCGCCGACGCTGCCCAGGTACGGCATGAACGCCTCGACGACCGCACGATCGGCACCGGCATCGAGCACCACCGAGGGCTGGATGCCGAGGATTCCGACCAGTTCGCTCGCCCGCCACGCGCCCAACAACTCGGATCGACCGTCGCCACGCCGGGGCGCGCCGCCAAGTCGCAGCACCTGATCGGTGAGGTGAAGGTTGAGCCGGGGCGTCCGCCCGAGACAAACGAGGGCGTCCTCGCGGTCGGCCGGTTGAAGGGATCGGACACGCAGCCGAGTCACCCCCGCGTCACTCGATCACGGCCAGCACGTGCCCCTCTTCGACGTTCTCACCCTCGGCCACCTTGATCTCGAGCAGGGTTCCCGCGCACGGAGCTTCCACGGGGATCTCCATCTTCATCGATTCGAGGATCATGATGACATCCTCCTCCTCGACGCTTTCCCCCGGCTGTTTCTCGATCTTCCAGACGTTTCCGGTGATCTCGGCTTCCACATCGGTCGGCATGTCTGATGGCTCCCAGCGGCGTCGGTCCCTTGGGGACGAGTCGGCCGCCGAGCATACCGTCTCGATCGACACTCGGCGCTCCCCTATGTTCCTCGGCCATGCTCGAAACCCTGACGCGTGGATTCGATGGCGCTCGGGAACGCCTCGCTGGCGTTCGCGCCCTGTCCGAGAACAACGTCGACGAGGCCTTGCGCGAGGTCCGCGCCTCGCTGCTCGAGGCCGACGTCGACTTCCAGGTGGTGAAGGATTTCCTCGGCCGGGTGAAGGAACGCACCCTCGGCGAGAAGGTCGAGACCCGGGTCAAGGACGCTGGCGGCCAGACCCACCGCGTCACGCCGGGTCAGCACTTCGTCGCGGTCTGCGAACAGGAACTCACGGAGCTGATGGGTCCGGTCGATCCCGAGCTCAGCGTCGCCGACGGCGTCACCTCGGTGATGCTGCTCGGACTCCAGGGCGTCGGCAAGACGACCATCGCGGCCAAGCTGGCGCGCCACCTCCAGAAGAAGGGCCGCCGGCCGCTGCTCGTTGCCGCCGACATCTACCGCCCGGCTGCAGCGGACCAGCTCGAACAACTCGGCCGCTCGATCGACGTCCGGGTCCATCGCGGCGAGACGGGTGAGCAGCCGCCTAGCATTTGTGCGCGTGGCCGCGCGCTCGCCCGCGATGGCGGTTACGACGCGATCATCTACGACACCGCCGGGCGCCTCGCGATCGATGATGAATTGATGGTCGAACTCGAAGCGATCGAGCGCGAGACCCGACCCGCCAACAAACTCCTGGTGTGCGATGCCCTGATGGGCCGGGACGCGGTCAACGTGGCCAGTGCCTTCGCAGAGCGCATCGACCTGAGTGGTCTGGTGCTCACCAAGATCGACGGCGATTCCCGTGGCGGCGCCGCCCTGGCTGTGAAGGCGGTGACCGGCGTACCCATCAAGTTCCTGGGCACCGGCGAGACCGTCGACCGGCTCGAAGAGTTCCGACCCGAAGGCCTCGCCTCGCGCATCCTCGGCATGGGCGACATCGTCGGCCTGGTCAAGGACTTCGAAGAGGTGGTGGACGTCCAGCAGGCCGAGGAAGACGCCGAGCGCATCCTCCAGGGCCAGTTCACCATGGAGGACCTGCTGACCCAGTTGAAGACGATCCAGAAGATGGGTCCGCTCAAGGAAGTGATGGGCAAGCTGCCGATGTTTGGCGGCATGGCCGACCAGGTGGACGAGCGCGAGATGGTCAAGGTCGAGTCGATGATCCAGTCGATGACGAAGAAGGAACGCACCACGCCCGACGTGATCGACAAGAGCCGGGCCCAGCGGATCGCCGGGGGCTGCGGGCGCACCGTGCGCGACGTGCTGGATCTGGTCGGACGCTTCGACCAGATGCGCAAGCTGATGGGACAGCTCGGTGGCGGGGGCGGCTTGCTCTCGAAGATCCCGGGCATGGGGAAACTGGCGGGCGCCGGCATGCCCGGCGATTTCGATCCCTCGATGCTGATGCAGGGCGCCGGCAGCGGGGGCGCGCCGCCGCTACGCCGTGCCACCCAGCAGAAGCGCCAGAAGCAGGCCAAGAACAAGCGCAAGAATGCGCGGGCGTCTCGTCGCAAGGGCCGCAAGAAGTAGCCGCGTCGCGGGAACCGAAGCAGGGCGCCGGTCATCGAAACACCCACAAGGGTCGTGACCCCACAATCGGGTAGGTGTCGTGGGTAGACGGGGTTAGTATGGGTGACTGGGTCAACGGCGACGCGAGCGGCCATCCCCCGCGGGGCCGGCGTCGCCGGGATTCTGGTGGGACCGCTTCATGTCGAGCGGCCTTTCATCCGATGGGTGAGCGGTACATGTGGCGCAATCGATTCCTCCGGATCCCGGTCGTACTGGCCGTTCTCTTCGCGGCCTCGGAGGTCGCGGGGGCGCCAGAAGACTTCCCGATCTCGCCAACCCTCGAGCCGAAGGTCGCCTTCTGGAAGCAGGTCTACACCCAGGCCAGCACTAGCCAGGGGCTGCTGCATGACTCTCGCGATCTCGGCGTCGTCTATGGACTCGTCGATCTGCCGGGCGGCCTCAGTCGACGCGCCCGCGATCGCTTCCTCGAAAAGAAACGCAAGCCCTACAAGGCGATTCTCGCGAAGCTCGCCAAGGGCAAGCGAACCGGCCTGAGTGCGGAAGAGCAGCGCGTCCTCGCGCTGTTCCCGAGCAACGTTTCGAATGCGACGCTGCGCGCGGCCGCGGGTCGCATCCGTTTCCAGCTCGGCCAGGCGAACCGCTTCCGAGAGGGCGTGATCCGGATGGGTCGTTGGGAGCCCCACATTCGCAGCGTCCTCGCCGAGCGCGGGCTGCCCGCGGAACTCGTCGCCCTTCCCCACGTCGAGTCGTCGTTCAATCCGAACGCGCGCTCCCATGTGGGCGCTTCGGGGATCTGGCAGTTCACGCGCTCGACCGGCCGGCTCTTCATGCACGTCGACCACGTCCTCGACGAACGCAACGACCCGTTCATGGCCACGGTGGCAGCGGCGCGGCTGCTCGAGAAGAACCACGAGCGGGTCGATAGCTGGCCGTTGGCCCTCACCGGCTACAACCACGGAATCGCCGGGATGCAACGGGCGGCACGACGCCTCGGCACCAAGGACATGGGCGTCATCATCGAGAAGTACAAGAGCCGCACCTTCGGTTTCGCTTCACGGAACTTCTACGTCTCCTTCCTCGCCGCGTCGGCGATCAACGCGGACCCGGTGGCCTACTTCGGACCGATCACCAAGGATCCGCCGGAAAATCCGGAGATCGTAGAGCTCCCGCACTTCTACAAGGTCTCGACCCTGGCGCGCGCGTTCGGCGTCCCGACGAGCGCCCTCGCAGAAACCAATCCCGCCCTGCGTGAGCCGGTCTGGAGCGAACAGAAGTACGTTCCCAAGGGCTATCCGCTGCGCGTTCCCCGCGATCCGCTGCGTGCAGCTCCGCGCGTGATCCTCGCCTCGATCGACGATGGCCGACGTTATGCCCAGCAGGTTCCCGACGTTCGCTACAAGGTTCGCCGCGGCGACACGATCGGTGCCATCGCGCGCAAGTTCGGAGTGCGACAAAGTGAGATCGTCGCGTTGAACGGACTCCGGAGCGCACACCGGATCCGCGTGGGCCAGACGCTCGAGCTACCCGTACGCGGCCGCCAGCTGGCGCGCCGACGGGTCCAGACCGCCAGGACGGCCCCGGACCCGCTCCCCAGCGATGGTGTGTATCGGGTGCGACGCGGCGACTCGGTCCATTCGATCGCCTCCCGCTTCGGCCTCAGCGCGGCCGCGGTTGCCGACGAGAACCGCATCACGAATCCGCACCGGATCCAGGTCGGACAGCTCTTGAAGCTGTCCGGCGCTGGTACGACAGCGTCGGCGGCTACCGACAGCACCGAGACGACCAGCGTCTACACCGTCAAACGCGGCGATACGCTCGACGCCATCGCGCGCCGGCTCGGAACCACCTCGACCGCGCTCGTTGCCAAGAACGGCATCCGCAACCCCCGGAAGATCCGCCCCGGTCAGCGCCTCGTGGTTCCGGCCGCGGACTGACGCGAGCCGAAGGCGCCGCTCCTCAGGGAACGCTGTAGAGGGCCTCGTCGGGCAACCGGATCGCGGTCAACGGGCCCCCGTAAGCCGCGCCCGTATCGATACCGATGCTGAAAGGCTCGTTGTGTCGGACGGCGAAGTCCGAACGCGGCGTGTGCCCGTAGATGATCGTGATGCCGAGATCGTGGGGCATCTCGATCGTGTTGCGATTCCAGAGCAGGTCTTCCGGGCGCGACGCGCGCAACGCGTAGTGCACGTCGCCGGACTGGATCCCCTTCTCTCCGAGGCCGGCATGAACGAACAGGTAGTCGCCTTCGATGTGGGAGATTTCCAGGTTCTCGTAGAACTTCATGTGGCTAGGCGGTAGGCCGAACTTGGTCGGTTCCGGGTCTTCCTGACCGAAATAGCCATAGCTCGAGAGCGTCCGGTCGCCGCCGTTCATCAAGAACGCATCGCCGCCGAAGTACCAACTCTTCCGCCATCCCAGGAAATCGAGGAACATCGACTCGTGGTTTCCGATCAGGAAACGGCACTCGTAGTGGCGCGACAGATCGATGAGTCGGGCGACGACGCCGGCCGCATCCGGACCCCGATCGATGTAATCGCCGAGGAAGATCAACCGATCCCCGCGCTCGAGGGGCAGCTCCTCGATCAGTCGATCGAGCTTGGTGAGCTCACCGTGGATGTCACCGATGGCGTACAGCATGGCTCATGGGTCCTTCGGCAAACCCCCTTCCGGACCTGACCGCGCTTCAGGCCGCCGGCTTGGTCGGCGCTTCGGTCGGATCGCCGATTTCGGCCTTCCGGCTCAGCTGGTCGTGCGCCTCACGTAGCGCCAACTGGCCGCAAGCCGCATCGATGTCCGAACCTCGTGCTCGCCGCAGGGTGCTGACCATGCCGCCTCTCACCAGCACCCCCATGAAACGGCTGGCCACCTCGGCCGAGGGCGGCCGGTAGGGCGCGTCGGGGTGGGCGTTCATCGGGATCACGTTCAGCTTCGCGGGAATCCCTGCCAGGATCTTCAGCAGCCGACGGGCATCGGCGACGGAATCGTTGACGCCCTCCATCAGCGTGTACTCGAAGAAGATCGGGTGGCGACGCGAGAGCCGCGGCAGTTTCCGCAAGGCGCCGAGCAGCTCCGACAACGGGAACTTCTTGTTGAGCGGCACCAACACGTCGCGGACCTCGTCGGTCGCGGCATGGAGCGAGACGGCCAGGTTCACCGGCACCTCCTCGAGCAATTCGGCGATCCGCGGAACCACGCCCGAGGTCGAGACCGTCACCCGTCGCGGAGCGATGCCGAAGGCTTTCGGGTCCACCAGGGTTCGAACCGCCGGAATCACGTTGGGCAGGTTGAGTAGCGGCTCGCCCATTCCCATGAACACGAGATTCGTGATGCTGCGTCCTTCCGGCAGCGCCTCTCGCATCCGGATGAACTGATCGAGAATCTCCCCGGTCGTCAGGTTTCGCGTGAGCCCCATGGCCCCTGTCGCACAGAACGAGCAGGCGAGAGGGCAACCCACCTGTGTCGATACGCAGAGCGTGGTCCGGTCTTCTTCCGGGATCACCACCGCCTCGAGAACGGCGCCATCCCGGGCTCGCAGGGTTCCCTTGCTGGTACCGTCGATCGAGTGCTGCACGGTCTCGAGTTCGAGCGCACGGGTCTCGAACATGTCCGCGAGGGTTCGGCGCAGATCCTGGCCGAGATCCGTCATCTCCTCCCAATCCTCGACACCACGGGCGTAGAGCCAGCCGACGATCTGATCGGCTCGGTAGCCCGGCAAACCCTCCTGCTTCAAGCGCTCCCGGAGGGCGGCCGGCTCGAAATCCTTGATGTTAGGCCGTAGTTCCGTCACGCCGGCATGCGCCCCGCTCTGCGGCGATAGGAAAAGAAGTGAAGCGCGCGACCTTCCTCGCGCCACATCTCCTCGTAGGCGGTGTGCATACGACCGGGCACTTCGTCGAGCCACGCCTCGGGCGCGTTCAGGTTTTCGAGGCCGGCGTCGGCGCGCAGCACTTCGTGAATGTGCTCCGCGTAGTCGGCGTGATCGGTGGCCACCTGGAGCACGCCGCCAGGCCTCAGGCGCTTCGTCATTTGACGCAGGATCGGGGCCTGGAGCAGCCGGTTCTTGTGATGGCGCTTCTTGGGCCACGGGTCGGGAAAGTTGACCCAGAAACCCTCGACGCTGCTCTCCGCCAGCGCGTCGGCCAGAACCTTCTCGCCGGGTTCGCAGAGGAGTCGCACATTGCGCACGTCCTCCCGAGCCAGGCGCCGGGCCAGCTTCAGGATGCGCTTTCGCGAGACTTCGATGCCGAGGTGAGCGACCTCGGGCGCATCGGCCGCGAGCTGGCGCAGGAACTCACCGCGGCCGAATCCGATCTCGACGACCATGCGCAGGGGCGCTTCGAGCTCGGGCGAGAACAGTGCCTCCCAGCCCTTCTCGGCCACTTCCTCGAGGCTCACCCGGCGGTCGACGCCGGGGATGTCGGTCTTTCGATTGCGCGGCATCCGCGGACCTTAGCCGGCAGCGCGCAAGAGCTCCCGAAGCCCACCGAATGCCGACGCCCGCGGGTGGACCTCGAGCGCCACACGCTCCTCGCCGGAAAGGCCTGCGGCATGGCGCGCCAGAGCCAGCGCTTCGAGGGGGCCACCCAACGAATCCACCAGGCCCTGCTGAATGGCAGCGGAACCGCTCCAGACGCGACCCTGGGCGACGGCGTGAACCGCTTCGCGCGGCATCCCGCGCCCCTCTGCCACGCGAGCCAGGAAACGATCGTAGGCGCTCTCCATTCCGGCACGAACGATCTCGCGCTCCTGCGCCGTGAACCCCCGGGTTGCCGTCGCGAGCCCGGCTCGCTGGCCGCGCTCGACCTGATCGACCGCGATCCCGAGCCGTCCGAGCAACCCGGACAGATCGACCTTGCCGCCAACGACACCGATCGAGCCGGTCAAGGTGCCAGCCTCGGCCACGATGGTGCCCGCCGCCGCGGCGAGGTAGTAGGCGCCGGACGCCGCGGTATCTCCGAAGCAGGCGACCACGGGCTTCTCGGCGGCGAGCCGCGCGACCCCGCGCCAGAGCAGGTCCGAGGCCACGACCTCACCGCCGCCGCTATCGATCCGCAAGACGACGGCGCGTACCGCTTCGTCTTCTTCGAGGACACGCAACGTTCGCAACAACGTTTCCGAGTGGATGCCACGATTGCCGCGCCCCCGCGAGACGGTGCCTTGTGCAATTTGATAGGCGATGCGAGGTAGCGCCTTGCCAAGCGGAACGGGGCCGGGCAAAGCGTGTCGCCACGCGTAGGCCACGGAATCCAGCAGCGGCAGTGGATCCTGATTGGCGAGTTCGGGCACCCACGCGCGGACGCGATCCTCGATCTCGTCCGGATAGGCGGTACCGTCGATCAAGCCGACTTCGCATGCCGCCTCCGAGGTGAAGGGCCCCTCGTCGGCAAGGGCCGAGACCGTTTCAGCGCCGAGCCCGCGCGCTGCTGCGATGGCCCCGCACAAGGCCTGCCAGGCCTCCTCCGCGATCGCGTCGAGCTGCGCACGATGTTCTGGCGAATAACCTTCCCGGGTGAACATCTCGGCCGCGCTCTTGAAGGCACCCACCCGCACCACATCCGGCGCCACACCCCACTTTTCGAGTAGCTCGCGCAGGAAGAGACCTTCCAGGCGAAGGCCGGTCCAGCCCACGCCGCCGGCTTCGGCGATCAGCACATGGGAGGCTGCCGCCGCGACGACGTAATCGTTGGTGTCGTAGCTCTCGCTCCAGGCGATCACGGGCTTCCCGGCCGCGCGCAGCGCGGCAACGGCCCGGTGCAGGGTCAAGGCGCGAGACCAGCCGCCCGGGGAGCCCTCCAGGCGCAGCAGCACGCAGGCAACCTGATCGTCGCGCGCGGCACGCTCGAGCACGCGCAAGACATCGAGCAGCGGCAGCCCGGCGTCTCGTCGCGGCGGCCAGGAGGGGGGCGCCAGTTCCGGAACCGGTGAAGCCAACCGCACCCGTAGCACGAAGGAACCGCGCGGCGAGGCCGCCCCGGACCAGAGTCGGCGCGTCCCCCATCGCAGGTTGGCGCCGATTCGCAGCAGTGGCGCGGCCGGACTCTCCATCAGCGGAACTTCGTCCTCCGCTGGTTCAGATAATCGACGGTCAGGAACGAACCCAGGGCCGTCGGCGAGGTAAAGAAAGCGCGGCCCTTGTTGATCTCGGTCATGCGCTCGACGAAGCCGACCAACTCCGGTGCGTCATCGAGCATGAAGGTATTGATGGTGATGCCACGTCGCGTGATCCGCCGCACGGTGCCGAGGGTTTCTGCAACGGCATGGGGCGAGACGCCACCAAAGCCCATCGGCCACTCCACCCGCAGTTCGCGGCCTTCGAAGTACGCGGTGGGCTGACCGTCGGTGACGACCAGGATCTGGGGGCTCGGGCTCGGGTGTTGGCTGATCAGCTTCTCCGCAACCAGCAGGCCCTCCTGCAGGTTCGTGAACGGGTCTCCCATGTCCCAGGTCGCGAGCGGCAGCTTGGCGATCGGAAGCTCCCGGGCCCGCGTCGAGAAGCCGACCACGAAGAAATCGTCGCGCGGGAACTGGGTCCGGATCAGGTGGTCGAGCGCCAGGGCCACGCGCTTGGCGGCCGGGAAGCGGCCGGCCCAGGACATCGACCAGCTCATGTCGAGCAACAACACCGTCGTGGTCTGGGTGGCGTAGTCGCATTCGTAGATCTCGAGGTCGTCGCGTTCGAGCCGGATCGGCGGACCGAACCCTTCGCCCGCTGCGGCGGTGCGAAGCATGCCGTTCATCAGCGTCTTCACGACGTGGAGGTCGAGCGAATCCCCGAATTCCCAGCTCCGCGTCTCGTCCGGCCGACGCGTGGCGACCCCGTGGTGAACCGTCTCATGGCTACCGGGACGACCTTTTCGCAGGCTCGAGTAGACGGCGGCCAGCGCCTGCGCGCCGATTCGGCGAATCGCACGGGGCGTCAGTTCGGGGCCCTGCTCGCCGTCCCGGAGGAAGCCGGCCTCGCGCATGTTCTCTTCGAGGTCGCGCAGCATGACGAGTGACTGGAGGCCGTCTTCGGAAAGCAGCTCGCGCAACTCCTCCGGCGTCAGCGACTCGAAGTTCCCGTCGCGCAGGTCCTGTGCCAGCTGCTGCAAGCGCTCGAGCTGCTCACGAATCTGCTGGGCGGTCTCGTAGTCGGCGGCTTCCGAACCCTGGAATTGCTGGCCGTGTTGCTGTTGGAAATCCTCGAGCGCACGCATTCGTTCGAGTTCGTCGAGCAGCTCCTGGAAGTCGCTGCCGGCTTCGCCATCCTCGAACTCGTGATCGCGGAACGCCTCGATGGCGTCGGAGAGCCGCTCGTGATCGCCGTAACGGCGCTCCATGAAATCGTTGACCGCGCTCGACTCCATGCCATTCGCCTCGCGCTGGGCGTGTTCCTCACGGTCGAGAATCTCGTCGAGCTTGCGCGCCATCTCCTGCATCGACTGATCGAGGTTGTATTGCTCCATCAGCTCGCGGGCCTGTTGGCGTAGCTCGTCGATCAGCTCGTCCACGCCCATCACGCGGAAGTTCATGCCGGCCATCTCGAAGCCGGAGCGTCGCATCCACACGAGCGCCTCCTCGACGCTCATCCCTTCCATCAGGAGATCCGAGAGCGAATCGAGGACTTGACGCGGATCGAGCGAGAACTCGTCCTGGGTCCCGTCCCAGCGGCTATAGCGCCAGACGCTCATGCGCCGTAGCGAGCGCCCGACTCGCCAGCGGCCTTGTTGAGCTGATTGCCGAGGTGGAGACCTTCGAGCAGGAACTCGATGGCGGACGCCAACCGTGCGGGTGAGTCTCCTCCGGCCATCTCCGCTGCCGCCTCGCGCAGGCCCTTGATCGCATCGAGGCCATCCAGGTAGTCGACCGACGCCATCGCGGCAGAGACTTCGACGTTCCATCCCTGGTTGAAACTCTCGACCACCGAAGCCACGCCCTCTCCGGGCTCGAGCGCCTCGAAAACCGCACGCGTGGCACGCCGGGTCAGGTCGAGAACCACGTCGGTCTCGCTGCGGTCCTCACCGGCGTATTCCATCTCGATCTTGCCGGCAGTACCGGTGACCAGAGCCTCGAAATCCGTGATGCGCGGGACCGCTTCCGTTTCTCCGAGGCGAAGCGCGCGGCGCAGTGCATTGGCCACGAGCGTCTCGTAGTTGGCGATCGACATCCGCACCGAAACCCCCGAGGACTGGTTCACGTCCGGCGAGCTGCGCGCTTGCATCGTGATCTCACCGAGGATCTGCTCCATGAAGTCGGGAACGAAGACTTCGATGCCCTCGGCGCTGGGCGGACGCGCCTCCTGCCGAACCACATCGAGTTCGAGCGCACGTGTCTCCGGGTAGTGCGTTCGCACCTGCGCCGCATAACGATCCTTCAGCGGCGTGATGATGCGGCCACGGCTCGTGTAGTCCTCGGGGTTCGCGCTCGCCACCACGAGCAGGTCGAGGGGCAGGCGGACGTTGTAGCCCTTGATCTGGACATCGCGTTCCTGCATCACGTTGAACAAGCCGACCTGAACCTTCTCCGTGAGGTCGGGCAGCTCGTTGATACAGAACACCCCACGGTTCGTGCGCGGCAACATGCCGAAATGGATCGTCAGCTCGTCACCGAGGGAGCGCCCTTCCGCCACCTTGATCGGATCGACGTCGCCGATCAGGTCCGCGATGGAGACGTCCGGCGTCGCGAGCTTCTCCGCATAACGATCGTCCCGATGCACCCATTCGATCGGGGTCGCGTCTCCCTTCTCCGCAACGAGCGCCTTGCCGGCGACCGAAATCGGCGCGAAGGGATCGTCGTTCACTTCGCTGCCCATGATCTTCGGCAACCACTCGTCGAGTAGCCCGACCATGGCGCGGATCATCCGGCTCTTCGCCTGGCCTCGTTCGCCGAGGAAGATCAGGTCGTGGCCACAGAGGAGGGCATTCTCGACGGCAGGAACGACGGTGTCCTCATAGCCGATGATCCCCGGGAACAGCTCGTCGCCGGCACTGAGCTTTGCCAGCAGGTTGGCGCGGATCTCTTCGCGCAGGGTTCGAGGGCCGACCCCGGAGGCCTTCAGCTCTCCGAGGGTTGCGGGCGCCGGTTGCGTCATCTTGCAGAATCCTTCAGTTGCGGCGGTCCCGAGGGTCGTCTTCGGTCACGCCGGTGAGCAGGCGGATACGGTGCTGGATGATCTCGAGTCGCCCGCCGTCGTTCTTGCGAAGCCCGGGCGGCAGATCCGCCGCCTCGACGAGGGCCCGGGTCACGTCCATCCGTTCCTGGGGCGCCGGATGGGACGACTGCCAGCTGGTGCTCTGGATCCCGGTCTCGTTGCGCAGCGTCTCGAACATGTTGACGATGCCCATCGGGTCGTAGCCGGCCCTCGGCAGGAGTTCGACGCCATAGACGTCGGCCTGACTCTCGGCTTCGCGACCGAAACGATTGATGTAGGCGAGCGCCGAAACCCCCGTCAGGATGTTCGCGGCGTTCGCCGCGCCCCCGCCGAGCAGGATCGCGGCCGCCACGGTGGCGGCTTTGTTCAGGTAGCCGGCATTCTGCGCACGCACCTGGTTGTCGGCCGAATGGCGATGCACGATGTGGCCGATCTCGTGGCCCAGCACACCCGCCAGCTCGCTGACGTTGCGGACATTCAGGATCATGCCCGTCGTGATGAAGATCGAGCCTCCCGGCGCCGCCAGGGCGTTCAGGGTCTCGTCGTCGACGACCGTGAAGGTGTAGTCGAAGGCCTGCGGGCCGGCGGCGGCCAGAAGCTCTTCGCCGACGGCGTCGATGTACTGGTCGACGACGCGATCGTGGAGGATGTCGAACTCCATCCGCGCCTGGCGCGCAACCTCGCCGGCGCGCGCTCGCTCCTCCTGGACGGTGGGCTTCGAGGCGCAACCGGACACGACGAGCGCGGCAACCGCGAGGGCCACCACGAAGCGACGCAACCCATCGAGGCCTCGTTCGTGTCGGACGGAACTACGCTTCTCGGGAGCCATCGGTTGCCTCTCCCTCTTTGCGGAGCGACTCGGTCACGTGTCGGAGAATCGACAGGACGGAGCCGTCGAAGGAATCGTTGTCGACGATCGGAAGCCCGTAGTGGTCTGCGAGTTCCAGGATGTGATCTTGGATGCGTAGGATCGAATCGAGGTTCTCGAGGTAGCGGTGCTTGAGCCGGCGCCCGCCTGCGCGCTCACGTTTCTCGAAGCGCCCTTCGAAGGCCTCGTCCTCGAGGGTGGCGACCGCCAGGAAGATGACGTGAGCCGAGCCGCGCCAGGCCTCCGGATCGATCAGCCCGGGAAGGATCGAAACGCCCTCCAGGATCATGCTCGTGTTCTCTTCGACGGCGCGATCCATCATCGCCTTCACCCCGATCGAAACCGTGGTCGCCTGCTGTCGGAAAGCATCGATCGCGGGGTCCTCGGATTGATCGAGACCGGCCACCTCTCGATAGGCATCGTAGGAAGAGGCGTGGATCGCGGGGGCCAGTTCCTTCGACAGCATGATGCGCATGACCTGGCGGATCGCGTCGGTCGACACGACCCTGGAGATCCCGAGGCGGTGGGAAACCTCCTGGGCCAGGGCGGTCTTGCCCACGCCGGCGGCACCCACGAGCAGCAAGATCATCGGCTTGTCCGATTCCTGGAATTGCCGCCAGACCTGATAGCGCCCGGCCACCCGATCGCTGGTGCGCTCGAGGTTCTGGTAGACCAGGTTTCGCAGGTCGCCGCGATCGATCTCGCGAATCAGACGCGAATGCAGCGTCGCCTCGATGGCCTGGGCGGAGCGAAAGGCTTCATCGGGCGCCATCGCGGCGGCAAGCAGGCTCTGCGCCAGCACCCCCTTCGAGAATGGCGTTCGTTTGCGCCCGTCGATGACGTCGATGGTCCGCGGCATTTCGACCGGGCGGGCTTCGATGCTGTCCCCGAGCAACTCGTCGACCATCGCCGCGATCTCATCGCGCTGAACCACCGCTCGGCCGCGGATCTTGTCGCGGATCGCGGTGGCAGACCGGTAGGCGTCGTCGAAGCCGGCGCCCCGCGACATCAGCGAATGGACGATGATGCCGCGCATGAAGGGCCGCTGGGTGGCGCCGTCATCGACCATGGTGCGCGGGTTCTTCGGGTCGCGTCCCCGCTTTTCGGCCATGGGGGCCAGCCTACCCCACGCACGCCCCGAGGGCCGGCGAGAGAGCCCCTGGCGACTCGCAATTCCCTCCGCAACTTATGGGAAAGAAAGACGTTTCTATTGACGATCGAAGCGCGTGGGATAGCCTCCGGGGAGAGTGACGACCGAGGGGGGATCGTCGAGTGGCTGGACGCGTCATCCGGAGCGCCGTTTTACGTCGTGGGGATACCTGGCGACGGGTGGATCGATGTGCCCCGGGGATGGCTGACGCGCGGTCACTTCAGGCCGCTGGCCCGCTGCGGCGAACCGGACCCCGCTGCATCAGGGCTGGGCCATCCGGGCCAACCCGCTCACGGCCGGCCGTCGTCGTCCCTCATCGATGTCAAGGAGGAACGTGTCATGCGAACCATCGCCATCGTCAACCAGAAGGGAGGCTGCGGGAAGACCACGACCACCGTGAATCTCGCCGGCTGCCTCGCGGTCGCGGGCTCCCGCGTGCTCGTGGTGGATATGGATCCTCAGGCCCATTCGACGCTCGCCCTCGGCTTCGATCCCGAGACCATCGACGAGAACCTCTACGAAGTCCTCTGCGAACCGGCGGGGCATGAAGCGGCGACGCCGCTCGAGGAAGTGATCCTCGCCTGGGACGAACGGCTTCACATTGCGCCCTCGGGAATCGTCCTGTCTGCCCTCGAGCAGAAGCTCTCCGCCGACCGGGCCGAGGACCGCATGGAGCGACTCTGGCGCGCGCTCGAGAGCGTCGCGGAGCGCTATGACTATGCGATCATCGACTGCCCGCCTAACGTCGGTGTACTGACCTTCAACGCGTTGCGTGCCGCCCGCGAGGTGATCGTTCCGTTGGAGACCAGCGATTTCGCGATCCACGGCGTACAGAAGCTGCTCGAGACCATCGCCTTGCTGTCGGATCGGATCGGCCACGAGCTCGCAGTGCGCATCCTGCCCACGCTCTATGACGGCCGCACCCGCTACGCCCGCGAGACTCTGGGTGAGATTCGGAGTCTGTTCGGCGACCTCTGCTTCGATACCGTCGTGCGCTCGAATATCAAGCTGCGCGAGGCCGCACGGCGCGGCCGGCCGATCGTCAGCTATGCCCGCTCGGCAAACGGTGCCCAGGACTACGGTGCCCTCGCCATCGAGTTGGCGCTGACGCTGAGCCCCGACGAGATAGGGGAACAGGTACCGGACTTCGCGCCCGGCGGACCCGCGCGCGAGGTCGTCATCCAGTTCCGCGATCTCGGCGCGACGGACGTCCGGCTCGCCGGCGACTTCAACGGCTGGGTTCCCGACAAGGATGTTCGCTCGTTGGTCCAGGCCGAGGCGGGAGACCGGATCTGGACCAAGATCCTGACGCTCCCGCCGGGCACCTATCATTATCGTTATGTCGTCGACGGCGAATGGCGGGAAGACCCCGTGAATCCGGTCTCGGCGCCGGGACCGGTCGGCGGTCGCAACTCCGTTCTGGTGGTGCGGTAGGTCCCGGTTGGCGCGCAAGCTCGGCGACGTCCTTCACCTCATGCTCGGCGAGCAGGAACCGGCTGCGACTATGGCCAGACCCGCCAGCCGGGATCCCGACCCGGCGGATACCCGCGTGCCGGGCACGGGCGTGCCGGGCACGGGCGTGCGAGGCACGGGCGTGCCAGCCACGGGCGTGGTCACCTGTCGGCTCGGCCCCTTCGACCAGCTCGAGGCCTCGGCGGCGTGGAATCTGGCCGCCGCTCACGCCGTGGTGGCTGGGCCTACCACCTGGATCTCGGATTCCCCATGGGCAGGCGCGCGGCCATCGCCACCCGAGAGTGAGTTCCAACAGATCGTCCTCGCCGGCCCCGATCTCGAGAACGGGGTCGTTTCCGCCGAGAGCCCGTCGGTCTGGCTAGGCCTTCCGGAAGGTTCTCCAGAACGCGAGGAGTGGCTCGGCGCGACCCTCCAGTTCGTCTCCCGCGAGCCCGGTTCCCGAAGCCGCTGTTTTCGCCGACTCGAAGAAACCGCCGGGGGGAAGGCCGCAACGGGCAGCCACTGGGTCGTCGCATTGGCTTCCAGCCCCTCATGCGGGGCGACGGACGGGGCCACGTTGGCGGCCGAAATCCGCGATCGGTTCGGCGATCTGGCCCAGGTGTTTCCTCGAGCCCTGGCCTGCGAGGCGGCCCTCTACCGCTCCTGGGTGACCCGGCTGCCGATCGCCCAGTTCCGGCCTGAATCGCGCGAGACGGTGGCACTGTTCCAGATCGCGCGCGCCATTTCGGTTGGCGCCTCGGAACCCGCCGCCTCGGGTCGCTAGCCGCAGGTCCCCATCCGCCATCGTTTCCGACGGTGCCTGGCGGAGCGGGCGCTCTCTGCGGGTCTCAAACAGCGTTTGTACCCCGCGGGATCCGGACTTTGTCCGCGGGGGGCATTCCCTGCGACGAAATTCGTCCAGGGGTGACGAAAATTGACACCTCCTTCCACTCCGAGGCCACTCATCAGCCTGGGGGGATGCATCGTTGCTTCGGCGGCGGGACCTTGGGGAAGGGGAGACATGGCAGCTCGGGAAGCGGATGAAGCAGCAGCTGTAGAAAGCCTCGAGATTGCGGATGAGGTTCTCGTCCAGAGAATCATCGAAGGGAAGACCAACGAGTTCGACGTCCTGTACGAGCGGTACTTCAAACGAATCCATCGCTTCGTATCCCGCCGAATGGCCAACGCGGCCGACGTCGAGGAGACCGTGCAGGAGGTCTTCATCAACGTGCTCCGCTCGCTCGAGTCGTTCCGCGGCGAAGCGCCATTCGCGGCCTGGGTCTTCGGACTCACCCGCCGCACCATCGCGAACCGCTACAAGCGCAAGCGTGCCGAGACGATCCCACTCCCGACCGACGAGCAGGAGGCCGCACTCGGCCTGGGCGAGGACGTACCCGGCGAGGCCGACCCGTTGGCCAGCTACGAGCGCAACGAACGCCTCAAGCAGTTACAACGCGGCGCGGAGCGGTTATCGAACGACCAATGGGAGCTCTTCCGCCTCCACCACCTCGAGCACCGATCGATCGAGGACATCGCCTCGCAAACGCACAAGACCCGGGACGCGGTGAAATCGCACTTATACCGGGCGCGCAAGTTATTGCTGGCGCCCTGACGCCGACCCGGCAGATCGTGCGCTGCTACAGGGGCAGGACTCGCTTACCGCTGGCGGGGTCGCCTAGACTGCTTCGCCATGCGTGAGCTGCAGTTCGACGTAGGCACCGAGGCGCTGGCGGTCTTTGGCGGCCGGCCGGTCTCCCATCATCAGGGCGTCATCGAATCCGCACTCGAATATTCGAGCCGGGGCGATCGGGTTCCCGCCCGGATCCTGGTCCCTGGCGACCGGGACCAGGCCTCTCCGCTGGTCGTCGTCGGCCACGGTCTCGGTGGCGACAAGAACGCCGCCTACATCGACGCGGCCACACACCATTGGGTGCGCGCGGGTGCTGCCGTCGCCGTGATCGATTTTCCGCTCCACGGCGGGCGCGCCAGCGCGAAGCTGAGTGAACGCGTGACGGATCGGGACCGGCTGGACCCCGAGCTCTGGGTCGATCTCGTCGAGCAGGCGGTCGTCGACCTGCGACGGCTCGTGCTCGCGCTCGACGCCGACCAGCGGATCGACACCGAGCGAATCGGCTATGCCGGCTTCAGTCTGGGTACCATCCTTGGCTCGATCTTCTGCGCGGAAGAGCCGCGCGTCCGCGCCGCCGCGCTCGCGATCGGCGGTGCGGGTCTGGGGCCCGCAGTCTCCGATCCCGCCCGCTGGGTCGGCCGGATTGCACCGCGCCCGGTGCTGTTCGTGCAGGCCGAACGCGACGAGACGATCCCCAGGGCGGCTGCCCTGGCACTTCACGCTGCGGCCGGCGAGCCCCACGAAGTGCACTGGGTCGACGCCGGACACACGGACCTTCCCGGTACAGCACTCAAGGCGATGTGGACTTTTCTCGCCCAGAGCCTGGACGTCTAGCCAGCTTCGCGGGCTCGGGAAGCCGCAGGGCCAACAGCGTCCCGGCGACCACCAAGACCGGCGTCGCGAACAGGTTCACGCCTGGGAGCACGCACAGTGCGAAGCTCGTGGCGCCGAAGCCTGCGATGACACCGCGGTGCGCCAGCAGCCAATCTCGTTTGCGTACGAACGTCAGCTTCCGGCGGTCGAGCGTGTAGCTCGCGTAGTCGAGGGGCAGAAAGAAGATCGTAAAGCGGGTCAGAACGGGCGCTACCAGCAGCTGCCCGCCCGGGATCAGCAGACCCAGCGCGGAGACCGCGAGCCAGACGGCCACGAAGAAGGCCAGCCGGCGCAGCCGGCACTGCTGCAAGAGGCCACAGCGTGCGCTGGTGACGCAACACACCAAGCGCCTCACGGAACAAGCCGAAACCGTAGGCGGCTGCCCCGAACGACGCCGTATCGGTAGCCGGCAGTTTGGCGTGGCCCGGATTGGTCACGAGCGCCGCCGCCTGTTAACTATCCGCGGCAACGCCGTCTCTGAGGAGAACTTCATGAACAGCCGTCAGTTTATTCGTGCCTCTCGTTCGTTCGCGGTCTCGATCGCGCTCGCCACATTCGTCGTGGCATGCGCCGCCGAGGATTCGGCACCCGCCGCAAACGCTACGGATGACGCGTCTCCCGCGGCTGCGCGCGTTGGCGGCGACGACATTACGCTGACCGAGCTCGACGCGTTCATCAAGGATCAGCTGCTGGAGCAGCAGACCCAGGGCGATCCGGCCGCGCTCCACGAGTTGCGGGTGACACAGATCGAGAACCTGATCGGACGCCGCCTGCTCGAAGCCGAGGCCGAGCGTCGGGGCATCAGCGCGGACGAGGTGCTCGACCAGGAAGCCGCGGCTCGCGTGGCCGTGAGCGACGAAGAGGTCAAGACCTTCTTCGACGGGAACCAGGGCCGGATCCAGGGCGATTTCGCAGTGCTGGCCCCCCAGATCCGCGACTATCTTTCTCGACAGGCCGGGGCCACCGCCGCCCGCGAGTTCGTCGACGAGTTACGCACCCAGGCAGGGGTCGAAGTCCTGCTCGAGACACCGCGGGTCGAGGTCTCGAGTACGGGGTCGGCCATCGGGCCGGTCGACGCGCCGGTCACGATCGTCGAGTTCAGCGACTATCAATGCCCGTACTGCCAGCGCGCCGAACCCACCGTCAAGCAGGTGCTGCAGCAGTTCGAGGGCAAGATTCGCTTCGTCTACAAGCACTTCCCGTTGGAATCGATTCACCCGTTGGCACGTGCGGCTTCCGAAGCTGCCGGTTGCGCAGAGGATCAGGGTCGCTTCTGGGACTATCACGAGCGCGTCTTCGCGGCAGCCAACGGGCTCGAGGCGGCCGCGCTCGAAGGTTATGCAACGGAACTCGAACTCGATCTCGAGGCTTTCCGCAGTTGCGTGGCGGAGCGTCGCCACGCAGACCGAATCACGACCGACCTCGCCGACGGCCAGGGCGCCGGCGTCAACTCGACCCCGACCTTCTTCGTCAACGGTGTAAAGATCAAGGGCGCGCAGCCCTTCAGCGAGTTCCAGCGCCTCATCGAGGCAGAGCTGGCGGCGGCATCCAGTTAGGCCGATAGCTGAGCCCGCGGCTCAGAACGGCCGGGCGGCTCAGCGCATCCGTGCGACGAGACGATCCCGTTCTTCGATCATGCGCGCCTTCGTCTTCGCCTCGAGGTTCAGGCGGAGCAGCGGCTCGGTATTCGAGGGACGCAGATTGAACCACCAGTCCTCGTAGCGAACCAGCAGACCATCCATCCAGGAGACCTCGTCGGCGCCGGCGTGTTCGGCGGCCACCTGCTCCATGATCGCGGTCATTCGTTCGCGACTGCCGGCATCCTCGCTGATCTCACCGCTTGCGAAGTAGCGTCGGAGCGGCGCGATCAACGCGGAGAGCGGACACTTCGCTTCGGCCAGGACGTCGAGCAACGCGATGAATGCGGCCAGGCCGTCATCCGCCACCAACGTCGGTGAGAAGCGGAAGTAGAAATGCCCGGAGAGTTCGCCAGCGAAGATGGCGTCTTCCCGCCGCATGTCGGCCTTGACGAACGAGTGCCCCACCCTGCACATGCGGGCGGAACCACCGGCGGCTTCGATCTCTTCGGCCGTGGCCCAGCTCGAGCGGAGGTCATAGAGCACGGTGCCACCGGGTGCGTGCCGCAGCTGGGAACGCGCGAGCACTGCGGTCATCAGATCGGACGGGACCGGGTTGCCGGTTTCATCGATGAAAACGGCACGGTCCGCATCGCCGTCGAAGGCC
Source organism: Deltaproteobacteria bacterium (assembly GCA_029261795.1). Lineage (GTDB taxonomy): Bacteria > Myxococcota_A > UBA9160 > UBA9160 > UBA6930 > JAJDAP01. Next base: position 47,819 of record JAJDAP010000079.1, read on the forward strand.
ACTCCGAAGGCGGCCCCGGTCTTGCGCACGGCTGCGCAGACGTCGGCCAGATTCTCGATCTTCAGCGGATCCGCCGGATGATTCGGGAACGTGCCGTCGGGCTCGAAGTAGAGGCGCGTCACGTCGAGGGGTAGGCGCTCGAGAAGCGGTTCGAGTGCGACGGCGGCCATCCCGTTGCCGCAATCGATGGCGGCGCGCACCTCCGGACAGCGGCCGCCCACCGCCAGGACATGCTCGACATAGCCCGCCACCGCGTCGTATTCCGTCCGCTTGCCCAGCGGTTCCGCGACGGGTTCCGTGGTGACGCTTGCGGTCAGCGCCTCGATCTCGGCCAGGCCCGTCTCGCCACCGACCGGGATCGCATTCTCCCGGCAGATCTTGAAGCCATTGTATTCGGCGGGATTGTGGGACGCGGTCAACATGATCCCACCGCAGGCACCGAGGTGGTCGACGGCGTAGTAGACCATGGGCGTCGCGGCCAGGCCCAGATCGACGACCTCGACGCCCTCCTCCCGGATTCCCCGAATCAGTTGCTCCATCAGCAGAGGGGAATGCGCGCGGGCGTCGCGGCCCACCACAATGCTTCGCGCGCCCAGGAAACGGGCCGTGGCGCGTCCCACCTGATGCGCCGTCGTCGCGTCGAGCTGATCGGGAACGATGCCACGGATGTCGTAGGCCTTGAAGATGGACATGGCGGGGGATCCTAGCGGCCGCGAGCCGAGGGGGAACTTGACCCTTCGCGAGTCGCCCGGCACCTTCTGGTCATGTTCGGTCTCGGCGTCACGGAACTCCTCCTCATTCTTGGTGTGGTCATCGTCATCTTCGGCGCACGGCGACTGCCCGAGGTCGGCTCTGGTCTCGGGAAGGCCATCCGCGGCTTCAAGACCGGCCTGACCGAGCCGGACGAAATCGACGTCACGCCCAAGAAGGACGAGGTCGAAGACGGCGAGAAGCCCTAGCAGGCTGCGGAAAAACCCACTCCCGTCGCCAGGCACGCATCTTTCCGGCCCAATCTGCGTTGCGAAGCCTTGCTGGGGCTCGCCCCAGCGGCGGCTCCGCGCCTTGATTGGACCGAAAATCTGCGCACCGGGCTCGGTCCGGGGTTCTTCCGCAACCTGCTAGCCCCTGGCTAGAGCGCATCCCCATCCGCCGACGGATCTGCAACGGGAAGCGGCGTCGGCCGCACGTCGAGTACCAACTCGAAATCTGTGGCGGCGTCGGGCACCGCGTCTGGAATCACCGAGAAGCGGCCACCGAAGCGGAAATCAGGCGAGTGACGCGCCAGTAGCGCACTTGCCGCTTCCGGTTTCAGTTCATGGAGCTGGTCCGCTTCGAGGGCGGCGCCGGCAATCGCCTCGCCGGTGCCCGCGAGCGGGTGTCCTTCGGCATCCAGCCATCGGAGCCTCAGCGTCGTCGGTCCGCTCGGGACTTCCTCGGGTTCGTAGAAACCCTCCACCACGAAGATCGGGCCGGACCAGGCGTTGTCGATGAAGCGACCACGCACGAGCCTCGCTTCGCCGAGCGACAGCTCGAACGAACGCGGCTCGGCGACCGAGAGACCGCTTGGCTGCGATGGAGCCAGCGCCTGGACGAAGCCGAACATCAGCAGCGCACTGGCCAGCAGCCAGCCGATCCTGTTTCCTGCACCGGCTAGCACGGGACCTTGCCAGGGCCGTGGGTCGGCGCCCTGGCGTTCGCCGGCGGATTCGACCACGACGGCAGCCGCGATCGGCTCTCCCACGGGTTCCTCGGAGTCACGCTGCGCGAAGATGTCGGGTTCCGAGGGCGCTTCTGCCAGCCCCTGCGGCGCGCTGATCGGCGGCGCTGCTTCTTCCTCAAAGGTGGCAGCCTCGGCGATCGCCTCGCTCGACTCTGCCAGGAAGTCCCAGTCTTCGGGTCGGCCGAGTTCGCCGAAATCATCGTCGTCGTCGATCACGGACGTCGGAGCCGGCGACGGTTCCACCTCGCCCGGACCGGAACCGGGCGTCGGGTCTAGTTCGGCATCGGCGGGATCGAGCGTCGCTGAATCGTGCAAAGCGGCGGCATCAGAGGCACCCTCGAGCTCGAGACCCTCCGCGTTCGATCCGGGTTCGCCGACTTCCGAATCCGACTCGTCGATCAGCGGCTCCGGCGGATCCGCTTCCAGCGAAGCCGGCGTTGCCGAAGCAAGCTCGGTTTGGGCCTGTGGCGGGTCCGCAACCACGGGCTCAGGAGCTGGTTGCGGCGGGGCAGCGGGCGCCGGCTCGGGGACTTGCGATTCCGCCGCCTGGGGCGCCGGTTCGGAATCTTCGAACTCCCAGAGTTCGTCGTCATCATCATCGGGGGCCAGCGTCGTGTCGCCGCCTACAGCCGAGTTTCCGAGATCCGAGCCTCCCCGATCGAAGAGATCCTGGGTGGCCGCCGGCCCGAGCGCGCCGCCGGGATCCGTCGACTCGGCTACGACCTCGTCGAGAGCCTCCTGCTCACTGGCACCAGAATTGGCTACGAAGAACGCCTTCTTGCAGCGCGAGCAGCGAACCCGGGCTCCCTGAGCCGGAATTCGCGAATCGTCGAGCCGAAATCGCGTCTCGCAGCTCTCGCACTGAATGATCAAACGGTCATACCTCTTCTACCCCGGGGGCCATCCGCTAGCTTCGCTAGCGAAAGTCCCTCGGAGTTCGTTTCGGACGAGCTGAATGCCCGCTTGAGAGCCTTGCTGACCGGGGCCTCGAAGTCGTTGCCCGAGATTGGTCCGGAGTAGAGATGACTTCGATCTTCGAGCGCCGCCTGATCGTGGTCACCGGCAAGGGCGGGACCGGCAAGACGACGCTCTCGGCGAGCCTGGCACTCGCCGCTGCGGAGCGCGGGCTGCGCGTGGCGGTGGCGGAGACCGGTCGGGATGGCGCCATGGCGCGCCTGTTCGGTGATCCGCAGCCGGCCGGATATCCCGGCCGCGAGGTCCGGCCGGGCCTTCACGTACTCCACCTCGATCCATTCGAGGCCCTCGCCGAGTACCTCGATCTCGAGCTTCCACTGCCCGGGCTGAGCCGACGTCTGTTGGCCAACCGGTCCTTCCGCAGCTGGCTCGAAGCCGTCCCGGGCTGGCGCGAGCTGATCACGCTGGGGAAGTTGTGGCACCTCGAGCAACAGGAAGATCAGGGCCGACCGCGCTTCGACTGCATCGTGGTCGATGCGCCGGCCACCGGCCATGGCTTGACGTTCCTCGATGTGCCGCGCGTGGTGGTCTCGGCAGTTCGGAGCGGGCCGCTGCGACGCCGCGCCGCGGCGGTGGAGGCGCTCGTGCTCGACCCGGCGCGTACGGTCATCCTGCCGGTCACCCTGGCGGAAGAACTCCCGGTGTCGGAAACACTCGAACTCGTCGATCGCCTGGTTCGGGAACGCGGCGTTTCCGTCGATCGGGTCGTCGTGAACGCCCTCGAACCGCAACCCGCGATCGATCTATCGGAGCTCGCCGCGCGGCTCGAGGCGCTGCCGGCGGAGCTCGCGGGCGCGCCCTCCCCTCACGGGATCGCGGCCTGCGCGCGCCATCTGAAGCAGCGCACGGACCGCCAGCAGGAGCAACTGAAGCGCTTGCGGGAGGATCTCGACCTCCCACTGGTGTGTCTCCCGCGGCTCGCGGGCGGCGTCTCCGGCCTCGACGATCTCCGACAACTAACCATTCACCTTCTGCCCGGAATCGACGCATGAGCGGGCTCGAAGCGCTCTTCTCGAGGCGTCTCGTCGTCTGTGTCGGCCCGGGTGGCGTCGGCAAGACCACGGTCGCGGCCGCCATCGCCATCGCCGCTGCGCGCCGTGGCGTGCGGACCGCCGTCGTGACGATCGACCCCGCGCGACGGCTCGCGGAAGCCCTGGGGCTCGCTCCGGGCAGCGACGACCTGGTGCCCGTGGACGTCCCCGGCGTCGAACCCGGCTCGTTGCGGGCGGCGCTCCTCGAACCCAAGCGCGCCTTCGATGCGCTCGTCGATCAACTCGCCCCGGACGAAGCCACGCGAGATTCGATTCATGCCAACGCGATCTATCAGCATGTCTCCGATCAGCTGGCCGGGAGCGCCGAGTACGCCGCCATGGCGCGGGTGCACGAGCTCAGTGCGCGGAGCGACATCGACCTGCTCGTGGTCGACACGCCACCTTCCGCCCACGCATTGGATTTCCTGGACGCGCCGGCTCGGCTGATGGGGCTCCTCGACAGCACCTTCCTCCAGTGGCTGATCCACCCGGCCGCGAGCGCCGGGCGGCTGGGATGGCGGATCTTCCAGCGCGGCACCCAGAGCGCGCTCCACGCGATGGAACGCATCACCGGGCTCGGCTTCCTGGAAGAAATCTCGGAGTTCCTGCTGGCGTTCGAGAGCATGGCCGGCGGCTTCCGCGAGAGAGCCCACGAGATCGAAGCACTCCTCTTCGGCCCTCGTTGCGCGTTCGTGCTCATCACGGGCGCGAGCGCGGCGAGTCTGGCGCAGACCGAGGCCTTTCGAGCCCGACTCGGGGACCGGGGCATCGAACCCGCCGCCGTGATCGCCAATCGCGTGCGCGTCTGGCCGAATGACCGGGTCCTGACCGACCCGTCAGAATCCGCCGATTCCAAGGCCTCTTGGAACGCGATCCTGAGCCAGGCACTGCGCCCGAGCCTGGGCGCCGATGCCGAGCGCCATGCGAACGCGGCACTCGACCTGCTCGATGGCTACGCTTTCGGCGTGGCAAGCGACCGAGCGGCCCTGGGTCCGATCTTCGAGCGCGCGCGAAGAACCGGCGCCATCGGTCGCGTGGTGCCCGAGTTTGCCTCCGATGTCCACGACCTCGACGGGCTCGCAGCCGTCGAGGCGGCCCTGTTCAACGAGGACCCCGAACGACCGTGAACGAGAACGCTCCCGACACCGTCGAAGAAGCCCTGGCCCGGGCCCAGCGCCATGGCCGCGCGGCCGGCGCCGAAACACTGGCGGCACTGCAGGCGCTCGTCGAGGCCGGCGGGCTCGCAGCCGGCAGCCCGCTCGATGAAGGGGCGCTTGCGACCTTGCGGGAGACCGTGGTGCACTTGCGGCGCTGGCTCGACCCGGAAGGCGGCCGTGATGCGGCCTCGGTGCTGGCGGGCGTCTCCCAGGCACTCGATGAAGAGATCCAGCGCTGGGAAGAAAAGAGCAAGGACGATTCTGACGCGCGGACGATCCTGCGGGCGTTTCTCGCAGTGCGCGAGGTCGTCTGGGAGTTCAGCAGCCGCGCTGGGGCGGCAGGCCTCGAGCGAAGCCCGGCGCCGAGCCAGACTGCACCCCGGCGCGTCCCTGTCGAGGGCTGACACCCCACCCCCTTCCCGCTAGTTTCGGCGCCCGCCGGCAAGCCCTTCGCACAACGCGAAGGTGCTCCGAGCGAGATGCGCTGCATGGCTGTCTTGATCAAGCGGTACGCGAACCGCAAGCTGTATAACACCGAGACCAGCCGCTACATCACGTTGCGCGGAATCGCCTCGCTCCTGGAAGACGACCAGGAAGTGCAGGTGATCGACAACGAGTCCGGCGAGGACATCACCTCGGTCACGCTGTCGCAGATCCTGGTGGATACCGAGCGTGACGGCCGGGCGGTCCCGGGCGGCCTGCTGACCGAGCTCTTCCAGAAGGGCGGAGACGCGATCTACGACGCCTGGCGCAAAGGTGCCCGGGACGCCACGGACGGCATCGAAGAGCTGCAGCGCAACGTGCGCCGCATCGTTCAGCCTGGCGACGAGCGCCGGGAGTGGGTGGCCTTTGCACCGCCGGATCTGGAGAAGCTGATCCAGGGAGCCTTCGAGCGAGTGGCCGAACTCCTGGACCTGCCGCGCCAGTCGGATATCGACGCGCTCAGCAAGAAGCTCGACCGACTGAGTGAGCAGCTCGAATCGCAGCGCAAGGACGACGAGTCCTAGTCTCGGAGCCCTGAGCGCCGACGGGCGCTCCCTTTGCCCGGAACCCATCTCGAGCGCCCGCTTCGAGCGCCCGCTCGGCCGGGGATTCCAGAGACGGGTTCTAGCCGAATGCGCCGACGCGGCGGCTCAAGCCGACCTGCACGCGGCGCTGGATCTCCTGGCGCAGCTCCTCGTTCAAGCGCGCCACGCCGATCTCATTCTCCGCAAGATCCGCGGCGAGTTCGGCAGGATCGATCGGCTCGCCGAAGCAGATGCGCCACTGCGAAGGCAATGGCACCAGCCCCAGCGGACCGAGCAGCGGAAATGTCGGCGTCACGGGAACGAACGGAAGACCCAGCGGCCGCACCGCGCGCTCGACCTTGAACAGGATCGGATGGGTTTCCTCTGCACCCACGATGCCGACCGGAACCATCGGCACGCCGAGTTCGAGCGCCAACCGCACGACGCCGCCGCGACCGAAGCGCTGCACGCGGTAGCGCTCGCGGTAGACCTTGGTCGCGCCCTTCGCGCCTTCGGGAAACGCCACGACCGAACGACCCGTCGAGAGCAGACGCTCGGCGTTCTCGCGGCACGCACGCACGCCCCCGAGCCGCGCCAGCGCCGGCTGCACCCAGGGCAACGTGATCAGCCAGTCCGCGATCAGGAAACGCGGACGGTCCTGGGCCTCCGCGCCGCGCTGCCGCGCGACTTCTCCCGCTAGCATCAAGCCGTCCCACGGGAGCAACCCCGAACGATTGGCCACGTAGAGGACCGGACCCTCGCGGGGGATCCCCTCCGCCCCGTCGACTTCGACGCTCCACCAACGGGTGCGCAGCAGCTCGAGGAGCGGCTCGGCGGCACGCAGGAACTCCGGGTCCATCCCGAAATCGTCGACCTCGCCGCTGCGTTCGCGCACGCCGAGGGAACCGGCTCGTCGGCGCAGTTCTTCGAAGAGTTCGAGCAGGTCGTCGTCGTCGGACTCCGGGGCAACGCGCTCCCGGATCCGTTGGACCAGCGTATCGAGCGCCCCTTCGAGGAGCGGAGAACCCGTGGGAGCAGCCTCCTCGGGCGGATCGAAGGGTTCGCTCACAACCGGCTCCTGAGGCGCCTGGCGGCAACAAAGGACGCCCAGGTCTCGCGCGTGGTGTAGGTCGGGCGGCCGAACTCGGCCCAACCCTTCGCACCGTCGGCGACCCACAGATAGCGAAGGAAATCGTAGAAGGCGGCCGGCGCATCCCCGCTCAACACCTGCGAGGGAAACTCGCGCAGTCGATGCAGGAAGGGATGGGGTACCGGCAGCAGCCGCTTCCCCCCAGAACGCAACAAGACGGACAGCGGCACGACCCCGGGCGCGACGACGTTGAAGGTGCCTGGATGCGGCGCCAACGCGGCCTGTTCGAAGACGGCGAGCAGATCTTCCTCGTGGACCAGCTGTACGAGCGGGTCATAACCCATCAACGTCGGCACGACGCGGCGCGCGAAGTAACGGGCCATGCCGTGATCGGCCTCGGGACCGAAACGCCAACAGGGCCGCAGTACCGTCAACCCGATCTCGGGATGACCGGCGCGCAGCTCGTCGACCAGCGCTTCCATCGCGATCCGATCTTGAATCGCGTGGGCTTGGGGATGACCGCGCAGCGGGTGGTCCTCGCTCAGGAAGTTCGGATTGTCCGCACGCGCCCCATAACATTGCGTCGAAGACTCGACCACGATGCGACGCACACCCGCCGCCGCCGCGCCGTGCAGTACGTGCATGCTGCCGATGGTGTCGAGCTCGTGGTCGGCCTCGACGTCGGCTGACGGCTGCTGGCGAAAGGCCAGATGCACCACGGTCTCGACGGACTCCTTGTGCAGGCACTCGGCCAGGATCGAACCGGCAGCCGGCTCCGTCAGATCGACCAGTTGGCAATCCACCGTCGCAGGCAGGCGATGCGGCCGGACGCGATCGATCCCGATCACGCGAACGCCCGCGATCCGCGCGAGACGCTCGCTCAGACGACGCCCCAGGAAGGTGCGTACGCCGGTAATGGCAATTGTGCCGGACATGGGAGGTTCTTAGCGGCCTCGACGGCGCCGCGCGATCAGGCGATCCCGAGCGATCGAGCGATCCCGAGCGACCGGGTGACGCGGGCGCGGGAGGATTCGGCGGACCTGACCTAGCCTCCTCGCGTGTCGCACCAACGCCGCTTCGCCCTGGTCGAGGATCCCCGCTACCAGACCCACCGTGGCCCCGAAGGCCACCCGGAGCGGCCGGAACGGCTCGTCGCCGTCGGCGAGGCCGTCGACCGCATGCGCGACCAGGTGGTGCCGCTACCCGCCCGCGAGGCCAGCGACGAGGAATTGTTGCGGGTCCACGAGCGCGACCATCTGGGCGCGGTCGTGGCCGCCGTCGAGGCGGTCGATGGGCCGCCGGGCCAACTCGACCCCGACACCTACGTCTCGGCCGAGAGTCTGTCAGTGGCGCGTCTCGCCGCCGGTGGAACGATCGACCTCTGCCGTGCCGTCGCACGCGGGGAGTTCGCTTCGGGTCTCGCCGCCGTACGGCCTCCGGGCCATCACGCCGAAGCGGATCGTGCGATGGGCTTCTGCCTGTTCAACAACGTGGCGATCGCGGCCCGCGCACTCCAGGTCGAAGACGGTGTCGACAAGGTGCTGATCCTCGATTGGGATGTGCACCACGGCAACGGCACCCAGCACTTCTTCGAGGCCGACCCGTCGGTGCTCTATTTCTCGACCCACCAGTTCCCGTACTACCCGGGGACCGGGAGCTTTGGCGAAATCGGCATCGGTCGCGGAGAGGGCACCACCGTGAATGTCCCGATGCCGGCGGGTTGTGGTGATGCCGAATATCTCGGCGTGTTGCAGCACGTTCTGGCGCCGGTTGCGGCCCAGTTCAAACCGGACGCGATCCTGGTCTCAGCCGGCTTCGATGCCCACGCCGACGATCCGCTCGCTGCCATGGAGATCAGCGCCACGGGCTTCCTGGCGATGGCCACGTTCGTGCGCGCGCTGGCCGAGGATCTCTGCGACGGACGGCTGGCCTTCGTCCTCGAGGGCGGATACTCCCTCTCGGGGCTGCGGGAGGGGATCTCTGGCTGTCTGGTGGCCGCGCTGGCGCCGGAGCTCGCAAAACTGCCGCCGCTGGTCCCGCTCGCCGATGGGACCGCGCTAGCGCACATCGTCGCCCAGGCCGGAGAGGCGCAGCGCCCATTCGTCGCTGTGGGGGCGCGCTAGCAGCCAGGGGCGCCAAGTGGGGATCGCGCCAGCTGTACAGCGCGCGAACCCCCGAAATCTGTGACCCGCCCGGGAACTTCCCGCCCAGCTGCGAACCCCCTATCTGGGGGATCGGCGCCCGAGCCACCACAAGATCTGGTGTGCCTCAAAAAAGATCAATGAAGACCGCATTTTTCGGTTGGAGTTGCGGGTGGATGTGAGTATAAGTGGATCTCGGTGGGGCTGAGTGGGGAAAAGTGGTGAACCCCTCCCCGAGCTGAGAGTCAGCGCAACAAGGTCAGGATCCACCGATGGCACGCGGCCGATTCGCACACAACATGGATTCGAAAGGCCGCCTCGCCATCCCACAGGCACTTCGCATGGAACTCCAAATGCAAGAAAAGCCGCCGATCCTGACCAGCTGCATCGATGCTTCGGCCGTCGGCATCTACACCCAGGACCGCTGGGTCGAAATCGAACAGCGTCTCGCCAACATGAGCCAGGTCCAGCCGGAAGTCCAGAAGATCCGTCGCCTCATCGTCTCGGGGGCTGAAGAATGCCCGATCGACGCGCAGGGACGGATCCGGGTGCCCCAGCACCTGCGCGACTACGCGGGCCTCACCAAGCAGTGCCTCATCGCGGGCATGGGCGAACGCGTCGAAATTTGGGATCGCGCTCGATTCGATCAGGAGATTGCCTCGATCCGTGAGAACGGAGAGGACGTCTCCCGGATCGCGGCGGATCTGGGGTTGTAACGGGAGATGATGGGGGGTGTTGAGGGTTCAACCCTTGACCAGTGAGAGGGACCGGGGCGCCTCCGGCGTCCGACATCAGCTGCGGGAAGCGTTGGGGGGCGTGACTCGCAGCTGAGATGGAAGCCGGAGGGCCCCAGTCCCAATCTCACCGGGGCGGCCGGGGGGCCGCCCTCTCCCCTCCTTCCGAGCAGATCGCATCGCTTCGGCTGCCGCGGATGTCGCAGCCGAAAACCGGGGACCGGGGGGTCTTCGGGAATGGGCGGAGCCGCGGCGGCGGTTCCCACGAGAGAGCGGGCCTCGAGCGGATGCCGGGCCTGAACGAGCGTTGCAGCAGATCAATCTTCACCAGCCGGTCCTCTTGGAGTCGTGCCTCGAGCACATGGGGCTCCATCCCGACGTCGGACACTCCGACGCTCCCATCGTCGTCGATGGAACCCTGGGCGACGGCGGACACGCCGAGGCGATCCTCGAGCGGACCGCTCCCGGTGGACGCCTGATCGGTCTCGACCGCGACCCCGATGCTCTCTCCATCGCGGGCAAGCGACTCGAGCGGTTCGGCGAACGCGCGGAAATCGTCCACGCATCGTTCCGGGACCTCGGGGAAGTTCTCTTGCGGCTCGGCATTCCCGCCGTCCATGCGGTGCTGCTCGACCTCGGCGTTTCGTCCCGCCAGATCGACGACCCGGATCGCGGCTTTCGTTTCGGCGAGGACACGGCAGAGGTCTGCCCCCTCGACATGCGCATGGATCCCAGCGCGGGCCTGTCTGCCGCAGAGCTACTGGCCTCCTATTCCTCGCCCGCACTCGAGCAGGTCCTCCGGGAGTATGGTGAGTTTCCAGGAGCCCGGCGGCTGGCCCGCGCCATCATCGACGCCAGGCGCGAGGAACCGCTGCGAACCGCCGCGGACCTGCGCCGGGTGATTCGCGCCGCCGGAATCGGTCGCGGCCGGAAGCACGATCCGGCGACCCTGGTGTTCCAGGCACTCCGCATCGCCGTGAACGACGAACTCGGTGCCCTCGATGCCGGCCTGATCGCGGCCGTGGACGCGCTCGCGCCCGGGGGTCGGATCTGCGTGCTCGCCTATCACTCGCTCGAAGACCGTCGCGTCAAGCGTTGCTTCGTCGCCGAAGAAAAGGGCTGCGTCTGTCCGCCGGCCCAACCGGTCTGCAACTGCGGCCGGCTGCCGCGTCTGCGGCGCCTGACCAGGCGGCCGATCAGCGCCGACGACGACGAGATCCGCCGCAATCCGCGAGCACGCTCCGCGCGCCTGCGCGCCGCGATACGACTGCCGGAGGCCGCGTGAGCGCACGCACCAAGAAACCGCGGCGAATCCGTCGTGAGAGCGACCCGAAGGACCTGGTCGGCCGGGACTTCGCGGGCCGCGGCTCGACGGCAAACCGCTGGCGCCATCGCGCAGCCGCTGTGGTGATCGGCCTCGTGCTCGGAGGGCTCCTGTTGGCTTCGCTGCGCATGGAGATCGTGCGCACACGTTATGCACTGGCCGATGCCCTGGCCCAGGAGACCCGATTGCTGAGCCTGGAGCGAGAGGCCAGCGTCGCCCTGCGCGAACTCCGCGACCCGCGTCGTCTGCGCCGTCTCGCCAACCAGCTGGGTTTCGTGCGACCCGAACGCGTCATCGAACTCGGCACCGACCTTGCCGCACGCGGGGGCGCGGCGCCGAGCGCGGTCGTGATGCCATGAGCCGCTCGGACCTGCGCGGTGCCGGCGCACGCCTTCGCTTCCTCGGGAGCTTGTTGGGTCTGTGCTTCCTGCTCCTCGCGGTCCGAGCCGCGCACTTGACGATCACGGATCCCCGCGGCGCCGAGCGGGGACGCGCCCAGACCGGCACGGTGCTGCGTGTCGCTACCGCACGAGGCGCCATCGTCGACCGACTCGGTGCCGAGTTGGCGGTAACGATGCCAGCGCCGTCGGTCTACGCAGTGCCCTCCGAAATCACCGACCTCGATGCCGCTGCAGCCGGCCTCGCGAAAGCACTCGGCCGCGATGCCAGCGGGATTCGCAAACGCCTGACGGAGGCCAGCTCATTCGTCTTCGTGGCCCGTTGGTTGCCCGAGAAGGAAGCCCGCGCCGTCGAGGCCCTCGGTCTCTCCGGCGTCGGCATCGTCGCAGAACCGCGGCGCACCTACCCCCTCGGCGAAATGGCCGGACGCTTGCTGGGCTTCGCGAATATCGATGGCGAAGGCATCCGCGGCATCGAGCAGGGCGAAGACGAATGGTTGCGCGGCCAGGACCGGAGAATCGCGCTGGAGCGTGACGCGCGGGGCCGCCTGCTCGCGCCCGGTGGCGTCGACCCGCGCGCGACGGCCGGAGGCGATGTCGCGCTCACCATCGATAGCGCGCTCCAGGCCGAGACCGAGCACGCGCTTGCAGATGTGGTGAAGATGACGGGCGCGGCCGGCGGGGTCGTCGTGGCGATGGATCCGGCCACCGGTGACATCCTCGCCGTCGCTGAATCCCCGGTGCTGGACCCGGCGAGTTTTCGCACGACGCCCTACCCGCTCACCGGCTCCCGGGCGTTCCTCGAAGCGGACGAGCCGGGTTCCGTCCTGAAGCTCGCCGTGGTGGGCGCCGCGCTCCAAGCCGACGTCCTCGCAGCCGACGAGTTGATCGATTGTGAGGAGGGCTCCTACCGCGTCCCCGGCAAGACACTTCACGACGCGAAGCCCCACGGGCTTCTCGACCCCGCTGGCATCCTGCGCGTCTCGTCGAACATTGGCGCCGCCAAGATCGGCGAACGCCTGACACCAGAGCGCCATCATGCGGCCCTACGAGCGCTCGGCTTCGGCGCACCCACGGGCAGTGGCTTCCCCAGCGAATCCGCCGGCCTGTTGCGGGCGCCCGAGGGTTGGCGACCCCTCGATCAGGCCACGATCTCGTTTGGCCAGGGCATCAACGTGACGCCTGTACAGCTGGCCGCCGCCGGGGTGGCGGTCGCCAACGGCGGAACCTGGCGGACACCCCGCCTCATCTCTGCACGGCGCCGGCCCGGCGAGGACTGGGTTCCCGAGCCGACTGGCGCCACCCACAGCGCCCTGTCTCGGAAGGTCGCCGATCAGCTTCGCGAGATGCTCGTGACCGTGACCCAGGACGATGGCACGGCCAGCCACGCCACCCTCGACAACGTCGCGGTGGCCGGCAAGACCGGCACCGCCCAGAAGTTCGACCCGATCGCGGGCGCCTATTCGAACAGCGACTATCAAGGCTGGTTTCTGGGCATGGCTCCTGCCGCGGACCCGCAGGTCGTGATCGTTGCCATGATCGACGAGCCGCGCGGGCGCTCCCACGGCGGTGGTGCCACGGCCGCGCCCCTGTTCGCCCGGGTCGCCACAGCCGCTCTCGCGCGGAACGCGATCGTGACGACCCCGCGACACGACGTGCCAGCCATGGCGCGGGTCGATGGCAGTGAGCCGACGAGGTCGGCCGCCGTCAGCACGGCGCCTCCGGTGGAGCCGGAGCCCGCGGCGGCGCCGGAGCCGGCGGCCATCGTGGAGACGACGACCCCTGCGCCCGTCGTGCCCGACCGGCCCGCTAGCGGCAACATCGAAGTCATCCTCGCCAGGCCCGAGAAGGCCCCTGCTGCGAGTCCTTCGGCGTTGCGGCCCACGCCCGAAATCAGCTGGCTCGGCGACCGCGTGCTGCTTCCGGACTTGCGGGGTCTAACCCCGAAACAGGTGAAGGAGATCACGGACACGGTGCCCTTCTCGCTGGAGATTCGAGGGGACGGCAGAGTGGTTTCGCAGGTTCCGGCACCCGGGACCATCCTCGGCGTAGATGCACCGTTGCGACTGACGCTCGGAGGAGACGAAGGGTGAAGTGGTCCAGACTCCTCGAAGGACTCGGCGCGGAATTGCACGGCGCCGACGATCCGATCATCCGCGGCATCGCCTACGACTCGCGAGCCGTTTCTCCGGGTGACTGCTTCGTCGCCTTGCGCGGCGAGTTGGCCGACGGACATGACTACGTCGACACGGCACTTCGTCTGGGCGCGGTCGCGCTGCTGCTCGAGGAGCCGCGCGAAGCGCCGGTACCGGTTGCCATCGCCGCGGACAGCCGACGCATGCTGGCTCCCCTGGCTGCGCGTTTCTTCGGCTCCCCGGCCAGCGAGCTGTCCTTGCTGGGCGTCACCGGCACCAATGGCAAGACCAGCACGACCTACCTGGTCGAGGCGATCCTGCGCGCAGCGGGCCGGAATCCGGGATTGATCGGAACCGTCGAGATTCGTTATGCGGACGAGCACGAGCGCGCGGTGAACACGACACCGGAGAGTCTCGACCTGCAGCGCACCCTGCGCGCCATGCGGACTGCCGGCGTCGACGCGGTCGCGATGGAAGTTTCCTCCCATGGCCTCGCCCTGGGTCGCGTCGAGGGCTGCCGATTCGCCGTCGCCGCGGTCACCAACGTGACCCAGGACCATCTCGACTTTCACGAGACGATGGAGGGCTACCGCGATGCCAAGGCGCGCCTGTTCGATGCGTACCTCACCGAGGGCGGCTGCGCGGTGATCAATATCGACGATCCATCGGCGCCCACCTTCCTCGCCGCCGCCGAGCGCCGAGGCGCGCGCATCCTCCGCGTGAGTCGGGCTCCGGGCTCGGACGCCGAGATCCGGCTCCTCACTGCCGAGTACACCTTGACTGGGACGCGGGCCAGGGTCGCTGTCGGCGCGGACGAGTTCGAGATTTCGCTGCCCTTGCTAGGCGACTTCAACGTCGAGAACGCGCTCGTGGCCATCGGCGTCGGCGCTGCACTCGGGCTGTCGGGCGACGTCTTGGCGCGGGGAGTCGACGCCTGCCCGCAGGTTCCGGGGCGCATGGAGCGCGTCGGAGCCGAGATCGAAGGAGCACCCACGTTGCTGGTCGACTACGCCCACACGCCCGATGCGGTGGACAAGTTGCTGCGCGCCGTGCGGCCACTCGCCAAGGGTCGCTTGATCACCGTGTTCGGCTGTGGCGGCGATCGCGACCGAACCAAGCGACCGCTGATGGCCGAAGCCGCCGCGTTCTCCAGCGATCGCGCCATTGCCACCAGCGACAACCCGCGCACGGAGGATCCCGCGCGCATTCTCGCCGATGTCGAGGCCGGACTCGGCTCGATGAGCGCGGTGTCGGCCGAAGCACTCGACAGCACCGAACGCGGCTGCACCACGATCCTGGATCGCCGCGAAGCCATCGACCTGGCCGTCAGGATTGCCGGGCCCGACGACGCGGTCGTGATCGCGGGCAAGGGGCACGAGGACTATCAGATCATCGGACGGGAGAAGCTCCCCTTCGATGATCGCGAAGAAGCGGCCCGTGCCCTGCGGAGGCACCGCTCGTGAGCGTGCGATTCGACGTGGCAGCGTTGATGCGCTGGGTCGGCGGTCGACTCGATCGCGGCACCCCCGGGACCCGCCTCTCGGGTGTCTCGACCGACACCCGAGCAGATCTGCGGGAATTGTTGTTCGTCGCGATCCGGGGGCCCAACCATGACGCCCACGCCTACCTGGCAGATGCCATCGCCGGCGGTGCTGGCGCGCTGCTGGTGGAGTCGGTGGCCACGGTACCCGAGGGCGCGACGCTGCCGATTCTGCAGGTTCCGGATACGACCCTGGCGTTGGGCTCCGCCGCGGCTGGCCATCGCGGCGACTTCGACGGGCCCGTCATCGCCATCACCGGCAGCAACGGCAAGACGACGACCAAGGAGATGTGCGCCGCGATCCTCTCGGTGAGCCGGGTGACGCACAAGAACCGCGGCAACCTGAACAATGCCTACGGCCTGCCGCTGACGTTGCTGGGCCGGGAATCCGAACATCAGGTGCTGGTCGTCGAGATCGGCATGAACCACCGAGGCGAGATCGCTCCGCTGGCAAGCATTGCAGCGCCCACGGTCGGCGTGATCACGAACGTGGGCACCGCACACATCGAACACCTGGGAAGCCGCGAGGAGATCGCGCTCGAGAAAGGCGACCTGGTCGCCGCGCTCTCCGCGGAAGCGACCGCGGTCCTGAATGCCGACGACGCCCTCGTCTCCGAACAGGCCGCGCGCACGAATGCACAGGTCGTGACGTTCGGCATCGATGCCGATGCGACGGTGCGTGCCGAGCAGATCGTCGACCACGGCGGTGACTTCAGCTTCCGACTGGTCGCGCCCGAAGGCTCGACGGACATCCGGATCGCCGGACTCGGCGTTCCGACCGTCAGCAACGCACTCGCTGCCGCCGCTGCGGCGCTGGCTGCGGGCACGTCGCTCGGCGATCTCGGCCCGGGCCTCGCGGCCTATCAACCCGAGTCCGGCCGCATGGCGATGCGCGTCCTCGCGAACGGCATCACGCTCGTCGACGATTCCTACAACGCGAATCCGCAATCGATGCGGGTCGCCCTCGAGAGCCTGGCCCGCAACGCCGGCCCCGGCCGGGGCGTCGCCGTCGTTGGAGACATGGGCGAACTCGGCGCACATACCGATCAGGCCCATCGCGATGCCGGAAGCGCAGTCGCCGAACTCGGGATCAGCGGACTGGTCGCGCTCGGGAGCCACGCAGAGCGCATCATCGACGCGGCCGTCGCCGAAGGCCTCGACCCCGTGCGCGCGCGCACCGCCAAGGATCACGACGAAGCCGCTGACACCGCGCGCTCACTCGCCGGCGACGACGACTGGATTCTCGTCAAGGGATCTCGAGCCATGCGCATGGAACAGGTCGTGAACCGTATCGTGCGCACCGGAGGGGAAGCCTAGTGCTCTATCACCTGCTGGTTCCGCTGTCGGACGTCTACAGCGTCCTGAACGTCTTCCGCTACATCACGTTCCGCACGGCAGCCGCCACCTTGACGGCTCTGTTCCTGGCCTTCGTCGTGGGCCCGCCGTTGATCCGTCGCTTGCAGAATCTTCGCGCGGGGCAGCCGATTCGTGAGATCGGACCGGACCACCAACACAAGGAAGGCACGCCGACGATGGGCGGCCTGTTGATCTTGTTGTCGCTCGTCGTCTCCGTGCTGCTCTGGGCCGACCTCACCAATCGTGCCATCTGGTCCGTCTTGATCCTGACGCTCGGATACGGCGTGCTCGGATTCGTCGACGACTACCGAAAGGTGACCGAGCAACACAGCGACGGCGTCTCGGCGCGCACCAAGCTCCTGTGGCAGACCGCGTTGGCGCTCGGCGTCAGTCTGCTGATCTTCACGGACCCGAGCTTCGATGGTCAGCTGCAGGTGCCATTCTTCAAGACCTTCACCCCCCACATCGGCTGGCTCTACGTGCCGCTCGCGGCCTTCGTCATCGTCGCCGCCAGCAACGGCGTGAATCTCACCGACGGGCTCGACGGTCTCGCGATCGGCCCGGTGATGATCGCCTCGGGCACCTTCCTGATCCTCGCCTACGTCGCCGGCCACGCGGGATTGGCCGAGTACCTGGCGGTCAAGAGCGTCCCTGGCAGCGGTCAGCTGGCGATCTTCTGCGGTGCCCTGGTCGGAGGCAGCCTCGGTTTCCTGTGGTTCAACTCGTACCCGGCCCAACTGTTCATGGGCGATGTGGGCGCACTGGCACTGGGTGGCGCACTCGGTGCGATCGCCGTGCATATCCGCCAGGAAATCCTGCTCGCCGTCGTCGGCGGCATCTTCGTGGTGGAGACGTTCTCGGTGATCATCCAGGTGGCCTGGTTCAAGACGACCGGCAAGCGCGTCTTCCTGATGGCACCGATCCATCATCACTTCGAAGAAGCCGGCTGGGCGGAACAGAAGATCGTGGTCCGCTTCTGGATCATCTCGATCATCCTCGCGCTCGTGGCACTTTCATCCTTGAAGCTTCGTTAGGCGGCGACATCGTGCTCGAACTGGCAGGAAAGAAGGTCCTCGTGATCGGTCTCGGAGTCTCCGGGCGGAGCGCGGCCGCCTTCTGTGCTGAGCGCGGCGCGCACGTGGTGGCAAGCGACGAACGCACGGACCTGGTGCCTCCCGATCTCCCGGATGAGATCGAAATCGTGCTTGGCGACGCCCTCCCCGACCCCGCCGACTTCGACATCGTGGTTCCGAGCCCGGGTGTCCCGCGCGCTCGCTATGCCGAGCGCGCGAAGGTCGCCTGGGGAGACCTCGAACTGGCCTATCGCTCCCTCCCGGTGCCCATCGTTGCGGTGACCGGAACCAACGGGAAATCGACGACCGTACGGCTGATCGAGGCCATGCTTCGAGCCGGTGGCCTGCGCGCCCGCGCAGCCGGGAACATCGGCGACGCCGCATTGGGCCTGGTCGGCGAAGCGCTCGATATCGCGATCCTCGAGGTCTCTTCGTTCCAGCTCGAAGCGGTGGATTCCTTCCACCCACGGGTGGCCGTCATCCTCGGCTGCACGCCCGACCACCTCGACCGACATGGATCGTTCGAGCGCTATCTGGCCGAGAAGCTCCGGATCTTCTCCCGTCAGGAGGCGAGTGATGTGGCGATCGTGAACGCGGACGACGCCAGCGTGCTCGCTGCCAGCGAGCATGTGGCCAGCGAACGCTGGCTCTATTCGACCCGGCGTCCGGTCGAGGTCGGCGCATTCGTCGAGGCGGGCGGTCTGCGTTTGCGGATCCCTGCCGGGGATTTCGTGCTTCCACTCGACGTGGGTGAGATGTTCTCCGGCCCCTTGCTAGGCAATGTGCTCGCCTCGCTGCTCGCGGCGACCGCGCTCGGCGTGGCCCCGGAGCAGGCGCTCGCGGGCCTCGCCCGGTTCCACCCGCTCCCCCATCGCATGGAGCGGATCGCCGAACGCGACGGCGTGGCCTGGATCGACGATTCCAAGGCCACGAACCCGGGCGCGGCAGCCGCAGCCATCGCGGCCGTGGGTGGCCCGATCCTCTGGATCGCCGGCGGACGCAGCAAGGGCACCGGTTTTGCCGAACTCCGGCAGGCGCCCCTCGCGCGCGTCCGTTTGCTGCTCGCGATCGGTGAGGCCTCCGCCGAACTTGCCGACGAACTCTCCGACCGGGTCGCCGTCGAGCCTTGCGAAACCCTGGCCCGAGCCGTGGCGCGCGCTGCGGAACTCGCGCGCGAAGGCGATGCCGTCTTGCTGGCCCCGGCCTGCGCCAGCTTCGACCAGTTTGCGGGCTTTGCTGCTCGCGGCGAAGCCTTCCGAAAGCTCGTCGAGGCCAGCAAATGAGCGCGCGCCAGGATGCGATGCGAGCGACCGAAGCCCAGGGCGCCCTGCTCGCCGCAGTCGGCTTGTTGGCTGCCTGTGGTGCTGTGGCCGTGTTCAGTGCGACCGCGCCGTTGGCGATGGATCAGACCGTCCCGCCGCACTTCCTGCGTCACGCGGCCGCGCTCACGATCGGCGGGTTCGTCGCCTTCGCCGCGTCCCGGCTGCCGCTGGCGACCCTGCGGACGCTGTCGCTGCCGCTCTACGCGCTCTCGCTGATCGCACTCGCGGCCACGCTCGGGGTCGGGCGCACAGCGGGTGGCGCGCAGCGCTGGCTGGCGATTCCCGGCATGGGCCTCAGCTTCCAGCCCGCAGAACTCGTCAAGTTGACCACCGTCCTGGCCGTCGCCTTCACGCTCTCACGCAAGGACGGACGGGCGGAAGTGACCGGGCGCCAGTTGTTGACGGCCCTGGGTCTCGCCATCCTCCCGGCCTCCCTCTGCCTGTTACAGCCGGATCTCGGCTCGGCCGTGATCCTGTGCGTGCTTGCCGGCGGCCTGTTGTTCGTGGCCGGAGCTCGCGTCAGCCACCTTGCACTCCCGGCGCTCTGCTCCGTTGCGGGCTTGGGCATCTACGTCGCGCTGCGTCCCTACGCGCTGCGGCGCTGGGTCGGCTTCCTGGATCCCTGGTCGCGGGCGTCCACCGAGGGTTTCCAGCTCGTGCAATCGTTCGTGGCCTTCGGGCGCGGAGGTGTGACCGGCGTCGGCGTCGGCGACGGCCGCCAGAAGCTCTTCTACCTGCCCGAAGCGCATAACGACTTCATTCTCTCGGTCGTGGCCGAGGAGACCGGCCTGATCGGCGTGGTCTTCATCCTGGGTGCCTTCGCAGCACTGTTGGTGGCGGGCGTGCGCATTGCCATCGGCAGCAAGGATCGCTTCGCTCTCCTTCTCGGAACCGGTGCCACGATGTTGCTCACGCTACCGGCGGCGCTGAATGCGGCCGTCGTGATGGGCTGCTTGCCGACCAAGGGTCTCACGCTTCCCTTCCTCTCGTACGGCCGTACCTCGTTGCTGGTCTCCTGCCTCGCCGTAGGCCTGCTGATCGCGGTGGCGCGGCCAATCGCCGAACGGAGACGCCGATGACCTTCGTGATTGCCGGCGGTGGGACCGGTGGACATGTGACGCCGGCACTGGCACTCGGCGAAGAGCTGATGCGTCGTGGCGAGAAGGCACTTTTCATCGGCACCGACCGCGGAATCGAGCAGCGGCTCGTGCCCGAGGCGGGCTTCGAACTCGTGACGTTGCGCTCGCGGCCGTTCATCGGCCGCCGCCCGCTCGAACGGGTGACGTCCCTGTTGGCGCTCGGCTTCGAGGCCCTGCGCGCCCTGCCAATCCTGCGCGCCCACAAGGCCAGCATCGTGATCGCGGTCGGTGGTTATGCCTCGCTGCCGCCGGCCTTCGCCGGCTTCTTGTTGCGCATTCCCGTGGTCTTGCTGAATCCGGATGCGGCGCCGGGCCTGGCGAATCGGATCCTGTCGCGGATCGCCCGACGCATCTTCGTTTCGTTCCCGAACTCGGCCGAGCATTTCGGGAAGCCCGAACGCGTCCGCGCAACGGGCGTTCCGCTACGTCGGGCCCTGCTCGACGCCTTCGCCGACGCCCCCGACCCTGCCGCCGACGACAGCCGCCACCTGTTCGCCTTCGGGGGGAGTCTGGGCGCAAGGCAGATCAACGACGCCTTGCTTGCGGCAGCACCGAAGCTCGACAAAGCGCGCCTGCGGATCGCTCATCAGACCGGGCGCGACGAACGAGACCGCGTTGCGGCCGGTTGGCAGGCAGCCGGTTTCGAGGCCGACGTCGTCGCTTTCGAGAACGACATGCCCGGCCGCTACCGCTGGGCAGACCTCATCGTCTGTCGCGCCGGAGCGATCTCGGTGGCCGAGCTCGCGCTTGCGGGGCGCCCGGCCCTCCTGGTACCGCTGGCCCACGTCGGCGGTGGCGAGCAGCGAGCGAACGCGCGCGAACTCGAACGCGCGGGTGCCGCCGTCGTGTTCGACGGCGCCGGTTTCTCCCAGGACGACTTCGCCGAGACGCTTCGCGCTTTGCTCGACGACGAGGCGCGCCTCGCCGAGATGGGCCGCGCCGCGGCCGCCCTGGCCAGGCCCGATGCGGCCCACGATGTCATCGAGGAGTGCCATGCGCTGCTCGAAACCGAGCGGAGGGCCGCATGAGCGATCGCCTGCGCCAGCTCCAGCGCGTCCACTTCGTCGGAATCGGCGGGATCGGGATGTGTGGCATCGCCGAGCTCTTGTTGGTTCGCGGCCATCGGGTCAGCGGCACCGACCTCGCCGACGGGCCCACCGTGGAACGGCTGCGACGGCTCGGTGCCGAAGTCTTCATCGGGCATGATGCCGGTAGCGTGGGAGACGCGGACGTCGTCGTCGTCTCGTCAGCCATCCGCGCCAACAATCCCGAAGTGAAGGAAGCCGAGCGCCGCGGCATCCCGGTCATTCCGCGCGCCGAGATGCTGGCCGAACTGATGCGCCTCCAGGACGGGATCGCCGTCGCCGGGACCCACGGCAAGACCACGACCACTTCATTGATCGCCCACATCCTCGCCGCCGCCGGACTCGACCCGACCGTCGTGGTGGGCGGGCGCGTTATGGGCGCGAACCATCCGGACGGCGATGCCCCGGAGCGCACGGGCGCCCGGCTTGGGCAGGGCTCCTTGATGGTGGCGGAGGCGGACGAGAGTGACGGTTCGTTCCTGCGCTTGTCGCCCGTCATCGCCGTCGTCACGAACATCGAGCCGGAGCATCTCGATCACTACGGTAGCGCCGAGGCACTGGACGCGGCCTTCGTCGAGTTCGCCAATCGCCTTCCCTTCTGGGGACACGCGGTGCTCGGCATCGATGACCCCGGCGTCCAGCGCCTGCTTCCGCGCATCACGCGGCGACGCACGACCTTCGGCTTCTCGGCCCAGGCAGATTGGCGCGCGCTCCAGGTCGCGGCTGCCGGCGGCGGCATGCGCTTCGAGGTCTCCCGAGGCGGCGAGCCGATGGGCCGCGTCGAACTCGCCATCCCGGGCCTGCACAACGTCGCCAACGCCCTCGCCGCGCTCGCGGTCGCTGGCGAGACGGGCGTCTCGTTCGACAGCGCCGCCGAAGCCCTCGGGAACTTCGCCGGGGTGGAACGTCGCTTCGAACACAAGGGCGAGGCGCGAGGGGTCCGGGTGGTCGATGACTACGGCCACCATCCGACCGAAGTACGCGCGACCCTGGCGGCTGCCCGCGGCATGCACGCGGGCCGGCTGGTCGTGATCTTCCAGCCGCATCGCTATTCGCGCACGCGAGATCACTTCGAGGACTTCGCCGCCGCCTTCCACGAAGCCGACCTCCTCGTGCTGACCGAGATCTACGCTGCCAGCGAACCCAAGATCCCGGGAATCGAAGCTGCCAGCCTCGCTGAAGCCATCCGCGCCCGCGGCCACCGGGATGTGCGATTCGTCGCCGACCTCGAGCAGGTCCCCAGCGCTCTCGTGAACGAGCTCGAAGCGGGAGACCTGGTCTTGACGCTCGGCGCCGGGAGCATTTCACGAATCGGGCCGAAGATCCTGGCCAGCCTCGAGGGGGGACTCGGATGATCGAGAAGCCCATCCAGGACGAGTTCTCGGACCTGTTAGGCGAGAACGTACGCTTCGATGTCGACACCAGCCGCATGACTTCATTGCGCGTGGGGGGACTGGCTGACGCCGTGGCGACGCCGCGCGACCGGATCGAACTGGCCTCACTTCTCGAACTCTGCGCGCGGCATCGCGTGCGGCACCGGACCATCGGCCGCGGCTTCAACACCATCGTGCGCGACGAGGGCGTCGACGGCGTACTGATCCAGCTATCGAGTTTCAAGCGCCTGGAAGAGCGACCCGACGGAGCACTCCGCGCGGAGGCCGGTGTCAGCCACGCCACACTGACGGGGTTCTGCCGGGACCGCGGCCTCGCCGGGCTCGAGTTCGGCGCTGGAATCCCGGGCTGCGTGGGCGGTTGGATCGCCATGAACGCGGGCGTTCCAGATCGCGAGACCAAGGACGCGGTGCTCGAGCTGGAGGTGATGAGCCCGACCGGGTGCAAGCGCCGGCACCTCTCCCGCAAGGGCCTCGATTTCCGCTACCGGGGCCTGCGCGGCCTGGCGCCGGGCTCGGTCTTGCTCTCAGCGTTGCTAGGCGTGAAGAACTCGAAGCGCGAGGCGGTCAAGGCCGAGATCGACCGACATCTCGCCAAGCGCGCGGGCACCCAGCCCCTCGACCAGCCGTCTTGTGGCTCGGTCTTCCGCAACCCGCCGCGGGGCCATGCCGGGCGGCTGATCGAAGCCGCGGGCTTGAAGGGCGAACGCCGCGGTGGCGCTCGGATCTCGACGCTCCACGCGAACTTCATCGTGAACGAAGGCGGTGCGACTGCGGCCGACGTTCTCGCCCTGATCGGCCAGGCACGCGCCACGGTGCGGATGCGCACGGGCATCGAGCTGACGCCGGAAGTCCGAATCTGGGGGAGGGAACTCTGATGGCGTTCGGCAAGGGAAATCGTCGTCGCGAGCAGCCGAGCTGGGGCGCTCGCTTGCAGGTCTGGGTCGTCGCCATCGCCATCGGAGCCTGCGCCGGCTGGTGGGGGCGAGGTCTCGCCTTCGAGGCCGTCGCGGGACCGGACGCACGGGTAGCCCGCGTCGCGATCACGGGAAACGAACGCGTCGCGGCCCATGAACTGGTGGCAACCGCCGGCCTGACCTCGGGCCTCCCGCTCGTTGCCGTCGATATCGACCAGGTCCGCAACGCCCTGCTCGCCCATCCCTGGGTTCGAGCGGCGCGCGTCACCACCTTGCCTCCGGACTACGTCATCGTCTCCGTCGAGGAGCGCGTCCCGGTCGCCCTGGCCGTCGTCGACGGGGGCACCCGCTTCGTCGACGGCTCTGGCATGCCGTTCGCCGAGGCGGACGGCGGCAGCGCCCTGCCCCGCTTCGAAGGCGTGGCCAGTGCCGAGCCCCGAACGAGCCATCCCCGCTTCGCCCAGGCCCTGCATCTGCTCGAGGCGGCTGCGCACCAGGAGCTTCCGGTCCCGTCCCGGGTGCTGTTAGGCGGCCGACCGGAAGCGGAACTCCCCGCGCTGGCCTGGAGGCGCCCGGGCAGCGCTGAACTCGTTGCGGTGCTGGGAGACCGCGAACCCGAGGCCGCACTGCAACGGCTCGCCAGGGCATGGATGGCCGACCTGCCCGAGTTGCGGCAAGCACGCGAAGTGGATCTCCGCTTCGACCACCAGCTCATCCTGCGCGGCAAGATCGCGCAGGGCGAAGACCAGAAAGACCGACCCAGCAACCACCAGGCCGCAGAAGCGGCTGACGCACAACCAAGAGAGGGGTGAACCCGCATGGCACGAAAAGATGATCTGATCGTTGGACTGGACATCGGCACGACCAAGATATGCGCGGTCGTGGCCGAGCCGACCGAGAACGGCGTCGACGTCGTCGGGATCGGAACGCATCCGTCCAAGGGGCTTCGCAAGGGCGTCGTCGTCGACATCGAGTCGACGGTCGACTCCATCAAGGCGGCCGTGGAAGAGGCCGAGCTGATGGCGGATTGCGAGATCAGCTCCGTCTACGCCGGCATTGCCGGCGGTCACATCGACGGCCTGAACTCCCACGGCATCGTGGCGGTCAAGGACGGCGAGGTCACCGAGAACGACGTGCGCCGGGTCATCGACGCCGCCAAGGCCGTCGCCATCCCGATGGACCGCGAGGTCATCCACGTGATCCCCCAGGAGTTCGTGATCGATGACCAGGACGGAATTCGCGAACCGCTCGGCATGCATGGCGTGCGGATGGAGGCGAAGATCCACATCGTCACCGCTGCCGTCACGAGCGCCCAGAACATCGTGAAGTGCGCGAACAAGGCCGGCCTCAACGTGGTGGACATCGTGCTCGAGCCGTTGGCGTCGGCGGAAGCGGTACTGGCAAGCGACGAGCGAGATCTCGGCGTCTGCCTCGTCGACATCGGCGGCGGTACCACGGACGTCGCCGTCTTCGCCGACGGCTCCATCAAGCACACTTCAGTGTTAGGCCTCGGCGGTTATCACGTCACCAACGACATCGCGGTCGGTCTGCGTACGCCCTTCGAAGAAGCGGAGCGCATCAAGAAGCGCTTCGGCATGGCCAGTGCGCGCTACCTCGCCAGTGACGACGTGATCACCGTACCTAGCGTCGGCGGTCGGCGACCACGCGAAGTCTCGCGCAAGATCCTGTGCGAGATCATCGAACCGCGCGTCGAGGAGATCCTGAGCCTGGCGCGACAGGAGATGATCAAGGCGGGCCTCGAGAATCGAATCCCCTCGGGCGTTGTTCTCACCGGGGGTTGTTCCGCGCTGACCGGGATCGCCGAGCTTGCCGAAGAGATCTTCGAATCCCCGGTCCGCCAGGGAATGCCCCTGCACGTCGGGGGCCTCCAGGACGTGGTCCGAAGCCCCATGTACGCCACCGGCGTGGGCCTGGTCCTCTACGGCCAGGACCAATCGCGGGGCCGCGGCCAGAGCCGCTTCCGGATCCGCGACGAATCGATCTTCCGCCGCGTCAAGCAGCGCATGCGGGATTGGTTCTATGGGGAGTTCGACTGAAGGTCGAACGACTCCCCAAGAATTGGATCGCGGCCGATCAGGCCGCAATCCCCATCGAAGGGCGAGCAACCATCCACCGGGGCAAAAGAAACCCAGCAAGGCTTTCCAACCCCCGGGGAATTCGCAAGTATCCAACCAACTCCCTGCGATCACTCACAAAAAGGCCGGTGAGAGGGCCGAGTGAACGCGGGACAGCCAAATCAACGGGGGTGAGAGATGTCGAGCAATCGGCGAGATGACGACGTGCGCGAGGTCGGGCCGAAGAGTGATCTGAAGGGTCCGGTAGATCTTCTGGAAGTCGGCCCGGATGACGCCGGCGATGACCTCCTCGAGTTCGAGGACGCCGGCGAACTGCAGGCCAAGATCCGCGTGGTCGGGGTCGGCGGCGCGGGCGGCAACGCCCTCGATTCGATGATCCGCTCGGGTCTCGGCGGCGTCGAGTTCGTCGGCATCAACACCGACGCCCAGGCCCTCGAACACAATCTCGCTCCCACCAAGATCCAGCTCGGTCCGGAAGTGACCCGCGGCCTCGGTTGTGGCGCCAACCCCGAGAAGGGTCGCGCCGCCGCGCTCGAAGACCGCGACAAGTTGCGCGATCTGCTGATCGGCTCCGACATGGTCTTCGTCACCGCGGGCATGGGGGGCGGCACGGGAACCGGCGCAGCACCCGTCGTCGCCGAGATCGCGCGCGAAGTCGGCGCCCTCACGGTCGGTGTCGTCACGAAGCCCTTCCCGTTCGAAGGACGTCAGCGCACCAAGCACGCCGAGAAGGGTCTCGACGAACTGCATCGCGTCGTCGACACCTTGATCACGATCCCGAACCAGCGCCTCCTCGCTCTCGCCGGCAAGGACACACCGATGACCGAGAGCTTCAAGCTCGCGGACGAGGTGTTGCTGAATGCAGTGCGCGGCATCTCGGACCTGATCACGATCCACGGTCTGATCAACCTCGACTTCGCCGACGTGCGCACCATCATGAACGAGATGGGCATGGCCCTGATGGGCACCGGCATCGGCGTCGGCGAGAGCCGGGCCAAGGACGCGGCCTACGCCGCGATCTCGAGCCCGCTGCTCGAGGATGTCTCGATCGACGGCGCCCGCGGCGTGCTGATCAACATCACCGGTGGCGCCGACATGACGTTGTGGGAGGTGAACGAGGCCTCGACGCTGGTACAGGAAGCCGCGCACGAAGATGCCAACATCATCTTCGGTGCCGTGATCGACCAGAAGGCGCCGGAGGGCGAGGTCCGCGTGACCGTGATCGCCACCGGGCTCGACGACGAGCGCATCCGGGTCGGCGATCGCGACGCAACCCGGGAGACGCTGGCCCCGCTCGGTTCCTTCGACGACGAGCCCCTGCAGCCGACGCGGCCGCTGGCTCCGCAGCCGGAACCCACGCCGGCACCCGCTGCCGTGGCCCCGCTCGCTGACAGCACGGCGAACGCGATGGCGAGTTCGGGAACCGACGACTTCGTCTCGCCCTTCGAGGACGAACTCGATGTGCCCGCCTTCCTACGCCGCCGACGCGGCGAGGAAGAGGAGGACGACACCGAGCTTCCGGCCTTCCTCAGGCGCCAGGCGGACTGAACCCCAACCGATGCAGAAACAGCAGGGCCCGGGCGCCGAATGGCGCCCGGGCCCTGCTTCGTTTGCGCCCCACGGCGCCATGGGTGAGCCTCGCCTGCCATGTCCAGCAAGCTGCTCCTCCTGGAACGACGAGACGACGGCATCGCCGTGCTCACCTTCAATGACCCCGACCGACTGAACGCGATGACCGAAGCGATGGGCCAGGCGATCGCGGCGGCCACAGCGGAGCTCGCAGACGATGCCGACCTGCGCGCCGTCGTGCTGACCGGTGCCGGGCGGGCGTTTTCTGCCGGCGGCGATCTCGACATGATCTCGCGGATGAACACGGCGGGACGAGCCGACCCCGGTGGTCCGACCCGAACCGAGAACCGTGATTTCATGGGCCGCTTCTACCGCCTCTATCTATCGGTACGCGAACTGCCGGTACCCACGATCGCGGCGATGAATGGTGCGGCCGTGGGCGCGGGTTGCTGTGTGGCCCTCGGCTGCGACTTCCGGATTGCAGCCCGAGAGGCGCGTATCGGTCTCAACTTCAACCGACTCGGAATCCACCCCGGAATGGCGGCGACCTGGACCTTGCCGCGCCTGGTCGGGCCGGCACACGCCGCCGAGCTGCTCTACACCGGCAAACTGGTCGACGGCGAGGAGGCGGCCCGGATCTCCCTGGTCAATCGCGCGCTGGCTCGGGACGAAGTGCTCGCCGATGCGCTGGCAACGGCGGCCGCCATTGCCGAGTGCGCACCCGGGGCGATCCGGGGCTCCAAGCGCTCGCTTTCGGGAACCGCGGAACGGAGCATCGAGGCACAACTCGATCTCGAGGCCCATGAGCAATCCCTCAACTACGAGAGTGCAGACCTCGCAGAGGGCCTCAACGCGGCAAGAGAGAAACGCCCACCGCGCTTCCAGGGTCACTGAGCCAAGATCGGCCCCGCGGGGACCATCTAGTTCGGGTCCAGGCCCGAATGGGATCTCCTTCAGCAGGAATCGGGTTTTTCACCCCATGATTGCCGTCTCAATTGCGCGTGAATCGCGTATGATTCCCTACGGTTGAGGGTGGGATTGGAGGATCCTGTGATCGAGCCCGAGCGAAGAGGCACCGCGCTGCGCGGTCTCAGCGTGGCGTTGGTGTTGTTTCTCGTTTTGGGAACGATCCCCGCGCTCGCCGACACCACACCGGTCCAGACGAGCAACGAACCCAGCCTCGATCAACCGGGTGGAATCCTCGACCAGCTCTACGGGCTCGGCAACCTGGTCCGCATCGACGACAGCAACGCGGATCCGATCGATCAACTGTGGACCATCATGGGCCCCGCTGGAGCGACAGCGACCGCCAGATTCGCAGGCCTAACGCCCGACTTCGGTTTCTTCCCGGGCGAGAACCCGAGCGCGGCTTTCGTCTCCCTGTTCGTCGTCGGTGGCTCCGGGTTCGTGACGGGACCCACCGTCACCTTCATGCCCTCGCAAACCGGCAGCACCTTCCGATTCGGCGTGAGCGTCAGCTCCGGTGATCTCTGGAGCACCCGGCCGAGCGACAACTCGGATGCCTACGACCACGCCGTGACGTGGCAAATCGTCAGCAGTGACGCCGCGCATCCGAGCAATCCGATCGGTGCCTTCGCCGTTGGCTGGGAGGATCTACCCGTAGCCGCCCCGCCGGCGCCGACGGATCTCGAACCGGACTACAACGATCTGGTGTTGGAAATCACGAGCGTCGAACCTTCGATCTGTGGTGACGGCATCATCAGCAACGGCGAAACCTGCGACGACGGAAACACGTCTGGAGGCGATTGCTGCTCGGCAACCTGCCAGATCGAACCGGCCGGTGGCGTGTGTCGCGCTTCGGCAGGGGCTTGCGACGGAGCCGAAACATGCGACGGCCTCAGCGCCAGCTGCCCGGTCGATCAGATCGAGCCGGTCGGCACGTTATGCCGGGCTTCCAACGGCCTCTGTGACACGGCCGAAGTCTGCGATGGATTGAGCGTGAGTTGCGGTCCGGATGCGTTCGTCGCCGGCGGCACGGCTTGCCGACCGGGCGCAGGGCTGTGCGACGTCGGCGAGGTCTGCGACGGCCTGTCGGCGAGCTGTCCCTTGGATGTCGTACTCGCCGCCGGAAGCGTGTGTCGCGCCAGCGGCGGCAGCTGCGACCCCGCGGAAGTCTGTAACGGAACCCTGGCCACCTGTGGGGCCGACACGCTGGAAGCGGCTGGAACCGTCTGCAATCCGGCCCTGGGGGTCTGCGACCTCGCCGAAACCTGCGACGGCCTGACCACGACCTGTCCGCTGAACGTGCTCGCCTCCGCCGGTTCGGTGTGCCGATCCGCCAGCGGCGCCTGTGACACCGCCGAGACCTGCGACGGTCTGGTCGTCACCTGTGCGCCGGATGCATTCGCCGCAGCCGGAACCGTCTGCAACCCGGCCGCGGGTGCCTGCGACCTCGCCGAAACCTGCGACGGCGCCGCGGCCGCTTGCCCTTCGGACGTGCTGGCAGCGGCCGGTTCCGTTTGCCGGGCGTCCGCGGGCGCCTGCGACCCCGCCGAGGTGTGCGACGGTGTTCTGGCCAGTTGCGCGGGCGACGCACTCGAGCCGGCTGGAACCGTCTGCAACCCGGCCCTCGGGCTCTGCGACCTGGCGGAGACCTGCGACGGGCTGGCGGCCAGCTGCGCCACCGACGCACTCGCCTCCGCGGGTTCCGTGTGCCGGCCCGCCAGCGGCGCCTGTGACACCGCCGAGACCTGTGACGGTCTGGTCGTCACCTGTGCGCCGGATGCACTCGCCGCAGCCGGAACCGTCTGCAACCCGGCTGCCGGCACCTGCGACCTCGCCGAGACCTGCGATGGCGCGACGGACGTTTGCCCGACGGACGCCCTGGCAGCGGCCGGCTCCACCTGCCGACCCGCCGCCGGCGCCTGCGACGTGGCAGAGACTTGCGATGGTCTCGTGGCCAGCTGCGCGCCGGACGTGCTGGCAGCGGCCGGGGTCATTTGCAACCCGGCTGCCGGTACCTGCGACGTGCCAGAGAGCTGCGACGGCGCCCTGGCCGCATGCCCGGCCGACACGCTGGTTTCCGCAGGTTCGGTATGTCGGCCGGCCAGCGGCCTCTGTGATGTCGCCGAGGCCTGCGACGGCGTTCTCGCCGCCTGCCTGCCCGATGCGCTCGAACCTGCCGGAACCGTGTGCAACGCGGCCGTCGACCTCTGCGACGTCGAGGAAGTCTGCAACGGTTCGCTGACGAGTTGCCCCGCCGACCTGACCGCGCCCGCCGGCACCGTGTGCCGGGCCGCCTCGTTCGGTTGTGATGCGGCCGAGGCGTGCGACGGGCTGGCCTTGAGCTGCCCCGCAGACCAGATCGCGGCGGACGGAAGCATGTGTGACAGCGATCCGTGTACGACGGACAGCTGTCTCGCCGGCGTCTGCCAGGTGGCCCCGCTGCCGCCGGGTACCCCACCGCCGGCGGACTTCATCCTCGTCGTCGACGCCACGGTGAGCATGCGCCGCGATTTCAAGCAGTGGCTGCCGGGGCTGCTCTCGGGCTTCCCGGCCGAGCTCGCTGCGGCGGGCATCGACTATCGACTGGCGATCGTGCGCTTCGGTACGAACCGCAAGGGACAGGCCAAGCGGGGCCCGGCGATTCCCGACGTCGTGCTGCCTTGTACGAACGACCTCGTCGCCTTCGATCAGGCGCTCTTCGACATGATGGAGTTCAACATCGGCCGTTGTTCAGACGACCCGCTCGACCCGCGTCACCTCAACTGCATCCGCAATGCCACGGAGACCGGAAGCGAAGCGATCCGCTTCGCCCTCGAAGATCCGAGCCGGCTCGGTTGTCGCCCAGACGCAGTGCCCAACGTCCTGCTCATGACCGATGAGGACGACGACTCGCCCGCGCTCGACACGGCCGGCAACCTGAACACGGAGAAGCGGGAGCCGCCGTCGCGCGGCATCAAGTGCTACGGCCGCCAGTGCCAGAGCCGCTGGCTTCCGTTCCAGCAGCGCACGGACGATACCGCCGCGCTGCTCGTCTCCCATCAGGCGCAGCTGAGCATGATCCAGAAGACACGCAACAGCCCGACCCGGAACCAGTATGGGGACCCCGCCTGCACCCAGATCGATTCGGGTGGGTTCCTGGACCGTGCTGCCACGCTCAGCTGCCTGGTCGAGCCGGATCGCCGCGGCTTCACCCCTACCGGCACGTGTGACGGCGGCACCAACCTGTGCACCACCGGTCGCATCGGACAGGCTTGCAGCGTGGACGCCGACTGCAACGCCTTCAGTCTGCAGATCCACCTGCTCTCGTCCGGGCAGTGCGGGGTAGGCGGTCAATGCATCGCCGGGCGGATCGGCGCCCCGTGTGCGGTCGACGTCGACTGCAGCCTGGTGGCCCGCGCCTACGACGTGCCACGCAACGCCGAGGCCGCGTTTCCATTCTTCCTGAACGAGTACTTCCCCGACAACATTCGCGAACAGCGCTGCCCCGCCGTGCCGTGAGCGCTGACCGACAGCGCTAGCGACGGAGATTCGCGGCCTTCTCCGTCCAGAGGCCTCGAAGGACGAGCGTCCTCCAGTCCGAGGGCGCGAGCGGGCGTGGGGCGACTCGAACGCTGCCTCGAGGGAGGGAAAACGGTCCCCTTCGAGCGCACTTGGTCCCGGAGGGCTTTTGAGGGGGTGCTTCGCGTAGATGTTAGGTAGCTCGGGTTGGGGTCGAGGGCGCGAGCGGGCGTGGGGCGAGTCGAACGTTGTTTCGAGGGTGCGATGTCGATTCCTCTTGATTGATATCATAACCTCGCTATAGTCAACACTATGCGACGTAAGGCATCCGGAATACAGCTCGAACTGCGACACTCCGGGTGGGGCGGGAAGCGGATCGGTGCTGGGCGAAAGCCGCAGGCGGGGTCCGGCATTCCGCACCTGCGCCGAACCGGACTCGCTTCCCGGTTTCCCTGCCACGTCACCTTGAAGGTGCGCGATGGCGTGCCGTCCCTTCGAACCGTGAAGCTGGTGCGAGAGCTAGAACGATCCTGGGCCAAGGCCTGTGATCGCGGGGACTTCCGGCTCGCGCACTATTCGATCCAGGCCAATCACGTCCATCTGCTGGTGGAGGCGAAGGATGCGGACGCGCTGGGGCGCGGGATGAACGCACTGGGCGCGCGCCTCGCGCGTGCGGTGAATCGCGTGTTCGCGCGCTCTGGACCGGTCCTGAAGGACCGGTATCACCATGTGGTGTTGAAGACACCGACCCAGGTGCGGAACGCACTGCGGTATGTCCTGATGAATGCCAGACGGCACATGAAACGCGCGCCGAGCAGCGTGCGCATCGATCCGGCCTCGTCAGGTCGATGGTTCGGGGGCTGGAAGCGGTCGGCGCACGATCTCGTGATCGCGGCAAGAGGAACGCCCGGAAGCCGGGCGGTCACATTCACGCACACCTGGCTCCTCAACGAGGGCTGGAAGCGGGCCGGTCCACTCCTCGACCCCGCTGCCGCTCCGGGCTGAACCGAGCCCACCGCCCGGGTCGGCATCCACTCGCGCAGGCACCGCTAGTCAGCGCGTCCTCGACACGAGAAGCCGGCCGACGAGAGCAACCTGCGAGCCTTCAGCGGCTGCGGCGATGCGCGGCCAGCAGGCCGACCGCGACGAGGACCGCCAGCGCCGGCTCGGGGATCAGCAGGACTCCGTTCAGCATCCCGAGCGCGCTGATCGGACCGGCTGCATAACGAATATCGACGATCCCGGATGCGTCGACCACGATCGGGATCTTGGCGACCTGGGTGTCGAATAGCATTCCGCCGACGGGATCCAGTGTGGCGGTCCCGGCCAGACCCTGGGAATCCAAGACCGAGACGGTCGTGCGCTCTCCATCGGGCCCGAAGCTGAGCAACCAGAGTTCGAAGGCACCCTGCGGCAAGCCCCGCAACTGGAGCCTTGCTTCGAGGCCGGCCACGATGGAGTGTCCGTCGTCCCAGAGATCGCCGGCGCCCATCGGATCGCCGTTGACCGGGCTGGCCCGGAAGTCCGACGTGGGACGACCGCTGTCCAGATAGCCGAGGATCGGGTCGGGGTTGGTCGGGTTCTCGAATGCGCTCCCGCAGCCGAGACCGAGTTCACCCGGCAACATGGTGCAGCTCGTGAGGGAGACGAAGCCGGCCTCGGTCGTCCGCGGCGAAATCGCGTCCAGGTCCCATCCTGCCAGGAAGACCGGCGTGGCCGTGGCCGGCGCCGGGGCGAAGCCGAGCAATGGCATCAGCAGGGAAACGAAGAGGAGCTGGCGGATTCGCATCAAGGGAACGTGGTTCCTTCCGACCGATTGTGTCAGCACCAGCTGACGGCAGCGGGACGGCTTACGGGCGCGCGGAGGCCAGCGGCGCCGGCCGCGATCCCATCGGTGGCCGATCCCGGTTGTCGGGATCGGCCGTCAGGCGTCGACCGCGCTCAGAACGAGCGCGAAACCGACATGCTCGAGTTCCCGATGTCCTCGATCTTGATGCTGCCGGACGGGATCTTGGCGGCCGGCAGTGCCGAGCCGGAGGTTCCGTTCGGACCACTCGGGTTGAGCGAGGGCCTCACACCGGCGGAACGAAAGGCGCCCATCACACTATCGCGTAGGTTCGGCGGCTTGATCGAAGTCGCCTCGATGCGACCGCCTCCGAACGAGATGATCGTGACGCCCTTGCCGTAGACCGAGCCCAGCTCGGCCTCACTGACGACGGCCCCAGGAATGAGTGCGCCGAGCGCGTTCTGCTCTTCGGCTGCGGCCGCTCCTGCTCCGATCATGAATCCCAACCCAGCCAGCACAAAACCAGTGGCAAGCCCACCGGTCGCGATCCGCTTCAACTGCTGCGGCAACATCGACGCGCCTCCTCGTCATTTAGGTGCAGGCATGATGCAGGGAGAGGGGGAAACACACCAGCAGAAAATGCATAAACGCGAGTAACCCCTTCCCCGGAGGAACCGAATTCTCTGATTCGACCGCCGACACCTTGGCAGCGCCGACGCCACCTATAGGAGTGGGGTGCGCGCGGGCACCCGCGAGGGGCCCCGCCGCGGCAGAACGCCGGCAACGAAGAGTAGAGGAGCATCAGGATGGCGCTGGACGTGTGGGGGCTGCGAGGTCCCGTGGTGGCCTGGCTGTTGGCTCTCGCGTGGCTGCCCACGCTGGCGAGTGCCGATGTTCCGGTCTTCCAGGTGGCCGACCTCGACACCGGGTCCCAGGTCCGCTCCAGCTTCCCGGCCGCCGAACTCGTGGTCGGAGGCCAGGCCTATTTTGCCGCCAGCACCCCGGGAACGGGACGCGAACTCTGGGTGAGCGACGGGACGCCAGCGGGCACCCGGCTGGTCAGTGACATCTGTCCTGGCGCATGCAGCGCCAACCCGGGAAACCTCACCCTGGTGGGCGGCCGCATCTATTTCGGCGCCGACGACGGGCTCCGCGGGCGCGAGATCTGGTCGACAGACGGCACGGCCGGAGGCACCACCCTGGTGGCCGACCTGTTCCCTGGCCGCACGGGATCGAACCCGACCCAGCTGACGGCGCTCGGGGCGATCCTCGTGTTCAGCGCCATCTCGGCCACGATCGAGGACGATGGCAACGGAGGCTTCGAGTTCGAGAGCGTCGGGCGCGAACTGCACCGCTCGGATGGAACCTCCTCGGGCACGGCCCTGGTCCGAGACCTGTGGGAGGGGGATTCCGGGAACGTCGATGGCCTGCGCAGCTTCGGCGGCCAGGTGTACTTTGCTGCGAAGGACGAGGTCTCCGTCGATCCCGACGGCGACGGCGTCTTCGAGCTGGTGACCCAGGGCCTCGAACTGTGGCGTTCCGATGGAACCAGCGCGGGAACGGAGCTCTTCCTCGACCTTGCCACCGACGACACCAGCTCGAGCCCGATGGAACTCACGGTTGCCGGCGGCTTGCTGTTCTTCTCGGCTGCCGAGGGCGGCCTCGGTACCGGCCGCAACCTGTGGCGCACCGATGGCAGCGTCGCCGGCAGCATCGATCTCGGCGCGCCCTCCGGGCAGATGCTCGACCCGCTCCATATGGTCGAGTGGCAGGGCGAGCTCTACTTCTCGGGCACCGACGTCTTCACCGGCCGCGAACTCTGGCGGAGTGACGGCACGGTCGCGGGCACGAACCTGGTGGCCGATTGGAATCTCCAGACCGCCTCGTCGTCTCCCCGCGAGCTGACACCCGTTGGAAGCACCCTCTTCTTCAACGCAAAGGGCGCGACGGGCGGACGCGAACTCCACCGGCTCGACGGCTCCGGGGTCGCGCTCGTGATCGATCTGCAGCCGACCGGGGGCTCGGACCCGAAGGAACTGATCGCCTTCGGCTCCCGCGTGCTGTTCAGTGCCAAGGGGCAAGGGGTAGCTCGCGAGCCTCACATCAGCGACGGCAGCAGTGCCGGTACCCAACTGCTGGCGGACATCCGGCCGAATAGCGTCGGTTCCGCACCGACGGGGTTCCAGGAGATCGGCAGCGTCGCCATCTTCGCTGCGAATGATGGTGTGACCGGAACCGAGCTCTGGATCACCGATGGACAATCCAGCGGCACCGGGCAGTTGGCCAACCTGGCGACGGACGTTGCCAGCGGCCGGCCCGAGGCCCTGGAAGCGCTCGGCGGGCAGGTGCTGTTCTCCGCCACCGATGGCGTTTTCGGGCGCGAGCTCTGGGCGAGCGGCGGCCCTGGCGGAACCACCCAGCGCTTGGCGGATCTCAAGACCGGGGGGCCGAGCTCGGACCCGCAGGACCTGACCGCGTTCGGTGGCGAGGTCTTCTTCTCCGCCGACGCCACGGGTACGGGTCGCGAACTCCACGCCAGCGATGGGACGTCTTCAGGAACCCGCCTGGTGGCGGACCTGGAGGCTTTCGGGGGCAGTGATCCGCAGCAGTTCGTCCCGCTCTCCTCGATGCTCCTGTTCACGGCCACCAATCTGTTCACGGCTCGCGAGCTCTACCAGACCGATGGTGTCACGACCGACATCGTCGCCGATCTGTTTCCCTCGGGCGTCGGCAGCGAGCCGACCGAGGTAACGCCCATCGATGCAGACCGCGTGGTCTTCGCCGCCGACGGCGTGACGAATGGCGTCGAGCCCCACCTGAGTGACGGTACCAGCGCGGGGACACTCCTGATCGAAGACGTCAACCCGATGCCCCTGGCGGACTCTTCGCCCAGCGGCTTCGCGGCCTCCGGGGGCCTCGTCTACTTCGCTGCGGGCGATGGGGTCTCGGGCCGCGAGCTCTACGTGACCGACGCGGCGGTGACGAGCGCCGCCAGGGTCGGCGACCTGATCGTCGGCCCCGGCGGCGCCGTGCCCCAGGAGCTGGTGGCACTGGCCGGGGGTGGCGTTCTCTTCAGCGCGGCAGACCCGGTCGCCGGTCGCGAACTCTGGAGCTCCGACGGCACGGACGTCGGGTCCGGGCTGCTCCTCGACATCCACAGTGGCTTTCTCTCCTCCTTCCCCGAGCGCTTCACGCCCTACCAGGGCCAGGTCCTGTTCCGCGCCAACGACGGACTCCATGGCACCGAACTCTGGATCTCTGACGGCACCGTTGCGGGCACGCGACTCGTGAAGGACATCCATGCCGGGCCGGCGGGCTCCTACCCCGACCACTTCGTCGAAGTGGACGGCTTGATGCTCTTCCAGGCCTGCGATTTCGAAGAGGGCTGCGAGGCCTGGGCCAGCGACGGAACCCAGGCGGGGACGCGTCGCGTCGGCCGGGTCGCGCTCGGCCCGACCAGCTCGAGCCCCGTCGAGTTCACGGCGGCAGGCCCGTGGATCTTCTTCCGGGCCGACGACGGCAGCACCGGCGAGGAACTCTGGGCCCTCGACCGCGCCGCGCTCCAGAACGACCCCGACCAGGACGGCATCGACGCC
Organism: Deltaproteobacteria bacterium; assembly: GCA_029261795.1. Taxonomy (GTDB): domain Bacteria; phylum Myxococcota_A; class UBA9160; order UBA9160; family UBA6930; genus JAJDAP01. Next base: position 84,865 of record JAJDAP010000079.1, read on the forward strand.
AGCGTCGACAACTGCCTGCTCGAACCGAACCCGAGCCAGCTCGATACCGACGGCGATGCGTTCGGGAACGCCTGCGATTGCGACTTCGATCAGTCGGGCCGCTGCGACATCGCCGACTTCGGCATCTTCACCCCGGACTTCCAGAGTACCAGCGACGCTGGAACCGGCACCGACATGGACGGCAACGGCAGCGTCGGCATCGCCGATTTCGACCTGTTCCTGAAGGGCTTCAGCACGACCCTTCCCGGACCCTCGGCGCCCATTCCCTGAGTCACTCGCCCGGGTGCGGGAACTGGGCCCGGATCGCGTCGGAGTACGCGTCCCAATCGGCGGGATCGGCGTAGTCGAGGAACGCGCGGGCCTGGTCGACCTCCTGATCGAGGCCCTCCAGCACGTCGAGCACACGGGTCGCGGCGCCGTCCGCATTCTCGGCATGCTGAAAGAACCGATCCCAGAGGCTCGCCACCAGGTTCGGATCACGGCTCTCCAGCGCCAGCTGCGCGGCCAGTTCATGGACGACCGGGTTCGGGTCGACGAGTGCGTCGATCAGTCCCTGGGTGTCAGCCGCGTCGGCCGCGCGGGCCGTCGGCCGGCTCCCGAGACTGCCAGCGGCACGCGCTGCCTGCGCGAGCCTCTCGTGAATTGCCGCTGGCGTGGACGGGACGTCAGCCGCGCTCGAGCCGCTCGAAGCGCGCCTGGATTCGGCCTTCCCGGGAAGGCCGGCCGCCTCCGAGGCCACGGGAACCTCGGCAGCCCGGGTCGGCACGGCGGCCGCGGACGCCGCCTCGACGGGCGCTCGTGAATCCATCGAGAGGCGAAGCACCACGAAGCAAGCCGTCAAGAGGACGGCGCCAGCCAAGATGGCGGCTCGACGCATCAGCGACCCATCTTCATGGATTTCTCCAGTCGGCATCCAGCCATGAGCACGGCAGGACGATAGAGGCCGTTCATCCGCAGCGCGTTCGCGATGGCCCCAGGGGATTGGTAAATTTACTCGCCCCGAACTTGGAGATCCAGCCTTTGCCCTTGTTCCACCGACACCCGAACCATCTTCCCACCCTGCTCGTCGCGACCACGATGACCCTGGTCGGCGCGTGCTCCGAGGAGGCCACGACCTCCGACGGCACCGCGCTGGAGGAGCCGGGTAGGACCATCGAGGCCTACAGCGCCGGAACCGAAGCGATCGAGAAGACCGGCGAGAACGATCCGCGTAACGCCCGCATCTTCGACGTCGGTGTCGCGGGCAAGACCGCCGCAGAAGTCTCGCAGGTTCTCGAGCTGGCTCAGGCCGAGCCCCAGCTCCCGGCCGTCCAACTCGAAGCCATCTCCGCGCTCGAGTTCATCGGCAAGCACGTGCCGGACGAAGCCGCGCTGGCGTGCGGAGCCATCATGGACCAGGCCAAGGAACCCGTCGTTCGGATCGCGGGCGCCGAGGCGCTCGAGTTCATCGGTGGCCGGAAGGCCACGGACATTCTCCTGGATCATCTTCAGGACGCGTCAGGCGACGTCAGGCACCGTGTAGCCGACGCACTGGAGTTCATGGTCGAGCCCGGCGACTTCCCGCTGGTGCAGGCCGCTTTCGAGGCCGAAGTCGATCGTGCCGTGAAGGCCGAGATCTTCGAGCTGATCGAGAACATCGAACTCGACCGGCGCCGACTCGAAGCGGAGAAGACCAAGGCGCTCGGCGACCCGGTCTAGAACCGCCGGAGTGGGAAGATCGCCGGTCGGCTCCTACTCTCCGGCGCAGGCGATCACAGTCGACTGGCAATCGAGTTGCGTCCAGCCGTTGGCGACCCGCTGCCTGGCGACCGCGGCCCAGTCCGTGGGATCGAAATAGTCGAGTGCCTCCCATGCCTCGTCGACCTCCTCACCCAGGAAGTCCAGCACTCCGAGAATCGCCTCGGCCCGGTCGTAATTGCTCGTGAGGTCGCCCTCGAACATGCCCCACAGCGCGGCCGGCACGGCGGGGTCGGTGCTCTCCTCGAGAATGTAGAGCGCTGGCTCGTACATGTCCGGGTCGGGGTCGCCGACCGCCTGGAGCAGGGCCGGTGTGGTCATGGCCTCGAACTCGTCGACTTCGTCCGGTTCGAGAGGCTCGAGATCCTCGATGGCCTCGATGGCCTCTCTCCTCACGTCGGCCGGCGCACTCGTTTGTGCGACGACATCCACGAGGCCGTTCACGGCGCCCAGCTCCAGCAGCGCATCGACGGCCGCGCTGCGAACGACCCCATCGGGGTCGTCGGTGGCCAGCCGCTGGAGGTGGCGCTCCCGCGCGAGACGGGTCCGCCTGCGGACCTCTCTGGACTCGGCCACGAACCCCTCCTCGTGGCGCCCCTCCATGCCCTCAGACACTTCGAGAGCGTCCGTCTGGGCGTCCTGGAAGGGCACTTCAGCCGAACCAGGCGTCGTGGCGGTCGCAATGTTGATGCGGCCGGCGCTGACGTCGTCGGAATCGACGGCCCGCTCGGTGGGGTTCGCCAACGCCTCCCAGGAGAAGTCGGCTAGCGGTCCGTCGGGGCCATCCAGGGCATGCCGCGCGTAGGCCATCGAGGCCGTAAGCGCCAAGAGGCCCAGCACGAATGCGATGTTCCGCGGGATGTGAGACTGCATGATTCCACTCCGGATGGGCCGGCCGGGGCTTGGGCCCCGTGCGGCGCAGATCGAATTATGCCACGACGAGGCCGCTGCGGGTGTCCATTCTCACTGTGACTGGGCCTTCTGGGCGGCCCCGATGGCGCTCTGGCGGATCAACTCGGCCTGGAGCTTCTGCTGGACCATCTCGTTCAGGCCATTGCTGTAGAAGCCGAAGACGTTCAAGCCATCTCGCATCGACACGCCCGAAGTCTTCCCGGCCCAGTACGAAACATTCCCGAGGGAGAACCCGGCTTCGCCGAAGTGCTGCTCGAGGATCGGGCCCGCAGGCGTCTCGGACGCGCGGCAGTCGAAGCTGATGTTGTAGACCATGTCCCCGGCGAGCCGGAACGTCACGTCGCAGGGTGCGATTCCGAGGACTTCCTTGGCGCGAACCCGGTAATCCTGCAGGCGGGGGACCTGGCTTCCTTCGACATGGCCACTGTCGCGGATCTGCTCGGCGTCGGGGAACTGCTCGAGCAAGACCTCCTCGGGCGTCCCGAAGCGCACCCCGGCCCAGCCATCGGGCCCCGGGTCCTCACGGGAGTCGAGCGCCGAAGCGTCGGGCGCTACGGCCAGGAACAGCGCGAGCGCGCACACGATGCCGGCAAGGCGTTGGAGGTTGTCCTTCATCGTTCTCATCGTCAGCTCTCCCTTCGAGGTTCTGCGGGGTTCGGATCGCACCCTCCCGTGCGGTCCAAGCGGCGCCATCGCGAATTCGCGCGGCTGGCGGCGCCTCAAAATTAGCGGCTCCCATGGAGCAGAAAAAGGGCCGGAGAGGTGGAAACCCCTCCGGCCCTTCGGACCAATGGCATCCCGCTACGGCGCGATGCACTCCACCAGAACCGTGGTCAATGTGTGACCGAGGAGCTGGGTAGCGTCGTCCTGAGCGGACGCGAACGAACCGACCAGGGTGCCACCTTCGAGGCGACCCTGTGCCAGTGCAGCCAGGTCATACGGCGTTCCCGTGAACGGCGCATTCGCGGGGCCGGCGATGAAGTGTCGCGCCCCCGCGTCCGTGGACGGTTGCCCACCGGCTCCCGGCGAGAGCTGGATCGTCGGACCGACGTCCCAGGCATCACCCGAGGCCTCACCCGTCGTCAGCAGGTTGCCACCAGGCGTCCCGGGAGACAACGAGACATCGGCGCAGCTGCCGATGGTGGTGCGCTGCAGGTTGACCGCGGCGGAGTCGCCAGCCACCGAGGGAGTCACGCTGACCGTGATGTCCTGGCAGGTCTTGGCCGTGTGAGCCGGGAACACCCCGGCGAACAAGGGAATCTCGGTCTCCGTGCAGCGCGTGAACGTTGAACAGGCATCCACGCCAGGGGCGCCAGATGTATCTGCGGCGATGTCGATGTCGCCACATGCAGCCACATCAACCCGCGGCAGCACTCCGGCGCCAGCCGCGGTCGCAATGAAACCATGGTTTCGCAGCGAATCGACACACACGTCGATCGGCGCGCCGAGGATCAGTGTCGCCACGATTCCTCGCGCCGGGCCGCCCGAGGTAGCGATGCCACCCGGGAGGATTTCTGCCACATCGATCATCTGGTTTGCACTGGTGCCATTGAGCGACACGGTGACCGGAGCCGGGAAGTTGGGCCCGATCGGGGCCACATCCGTGGGATCGCACTGCGCGCCGGCCGGGCCGACGAAGCCAGTTCCGCCCAGATCGGCCACGGTCTCGTCGCAGAAGAACGTGCCCCCGGTCGGACCATTGAGGTAGGCCTCGAGGTTGGTCGCGGTCACACCACCACTGATGCACTGCGTCCCGGCGGCCGGACCCGCGAAGGATCCACCCGGCGGGGTGCTGTCGCAGAAGTCGGTGATGCCGGCGACACCGCCACAGATGGACTCGTCGCCACCATCCGGATCGGCGCCCGCGCACGGGGTACCCGGAAGTGCGAACGTCGTGCTCGCGTTGCAGAGATGGAACGTGCCACCAGGGCCGAGGTCCGTGTTCGCGGCACGACCGAACTTCAAGCAGTCCGGGCAGCCCGTCACGTCGCAGGTCTCGGGAACGCCCTTGAGACCGGGGCAATCGAGGTCGCTGTCGCAAGCCACCCCGGAGAGACCGCAGCGGTTCTCGGCCATCGCGCCGAAGACGCGATGCGAGTCGCCGTTGCTGATCACCTGGGTATCCCAGCCCTGACCGAACGCGCCGCCCACGATGATGCGGAGACCGAGGTCGCCGAACGTGGCCGTCGAGAGGAGACCAAGCTGACCGAGTTCTTCGTCAACCGCGGTGACATCGAAGGTCTTCGGGCCACACTTGTGCTTGCCCGCAGTGCCCAGGCCCGTCGCGTCCTTCAACTTGTTGAAGGACTTGCCGAGCTTGCCCTTCTCGGTGACGCCGTCGATGGTGGCCATGTCGACGCCGACCACACCAATCTTGGCCAGGCTCTTCTGGCACTTCAAGGCTGCCTTGATGAGGCCCTTGGATGCGCCAGCCTCGATCGAGTCGGCCTCGCTCACCGGCGGGGTCTTTGCGAGACCCTTCGCGATATTGGCCGCAACCTTGTCCTCGTCCTTCAACCAGCCATCAACGCACTTGGCCAGTTCCTTCTGGACGTCGGTCGTAATCTTCGCGTTGTTCTTCGTGACGTCCTTTCCACACTTGTTGACGTCGGCCGAGGCCGCCATCGGCCCGAACACTAGCCCGGCGGCAGCGAAGCCACCGAGAAGCGCGAACCTCTTCAGCTTTTGGGAAAACAATCTCTTTCGCCTCCTGATCGAAACGGCGGCCTCTTTGGGCGGACCAGGAATTCCCTGCCTACCACTCGGGCCTCCCCGGCAGCGCAACTTACGCTCCGGGCACGCCGATCATAAAGCAAATTGCGTACCGAAAACCCCATATCTGATGGGAATCCCCTGCAACCTCGCAACCTCCCGGAAAGAAGAGCGTTTTCCGGTTCCCCTTGAATGGGGGAAATGCGAAGCGCGGGCCCGGGGTAGTCATCGTTTTCCCTTTGAGGCAAAACTCTTCTTAGACGCCTCGGGCCTGAAATTGCGACGGGCTCCGTCCACACCCGGTGGACGGAGCCCGCAGGGCTCGGTCTGTCGAGGCCGCTCGGGCGATCAGGCGTCTTCGAGTTCCTTGTCGATGATGACCTTGAAGGCCTCGAAGGGCTGAGCGCCCGAGAGGTAGCGGCCATTGATGAAGAAGGCCGGCGTCCCCGTCACGCCCAGCTTGGCCGCCTCGAGCTTGTCGGCATCGACCTGCTTCGTGACAGCGTCGGAGGCCACGTCCTTCTTGAACTTCTCGACGTCGAGGCCGATCTCTCCGGCCCACTCGACGTATTTGGCCGGGCTCATCTCGCCCTGGTTCCCGAAGATCTTGTCGTGCATCTCCCAGAACTTGCCCTGCTGGTCGGCGGCCACCGCGGCCTTGTGGGCCGCCGGGGCCTTGGCATGAAATGCGAGGGGCAGATGCTTGAACGCGACCTTGACCTTGTCCCCGTAGTCCTCCTGGATCTTCTTCAGGGTCGGGGTCACGCGGCTGCAGAAGGGGCACTGGAAGTCGGAGAACTCCACGATCGTGATCGAGGCGTTCTCGGCACCCTTCACCGGAGCTGCGCCGAGGGCGATCTCGTACTTGCGGTTCGGGTCGGGACCACGCCGCGGCGGGGCTACGGCAGGCGCCGCGGCAGCGCCGGCATTACCGGCAGCGAGCACCCGGCTCGCGTTCTTGGCCATCGTGTCCATGGCCGTCTGGATGCCATCGAGCTGCTCAGAGGCCCGGTCGAGCGACCCGGCCACCTGGTTGGAGCCCAGCATCAAGGCGGCGCCCAGGATCAGGGATCCGATGATCGTCGCAACGTTCTGGTTCATCTTTGTACCTCACGGTGAATAGGGGTTGAGTCGTGATCGAACGGGGTCGATCGCGCGGGGCAGCTTCCGGCCCGTAGGGCCTGGTGAGACCCTAGGGCGCGGAGGCCGAGGGTCCCGGCGCCGCCGTTCCGAAGCCTTCTACGAAGAGCTGGAAGTCTAGGATACCGACACTGCCGTCCGCGTTCATGTCAGTGCCAGTTCCGCCATCGGTGGTGTCGGTGAAGTCGGCGAGGAAGGTGTTGAAATCGTTGATTCCGCAGCTTCCGTCCTGATCGAAGTCGCAATCGCAGGCGTTGCCGAAGGCGTCACCATCGGTGTTGGCCTGGCCCGGATCGGGCTCCTCGGTGCAGAGATCGCAGGCGTCTCCCACGCCGTCGGCGTCCCCGTCCTCCTGGCCGGCGTTGGCCACGGTCGGACAATTGTCCGAGCAGCCGACGGTCTGGCCCGGGGTACAGGCCGGCAGGCCGGCGTCCACGTCGATTCCGTCGCCGTCGCCCATGATGGTGATGGCCCCGCTCGCGGCCGAAACCGCCACGCTGGCGCCGCTCGGCGCTGAGCCACCGGCAATCCCGAGGAGCTGGGTCGTCGTCGCGGCTGCGGTGGTCCTGGCCGTGAAGACGCACGAGGCCACGGTTCCCGCGGGGATCAGTTCGTTGTTGAAGCCGAAGATGCCCAGCCGCGCGACGCCCGAACCGGGCTGGGTCTGGACCAGGCTCTTGGCAACCGGGTTCGCTGAGATCGAGGGGTGGATCGTGCACACCGGCGGCTCTTCGAGCAGGCCCGCGTCGTAGGAGAGTTCCAGCGAGAGCGCGGCGACACCTTCCGCCGGCTGGAGGCTCAGCACCAGATCGATCGTGGTGGTTGCGCCCGCGCTCGTCGTGCCTGTGCCGATCGCGAGTTCGGCAGCACCCGCGGGAGCGACGAGGCCGAGCGCCAGCAGTGCGGTCACGAGGATTCGGGAAGCGAGGGTTCGCATGCTCATCCTCACAGACCCAGGTGGTTGTTGATGGTGATCTGCACTTCGCTCACGTCCACGGCGCCGTTCAGGTTCAGATCGGCGGCCGTACAGCTCGCGAGCGGGCTCACACCGGAGAAGATGTTGAACACGGTCTGCAGCTCGGCGATGTCGACCGTGCCGTCGCCGTCGCAATCGCCGACCAGTCCGCCCGTGGGCGTGGTTCCAGCCGCCGGCAACACCGTCAGGCTTCCCGCCAGGCCGTTCGTCGGCACCGGGCTCCCCAGCGGATCCGATGTGGAGGCCACGGTCCGAAGCGAATAGGTCCCCGCCGGCGCGCTGCCGCCCAGCGTGACGGTGCATGAGTAGAGGTCGCCCGGCGGGATCGCGAGGTTGTTCGCGGCCGCGACAAGGACGCGCTCGGAACCGGGTCCCTGGCTGTTCTGGCTGAGGATCTTGCCGGTGATCGCCGGGTTCAGTGCGCAGGTCGGGCCCGAGACCGCGATGGCCGGATCGAACAGGATGTCGTTGGAGCTCGCCGAAACCGAGGTGCTCGGATCGACGGCGAGGACCACGTTGAAGCCGACCGTGTCGCCGGCCAGGCCGATCCCGGCGCCGATCTGGAGCGATGCCAGGGCGTTCGCCACGCACACGTCGGGGAAGCCCTCGTCGATGGCGCCGTTGCAGTCGTTGTCGATGCCGTCGCACACTTCGGGCGCACCCGGCAGGATGCTCGGGTCGCCGTCGTTGCAATCGCCGCCGCAGGTCGTGAAGCCGTCTGCGTCGGTATCCGTCGAGACGCCCTCATCGATCAGGCAGTCGCAATCGTTGTCGATGCCGTCGCAGATCTCGGGGGCGAAGGGGCTGACGTTCGCATCGGTGTCGTCGCAATCGCGCGGCGTGGTGCAAGCCGTGAGCCCGTCGCCGTCGAGGTCGGCACAGCTGAACTCGTCGGCACCGATATCGACCACGGCGGTACCGTCGAAGTTGCCGTCCTGGATGCGGGTGCCGCCCTCGATGTCGGTCGCGGGCAGGCCCGTCGCGAGGTTGTCGCCGACATCGATGACCGTCGAGCCCGAACTGATGTGGAAGTCCACGGTGCAGGCACTCGCGACGAAGTTCGGATCGGTCGAGAAGTCCGTCAGCCCGGCCGCGCACAAGCCGCCGAAATCGCCGCCCAGGTTGTTCCAGACGTTGTTGAACGATGCCGTGACCGCCGAGCCGAAGCTGCAGAAGAGGCCACCGCCACTGACCGAACTCGCGATCATGTTGTTCGTCATCGTCGCCGTGCAGGCCCCGATGAAGATGCCGCCGCCGCTTACCGCTGCGCCGTTGTCGACGAAGGTGTTGTTGACCATCTCGAGGCCCGTGCTCGCCTCGCACCAGAGCCCGCCACCAGCCACCGTGGACATGTTGCCGACGAAGAAGTTGTTGGAGATGTGCGGCGCGCTGGAGCCGCCACCCAACGGCGGCACGTTGCGGAAGGCCACGCCGCCACCACCGCCGCCGAAGGCCGAGTTGGCGTCGAAGCGGTTGCCGCGCAGGGTCGGTGTCGCCTCCTCGGCGAACATCGCGCCGCCGCTGGCGGCGGTATTCCCGATCAGGTCGTTGCCGAACAAGCGCACCGCCGAGTTGATCGCGTAGACCGCGCCACCGCGTCCGCCAGCAGCCAGGTTCGCGACGTTGCCGCTGAACAGGTTGTCCCGCAGCGTCGGCGTACCGCCTTCGACCGCGAAGGCGCCACCATCGGTGCCGGAGATGTTCGACTGGAGTCGGTTCTCCTCGAGATCGCTCGTCGCGTTGGAGACGAACACGGCCCCGCCGCGCAGCCGCGACTGGTTGCCCTCGATCAGGTTGTCGACCACGTCCACGGTCGTGTTGAACAGCGCGATCGCGCCGCCGTTGCCGTTCGACGCGTTCGCCGTGATGACGTTTCCGCGGATCTGCCCGGTCGAGATCTGGACGTTGATGCCGCCGCCATCGCCAGCGTTGTTGTTGTTCGTGATCACGTTGTCCAGGATCTGGATGTTGGTCAGACCCGAAGCGATGCCGCCGCCGCTGCCGCCGTTGCTGATGGTGAAGCCGCGCACGACCTTCGAACCGGCGCCGCCGAGATCGAGCCGGATCGTGGGCTCGGTGCCGCCGCCCTCGATCGTGGTCGTCGCGGGACCCGCCGCGCTCTCCAGATGGATCTTGCGCGTGATGACCAGGTTCTCGAGATAGGTCCCGGGCTGGACCAGGATCGCCTTGCTGCCGGCACTGCAGTCGAGCGCGTCCTGGATCGAGCCGTAGCCCTGGACGACGCTGCCGCAACCCGAGCAGGTGCCCGGCGTACAGGCGTTCAAGCCGCCGACGAACAGGGTGTCGGAATCGCAGGCGTTTCCGAACCCATCGTTGTCGACGTTCGACTGGGACGGGTTGAAGGCAACCGGGCAGTTGTCGACGTTGCCGCAGACGCCGTCGCCGTCGACATCGTTGGCCGCATCGTTCGGGCAGACGTCGCAGGCGTCCGGCGTGCCGTCGCTGTCCGAGTCGTTGGTGTCGAGCACGTTGCTGCAGCCGCCGAAGGGATCGCAGCCATCGATCGTGCAGGCGTCGCCGTCATCGCACGAGATCGGCGTATTCACGCAGCCGAGGTTCGCGTCACACGCGTCGGCCGTGCACACGCTGTTGTCATCACAGGTCTTCGGCGGGCCCGCGATGCAGGTACCGACCTGGCAGGTATCGGGCTCCGTGCACAGGGTCGCGTTGCAGAGCGTTCCGTTCGGCAGCGGATCCGGCAGACAGGCGTCGACCACGTCGTCGCACAGACCGAAGTTGCAATCGTCGGCGACGCCGGTGCAATCGCGCGGTGAGCCGGGGATGCAGATCCCGAGCTGACAGATGTCACCGTCCGTACAGAACGCGCCATCATCGCAGGGGTCGCCGTCGGGCGTCGGGCTCGAGAAGCAGCCGGTCACATCGTCACAGGCGTCCGCCGTACAAGCGTCCAGGTCGTCGCAGTCGAGCGGCGGGCCACCGCAGAGGCCGGCCGTGCAGCTATCCGCCACGGTGCAGACCGTGCCGTCGTCGCAGGCCAGGCCATCGGGGACCGCCGGGTTGTTGCAGCCCGTCACCGAATCGCACTGGTCGGCCGTGCAGAAGTTGCCGTCCGAGCAATCGAGCGGTGTCGTGCCGGCGCAGATGCCGACCAGGCAGATGTCGACCGAGCTGCAGACATCGCCATCGGAGCACGGCGTCGAGTCCGGCAGATTCGCGGCTTCGCAGGCCTGGTTGGCCGGGTTGCAGAAGCCCACGGCGCAGCTGTCGTCGAGTGCCGAACAATCCGTGGTCGTGCCCGCCGCACACACGCCGGCCTGACAGGACTCTCCGGCGGTGCAGAAGTTGCTGTCGTTGCAGACCGTGCCGTCGACTTCGGGAAGCCCGGCCTGGCAATCGAGGACCGCGTCGCAGACCTCGAGGCCATCACAGAACGTCGCGTTGTCGCAGAGGCTGTCGTTCGTCGCGTGCGTGACGACATCGGCGGTTTCATCGCAGCCGTCCACGGTGCAGCCCACGCCGTCGTTGGTCAGCGGGGGCGAGCCATTCAGACAGCCCAGGTTCGGGTTGCAGAGTTCGGCGCCGTCGCAGAAGAGCCCGTTGTCGCAAAGGCTGTCCGTGGGGACGTTCACGAGCGTGTCCGTGGTCTCGTCGCAGCTATCGACCGTGCAAACCACACTGTCGTTCGGGTTCGGTGCCGTGCCGGCCTGGCAATCGAAGGCCGGGTCGCAGCTCTCGGAGCCGTCGCAGAAGAGACCGTTGTCGCAAAGCGAGTCTGTCGGCAGGTTCACGAGCTGGTCGTTGGCTTCGTCGCAGCCGTCGACCGTACAGGTGATCCCGTCGTCGGAGCTCGGCGGTGTGCCGGCCTGGCAGTCGAGGGTCGCATTGCAGACCTCGCTGCCGTCGCAGAAGAGCCCGTTGTCGCACAGGCTGTCGGTGGCGACGTGCGTCACCACGTTGGTGGCCTCGTCGCAGCTGTCCGCAGTACAGGAGACGCCATCGTCGGTCGGCGGCGAGGGACCGGGCTGACAGTCGAAGGCCAGGTCGCAGACTTCCACGCCGTCGCAGAAGAGGCCGTTGTTGCAGAGGCTGTTGGTCGCCACGTGGGTGACCACGTCGCCCACTTCGTCGCAGCTATCCACCGTACAGGTGACGCCGTCATCGGTAGCCGGTGCCGCGGCGGCCTGGCAGTCGAGCGTCGGATCGCAGGTCTCGGCGCCGTCGCAGAAGAGACCGTTGTCGCACAAGCTGTCGGTGGCCGTGTTGACGATCGTGTCGCCCACCTCGTCGCAGCTATCCACCGTACAACCCACACCGTCGTTGGTGACCGGCGCGGTACCGGCCTGGCAGTCGAGGGTCGCGTCACAGGTCTCGCTGCCATCGCAGAAAGCCCCGTTGTCGCACAGGCTATCGAGCGGCCCGTGTACGATCTGATCGACCGTCTCGTCGCAGATATCGATCGTACAACCCACGCCGTCATCGGTTGCCGGGGCGGTGCCCGCCTGGCAATCGAGGGTGGGATCGCAGGTCTCGGCGCCATCGCAGAAGAGACTGTTGTCGCACAGACTGTCGTTGGCGACGTGGGTGACGATGTCCGTGGCTTCATCGCAACCGTCCACCGTACAGGAGACACCGTCGTCGCTGGGCGGCGCCAGGCCGGGGCGGCAATCCAGTGTCGGGTCGCAAACCTCGCTGCCATCGCAGAAGAGACCGTTGTCGCACAGGCTGTCCGTCGGAACGTGGACGAAGCTGTTGGTCGGTTCGTCGCAGCTATCGAGGGTACAGGTGACACTGTCGCTCGGGTTCGGAGCCGTGCCGGCCTGGCAATCGAAAGCCGGGTCGCAGGTCTCGGAGCCGTCACAGAAGAGCCCGTTGTCGCACAGGCTGTCCGTTGGCAGGTTCACGAGCTGGTCGTTGGCTTCGTCGCAGCCGTCGACCGTACAGGTGATCCCATCGTCGGAGCTCGGCGGCGTGCCGGCCTGGCAGTCGAGGGTCGCGTCGCAGACCTCGCTGCCGTCGCAGAAGAGGCCGTTGTCGCACAGGCTATTGGTGGCGACGTGCGTGACCACGTTGGTGGCCTCGTCGCAGCTATCGGCAGTACAGGAGACGCCATCGTCGGTCGGCGGCGAGGGACCCGGCTGACAGTCGAAGGTCGGATCGCAGACTTCCGCGCCGTCGCAGAAGAGACCGTTGCTGCAGAGACCGTCGGTCGCCACGTGGGTCACCACGTCGGCCACTTCGTCGCAGCTGTCGACCGTGCAGCCGACGCCATCATCGGTCGCCGGCGCTGCGGCGGGCTGACAGTCGAGTAGCGCGTCACAGGTCTCGGAGCCGTCGCAGAACAGACCGTTGTCGCACAGGGCGTTCACAGGGCCATGGGCGACCTGGTCGTTGATTTCATCGCAGATATCGACGGTACAGCTCACGCCGTCATCGGTGACCGGTGCGATACCGGCCTGGCAGTCGAGGGTCGGATCGCAGACCTCGCTGCCATCGCAGAAGAGACCGTTGTCGCACAGGCTCGCGGTCGGCGTGTTGACGACCGTGTCGGCCACTTCGTCGCACGAATCGACCGTGCAGGTTACGCCGTCGTTGGTCGCCGGAGCGGTGCCGGCCTGGCAGTCGAGGGTCGGATCGCAGACCTCGCTGCCATCGCAGAAGAGACCGTTGTCGCACAGGCTGTCGGTCGGGACGTTCGTCAGGGTGTCCGTGGCTTCATCGCAGCCGTCCACCGTACACGTGACGCCATCGTTGGAACTCGGTGCCGTACCAGCCTGGCAGTCGAGGGTCGCGTCGCAGACCTCGCTGCCATCGCAGAAGAGGCCGTTGTCGCACAGGCTGTCCGTGGCCACGTGCGCGACCACGTCCAGGATCTCGTCGCAGCTATCCACCGTACAAGTGACGCCGTCGTCGGTAGCCGGAGCCGCGGCGGCCTGGCAGTCGAGGGTCGGATCGCAGCTCTCGGCGCCGTCGCAGAACAGACCGTTGTCGCACAAGCTGTCGGTGGCCGTGTTGACGATCGTGTCGCCCACTTCGTCGCACGAATCGACGGTGCAGGTCACACCATCATCGGTTACGGGGGCCGTGCCGGCCTGGCAGTCGAGCAGCGCGTCGCAGGTCTCCGAGCCGTCGCAGAACAGACCGTTGTCGCACAGGGCGTTCACCGGGCCATGGGCGACCTGGTCGTTGATCTCGTCGCAGACATCGATCGTACAGTTCACGCCGTCATCGGTCGCCGGTGCGGTACCCGCCTGACAGTCGAGGACGGGATCGCAGGTCTCGGAGCCGTCGCAGAACAGACCGTTGTCGCACAGGCTCGCGGTTGGCGTGTTGACGATCGTGTCGGCCACTTCGTCGCACGAGTCGACGGTACAGGTCACGCCATCGTTGGTCGCCGGGGCGGTCCCCGCCTGGCAGTCGAGGGTCGGATCGCAGACCTCGCCGCCATCGCAGAAGAGACCGTTGTCGCACAGACTGTCGGTCGCCGTGTTCGCGATCGTATCGGTCGCTTCATCGCAGCTGTCGACCGTACAGCTGACGCCGTCGTCGCCGGGCACGGGACCGGCCTGGCAATCGAGGGTCGGGTCGCAGGTTTCCGCGCCATCACAGAACAGGCCGTTGTCGCACAGGGCATTGTTGGCGGTGTTGATGACCGTGTCATTGACTTCGTCGCAGCCGTCCACCGTACAGCTGACGCCGTCGTCGATGTTCGGCGCGGTCCCGCCGAGACAACCGAGCAGCACGTCGCAGGTCTCGCTGCCGTCGCAGAACTGGCCGTTGTCGCACAGCACGTTGGCCGGTGCGTGGGTCAGTGTGTCGGTCGCCTCGTCGCAGCCGTCGACCGTACAGACGATGCCGTCATCCGGGTTCGGCGACGTGCCGACCTGGCAGTCGAGCGTCGGGTCGCAGATTTCCGCGCCGTCGCAGAAGAGGCCGTTGTCGCACAGACTGTTGTCCGCGGTGTTGCTGACGGTGTCGGTCGCCTCGTCGCAGCTGTCGTTCGTGCAGCCCACGCCATCGTCCGCGGGCAGCGGTCCGGTCTGGCAGTCGAGGGTCGGATCGCAGCTCTCGGCGCCGTCGCAGAACAGACCGTTGTCGCACAGGCTATCGATGGCCACGTTCGAAATGACGTCGGTCGCTTCGTCGCAGAAGTCGATGGTGCAGCCCACACCGTCTGCGGCGGGTGCTGGTCCGATCAGACAGCCCAGGGTCAAATCGCAGGTCTCGGCACCGTCGCAGAACAGACCGTTGTCGCAGAGGACGTCGTTCGGAACGTTTGTGAGGAGTTGGCTGGCCTCGTCGCAGAAGTCGACGGTGCAACCCACGTTGTCATCGGCCGCTGGCGTTCCCGGTTGGCAGTCGAGGACGGCATCACAGACCTCGGCGCCGTCACAGAACACGCCGTTGTCACAGAACAGATCGACCGGGCCATGGGCGACGACGTCGAGAACCTCGTCGCAGACGTCGACCGTGCAGCTGACGCCGTCGTTGGTGACCGGAGCCGTGCCGGCCTGGCAGTCGAGGATCGGGTCGCAGACTTCGGCCCCATCGCAGAACAGGCCGTTGTCGCACAGGCTCGCGGTCGGCGTGTTGACGACCGTGTCGGCCACTTCGTCGCACGAATCGACCGTGCAGGTCACACCGTCGTTGGTCGCCGGCGCCGTGCCCGCCTGGCAGTCGAGTGTCGGATCGCAGACCTCGCTGCCATCGCAGAAGAGGCCGTTGTCGCACAGACTGTTGGTGGCCGTGTTCGCGGTCGTGTCCGTCGTCTCATCGCAGCTGTCGACCGTACACGTGACGCCGTCGTCGCCGGGGACGGGGCCGGCCTGGCAGTCGAGGGTCGGGTCGCAGGTTTCCGCGCCATCACAGAACAGGCCGTTGTCGCACAAACCGTCGTTGGCGGTGTTGATGACCGTGTCATTGACTTCGTCGCAGCCGTCCACCGTACACGTGACGCCGTCGTCGTTGTTGGGCGCGGTCCCGGCGAGACAACCGAGCAGCGCGTCGCAGGTCTCGCTGCCGTCACAGAATTGGCCGTTGTCGCACAGCACGTTGGCCGGTGCGTGGGTCAGCGTGTCGGTCGCCTCGTCGCAGCCATCGACCGTACAGACGATGCCGTCATCCGGGTTCGGCGGCGTCCCGGCCTGGCAGTCGAGGGTCGGGTCGCAGACTTCCGCGCCGTCACAGAAGAGGCCGTTGTCGCACAGACTGTCGGTCGCCGTGTTGCTGACGGTGTCGGTCACCTCGTCGCAGCTGTCGGTCGTGCATCCCACGCCATCGTCCGCGGGCAGCGGTCCGGTCTGGCAGTCGAGGGTCGGATCGCAGGTCTCGGCGCCGTCGCAGAAGAGACCGTTGTCGCACAAGCTGTCGATGGCCACGTTCGAGAAGACGTCGGTCGCTTCATCGCAGAAGTCGATGGTGCAGCCAACGCTGTCTTCCGCGGGCGCCGGCCCGGCCTGACAGCCCAGGGTCACATCACAGGTCTCGGCGCCATCGCAGAAGAGCCCGTTGTCGCAGAGGACGTCGTTGGGAACGTTGGTGAGGAGTTGGCTGGCCTCGTCGCAGAAATCGACGGTGCAGCCCACGCTGTCATCGGCAGGCGGCGTTCCCGGTTGGCAGTCGAGGACGGCATCACAGACCTCGGCGCCGTCGCAGAACACGCCGTTGTCACAGAACAGATCGACGGGGCCATGGGCGACGACGTCGAGTTCCTCGTCGCAGACGTCGACCGTGCTGCTGCCGCCGTCGTTGGTGACCGGAGCCGTGCCGGCCTGGCAGTCGAGGATCGGGTCGCAGAC